>NZ_LFLT01000099.1 GCF_001189955.1 Herbaspirillum chlorophenolicum | reverse complement strand
GGGTGAGGTGGATGATCTGAACGCCGAATTGCAGGATCGCTTGGATGAGTTGAAGGGCTTGCTTACCCATACCCTTCATCATGACGATCGAATTGATTTCGCATCCTTGAAGAACTCGGAGCGATATGCGGCGTTTCGTCCACCTCGTGAGCTTTTGTCGGAATCTCCGCCCTTGCCGGGGGAGGTCGCGCCCTTGAAGGGCTTAAGCCGTTTTTGGCCTGGTGCCGTGAACCGACACGCGGAGGAAGTTGTAAAGGCGTCCGAGGCGCACAAAATAGCCCTTGCTGCTCACGAGCACAATGAGAGCCAGAAGCTTGCCAAGATTTCTAAGATCAAGCGCGAATACGAAGAGAAGAAAGAGGCCTATGAGCGCGATGTTGTGGCGCACAACGCTGAAGTAGATCGAATTCAGGCGGCCTACCATTCGAAGGAGCCGGAGGCTATCGTGGCCTACTGTGACATGGTTTTGGCACGTTCGGCATACCCGGCCGAGGGATTTCCTCAAAAATTCCGGCTTGCTCTCCAACAGGAGACTGGGGAGCTGGTAGTTGAATACGATTTGCCCGAATCGTCGGTTATTCCGCAGGACGTTGAATTCAGGTACGTCAAGACAAAGGATCAGATCGAGTCCAAGACCAGAAAGCCGGCGGAGATTAAGCAGCTCTACCAAGATATTGTTGCTGCAGTAACGCTCAGAACGCTTCACGAGCTATTTGAAGCGGATCAAGTCAATGCGCTCTCCCGAATCATATTTAACGGAATGATCGATACCCACGATCCTGCGAGCGGGAAAGAGGTCAGAGTGCCAGTCGTATCGGTGCGCGCGCCGAAGGAGACGTTCCTGGAATTGCGCTTAGAAAAGGTAGACAAGATCGCCTGCCTCAAGAACTTGGGCGCTCAGGTATCGGCGAGGCCGGACGAGTTGCTGGCGATCAAACCAATTGTTGAGTTCGACATGATCGATAAGCGATTCATCGATCAGGGTGATGTACTGACGGGGCTTGATTCGCGTCCCAACTTACTGGACCTAACTCCTAGCGAGTTTGAGGTATTGGTTTCGAATCTGTTTGGAAAGATGGGGCTTGAGACAAAGCTGACGCGCAGTTCTCGGGATGGAGGAGTTGATGCTGTCGCTTACGACACCCGTCCGATCCTCGGTGGCAAGGTAGTGATCCAGGCCAAGCGGTACAAGGATACGGTGGGCGTGAGTGCTGTCCGTGACCTATTCGGAACGATGATGAATGAGGGGGCCAATAAAGGTATTCTTGTTTGCACGAGCGGGTACGGCACGGACGCCTATAATTTTTGCAAGGACAAGCCGATTGAGCTGATTGATGGTGGCGGCTTGCTGTACTTGCTGCGTGAGCACGCAGGCATTGACGCTCGCATCGCCACGTGAACTTGCAAAACAGCTCTGCAACCCTTTTGAAAGGGTTTGCAAAGCCTTCGCGAATTAGCAAAATTGCTCTTTCTCGCATCGAGACGGAAAGAGTTCCGGTTTCGGAACAGTTCCAGCGACGGAGCCACTACAAGTTATTCTCGATCAAGTCCTTGTTTCGATTGGATTCCGGGGATCCCGGAATTCCGGTATCGACGCCTCTGCAGCAAGCAGGAGTGCTTTTTCATAATTTTATGAACGGATAACAGATTCGCTATCCGTTCTTGGTATCTGCATCGTATTGAATCGAAGTGAGATTTCTTAAATGAAAGACGACATCAACCCTGATTTTTGGTCTGCAAGTGGCTTGCCAGTCGAGATTGCAGAGTACATAGCAAATTTTTGTAGAAATGCAGTTATTAAACAGCATCCTTTAATTGATAGGGCGAGACGCTTTAGGTCGTATTGGGAGGGAAATCCTGATGCCGATACCGTTTCCAAAAATTGGAAGAAACTTAAGGAAAATGTCGTAAATCAGGAAGATGCCTTAGTCGGTGTTTTCCTTGTCTGGCCTGATCAGCCCAAAAGGCAGCCCTATGATGCGCTTTACGGCGGTCGCAAAATCGGTATGCTGGAACTTACCGTGGACCAAGAGCGTGCGGCCTACAAGTCTCTTGGAGATGACGCCGAACGGCTGGCTAAATTTTTGAAAGGGGGGCAAGTGCCAAGCTTCCAGCACCTGCTTGAAGACGCAGGTGCAACTGGCGGAGACGCTGCTAAAAAGGCAGCGATGTTTCAGAATTTAACTACGAACCCTGTTATCACCCTCATGTTGCTGGCAGATGTTTTGCGCAGTGCCGACCCGGGTGCTAAGTACCCTTCTCGACAGCCGGATGGCTCAAATGCTCCGATGAGTAGCTATGTCGTTCAATTGGCTGAACTGAATCGGAAATTTATCAAGGACCAATCTACCGCAATTGCTAATTTGGCGAATGTCAATAATCCGGATGCTCCTGTTAAAGCCGACGCCATTCGAAAGGCATGGGCGAGACTTAAGGACAAAAACGACTAAAAATTAGTTTCTTTCCTTCCGACTTTTGGCGCGACTTGCCTTGCGTCTAATCCTATTCTTTGCACTGTCCCGCACAAAAAAATGTTGCGGCAAACATTTGCGAAGGAATAGGAATGAATCAAAACTCCCACTCTAGCCCTACTCAGTCCGTCGGCGACACACTCTGCGATCGCCACGAAACCAAGGCCATTCTCGCGATTGGTGACTCCACCTACTGGGCATTGATCCGAGAAGGCTCGCTGGAGATTGTCCGCTTCGGCAAAAAATGCACCCGTGTTAAGCGTTCGAGCATCGACGCGCTGATGAACAAGTCCGTGGCGGCTTGATTGGAGGCGCGATGACCTCTGAAAAGAAAAAAGCCGTCGCCCTGGCAGGGGTAACGGCTTTCGATACTACGGTTCACAGCCAAAACTATATCGCAGCCATCGGGTTTGTGCAAACCATGAGCAGCCGCGAAATCGCTGACCTCGTGGAAAAGCGCCACGACAACGTGATGCGTGATATCCGCCTGATGCTGGTCGAGTTGCATGGCGAGGCGGGTATCCTCAATTTTGAGGACACCTTCCTCAATGAGCAAAACGGTCAAGTTTACCCGATTTTCCGCCTGCCCAAGCGCGAAGCGTTGATCTTGGTCTCCGGCTACAAGCTCGAATTGCGTGCGCGCATTATTGACCGCTGGCAGGAACTGGAGGGTGGTATCAGCGTCCCGCGCACTTTCTCGGCAGCCTTGCGTCTGGCTGCTAGCCAGCAGGAACAGTTGGAGTACCAAGCCCGGCAGATCGCCTACCAAGCCCCCAAGGTGGAATTCGCAACGAGTATCAGCAACAGCGATGGCTTGTGCAAGCTGGGTGTTTTCGCCAAGGCCATCGGCTGGGGGCAGAACCGCTTCTTCAGGCAATTGCGCTCCGATGAAGTTCTGATGCAGAACAACATCCCGTACCAGCGTTTTGTTGACCGCGGCTATTTCCGCGTAGTGGAACGTAAGCCCTGGAGCGATTCCGCCGGCCACGAGCACATCACGTTCACCACGATGATCACTGGCATCGGCCAGGAATGGCTCGCTAAGCGCTATGCGAAGGAGGGGGCATGAGCTTGATCGCGATGGGGGCCGTTTGGCAAAACTTCTCGCGTGGAGGCTCAGAAAAACTCACTTTGCTGGCATTGGCGGATTGGTGCGACGACGATGGCAAGAGCTTGTATCCGTCGATCCAGCGCATCGCCAAGAAAATTTCTGCATCTGAAAGCCAGGCTCGCCGCATCGTGCATGGGTTCATCGAGGAGGGATTGTTGTCGGTGGTCGGAAACCACAACGGGGGAGCCAAGGGGGCCACCCGCCAGTATCACCTCCACCTCGAAAGGTTGGCGTCTACCCCTGGCACCCATGCCACCCCTAGCATGGATGCAACCCCTA
>NZ_LFLT01000098.1 GCF_001189955.1 Herbaspirillum chlorophenolicum | reverse complement strand
AGTCTGTAATTGATGCCACTTTAACCTACAAGTCCCTTCTAATTTAATATGTAAATACGTATTATGTAATACATTATCAAAAACAGGGATCACTATGGCGCGCACAGGCTTATACAAATCCGAGGTAAAGAAGGCACGTGACACCTTGCTGGCCATGGGGCGACGCCCCTCTGTGGATGCTGTTCGCATCGAGTTGGGCAATACCGGATCCAAGACCACGATTCACAAGTATCTCAAGGAATTGGAGGAAGAAGACGGAGGAGCGGCGGTGCCGTCGCGTACCCTCAGCGAGGCCTTGCAGGACCTCGTGGAACGGCTTGCAGCGCAGCTCCAGGCCGAAGCGGACGCGCAGGTGCTCTCGGCAAGATCCGCGGCCGATTCGACCACTAGCCGCCTACAGACCGAAATGGAGGCCTTGCGTATGACGGCGGCCGACTTGTCAGCCCGATTGGCAAAGACTGACGGTGCCAGACTGCATGAGGCCCAAGCTCACGAGCAAACTCGTACTCAGTTGCAGGAGCAGACGGCCGCAAGTCACGCGCTTGAGTTGCAAGTACGCGCCCTTAACGAGCGCCTTGCGGAAAATGAGCAGCACCGCAATTCTTTGGAAGAAAAGCATCAACATGCCCGGGAGGCCCTTGAGCACTACCGAACGGCAACCAAGGAACAGAGAGAACAGGATCTGCGACGCCATGAGCAGCAGATTCAGACCTTGCAGGCCGAGTTGCGCCAGCTCAGGCAGGAGGCTATCGTCAAACAAGAGGAAGTGACTCGCGTTAACCAAGAAGGCGTGCGACTAGTCGCGGAGTTGTCGCATTCACAGCAGGCTCTCTACGAACAACGCAGTGTGGCAGCGCGACTCCAGCAAAAGCTGGACACGTTACAGGAGCTGGCCAATCGAAATCAGATGCTTGAGTCCCAGTTGGTTGACAGGAGCGCTGTCAACGAGCAGCTGCAGGCCAGCTTAGCCCGTGCGGAACAAGAAAATGCGACCGCAGCCCAGATGCTGCAGAAAGTAGAGATCGAACGTGCAGCACTACAGGCAAAGCTGGAGGCCCATGAAAGCATCAGTGCCGAATTGCGCGCTCATCTGCGGGACACCGAGCCCTCGCCTCGAAAAAATAGGCAATCCGAGTCTTAACAAGTCTTCTCCAGCTAACGTTTAGCCTCGCGTTCTGCGCAGGCGCAGCGCATTCGCGATCACCGATACCGAGCTCAGGCTCATTGCCAGCGCCGCCAACATGGGTGAGAGCAGTTGTCCGGTAAGCGGGTAAAGCACGCCAGCGGCCAAGGGGATGCCCAGGGCGTTGTAGAGAAAAGCAAAGCCCAAGTTTTGACGCATGTTTCGCACGGTTTCCACCGACAATCCTCTCGCACGCGCGATGGCTCGCAGGTCGCCCTTCACCAAGGTGACATGTGCGCTATTGATCGCTACGTCGGTGCCGGTTCCCATGGCGATCCCAACATTTGCCTTGGCAAGCGCCGGAGCGTCGTTGATTCCATCGCCCGCCATCCCGACGATCTTGCCTTCTGCTTGGAAACGTTCCACGAGTGCAAGCTTGTCTTGAGGCTTAACCTCACCGTAGATTTCGGAGATGCCGAGCTTGCCGGCAACAGCTCTCGCCGTGGACGTGCCATCACCCGTGGCCATGACCACCATGAGCCCGGCTTCCCTTAAACTGGCCAGCGCCTCCCTTGTTGTTTCCTTCACGGGATCAGAGACCGCCAGCAGCCCTAAAAGCACGCCGTTCCTTGCCAAATACATCACGCTGGCACCTTCAACACGCAAAGCTTCTGCTGCCGACAGCAGAGAGTCAGAGGAGACGCCTTCCGAGTCCATCAGCTTGGTATTGCCCAACGCTAGCCGCTCGCCGTTGACTACCCCTCGAACGCCTATCCCACTGGAAGATTCAAAGCTGCTGGGCGTCGATAAGGGAAGCTGGCGCCGACGTGCCTCGGCAACGATAGCGTGCGCTAGTGGGTGCTCACTTCCTTGATCGAGGCTTGCAGCCAGCTGCAACACCTCAGCCTCCTGGATATCCGGTGCGGCGATTATTCGATCGAAAGCAGGTTTTCCTTCCGTCAGGGTGCCAGTCTTGTCGACGATGAGCGTATCGAGCTTTTTCATGCTTTCGATGGCCGCTGCGTCTCGGAACAGGATGCCCTGGGTTGCGGCCCGGCCAGTGGCGGCCATGATGGACATGGGGGTGGCCAGTCCTAGAGCACACGGACAAGCGATAATCAGGACCGCTACAGCATTGACAAAGCCATAGACCCAGCTGGGTTGTGGCCCCAAGAATCCCCAGCCTAGCAGCGTCAGAACAGCAATGCCCACCACGATCACGACAAAGTAGCCGGCGACGACGTCCGCCAACCGTTGCATGGGGGCGCGCGAGCGCTGAGCTTGGGCAACCATCTGAACGATCTGCGAGAGCATGGTCTGCGACCCGACCTTCTCGGAGCGGATGATCAGGCTTCCGCTGGCATTGATCGTTGCTCCGATAACCTTGTCACCTGGCCGCTTGGTAACGGGTACCGGCTCGCCAGTCAACATCGACTCGTCAATGGCACTCTCGCCCTCAACGACCACCCCGTCAGTAGCGACTTTTTCGCCTGGCCGGACCCGTAGCAGGTCGCCAATATGAACGTTGCTCAAGGGAATATCTTCTTCCGTACCATCTGCAGCGATCCGTCTAGCTGTTTTAGGTGCCAAGCCGAGCAGTGATTTAATGGCGGCAGAGGTCTGCGAGCGCGCCCGCAGTTCCAGGATCTGTCCCAGCAGGGTCAGTGAGA
Source organism: Herbaspirillum chlorophenolicum (assembly GCF_001189955.1). Lineage (GTDB taxonomy): Bacteria > Pseudomonadota > Gammaproteobacteria > Burkholderiales > Burkholderiaceae_D > Herbaspirillum > Herbaspirillum chlorophenolicum. Next base: position 1,698 of record NZ_LFLT01000098.1, on the reverse strand, counting down.
TGATGACGGCTGCGGCTTCGAAGTAGACACCAATCCGCCCGTGCTCTATGAAGGCCTTGGGGAATAGTTCGGGGAAGACGGTTGCGACAACACTATAGCCGTAGGCGGCTACCACACCGGTGCTGATCAGGGTCCACATATTGGGACTGCGGCGAACGATCGAGTCGACACCGCGGGTCAAGAACGGCCAGCCAGCATACAGGACCACGGGCGTACCGAGCGCGAGCTCGATCCAGCTTTGACCGGTCAGGCCATGTGGAAATATGCGGCCGCCAGCCATGGCCAGCAACGTGACAAGCACCGTCAAGGGTAACGTGAGCCAGAATCGCCTTTGGAAGTCCCTCAGTTCAGGGTTCTCCTCTTCTTGCTCCGACGGTAGCAGCGGCTCCAGGCTCATCCCACAGATGGGGCAATTTCCCGGAGAGGCCTGCCTGACTTGCGGGTGCATGGGGCAGGTATAGATAGTTCCATCAGGCGGCTGAGTGCTTGCCTCTGGCTTTGTTGACTCTCCGACAAATGCGGCCGGATTGGCACGGAATTGCCCCATGCATTTGTCACTGCAGAAGTAAAATTTTATTCCACCGTATTCAATCCTCCTGTATGGGTCGGGAGCCACCTTCATGTGGCAAACCGGATCAGTCTGGCTTTTTCCCGGCGGCGAGCCCGCTTCAACGCCTGGAGTTGTTGCGGTGTGATGATGGTGTTCATCCATAGTAATGCTCTCCCGGGTCAGACATACCTTTGAGGTCCAGTGATGCAAGTCAAGGCTATATGAAAACACTGGCCAGCCTGCTCCAGACGAAACGGATCCCAGAGTACGGTTAACGATTAATTTCGTGAGAATTCATTGCCGGCAAGGTCGACCGTGACCAACTTCCCATCCATCTTTCCCATCCCGGGTGAGTTGAGGGGCATACCTGGTACCGCGACACCTTTTGTCGATCGGGATGCGATGAGTTTGGCCACCGCTGGGGCCGGAACATGGCCTTCGATCACCTGGCCCGTTGCTTCAACAACGGCGGTATGGCAGGACTGAAGTGATTCAGGTACGCCCAGGCGCTTTTTGATCGCCGGCATCTCTTTGCGGTCAATGACATTGAGCTTGTAGCCGGCCTGGTTCATGTGTTCTACCCAAGCCGTGCAGCAGCCGCAATCCGGGTCTTTATACACCGTGATAGCCTCCCCAGCCGCGTGCGCAGCAACAGAGGTCAGAGCGAGCAGGCTCGCTAGGACGAACTTTTTCATCTTTTTCCTTTTACGATATGGGGCCTCAATCTTCCCCCATCATGCAACTCTGTCTCGCCCTAGGGGTGAACTTATTCAGTCATCGGCCCCAAGGTGCCGAGCCAGGCGACCAGCGCCAGAATCAGGAAAGCGCAGCAGGTTTCGACGAAAAGGCTTCTGCGTAGAGCCGCAATCGCCGTGGCGTGTTCTCCCGAAACATGGACTCGTTCCAGCAACGGACTCAAGCGGTAGCGATTTGCGGCAGCCAGAGCCAGCATCATGCCGAACAGGACGAGCTTGGCGATCAATAGTTGCCCGTAGGGAGAAGAGAGAAGCCCTGTAACGGTGGGGCCGACAATCAGCCAGTAGTTGAGCGCACCTGTGATCACTAAAGATCCAACGATCAGTGTACCCATCAGTGCAAAGCCATTGAGCGTTCGGCTGAGCAGGGAAACATCTGCCGGGTCGTTGCCA
>NZ_LFLT01000097.1 GCF_001189955.1 Herbaspirillum chlorophenolicum | reverse complement strand
GAACTAGCTATTGCCTTCTCTTTGCCGATTATCTATACAGTTCTTTCTTCAATCTTCTTTTGGAGAAAAATCAATCGTCCCTGGTTTTTTTCGCTCACATCATTGATCTTACTTTTTATTTGTTATGGCCTGGTGATGGACTGGACTCTTTCTGCGCCTCCAACCGAGCATTTTAGGATCGTCACGCCACCACCGCTGTTTGGTCCGCTGAGAGTCCCAATGTTGATATTTACTTTGCTCTCGTTACCAATCCTGTATTTTTTAGGGATATGGTTTCGGAAATCTCAAAAGTTAGCTCGATAGAATGTTGGCAAACGGCCAGGAGCGGCCGGCTCCTGACTGGGAAAGAGTTGCGTAACCACATGTTTTGGAGGGAATTTATGCTTGAAGGGCCGTATCGTTCGAGTCGTTGGCGAGAACATTTTCTGAGCATCGAAGGCGTTCTGCAAATACTGATGATTCCCGCAGGTCTGGGATATCTTTCCATTTCAACCTATGAGGCTTGGATCAATGGAAGGTACGTCACATCCATCTTTTATGCTGCTGGCGTAGCGGTACTTTTAGCAATTGCATTTGTCGTTGTCAGAGCACTTTTTAGAGGCTGGAATCGCTAAACAGGTGAATACTGTTTTTCGTCTCCTCTCGGCCATAAGAAGACTTAAGGCCTCAACGGCCCTCTCATTAGAAGCAGAAATATGAAATTACCGGTAATCACTTTGATTTTGGCTGTGACGTCGCCTTTCGCACACGCAGAGCCATTTTCCTTACCTGTACAGCAGAAAGAGATACTGTGTGCAGTGGCAATTTCCGGCGACTTGGGATACAAAACAGAGGACTTAAGGGCATTCACCACCGCGGCTCGTGGATGTGTGGAGTTATCAAACGCAGAAAAATACGGCGTTCAGGATCCTGTCTCTGAACGATGTCTGCCCACGCTCCAGCGCGCACGAGAATCAATGAATGGAAAATCCATTACAGTCGATGAACATGCCATTACGGACATGTGTTTAAACGTGTTGAAAGCCAAGTCGTTCGATGAAGCCATTTTACGCAGTGGCAAGGATGCATACATCCAGGAAATCAGCGGAGATGCGATTCTTAGATCAACTTCTTGTAAACAGAACGGTATGTCCGGATACCAATGTGTGCTGTTTTATAGAGAATTGGCTGGTGACACTTCGGCCACACAATAAGCCGTCCAAGAAGAAAGTCCGTTTTCGGCCAGAAGCACCTCAATTTGCATTTATCGAATATAAAAAGGAAAAGAGAGATGAAATGGTGCCATGGATGGTTTGCCTGCTTTGCATTGTTTCCACTTGTTTTTTGCACCTTACATTGCCATGCATTTGAATTTGCGGGATACAAAAGCGGCGTTAGTTTGCAAGACACGCAAGCAAGGGCTGTCCAACTCGGAGATGCGGCTAACTCTGTCGGTTCAATCTTGACAATTAATCGTCGTATTGCTGAGACGGATGGATTTGACACATATCTTTTATTTTTTTGTAATAACCGGCTCTATCAATTGAATCATCCAGAGCCATTTTCGGCATCGTCATTCGTCACCCTATTGAAGAACCAAATGGATCAATACGGAGTGCCGGAGGTTACATCTAGTCGACTATCCATCGGCAACAACAATCCTGTGACACAAGCAGAATTTAAATGGAAGACGGCATCCGACATCATCAGTCTATCGATCAATGCTTCGGATGGATCAAGGGAGGAATTGAAGATAGCCCCTAGCATGGTCCAGCTATATTCAGATTCGACTATTGAATGCTCTAAACAATAAAAGCAAGCTTCTTATATCAGACGAAGATTTACGATTTTGTCTGCTTAAAGAAATTTATGCGAACAAGGTGTGAGCCAAGGAATTAACTGAATCTACAAGCCAGTCAAAGACGACGTCCACTTTCGGCCAGAAGCAGACTTCCGCTCGGACCAACTTTATTCATTGTGGTCTTGCCTACAGCTAAAGGAGCGACTGTCTTCACAACTAGACAAGGAGGGGACATGCAGTCCGAAATTGAATTTCAGAAACTGACATATCTCGTTGAAAAGGTTGGGATGATTATGCAGGGGATCAATGTCCCCTCAGATCCGAGATCCAAACTTTCGATTGGATGCCTACATTCGGCTACCGAACATCAAGCTTCAATAACACTGCTCTATTCCATGCAGATGTATGGCTCTGCATTTTCCCTTTTGCGAGTTCTTTTTGAGTCTACGATTCGAGGTATGTGGCTTAGTAGAGCTGCAAGCGAAGAAGACTTGAAGCGGTTTATTAATGGAGTAAAAAAGGAGTTTGGAGATCTCGTTAAAGAAGTTGAAGCTACCGCTCCCGATCTGAATGGTTCGCTCACTGCACTCAAGAACTTACATTGGAACGCAATGAACGGTTTTACCCACACTGGAATTCATCAAGTTTCCCGGCGCCATGGAGCCACTGCCCTAGGGGCCTTTTATGCAGAATCTGACTTGATGAAATTGCTCAAAGCCACATCAGTTCTAGGAATATTGGCCTATGGAGAAATCATTGAGCTAAGCCAAAGTCCCGAAGTTCTGGCCAAGGTGAAAAAGACTATTAACGAAATCGACCAGTGGGCTATAGACAAGGCCGCGGCAACTCAGCCAAAGCACACCTCAGATAAGTAAGACGACCCGTGCTAGCAGAATACACGCGAAAGAGTCGTAATACAGATATTCGGTAGGCCCTCACCGTCCGCGCCCAATCCATCCAATGTTGGCACGCCCAAAGCCGCAGTGAAGTTGGCATCACTACCACCTCCGGTGGTGGGGGCCCCGTCCAGATCGCATCCGGCTAGTCGTGCGGATTTCTTTGCGAAAGCAAGTAGGTCGTCACCAAAAAATAGTATCCATGCCGACCACTGGTCTAGCGAGTTCCCAGAATCCACTCGCTCTTAGCGAAGCGGATTCTCCAATAAGTGCATCTGATATGCTAGTGCGAATGATTTGCTGGGGAGGCAAACGGTGGCTATATCGGCACAACAATTAAAATCGCTTGATCTCGATAATCGCGTTGCCCTGCAGACATGCGGGGACTATTTTGCGTTGGAGAAGGAGCTGGAGGACGCTGCAAAGGCGTCAGAAGCTGCGGGCGACCAGAACTCGATGAATGCGTTCCGTCTGCTATCCCACATATGTACTTTCTCAATGAGGACGAATGAGGGCGATCCTTTCACTCCGCGCTTCATCATTGACGGCCGGCGCAGCCCAATGCCGATCGACTATACCGGTGAACAAACAACTCAATTCTCCGAAGCTACGGAATTCATTTCACCTCCACTCTTACAGGCGCGAGTGGCAGACACTGTCTGGTACAACGACAGATCCAAATGGCAGATCGCGCTGATCGCGATCAGCGCATATTTTGAAAGTATAAGGCTGCTTCTTTCGAAAGCCATTCGTCCTCAGTTTGAGCCTGACAATGATATCTACCACGATGCGTTCGACTACTTTGAACGTGGGCTAGAGATCGCAGCGCAAGCCAACAAGAAAAACCCATTTCCGCAAGTGCTTGTTGATACCTTTGAAGTGCTGTATCAACGCACAAAAGAATCTCCAGAATTTATTGGTTTCTCGCGCATGGCCGAGATCGGCGGTCGTTCGGGTTTACGAACCTGGGAGCAGATAGCCAATGATGCCTTTGGCGTGGCCACTCAAGCGGATGAGCGAAAGCAGTATCCCGCCTTTCGACAGAGAATATGGGAGGTTGCTGCCACCGCGTATAAGCGTATAAAAGACAAAGATCAGGAACGGTTGTGTCGAATCAAGGTAGCGGACTCAATGCTCGCGATGCGCTCTTGCGTGACAGGCGCCGGCGCTCAAGCTTCGTGGACAATGGATGCTATCGGCTACCTGAGGGATGCAGGCGGTTTCCAGAAAAGGACTGAAGAACTCACCTTGGAGCTACGCGCTCTTCAAGTCGAAGCACTGGAGGAGATGGTAACCTTTGAGTACCCGATGGATCTCTCGGAGGAATGGCAGGAAGTTCAGGTGACATTCGCGGACCTGACCTTGTCTCAGGCACTACGACTGCTGGTTGGACTTGTGCCGACTCCACAAATTAAGGATCTCGACGAGCGGGCTAGGAAGAGCCAAGAGTCGTTTTTATTTTCCCAATTTGGTAGCCATCATCTGGACGACAAGGGGAAAGTCATATCCGTGACTCCGTCGGCGAAGCGCAATGGCGAGCTGGACGAAAAATGGCTAAAAGACCAAAGATCGAGCAACCTCAGCTTTGACAGAAAGTACTTAGTTGGAAGTCGCATCGAGCCGGCCCGACGAATATTTGCAGCGAAGTTTCCTGTCGGGACATACTGCTTTGATCCGATCATAAGCGCCAGTCCGTTTGTGCCTCCAGGGCACGAGTTCTTATATTCCCTCGGTTTCTCTAGCTTCTTCCAAGGCGACTACATACGTGCCGCCCACGTGTTAATTCCTCAACTTGAGGCGTCTTTGCGCCATCTACTGGAAGCAGTGGGTACTCCATCAGAGAAGATCAAACCGGA
>NZ_LFLT01000096.1 GCF_001189955.1 Herbaspirillum chlorophenolicum | reverse complement strand
AGAGTCATTTACAGAGAATCGCTTCGGAACGGGTCACTTGGACCGAAGTTAAACTTAAGGTGACTAGCCTTACCGCAGCGTGTGCGTCCGCGGCGGCCGGGTTAAATCAAATGACAGCACTAAGTATGTAGAACTGTCTGTAGAGTGCTTGCGGACGCGGGTTCTTATCTAGGGTACACGTTCTGTGCACCTTTATTTCCACTTAAAAATTATGCTGCATCTGAAATCGAGCCTCTTGGCAGTCGATATTTTGTGCGCATTTATTTTTTTCTTTCCACACATCAAGAAAATATACATTTCCCATAACCAATAATTTTTAATACGCACATAAATGCACGTTTAACCTTTACTTGTGCATATTCATCGCCTACGCTGAACCGAGTCGATAGGAGATGAACCATGGCTTTGGTGAATGTTCGCAAAGAGGTTACTTTTTCTTCCGGCCACCATTCCTGGTTGCTGACAGACGTAACCGGAGTCGAGATTGTTATTTTCACAGCTTTCTGTGAAAGCATTCTTGGTCTGGCCTACGAGACCAGAGAGCGGTACGCCACTGTAGTGGCACGCTTCATAGACTATCTCTACGAGATTGAGATACTGGGCGGCCAAGTCGCTCATACCCGCACCGTCATCAACCGTGCGCTCAAAACCTACATTGAGCTGTTGAGATGCGGCAAAGAAATATCCTTCACTAATCCCAAATATCCCGCGCGGCCCAACGACGTTGCACGAGAAATTAAATTTCGTGCAATAGCCCAAAAATTGGGAATTACTCCTTTGGCGTCGAACAGTTGGTCAAACACTCTGGCGGCACTTAATCGATTCCTCGCAATTACCGCGGAACTTGAAATAGAGGCATACGAATTAGCGCTTCTTAAAGGGGGTGTATCAGAAAGTGTGTTAGCTCGCTCCTCGCGTGATGTTCGAATTCTCTGGGATGCTGTGAATGGTGCGCGAACACTTTCATATCAAGAAATCCAACACATAAAGACCACATCAATGTTGGGTGGTGTGACGCGGTTCAAGGGCAAGCTTAAGCGCCCAAAGGCGCTTAAGCAAAGCACGCGCCAAAGCACTCAAATGGATATCAATGCACTGGACTTCCCAGAAGAATATTTTCCCGCATTGATTGAACACACTAGAACCTATAGAGACAAAGCTCGATGGTCATTATTGATAGGCTCTGGCATTCGTCAGTCTGAAGGAAACAATCTTTTATGGGGCGACATAAATTTCGAAAAGCGAGAAGTCTACGTATTCAATCCGGTCGTACGTGTCCTTGGTCGAAATGTATCGATTAGAGATTCCAAGCTCCGCTTCAAGGGGAGAACAAAGACTGAGACTCTTTTTCGCGAGCCATATAAATCGCAATTTTTCTACTTTATCCAGCGCTATAGAGAGGAAGAGTATCGCCTTCCCCCAGATGGCAACGACTTTGTATTCCAAATGCTGCCCGACAAATATCTTGGAATGCCGCTTCTGGAAGCAAATGATGGCTCGTTGACGGACCTTTTCAAAGGTGCAGTTAAACGCGCTCGCATTCCTGGACCACAAGTGAACGCCCATTACATCTATACGCCCCACTCATTAAGGCATGCCTTTGGCGCGTTCTTGGCCAACGAGGTTGGCCTTACAGATGCGGAACTCCAGTTGGCCATGGGGCATAAAAGTCCATTGAGCAGCCGTAAATATCGAAACACTAAACTCGACTCCCTTCAGAGAAAACTAGAAAGATACGACCGAAGCGTCATTTACGGTCAAGAAGACAGCCTCTCCCCAACCGCTCCCACTTCATTGAAGTGATACGGATACTCAAAATGAAAATCAACCTAGGAAAGACTCCTCTACTACTCCAGAAACCGGGGGGTTGAAAGAGCTGTCATTGCTAGCGTGGAATCTCATTCAGGTGACTCAAGAAAATCTCTAGCTGCTCCTTTACCAAACTGGTCGTTCAAAAAACTACAGGCATATGTGAAAGAGCTCCACCAATATGCACGCAAGTCGCGTTCGACAATTCAGAAACAAGAATCGGCCGCTGTTCTACTCGAACTGGCCTACTCCGGATTCCTGATTCTTCCGATTGAGACAACTTCCCTGACTTACATCGCACCAAAAGACTCTCACCTGACAAAACCAGATTTTCTTGTCGATATCGAGCAATTCATACGCAGGAATTACAAATCGGCACATTTGCCTGATGAGTGCATGATGATTCTTCTTGCAACAGATTGTCGTGTTCCACGAGATTTCGACATCAATTGTTTTTGCACATTGCACACTGCGATACTCAGGTCTATCGCGCGAAATGTTGAACCGTCGCCAGGACAACCTGCGTATGTCTTGCTAAATGCTATTCAAAATACTCACCCGACGTTTCTAACAAGAGACGATAGGCATCTTTATCTTCTATGGAGATTCTCCGATAAATGGAAAGAGATAAGTTACCCAGAATTCTGCGGTGACCCGTCTCAGCGTAAGAATATGTGGGTACACGGAATTAAGCGGGAACGAATCGAGCTCCCCAAGCATGTCGAGCAAAGGAAGGCGCTAGAGAAAAGAAATTCTTCCATTCGCAACGCACGACAAAAAGACGGGGGAGAATATGTCGAGAATCTGCTGAATATCGCATTCGAGAATGGTCCCAATTCTCCATCTGAATATTTTGCAGCGCTAAGACATCAAGGTGGAGCCAACCAAGTATTCCGACCTCAATTTTGGTTAGAAAGCCCTGTGAACTATCCCGGGCGTGAAAAAATCGATATCACCAAGATGGGAGAGCTATGGTTTATAGCCGCGCAAGAATTTCTAAAAAATTGGCATGGAGAAAAGCTGAAAGAACCCCGTCGACAGCTTCACATTTTTCTCGACTATATTCTGTTGTATCTCCCATGGTGGTTCGAAAAAAACCCTAACGCGTCTATTTCATTTCCGAATTCTCCCGCCAAATTCAGCCGGTTTGTTTTTGTAACCAGAACGCGATTCAATCAAACAACTGACGTTGAAGAACTGATTCTTCCAAAAACAGTATATGAACTACTTCCCCTTCGACTCACATCGACAGGAGGCGAAAACACATTCCGAAGGATAATCTCAAAATTCTTCGATTTCGTTATCGCACACTTTGAAGATGAGGACTTGTACACAGTCCCAGAGATGAAGAACCCTATTCGCCAGGAACTAGACAACGAGTCACAGAAAGCATCAACGAAGACCAATAAAGTTGTCTTCACTAGAGAAATTTATCCATATTTGATTCATTTTTTGCAGTCGGTTGAAACATTCGGCGAATATCTGCAGCAAATCGCCTTACACAATGGCGCCTTTCAGACATACAAAAATCCGCCCCCTGAAGGTTACGACACAAGTAGCTGGGGCTATGTACCAGTCTTTTGGTATGCAAATAAGTTGTATAAGGTCTCACACGTTCCGAGCGTGTTCCAACTGGCGCTTTTGACTTTGTATGTCAATCCACCTGAGCCTGCTGGAATTTATGTCAATGGCTGGCGTGCCAACCAGTCCGCCCCCGAAGGGGCAACAACAACACTGACGTTCCCCGTCCTATCTACACTCAGAATCATTCTCACCGGCGTTGAAATGGGCCTGCGGAACGCTAGTGTCAGATGGCTCGACCGAAGGACTTTTGACCGTCTGACTCGAGCAGTCACTTCCTTAAATTTGTTGCACGAGATTGAGTATCGGCATACTTGGTACATGCTCCACATTAATACGGACAAAAGCCACGACGCGTGGGATTCTCTAGCTTCGGTCCGTGCATATAGGTCATTACTCGCGGAGAAGTACGTCCAATTGTCTTTGAAGTCTGACCGACTGAACTCGGTTGTCTACTATGAGGGTCGGTCGAAATCAAGATTCGGAGAAATACTTCCTCTTTTCAGAAGCACCGACTCTGAACAGCCGGTTCGGTATGACTTTTGCCGTTATATGTGGACAGCGATTTTGCATAGCTTCGAAGCATTCATTGGGAAAATCCCTGAATTCAAAGACGACTATGAAGCGGGAATAATACAATTCGTCAAGCGCAGAGACGCCAGTCTGTACAAGAACGGACAGGTTCATAATGAGTACGATGCAATCAATACTTTGCACGCCAGTCGCGCCACCTTCCTTACCTTAAGGGATGGCTCCTTCGAGCTTGAAGAATTAGGGAATCTAGTTGGTCATTCGAACAAGGTTGCCACCCAACACTACCAAGTCCCATTCCAGCATGAAACAATTGAAAAGCTTAAACGCTACGACAGGCGCCTTTACATAGGAACTGAAGTCGACGAGGCCCTAACGGAGCACTCATTTGTCGACACCCAAGCTAAGAATAGTCGCGTTCGGCGTGCATTTGAAAATTCACGCGAACAAGCGATTTCCGACTTCCGGTTTATTGCTGGAACCTCGCCGATATGGTCTCTGGACGACAGTGAAAATAATCTGGATGCTCTGAAACAGCTTCGTAAAAGCTCAATTGGGGTTATCCGATGGCACCCAACACATGCATGCCCTGTTGGCAATGAATGTCCAAAGGAAGTGATTGAAAAAATCGGAGAAAAATTCCGCTGTGGTTGCTGCCCACTAGCTGCAAAATGCGTTGACCACCTTCCCGCGATACTTGCAAAACAACTTGAACTCTCAGAACGGATTCGCCTGACAACGTCCAGAATAACTTTCATCCAGTCCGAAAAACAACCTGATGAAGAAGTTGCGCGACTGCAGGCACAGAGGAAGTTAGATGCGCAAGAATTGACTGGATGGAAAATTGCGGCAGACATCCTTTCGAGGGAACTGGAACAATGGAAAAATGACGAGAATATTCGGTTCCACGCAGACAAACCGGAAATGGTAACCCGCGCCTTGAATTTGGTCTCACGCAATAGCAATGAAACACAATTTCTTCTGGAAAGGCTTGTAACCGCAAATGCATATCCTTCGATGCAATCCGCCGAACTGCGGAGTAAAGCCAGTAA
>NZ_LFLT01000095.1 GCF_001189955.1 Herbaspirillum chlorophenolicum | reverse complement strand
CCATCAAGCAATCGATAGCCTACAGCCTGCTCATTGAATGCTTTTTGCTTCAATGAGCAATTCATGCAAAGTCGCTTCATGTGATTGCTGGGTATCTACCCTGTGCCCTTAAGATGATTTTTCACTTAGTTAGCTTAGATGAAGTTTTCGACGCATCACTTTGGGTATTCACCCTATCAGGCATCGCTGGCAGCATCATAGGAGGCTATTTCCTGTATAAGTGCTGGGATGGACGATGTCCGTTATTGGAAACTATCCAATCGCATTATGGATCAGCGCTCAACAATGTGAAGATCGAACGGCCATCTCAGGGCTACGATGAATTAGAAGGAACTTCACGGAAAGCATAACAATTTGCTCTGGCATCATTGAGGGCGTGATGCTCAGGCAGCTTATGTTCCTGATGAAACTCATAACGCAATAGCTCATTGATGCGATCAGCAACGAGGCGGCGCTTGCACCATGGAGGCACGCGGCCATCCAGGGCGTCATAAAAGAGGTCCCAGTCAGTCTGGTAGTCGTAGCAAATGAAGACCTCTTGATCTTTCGGCCTTACCAGCCTGAGCCAGTTGGTCATCTGGACGTAGAGATCGTCCTTGGTCATTTCAGCGTGAGGTGCATATCCCAAGAGCGGAAGGACGGCCGCTTTGACGAACTCGCTGCATTCGCGGATTTCATAGGGAAGCTCCGCATAGAACTCCTCGCCACTTTCCGTCACCAGGCCGATGCTGATCAACTGTGGATCGAGGAAGTCGGTGAATTCGGTGTCAATAAAGATGTTGAAAGACATCGATGCTCCATCAGGTTAGGAATTCGCTGGCTTATTGGAACCCTGAAGAGAGGCTTGTCCCAATACCCAGGGCATCAGCTTAGCAATATTGACAGCATCGTCCAAGCCACGATGATGCTGCCCCTCCAGCTCAAGGCCGGCTAGCTTACACGCTCTGGCCATGCCGACCTCTTTGCCGATTCGCTGCGCCTTCGCGAATAGCCTCTTAGCATTCTGATGAGGCATAGTCAGCGGCATTGCCACTCCGTGGCGCTGAGCGTCTCTGAGGAGCTGCTTGTGGTCGTAGGTGCCCCAGCTCATCCACACCGTATCATCGGAGACATGGTTATCGACGAACGCTTGAAGCGCGCGTGCCGCTACCGGGAACAAGGGGGCTTGGTCGATTTCTTCTTGGGTAATGCCAATCAATTGTTTGCAAAATGGCGTGAGTATCGGTCGTGCCAATGGCCTCACCAGATGCTGAAACCGCTCAAGCACCACGCCACATTCGGTGGTCCAGCAGGCGCCGATTTCAATGATTTCCATGTCTTCGGGGGCGATGCTGCCGTCGTCTGAGCATGTCGCTTCCAGGTCGACTACGAGAATTCTTGCCACTTGTTCCTCTTGATATTGGGTACAGTCCGGCGTGAGAGACAATTTCGCATGCGAAATTCGTTGCCCTTTAGTGACTAAAGGGGAGTCACAGCGGTGGTAACTTGAGCCGGCTCAATTTTGAGCTACCCGATAGCTATCAGGTAGCTACGAAATTTTTGCTGCTGAATTTGCGGCTGACGCGCGCGGAAAATATTCGACCGTTCATCGAACGCGATGGCCGGGTGGTCACGGCAATAGCGCCGTCCTTTATGGAGAGGAACACGCGCTGGCCAATCTTCCAGTCCGTCAACGCCATCGGCCATGAGACTTTTCCGCCGCGTTCGAGGATGGTTGAGTAGGTTTGACGTCTTTTCATACAAGCCAATCTTGTTCCCTTTTGCATTTTTGATCAGCCACGATCACGTTTTGCTGTATTTCGTGACACAGTTTATAGCATCTCGTGGCCACAATTTTTTCATGCTGCACGTCGAGCTGACGCAGGTTCGGCGCTCGAAATCTTGCAGTGATTTTTTTCCGTTGACAAGCTTATGTTGGTGATGCAATGTCACCATCGCTATGGTATTCAAGGGCTCGCTGAAGAAGATCCTCCTTCCTGTTTGAACTCAAAGATTACCGGCATGCAAGAACGATTTCCCATGCCAAACTGTTGGAGCGAGCTTCGATGACGGCAATCCATGAGACAGCGTATCCACGTTTACAAAATGAATATAGCCAAGAAGAGTTGACGGCTGTATATACACCTTCAAGCTCGGAAATAGAATACGTCTTTAAACAATATCGGCAGGTCGGGCCACGCGCATTCATGCTGATCAAGATGAAGCTACTTCAACGACTTGGATATTTTGTGTCAGTCGCGTCGGTGCCAACTGAAATTATTGAGCACATTTGCGATGCTGCGAATTTACGCAAGCCGGCAAAGCAAGCAATACTGAAATACGATGATTCCGGAACACGCTCACTTCAACATCAGCGCCTACGCTCCTACATTGGACTTCGCCTGATCGATAAGCAAGCGGAGAAATGGCTAGAGAGCTCTGCGATGCAGGCGGCACAGACTAAGCAAGAGCTACCGGACATCATCAACGTTCTGATCGAAGAGCTGGTACTGAGAAAATATGAACTTCCTGGCTTCACGGTTCTTTCTAGGTTGGCTGCCAAATGTCGGAATACAGTCAACGAACAAATCTACAAGACAGTAGGCGGCGTTTTAGGTCAAGACATGATTGAGCGCCTCGAAGCGATCTTGACACCTCAAGCTGGGCGTAGTGGATGGGACAGTCTTAAACGGGAGCCGAAGCAACCTAACGTGCGTGAGGTCACTGACTTCCTGGAACACGTAGACAAGATGATGGAGTTGGCAGCAGGACTACCCAGCACCCAACATATTGCAGCCACAAAGCGCGAGCAAATGACGCTTGAGGCAAGAGCACTTGATTTGGCGGAAATGCGCTCTGTGAAGCCATTAAAGCGCTATACCCTGGCAGTACTTTTGATCCAGACACAACTGGAAAAGGCGATGGACGATATCGCCGATATCTTTTTAAAGGCGCTGCGCAACCTGCACAATACCGCTGAGGAGAGGCTGCGACAGTACCATTTGCAGCACGCCGAGCAGACAGAGCGCCTAATCGGACAATTTCGCGATGTTCTGAGTGTGCTGAATGAAGATGGAACGGGTGATCAAAAAATAGCCCGCGTTGACGAATCGCTGCACAGCGACTACGAAAGATGGATCAACCAGTGTGACGAGCATATGGCATTCGCAGGCAATAATTACTATCCATTTATGTTGAATGGATATGGCCCGAAGCGAAGTTTACTTTTCAAGTGTCTTGAGGCTCTGAGTCTCAGTTCCAGCTCACAGGACAACAGCTTGCTTGAGGCAATTGCGTTTTTGCAGAAGTATCGATCAAGCCATCGGGAGCAATTACCTTGTGCTGAATCGGGTATAGAGGAATTAGATTTGGAATGGATGCCAGAGAAATGGCATCAGCTTGTCTTCGGCAAGCGACAGGATGATTCTGAGCCACACTTCCATCGAAAATACTTCGAGCTATCGGTCTTTAGCGCGGTCATGGACGAATTGAAGTCCGGAGATCTCTACGTCGAACATAGTGGCGAGTATGATGACTATCGCACCCACTTGGTGTCTTGGGAGCAGTATGAGCAAGAAGTGCAAGCCTATGGCGAACTAGTAAATCTTCCGGTCGATCCGGAAGCATTTGTTGCAGGGCTGAAGCAACAACTGCGAGATCTCGCCAAGATGGTCGATCAGCGATTCCCAGACAATGGTTACGTGGACATCGATCAGACGGGCGTAGTTATCCGTAGGCCTGAACGTCCCAAACCTCCTGATGGTATTGAGGTCATTGATCACGCAATCACCTCTGAGATGACTGAGGCAAGCATACTTGATGTCTTGACCGAGACCGAGAAATGGCTTGATCTACACAAGTTCTTCGGACCACTTTCTGGCTTTGAGCCAAAAATTGACGATCCTAGAAAGCGATTCATCACCACACTTTTCTGCTACGGATGCAACCTGGGCCCCGTTCAAACGGCTCGCTCTGTTAAGGGGCTGAGTCGAAAGCAAGTGGCTTGGCTCAACCTGAAGCACGTGACCGAACAGCGGCTCGATAAGGCCATTGTTAAGGTCATTAATGCCTACAATCGCTTTGCCTTACCCCGGTATTGGGGGACAGGAAAGAGCGCATCGGCTGACGGCACGAAATGGAACGTATTCGAGCAAAATCTGCTGTCCGAATATCACATCAGATATGGCGGGTACGGTGGAATAGGCTATTACCATGTCTCGGATAAGTACATCGCGCTCTTTAGCCACTTTATTCCTTGTGGTGTCTATGAGGCTGTCTACATTCTAGATGGACTGATTAACAACCAATCAGACATTCAGCCAGACACTGTGCATGGCGACACCCAGGCGCAAAGCACGCCCGTGTTTGGACTGGCGCATCTTCTGGGTATCAACCTGATGCCGCGCATAAGGAACATCAAGGACTTGGTATTTTTCCGTGGAGATCGATCGGATCAGTACGAACACATAGGAGGGTTATTCAGAGGCGTGATCGATTGGGATTTGATCGCTCGCCACCTGAAGGACATGCTGCGGGTAGTAATCTCAATTAAGGCGGGCAAGATTGCTCCATCGACGATCTTGCGACGTCTGGGCACTGCAAGCCGCAAAAATCGGCTCTATTACGCGTTCCGAGAGCTCGGGAGGGTAGTACGTACAATGTTTCTGCTGAAATATATTAATGACGCAGAATTGCGGAAGACAATCAATGCTGCGACAAACAAGAGCGAAGAGTTCAATGATTTTGTCAAATGGCTGTTCTTTGGTGGTGACGGCATCATCGCTGAGAACATCAGGCATGAACAGCGGAAGGTCATCAAATATAACCAACTCGTGGCCAACATGGTGATCCTTCACAACGTACATACGATGTCCAAGATACTCAAACGGCTCCAGGCTAAGGGCTATGTGCTAACGGAAGAGATTCTCAGAGGAATGGCGCCATATCGGCGTGCGCATATCAATCGCTTCGGCGAGTATCCATTGGATCTGGATCGCGCCGCAGAGCCGCTGAACTATAAAATTGATTTTGCTTTATAAATCAATAGGTTACTGCGTATCTGGCCAAAATTTCACGAATCCCGGCCGATCCTC
>NZ_LFLT01000094.1 GCF_001189955.1 Herbaspirillum chlorophenolicum | reverse complement strand
GATCATGGACTATTCCCTTAAGCTCATTGATGACGGTCTTGATGAGAAGAGCGTACGCAACGAAATATTTCTTCTCAAGGGATTTTGCGACTTTCTGGATCGGCGTCGACTAGTCTATCAAGACATCACAGACTCGCTACTAAAGAGCTTTCGTAGTGAAGAACTTTCTCTGGTTAAGACCGCAAAAAATAGTTCTCGCGCTGAGCGGACGGCAATGAGAACTGTGAACGCAAAGCTTCGACGGACGTACAAATTTTTATACTGGCTCCAGCACAGTCATCGGAGTGTATTGAATCTGATTGGCCCGCGAAACTGCCCGGTGAAGAGTAACTATCTGCCTCCAAATGAGGGGGGGAAGAACAGAAGAAATGGTCGTTATGAGAGCGGCAGAAAGACTGGTGAGTTTCCAGTTTTATTTGATCATGCGGGTGAGGGTAATCGTCCTACTCAATATGAGGCCACAGACGAGGATGTTGAGCTAATTGCCGAGATGTTTCTTTCGGAGTTATCTCCGCACGCCGCGCAAAGAAATATCCTGATGATGGATCTGGGCTGTGAAGTCAGTTGGAGACGTGGCGCGATCAACTCGATGACGTGCGATCAGTTCTCAAGATTAGATTTTTCGGAGGCTAACCATGATAGCTATATCGTGATTCCTCCGTCACAGAAGTTTGGGTATCAGCGTGAGTTCGAAGTTCCGTTCCGATTAGCATTCCGAATTGCAGAATTCATAGCGAATGAAAGAAAGGATTTTCTAGCCAGCAGGGGATGGAGTGAGGCGCGTACCCTTGGCCGGATATTTATTTCGGAGCGAAGTGGTTTGCCCCTTAAGGATCAATCTATTTCAGCGATTTTTGGGGCTGCGTTCAACGCATTGGGACGGCCAAGAGGGGCAAATACTCATAGCTTCCGCAGGAAATTTGCCAATGAGGAAATTGACGATGAGATTCTGAATAGATTGGAAATGGGGCTTGATACGAATGAGGTATCCATAGCAACGACTGTCGCATTCAAGATGGGGCAAAGCAATCCTGAATCTTTAGAGCCTTATGTGAACAAGAGCCTTGACCGAATGGTAAAGAGGCATAAAAAACTCAAGGAAAATCGAATACAAGCGTTGGAGGATGAGAACCGAGAGCTAAAAGCGCGTATTGCTTTGTTGGAGAAAAGTAAGGGGAGTAGTAAGTAGAAACGGCTTGGAGGTTCACCACCGGATGTCGGAACACAGGTGTGTTCAGCAGGTTGATAGTCAACCCAAAAAACCTGCTTTCAATGATAGGAGATAGCGAACTACGTCGTCCCAGCGACCTTCTGTCACCAAGGTTTGAGCAGTCTTATAGCCAAAAATCCGCATGTGACTATTCTTGTACCAGAAGAGCGCCCTTTCAACATCTTCGGTGATATCGCATCTGGCTTGGATGATACGTACTGCTGCGTTCAAGTAGCGTTGTACGCTTTCAGAAGATGGCGCATGCGACATTGTGCTTGGATGAACACGGGCTTGGTTCGCTAGAGTCTGAAGATCTATGCGTAGCGCCAGACTGAAACGCTTTGGGGATATCTCCGTCGAAGATTCCTCAGTTCTCAAATATCTCAAGAAACTATCGATGTCTCGCTGGAAGATAGGTACGGTCTCGGTGTTGGCGATGATCATATTGTCTAAGGCCTCGCGAACTTGCGAGGGCCGACGTCAACTAGTTTTCTATCTGGCCACGACCTGAATGGCGAACTGCAATACGATCCGTAGCGGACGAAAGTACAGCACGGAGGCTCCTTTGCAGCCAGTTTTAATGAGATCCAAAGCATCTTCATTTTGAACTGCCTCCAATCGCTATTGAGAGAATTTAATTTCTAGATACTGTAACGCATCATGCTCCCTGTTTTGCAGGAGGCGATGACTTCCGTGTGTAACGAGTAACGCGTTACTCGTTACTCGTTACTCGTTACAGCCCGCACCGCCGGCAGTAAGAGTGATCTTTAACGATTCAAATGCTTGGCGGCTCCCCAAAATCGATGCCAATAGTGGTCGGCTGAAGCCGAACCCGCAAGATGATAGGCTTACAAAAAGCTGTCAAAACGCCATTCGCATAGTCGATAAAAATTGCAATGGGGCACTAATAATCCAAAGGCGACAGAGCGCCCGGGGGAAGCACAATGAGTTCAGCTCGACAGGACTATCAGAGATTTCTTGCTTGGTTGCATTTGCCAGAGCTTAGGGCGTCCGAGGATGTTCGTCGTTTGGCGAACCTTGTGGACTCAAATTTTGACCAAGTAGCAGCAAATTCGCGAGCGCAAAGTCGACGATCTGTTGTGTTGGCTGGGATTGCGCGCGAGGCGCTAGCTGCAGCGGATTACCGGCCGCCCGAAAATGCAGGGATGGTTCAGGGAGACGCTTGGGCTTGGAATCGACTGAATAGTTTGGCCGTGGGGCCATTTCGCGGCTTTCGAGGCCGCGAGCTCTTTGAGTTCCCGCAACGGATCACCATGTTCTATGGCCCGAATGGAACCGGAAAAACTAGCTTGTGTGAGGCATTGGAACTAGCGTTGCTTGGTACGGTGGACGAAGCTTCGGCGAAGCGTATTCCGCCTCAACGCTACTGTGTCAACTTTCATGAAAACCGTTACGAGGATCCAGTACTGACCGCTCAAGATGAGCAGCGCCAGGTCGTAGGAGTGGTACCGGATTCAGATGCCTATCGTTTTTGTTTCATCGAAAAGAACCGCATCGATAATTTTTCACGCATTGCTGCCAAAACAGCTGGCGAAAAGAAGGATCTGATTGCAGCGCTCTTCGGTATGGATCAGTTTCATGACTTCGTGTCGAATTTCAACGAATCGTTGGATGGTCAACTTCGACTTGCTTCTGTTCGTCAGCAAGAACTTGTGGCACTTCAAGCGGGGCTGCAACGTGATCATCAGATTGTCAACGGTGAAGCACAGGTGCTTGCTGCTATCGCGCAAGATGAAGCTGTATATGCAGGAGCTTTCAGCCCCGGATGGACTTATGCACAGCTTGCCGCGTACATAGGAAATGAACAGGCCCCTGGGCAGTTACACTTCCTCAATGCACAGCTGGACGTGCAAGGCCCCGGGTTGTATGGGGTTAGCAGCGAAAATCTTCGCTCTGCATTTTCTGCAGCTGATGCTAAGCAAAACAGGCTCGAAGAGATCAGAGAAAGACTTGCGGCGAAGATGGGGGAGACTTCATTCCAAAGTCTCTATCTTGCTGTGCTGGGGTTGCAAGAACGGTCGCCGAACAATTGCCCTGCCTGCGGAACGCCTATTCAAGGGGAATATCGCGTTGCGAACGATCCCTACCAAAAGGCGCACGCAGGGCTTCTGCAGCTCCAAGAGTTAGCCGCATTGCAGGCTGAAGAGGCTGCCGCTATACGTGAATGGGCGGCTGCCTCAGCGGAGTTGGCTGGTGTCCTGTCCTATATTGGTCAACGGGTGGGTGCCCATGCAGGAAGTCCCGACGAGCGGTTCCGATATCTCTCAGCTCCAGGCGTAGATCCACGAATGCCGTGGTGGCGAGGGAGTTATGTTGTACCGCCTGGTGGGAGGTCCATGGCAGTGCAAATCAATGAGATGGCGATCGAGTGCGAGCGAATTGATGCCCAGACTCGTCAAGTACTCGACAATCGGGCACAAATGACCCAGGAGCGTACTAGGCTTTTGCAAGCACTCCAAATCATGGCTGGTTTCAACGCCCGACGTATAGAATCCGCCAGGCAAGTTGCCCTATCCAGGCAGACGATCGCTAACTTCGAGCAAGTTAACGCTCCGCTGATCGATGCGGTTCGTCAAGAAAATGAGCAGCTGCTACTTGAGCGGAGAATTAAATCGGCTTACGACGAGTTTCTGCCATTGTTGAAACAGTTCCGTGCAGGGCTGCCAGCAGCACTTATTGCTGGGATCAACATCACTGCTATGGAGATTTACAATGAATTCAACCGTAGAGATCATGAAGGCGACAAGCTAGCGGCACTTCATCTTCCGGTAAACGAAGACGGTCGAATCATGATCGCATTTCGTGGTGATCCACAGTTAACCCACGATGCTCTTCAGGTCCTTAGCGAAGGGCATGTCAGATGTCTTGGTGTTGCCATTCTGCTTGCCAAGGTTCTGGCCATACGGGCGCCAATCCTTATTTTCGATGATGCAATCAATGCGATCGACACAGAACATCGTGAGGGAATCCGTGAGGCGATTTTCCAAAGTGAACGCTTTGCACAGACGCAAATTATCGTAACTTGCCACAGCAGTGAGTTCATCAAGGATTTGCAGAACCATCTTGCCACGAATCAGTGGACTGCCTACATCTTCATGCCGCATCTTGGTGATCATCGGCCACGCGTGAGAAATAGTCGACAACACACCTTTAACTACATAGCTCAAGCTCGTGACGCATTGGACATCGGAGACTGGCGGAATGCACTTGCCGCATCACGTCAGGCTCTGGAAATGGTCACAGACAAAATATGGAAGTGGCTGGGTAGAAATGATCTCGGGATGTTAACCGTGCCGCTGGCGGGGCGTGGCGCAGAACCTGCGTTGCGAAATCTCTGTGAAGCTTTGAAGAGCCGACTTGACGGTGCACGCGCATTTATTCATCCAGATAAACCTGCGGTGGTTGATGGTCTTGCAGCTGTTCTGGGAATTCCTGCACCTTCTAATGTTTGGCTCTATTTGAACAAAGGAACACACGAGGAAGCCAATCGTGACGATTACGACCCCAATCTCGTTCGCACTATTGTGGAAAGTCTCGATGTCTTGACCCAGCTACCATTACGGCCAGTCGACGCCGCTCTGGCTGGCGTTGCCCAAGCAGCTATGGCCGCTGCAGCTCCCGCAGCTGGAGTCGCGCCGGCAGGCAGATAATGCCGACAACGTAGTTTTCCGTTATCAATATGCCGGCGACGATCTTCTAGAAACTGAGAATGGCCGGCATTTCTTTTCGCCGAAGGTGAAGCCGTGAACGCAGAACAGCCAGAAAAAAATCAAAATGATGCAATAAACTCGGTTGAGGCAGGTATGTCACCAGAAGGCGCAATTCCTGTTGTAGAGAATAAATACGTGGCCTTTTGCGACATCCTGGGATTTTCCAATCGAGTCTCGGAAGATTTCGACGAAACACTTACCCACACAT
>NZ_LFLT01000093.1 GCF_001189955.1 Herbaspirillum chlorophenolicum | reverse complement strand
GCCCCTACCCTCTGCTTCATTTGAAGTTTCAGCATCAGAACCAGACCTGATACTTTGCCTACTTCCGGCCGGAGTAAGTCATCGCCCTCAACTTCCTCAAAAATATAGTTGCGTATCGCAACCAATTAAACTAAGCTGATTCAAATCACTCAGGTTACCCAAAATATCTGAAGACCTTCGGCCGGCCGACATCGATTTGATGAGGAAGAACACCATGAGCGCAGCCACAACGCTTTCCCGCATCGGCTTCATCGGAGCCGGTCGCGTAGCCCAGACACTGGCCAGTGCATTTTCTCGTGCAAATTACCGGGTGGTTGCCGTGAGCAGTCGCAACGAAGCCAATCTCGCCGGCTTTCGCGCCCGCTGCCCAGGCGATGTAGCAGTGGGTTCGCCACAAGAAGTCGTCGATCAATCGTCCATTGTTTTCCTGACTGTCAGCGATGATGCAATCTCCTCCGTCTGCGCCAGCCTGAGATGGCATCCCGGCATCGCAGTAGTGCACTGTTCCGGAGCCACAGAGATCGCTGCCTTGCAAAGCGCCCAGGATGCCGGTGCATCCATCGGCGCATTTCATCCCATGCAGATGTTCACCAACCCGGATGTCGCCCTGGCGGGCCTCCCGGGATGTACGGTGGGCATCGAAGCGCACAGGGAGTTGCTCGATGACCTGCTCGACCTGGCGCGCGCGATCAATTGCATCCCGCTCTCCCTGCCGCCGGGAGTTCGTCCTCTCTATCATGCTTCGGCCTACTACGTCGGCCCATTCCTGATCGCCCTGCTCAAAGAGGGCGCCAAGCTGTGGCAGCGTTTTGGCGCAACCGAGCGCCAGGCCATGGATGCCATGGTGCCGTTGCTGCAAGGGACCGTGGCAGCTGTGATGGATGGCGGTCTTGCACGTGGCATGGGAGGCTGTGTCGCGCGTGGAGACATTGGAACAATCCAAAAGCATCTCGATGCGCTTGAGAATTGCGACGCGTCGGCGGCCTGCCTGTACCGCGAGCTGGCTATCCGGAATATTCCGCTGGCGTTGGAACGGGGATCGTTATCGCCGGATTTGGCAAGGAAAATCGAGGAGTTGCTGCAGCGGTAGTGGAGCGATCGATGCTCACGATACCTGCCGCATATTAAAAGGAAGAGAATTTCTACGAATCCCAACCATCCTTCGCCCCTCTTTAATCCCACACCTGACGTCAGGTTAAGTTTCCCATCAATTCTTCAATGGCCGTGACAGTCTCTTGCAATCCGTTCTCCCCAGCCATCGCTCTGGCGAGCACGCCTGCGTTGACACGCACGTCATATTGATCTGCAAAGGCGATTCCCTGCGCTAGCGCAGACGGCTGCAGCCGCTTTCCATTCAACGCCTTGGCGGCGACACCAAGTCCGGCAAGCCGGTCTGCCCAGAAAAATTGGTCGCCGGCGAAAGGGATCACGACGGACGGCACGCCCGCTCTGGCTGCCGAATGCGTTGTCCCGGAACCACCGTGATGGATCGCCATCGCCGTCCGCGGAAATAACCAGTCATGCGGGGTTTCGCCGATGACGAAAAAGTTCTTCGGCAACGCGGATGTATCCACTCCGCTCCACCCCGAATAGAACAATGCGCGCCGTCCCGCTACCGCAGCGGCCAATGCCTGTATCAGATGATGGCAGTCGAAACCGGCCATGCTGCCGAACCCGATATAAATGGGTGGCTCTCCGGCGGCGAGGAATTCTTCGAGTGCCGCCGGTGGCGACCATTCCGGGTTGCCGATGCTCCATTGGCCGCAGGCGCGCGCATTGGCAGGCCAATCGCCAGGCGAAGGCAACAGATTGGGGGAAATGCCATACAGCATGGGATGGTCGGTCCAGACGTGCTTGCGCGGCGGCAAGCCGCAGACACTGGTCCTGGCGGCGTTGGTCGCCTTGCGGAATGCCTGCCATAGCAAGCCGTTTACCAGACGATGGCTGGCCCGATTGAGCCAACGCGGTACTTTTCCGGGCGGAAGAAAGGGAGACGGGAAATCCGCCGTCGGCGTAATCGGAATGAGGCCGGCGCCGATGGCCCTGATACCGCGATATTCGGCAACCGACAGTCCGACGAAGGCGGCCAGCCCCGAAACAATCACGGCATCACACCCTTGCGTAGCATCGACCGCTTCCCGCATCCATGCAGCGGTGTGAGTATTGGCAATCCCGGCCAATGCCTTCGCTGTGTTATTGAAACCACCGTTGCGGCGTACAGCGCCAGAAAGCGCCTGGCCTGGCATCAGAACACTCTTGATGTCCCCTGAGAGCGCCATCGAAGGGACATTTAACGCAGCGGCTGTCCCCAGCGTTGACCTGTCGGCCAACAGCAGGATTTCATGGCCCGCATCCATCAGCGCCCGACTTAGTGCGGCAAGAGGGCGCGCGTCGCCCTCGGTTCCGTACGTCATGACAGCGAATTTCATGGTCTCCTCCCTGGCACGAAGAATCCTGCGATATGTAAAAATAAAAGTATACGACGTATACTAATGCATATCGTATATTTATTATCGGATCCCAAACCATGAGTGACCCCGAGGAAACAGGCCGCCGGGAACGCAAGCGCGTTCAGATGCTAGGACATCTGGCAGACACCGCTGCACGCCTGTTTGCGGCTCACGGTTTCGATTCGGTGACGATGGAGCAGATCGCGGCGGAGGCCGACGTTGCCAAGCGAACGCTGTACAACCATTTCCCCACCAAAGAGGCAACGCTCGCCTACTGGATGGATGCGGAACTGGAACGAGACCTGGCAGGCCTTCAAGACGACGTGGCAAAGTGCCCGACTTTCGTGTCGCGCCTGTCATGCGTGCTGGAGGCCTCGGCCGCCTGGTGCGAGAAACATCCTGATTATCTGGTGGCCTATCTCCGACACCGCTTCCTGAGTATTGTGGTCGCCGGAACAGATGGCAACGGCACAAACGGCAATGGCAGCGATATCATGCTTGCCTGGCAGCATCTGATTGCCGAAGGCCAGCGCACCGGCGAGTTGAACAAGAACAGCCCTGCCGATCAGCTCGCGACCTGGTTCCACCATTTATACCTTGGCGCGCTCCTGCGCTGGCTGACCATCCCCCGGCTTTCGCTGCAAAAGGAATTGAACGCAATCACTACGCTATTTATCGAAGGGGCGGGAATACGGGAGCAGGCACAAAAAACGCCTCCGCCTAAAACACGATCCCGCTGATCAGCGCAATCTATCTACTCTCCCAACTATTTACCCAAGGTGTAACCGCCATCGATCGTCACGATGGCGCCCGTCATGAACTGGAAAGGCGGCTGAGCCAGGGCGATGATCGCGCCCGCGATTTCCTCGGTGGTCGCCAGCCGGTTCATTGCATGGGCGGCGGCCATGGTCGCCTCATCAAGCTCGCCGGCTTCGATGGAACGCTGGATCATCGGTGTTTTCACGTAGCCCGGTGCAATGGCGACGACGCGAATGCCATCGGCTGCCCACTCATTGGCCAGCGATCGCGTCAGCGTCATGACGGCGGCCTTGGAGACGGCGTAATGCACGCGCCCCTTCGCCATCATCATGCCGGCAATCGAAGCGATGTTCACCACAACGCCCTTGCGCGCCTTCAGATGAGGATACAAGGCATGCATGGTATAGAACGAACCATTGAGATTGACCGCCATCACCCTGTCCCACTCGGCCGGACTCTTTGATGCCGATGGCTGGCGGTCACCGGCGATGCCGGCGGCGTTGACCAGCAGGTCGATGCCATCGAGCTGTCCGGCGGCGGCCTCCACCGAGGCATAGTCCGCAATATCGACAGGCACGGCGCCTTCGGCATCGCTCCTGTCCCAGACCACCACCGTCCATCCCGCCTGGCGCAACTGGCGAACCGTTTCTTGTCCGATTCCGCTGGCGCCGCCCGTGACTACCGCTACCTTGCCGTCGTGCGTACTCATGTCGTCTCCCTATATAACCGTGTTATCAGGTCCATGCGTCTTGCTTCCTCAATGGTTGCCCTGCAATACACGCGGCTTCTGAGCAGCCGCACGCACACTGATGACCGCCAGTACGGCGCTGGCCAGCGTCGAGAATGCAAAGATCTGCGCCGCCAATTGCCATTTGCCATCGCTGGCCTGCATGATCAGGCCGGTCAGTGTCGGCCCAAAGAAGCCTCCCAGCGCCCCGATGCTGGTGACGAGCGCCAGGGGACCGGCATGGGCGCCGATGGTGTTCTGTATCGCGGCATTGAGCGGGCCGTAATAAGCAATGGTATAGCTGGTGATCACCGAGACCGCAACCAGGAACATGCTGATCGATACCGAGGCGGCGCTGGGCAGCACAAAGAAACCAAAACTGCCAATCGCGCAAACCAGTGCCAGGTGCCAGCGGATATCGCCGCTGCGTTCGCTGCTTCGCCCAACCAGGTAGCTGAAGGCCAGGGCGATGATATTTGGAATCATCAGCAAGGTGCCAATCTGCAGCGGCGTAATCTGGTATTGCCCTCTCAGGATGGTAGGCAGGAAGTAGGACAGTGCGAATGTGGCGGCATAAGCGACCAGCAGCACCAGCAAGAGGCCCCAGAGGCGCGGCTGCCGGAATGCTTCGAAGCCATTGCGCCAGGATGCCGGTTTGTCTTCGCGCACCCCTGACTCCTCGTTCATCACGACCTGCAAGGCATCCCGCTGGGCATCGCTCAGCCAGCGGGCATCTCTCCAGCTGGCCGGCAACAGCCGATACACCAGCATTCCCACTATCACCGTCGGAATGCCTTCGATCAGGAACAGCCAGCGCCAGCCGGGCATACCAATATCGATGCGCAGCAACAGGCCGGCCAGTGGTCCGCCGAAGATCATCGCCAGGGGAATCGCCATGATGAAGATGGCGTTGATGCGGCTCCGGAAGCGCGGCGGCACCCAGGAAGCGATGTAGAAGTTGACCGCCGGAACGAAGCCGCCTTCCGCCATCCCCAACAGGAACCGCAGGGTATAAAACGATTTTTCACCATGCATCAACGTCATCAGGCAAGACACGACGCCCCAGCTGATGAAGATGAAGGCCAGCCAGCGCCTCACGCCAAAGCGCTGCAACGCCAGGTTGGCCGGCACGCACACACCCGCGTAGCCGAAGAAGAACAGGCCGGCGCCCAAACCATACGCCGCCAGCGAAATATCCAGATCCGCCCCCATCTGGAGCTGGGCATAGCTGATATTGGTGCGGTCCAGAAAGTTGAGCAGGTAACCTGCAAATAGCAACGGCAAGACGTGCCGCCGGAATAAAGCGACGCCGGCTCCGGCATCATCCAGTTTTTGCTGCGCGATCATGTTGGTCTCCTCCATATGGTGTCGTTGCATGCGTGGAGATGCGGGCTGATGCCTTCTTCTATCTCGTATGCCC
>NZ_LFLT01000092.1 GCF_001189955.1 Herbaspirillum chlorophenolicum | reverse complement strand
GAGGTTTTGCGTGCAGTAGGTTGCTGGTCGTCGTTACCAGCATCTTCCTGTGCGGGATAAAACTCTTCAACAACATCCGAAGCGTCATCAACATAATCCTCAAACGCCCCATTCGCAAAGCCCAGCCGCGCCGCCTCATCCAGCGCCGTCTGATCGAATCCAGCCGCCTTCTTCCGATCAGCCAATTCCCGCGCCTGTGCAATAGCGCCTTCCAGCGACATCTCCGACTGCACCACCAGATCGACGTAGTAGATTGCCGTGCGATAGCTTTGCGTGGTGGACTTGCCGCGCAGTTTCAATTCCAGAGGCATTGTCGCCAGCAAGCCACCAGATACGGCATGGTAGTAATTCAGCCGCGCAGCCAGCGTGCGAATGGAGTTGAAGGAAGTCGTTCTGAAGATGAAGCTGCCCAGTTCATCATCTTCACCAATGATCACATTCAGCCGGGCATAAGGCTTGCAGAGCTTTGCACCGAATGCGCAGGCATCCGGCGATGGACAGGGTAATGTTTCAATACCGTTATTGACGGCACGGCGGCAGGTATCGCCATTGCCGACACACACCGGCCGTCCCGTTTCTTTATCGAACGCTGAATACTCCGCCCGCAGGTTCAGATCAGGATCATTGAACATGACCCGGACAGGAATGGCGCGCAATTTGCCGTTGCTGGCAGCCTTGCGCATCGTTTCATCCAGTGGATGCAGCATCCAGCCATC
Organism: Herbaspirillum chlorophenolicum; assembly: GCF_001189955.1. Classification (GTDB taxonomy): domain Bacteria; phylum Pseudomonadota; class Gammaproteobacteria; order Burkholderiales; family Burkholderiaceae_D; genus Herbaspirillum; species Herbaspirillum chlorophenolicum. The sequence continues at coordinate 5,036 of NZ_LFLT01000092.1, read as the reverse complement.
GTGGCTTTGAATTTGTGTGGTGAGGGTGAATTGATCGTCCTTTTCAGGGAGTCGTTTGCCGTTGCGTTCAATAACACGGCCAATGGAAATGCGCCCGACAACGGGCGGCGTGATGGCAAGTCCTTTCAGCATAAATGCTCCTGTAGATAATAGAAGAGGAGAATTAGTCGCAGATGCGGAAACGCCGTGAACCCGGCCTGGTGATGGCGTACTGCTGGGCGAGATCGGGGTGATCCGCGAGCAGCCTGTCGAGGTCGATGCTGATGCTGTCTTTGCTGCGCTTGTAGGTGATCCTGCCGGTTTCAAGCTGGGCAGATGAAGCATCGCCCATGGCCTGCTGCAATGTTTGCTTGAGTTGTTCGGCCAGTGTTTCCTTGGTTTTGATGTCCGCCCGCAATAACACCAAATCCGCAAAGGCTGCCGACAAGCGTCGATCCTCACTGAAATCCACCGCCGTGGAATTGCCGGGATACAGACAACGCAAGGCACGATCCGACGATTCAGAGCCATCGGCAGGCGGTGGTGTATCGCTGGTGACGTATTGCCAGAACTGCGCCTCAAGGTGGATCAGACGCGAGATCAATTCCTCGTCACGCTGTATCCGGTGAATGTCCAGCTTCTGACCGCACAGCAGAACAGCCACATCCGCCGCTTGTTTGCCGGTGACGGCAAGCTGATGCTGTACCTGCAATTGCACATAGTCCGGTACGCCGTCTTGCCAGAGCCGGGCACCAAACTCTCCGGCCGTCTTGCATTCCAAAATCTGTACGTCGGCACAACCAACCACTTCCCGATCAAGATTAGCCAGCATGAAGGGCACGGTCGGATGCTGAAGCACGGCATTGACCTTGCGCACCTTGCGTCCGGTCTGCTGGGTGTAGGCAGCGGCGACAATGGGCTCCAGCAACGTCCCCCAGAACACCGGTGCCGTTGTGTCGTTGGGGTCGGGTTTCGGCAGATCGGCGTCACGACCGGTTTTTTCCATCCACAATTCCAGCGAAGATTTGTAGGGGGACAGGCCAACGGCAGCAGCGGCGTCAGAACCACCGATGCCGGTCTTGCGGATTTCCAGCCAGTCTGCACGTTCGATGGTGCGCGTATCGACCAGACGCAGGGCGGCGGGTGCAGTAAGGCGTTGTTTCGGTTGTGGTAGAGGCATTTCAATTCTCCATAAAGCACAAAACCCGGTCAGCGCATTTGCGCTGCCGGGTCTGTATGAGGTTGAAAATAAGGAACGTAGAAATAGCGGCAGGATTCACGCAACAAGTTTCAACGCCTCCTCCCAGGCCTTCTGCTTGATGGAAGCACCTTGCCCGAACCATGCCGCATCCACGCGATGATCGGCACTGCGCGCACGGCGATGGTGGTCAACGTATTCCGTCACGCTGTTGACCAGACCCCATGCCGTACCGGAAGCCGAGGCTAGATCAGCGCCTTTGCCGCGACCGAGATACAGCTCATGCACGGCTTTGAGCGCACGGTCATTGACGGCGGAATGTCCATCAGGCGAAGCCGCCACGGAATAGGTCAACACACGGCGCAAGAACGATTCAACGGCATCGTCTTTGACCTTGCATTCCGAGAGCGCCTTCATGCGTGCCATAAAGCCATCCCAGGATGAAATCGCAATGCCAAGCTGACGTTTGACGGCCTGCGGATCAAACTGGCTGCGATGCGGAACCTTGATAGCTCCGGCACCATCGCCCAGCGCAATGGCCAGCGTGTTATTGCACACTACGCGCACCGATGTAAATTGCGCAGTGGTGGCCAGCGTGCCGTCACAAGCAGTCGCCAACAACAAGTAGCCATTAACGCGATCCCGTCCCTTGAGCGTGGTGTTCTGACCGGTACGTGCCAAGGCCCAGAACTTGCGGCCTTCCTTCAATACACCCGCCGTCTCCAGCTCGAAGCCGCCGACTTCCGTGAGGTCGCGGTAAAACTCCAGAATGGATTCAGGCTGCACCACCTGATAACGGGATGACACCACGGAAAGCGGTGCCTTGGTATCCGAGCGATACAGCACCTTCTGATCGGGAAAGGCGTGAATGGAACCAAGAGAGGCACCAGCGCTGCCGGACACAAAGTGCACTTCCGACGATTCGATACGCCAGTCCATGCCGGCTTGCTTTGCCCAAACGTCGAGCGGTTGATGTGGGGCGAGTTGATTGCCAAGGCCGTGCCAGGGTGTTTCGTTGACATAGGCCATAGAGTGAACGAGATGCATGGAGAACTCCTTATTGGTGGGGGGTAATAGATAGCGCAGCAGGAATACACAGACAGCAAAAATGCCTACAGCCCAAAGGGCTGTAGGCATTCGCATGGAAGAAACGGATAAACGGGAGAAAACTACGACTTGCTGAAGGTATGGCCGCAGTCCGGACACTCGTGGTTATTGAGCACGTTGTTGTCGATGGCTTCGCCGGCAGTGGCACCGGCAACACTACCGGCAGCGCCACCGAATAGCGCACCCATCAACGCGCCAGCCAAGCCACCGACGACAGCGCCGACCGGGCCAGCAGACATGCCCAACGTAGCACCAGCTTCAGCGCCGCCCATCATGGCCGCAGCGCTACCGGCGGCACCGGCAGCCGCACCAATGGCGCTGCCGGCTTTACGGGCGTAGTTGCGGGTGGTGATGTTGGGGGATTTGCAGCGAGGGCAAGAGAGAGTGGAAGGCATGAAAAAACTCCTGAGTGTGAAATGCCTATTACGGAGACAGGCGAGGGCGAGCGATAGGGGCTCGATTCTCAGGAGTAATATGTGATCAAAAAAATCTACAACTTGATAGGGGGGGAGGATCGGCATGTTTTTTTGTGTTGATCTGCTGCCTTATTGGAGATGTTCAAGCTGATAGAATCACTATCAATTTTTCCGTGATTAATGGTTGTCAGGATCGCAATTTTTTGCGATTCAGAAGATGGGTACGTAGAGGCTGGATGCGTGACGAATTGGGGGGAGTACTGGATATTTGATTTGACCATCTTGAACCTGTTAAATCGCATGACGCTACAAATTCTCGCGGCCAAGCATTTACAATGTGGCCCCCACCGCAGCGCTGTCCCGGTGGGTGTGCCACAAAATTGGACGTGAGCAAAATTACACAGGCAAGACGCGCATGAACGCAGTAGAGATCGAACAAGCCATCACAGACCTTGCGGAGAAACCCTTTGATCCCGCAGAGTTCCCCTATGCCTTTCTTGAAGCTTTCGGCAACAAGGCGACTACCATCAAGCGCCTGCGCGCTGGTGCATCGAATAAGTCCGACTCGGGCGGAGTTCTACAGACTAGCAACATCCACATTCTGACCTGCAATACGGGCCAAGTCACAACGACGCTCAAGGCCCTCAAGGATAGCCCGGCTACCGTCAAGGGCAAGGCCAAGTTCGTGCTTGCCACCGATGGAGTGGACTTCGAGGCCGAAGACCTAGTCAGCGGCGAGACAGTTGCCTGCGCCTTTAAGGATTTCCCGGACCATTTCGGCTTCTTCCTCCCACTGGCGGGCATCAGCACCGTCCGCCAGATTAGTGAAAATGCCTTTGACATTCGGGCCACCAGCCGGTTGAATCGCCTGTACGTTGAACTGCTGAAAGACAATCCGGAATGGGGAATGTCGGAGCGCCGCCATGACATGAACCACTTCATGGCGCGGCTTATCTTCTGCTTCTTCGCTGAGGATACCGACATCTTCGTCGGCAAGGGCCGCTTCACGGAAACCGTCGCGCAGATGAGCGCCAAGGACTCGACCAACACGCACGAGGTAATCGCCACGCTCTTCCGTGCCATGAATACTAAGCGCGAGGACCGGGCCGCCGCTAAGATTCCCCGATGGGCCGAGGATTTTCCATACGTCAACGGGCAGTTGTTCGCTGGTAGCGATCAAGTACCACGGTTCAGCAAGATCGCCAGGTCTTACCTGTTGCACGTAGGCGGGTTGGACTGGACCAAGATCAACCCGGATATCTTCGGCTCGATGATCCAGGCCGTCGCCGACGACGAAGAACGCGGCGAGTTGGGGATGCACTACACGAGTGTCCCCAATATCTTGAAGGTGCTCAGCCCGCTTTTTCTCGACGACTTGCGGACGAAGCTGGAGGAGGCAGGCGATAACGCCCGCATGTTGCTTAACCTGCGCAAGCGTATCTCCAAGATCAGGGTTTTCGACCCGGCCTGCGGTTCGGGCAATTTCCTGGTTATCGCCTACAAGGAAATGCGCGCCATCGAGGCCGAGATCAACCGGCGGCGCGGCGAGCCGGATCGCGCATCAGAAATCCCGGTCACTAACTTTCGCGGGATTGAGCTACGCGATTTCCCGGCGGAGATCGCCCGCCTTGCGCTGGTCATCGCCGAGTATCAGTGCGACGTGCTGTACCGGGGGCAGAAGCTGGCCTTGGCCGAATTTCTGCCCCTGCGCAACGAGAACTGGATCACGTGCGGCAACGCGCTGCGGCTCGACTGGTTGAGAATATGCCCCCCGACCGGTACCGGCGTGAAGGTGCAGGCCGATGACTTGTTCGATTCCCCGCTTGATCAGGCAGAGATCGACTTCGAGAACGAGGGGGGGGAGACGTACATCTGCGGTAATCCTCCCTACCTGGGCAACACTTGGCAGAGTACAGAGCAAAAGGCTGATATCCGTAATATCGTCAGCGGTCGCACGGGTTCGCCTGGCTTCTTGGACTATGTGAGTGGGTGGTTCATCAAGGCGGCGGATTACATCCGTCGCGCGGGCGGTGTTAGCGCCTTCGTGAGCACGAACTCTATCTGCCAAGGTCAGTCAGTTCCTATCCTTTGGCCGGTCGTCTACGAGGCGGGCTGCGACATTCTCTTTGCGTACACCTCATTCAAGTGGGCGAATCTCGCCAGCCACAATGCGGGCGTGACTGTTGCCGTCGTTGGGATTGGGGCCGCCTCTGGTGCGCTGCGTCGTCTGTACGAGCATCAAGAAGATGGAACAGTTGTAGTGCGTGAAGGTGTTTCGATAACCCCTTACTTAACCATTGGCCCCCCCGTCATCGTTGAGAAGCGTACCCAAGCTT
>NZ_LFLT01000091.1 GCF_001189955.1 Herbaspirillum chlorophenolicum | reverse complement strand
AAACGCCTGTACTGCCACTGCACTACGACGCCGCATGTGCCACGCATGCGGCGTTTTTTATGAGCGCTTGGAATCCACCGTTGTTGGCCTGACCAAAGTCTGGGGCGAGTGGTGTTTACGCGCATCGCATGCACTTGCTGTTAGGATAAATGCTCACCGTTTATTCCACCAGCAAGGAGAACTGTATGAGCCAGACAGACGTCAAGATCCTCGGCATTTCGGGCAGCCTGCGCGCCAAGTCCTATAACACCGCCGCCCTGAGGGCGCTGCATGAACTGCTGCCGCCAGGCGTCTCGCTCACCGAAGCGGATATTTCGGAGATTCCGTTGTACAACGACGATGTGCGCGAGCAGGGCTGGCCGGCCGCCGTAGAGCGCTTTCGCAAGCAGATCGAGCAGGCCGACGCCCTCATCTTTTCCACTCCCGAATACAACTACTCGGTGCCGGGCGTTCTGAAAAACGCCATCGACTGGGCTTCGCGTCCGCCGCAGCAGCCTTTTGCCGGCAAGCCGGCCGCCATCATGGGCGCCAGTCCGGGCGTCATCGGCACTGCGCGCGCCCAGTATCACTTGCGCCAGATTGGCGTCTTCCTCGACTTGCAATTCATCAACAAGCCTGAGGTCATGATCGGCACTGCCGCCGATCGTTTCAACGCCGATGGCAAGCTGACCCACGAACCTACCCGCGAATTCCTCAAGACCATGGTGACGGCACTGGCCGACCGTGTACGTTTCCTGCGCGACCGCAAGTGATTCCTGCGGCTTGATGGTGCTGATGCAAAAAGCGCAGCCTGCGGGCTGCGCTTTTTTTCGTCTATTGACCCTGGCGACGGCGATGCGGCAGGATCAAGCGGCGTTCCGCGCCCGTGCCTGGTTGCGCAGGCTGCGTACCTTGTCGTGGTTGGCCAGTACAGCCTGGTACTGGCGCTCCACGATCAGGCGAATATCGTTGGGCAGATCCAGGCCCAAGGCCTGCCGATAAACATGCACGGCGGCATCCTCGCAACGTTCGCATTCGCGGAGGATGGTTGCATCATCGTGGCCCATGATGGCCGTCTTCAGGGCAAGCCATTGCCGGTGCAGCGTGCCGCCGAAGGTACTGTGGTTGACCGGTTCGCCGCCCAGGCGATGCACCAGGTCTTGCAGGTCCAGTACCACCTGTGCGTACTCAGTAGCGCGCGCCATGAACATTTCCTTGTAGTTCGCATGGCGTTCTTCGGCATCTTCCGCGCAGGCGCGAAAGCCTTTCTCGCCATCCTTGGAGATCTGGATCAGGTCGTTCAGTGTGGAAATCAGATGGTCGTTGGTCATGGTGCTCTCCTTCCTCGTTGCGAAACCGCATGAAACGCCGCAAGGCGTCCGCCTGTTCCGATGCCCGGTGTTGTCATCCTAGGCAGCGACCTATGCGGCCGCCATCGGACGGCAGCGCAAGCGGATGTAGGAATCAAGGCCTGCTTGTGGACGGCCGGCACCGGAAATGCTGGAAATCCAGTCCCGTGGCGCTTCTTCGCGTTGTCCTACAAGACAATCGGGGGGCGTCCTATAGGGCTCGGCCATGGTCGATTGCTAACATTTTCCTCACATTGCAACGTTGACTCGACCTTACTTTTGGAGGCGCATCCATGAACAAGAAGACGATCACCGGCCATTTTCAGTTGGTTCTGGGCAAAGTCCAGGAGCGGCTAGCTTCGATGACGGGCAATGCCGAATTGCAGCAGGCTGCTTTGCGGCGCCAGACCGACGGCAAGATCATGCACGCAGTGGGGGAGGCGCAGGAGCTGATCAAACGGTCATTGCGCCATCAGCGCGCTTCGATGTGAAGTGAATGGGTTACGTCAATCACCGGCACATAAGGAGAACAAGATGATTTCCCCAAAAAGTTTACTGTTGGCATTCGGTTTGGCCAGCACTGCTGTTGCCGCCGCGTTAAGCATGATGGCGCGCGGTACAAGCCGCCGCGAACGTCGTTTGCAGCGCATCGAACTGCAGCGTTGGGAAAACGAAGGCGGCAATGCGTATCCGGTGCCGGGTGTGCCGGTGGCGCGTCGTCGCACCAGGCGTTAAGGTCGTTTGTCCTACAGGTTAATGGGCTTGGGGCCTATGGAAGGTGCGGTGGGTTGCAGGTATCTTGGAAACATTGGGATCGCGTACTGCAGCTCAAGCGGGCTGAGGATGGTAAAAGCCGGAAGGCAATCCGGCGCGAAGAAAAGAAAACCCAAGGAGACAGTCATGGACAAGCTTGTGCTTGGATGGCTTTTAGGTGTGCCGCTGCTGATGCTCATCATTCTTCAGTATCTGATGTGAGCGAGCAGTGACGCAGTCAAGTGAAAAATCCCCGAACGAATGGAGAACAGGCATGCAGGCTAATCATTTGAAGACCGTTCGCAACGACGTTCAGGCTTTGTTGCAGCAAGCGCAGGATCTTTTCGCCGAAGCTGCCGCAGCAACGGGAAAAACCGCAGACGACTTGCGTGCCAAAGGGCAGGAAGTATTGGACCAGGCCTTGAACACAGCCCAGGACGCCCAATCCGCAGTGATGCAGGCCGGTCGCCAGATTGTCACTACCACTGACGACTATGTGCAGTCCAACCCCTGGCGGGCGATCGCCATCTCCAGCAGCATTGGCCTTCTGGTCGGGCTGGCGGTGGGCCGCTGCGCCGACCGGGGCTGAGGCCAAGGATGATGCCAATGACGATGTCGCCAAGGAAAAATGCGACGCAATGAGCGGTGGCGCCACAGGCGGATGCGTGGCTGCCGAAAAATCCAAGTACGCCAGCAATAACTTGAACAACAACGGGCCGTGGGGCTGCAAAACCAGCCAATGGCCATTTCCGTGTACCGATTTTTTCTTGAGGAGAGCATCATGACGCTAAATAAAATGTCCCTGACCAAACGTTTCGCCGGTTTCTTCCTGGCGCTATTCATGGTGTCGCTGGTGGGCTGCGCCTCCGGCCCGGGCAAGGAAGGCACCGGCGAATATGTCGACGATGCCGTCATCACCACCAAGGTAAAGGCAGCCATCTTCAATGAGCCGAACCTGAGCTCGTCGGAAATCACTGTCGAAACTTACAAGGGAGTGGTCCAGCTTTCCGGTTTCGTTTCCAGTGCAACGTCGGCTACCCGTGCTACCGAGCTGGCCCGTGGCGTGAAGGGTGTCGTATCGGTGCGCAATGACTTGCGGCTGAAACAATAATCCGCCAGGGGAACAGATCTACTTGCGAGCGCAGCCGGTCCTGGGCCGGTTTGCGCTTGTTCGCTTCCAGAGCGCATTTGCGGCAGCCAGTGCGCTCCGGAAGCAGACAGAGAATTGGCTGTAAGGTATAGTTAAAGGCCATTACGCCAAGGCATTTCAAGATTGATCCGACGGCCGGATGTTATGCATGCCACGACTGTGGTTTTGGGCCCGGTCAGGCTGGCAGGAAATCATCCGCAAGCAATGCCGCGGCATCATTATCACCGCTCAAATTACTATGACAAAAATACTTGTAGTCGATGACCATGCGGTCGTGCGGGCAGGTGTGCACCACTTCATCTCCGAAATCCCGGCCATGGAAGTCGGGGGCGAGGCCAGTACCGCCGAAGAAGCGATTCGCCTGGTGCGCACCCAGGACTGGGATATCGTGCTGCTGGATATCGCCATGCCGGATAAAAGCGGCGTGGAAGTGCTGAAACAGATCAAGCGTGAAAAACCCGACTTGCCGGTGCTGATGCTGAGCATGCACCCGGAGAGCCGCTACGCGGTGCAGGTGCTGCGCAGCGGCGCCAGCGGTTATGTGCAGAAGGAGGCATTGGCCACGGAACTGGTCAACGCCATCAACACCATCCTGCGCGGCCACAAGTACATCAGCTACGGCGTGGCCGAACTCCTGACCAGCGAGCCGGTGGATTCGGAAAAGCCGCTGCACGAGACGCTCTCCCAGCGCGAATACGAAATTTTCTACAAGCTGGGGCAAGGCCAGGGAGTGACGCAGATTGCCGACGAACTGTGCCTCTCCGTCAAGACCGTCAGCACTTACCGTTCGCGCGTGCTGCAGAAAATGAGCATGACCAACAACGCAGACATCATTTATTACGTGATCAAGAACAACCTGATCGATTGAACATACCGGCCATCAGGCCAGTGCGGCAAGGCAGATTTTCCGGAGACACGGGCAGCATCGAAAGAGAAGATTGAAGATCATGGACGACATCCTCGATTCCTGGGCAGAGCGCGGTGCTGGCGATGTGCCCTTGCGAATCTTCCTGGTGGAGGATTCGGAGGATGTGCGTGATCTGATCGTGGAGAGCCTGGCCGAAATTGCCGGCGTCAGCCTGGCGGGATATGCCGAGAGCGAGGTGGATGCGCTGCTGCATCTGCAGCACAACAGCTACGACGTATTGATCCTGGACATCCAGTTGAAACAGGGCAATGGCATGAGCCTGCTGCAGTCGCTTGCCCGGTCCGACACCCAGCGCCAGAATGAGGTCAAGGTGGTGTTCAGCAACCATGTCAGCCCGACTTACCGCCGTGCGGGCCAGCAATGCGGCGTGGGACACTTCTTCGACAAATCGTCCGAGCTGCCGCTTCTGTACGATTTGCTTGAGAAGCTGGCGCGTGAAAAGATGGGCGTGGCAAGTTATACGCCTGCCAATACGCCACCCGGTTCGGCGCTGCCCGGCGGCATCTGACCCGTTTCTTTTTGCAGCATCATGTTTGCTGCGGGCCATGACCAAGCAGGCAGGTAGGAATGCCGCCTTTCCGGGGCAGTTCGGCGCGATCGCCATCGATTCAAAAAAAACAGCTTCAACAGAAGCAGGGGATTCCCGACGATGCAAAAGAAAAACGGCGGCGTTCGCCCATCTTCTGCCGATATGCAAAAGCATTCCTCGGTCGAGCATTTTGCCGCTTCCCAATCCAACAACAGCAGCATGGTGACATTGGCCATGGGCCTGGCCATGGCGGTGATCCTGTTCGGCATCGTGGTGGTGGCCGCCACTTTCCTGGAGGATGAGTACCGCAAGCTGTTGGCCGACCTGCTGGCCGTGAAGGAAGTGACGGCAGTCGGATTCATCCTGGGCGGGGGAGCGCTGTACCTGCTCTGCGTCAACGCATCGATGCATAGCACGCGGCTGAGCCTGCTGGTCAATCTCCTGGCGTTGCTGTTGTTCGTGCTGGGCGGGATTACGCTGGTGCACGGCAGCTTGTATGCATTGGGCTGGTTGCCGGTGGATGCCGCACATCCGATTTCTCCGCTGGTGATTCCGCCGCTGCTGTCGGTTGGTTTCCTGCTGATGGCGGCAATCCTGCTGTTCCACGACTGGCGCATGCTGGGCGGCTATTACCTGTCCGAATACCTTTCCTTTGGTTTGATCGGGCTCTCTGCCATCCCGCTGGTGGGCTATCTCTACGGCGTCAGCCAGTTCATTTACCTCGATTTCTATTTGCCGGTGCCGCTGCTGTCGGCCATGGTGTTTGCGCTCCTGGGTGCGGCGCTGCTGATGGCGCGTCCGGGCCATCCGGTGATGGCGGTGATCATGCGCATCGCGCCGGGCGGGCAACTGTTGCGCCGGCTGCTGCCGCAGACCTTGTTCCTGCTGCTGGCCTTCAGCCTGTTGCTGAACTGGGGCTTGTCCAATGGCTGGATCGTGTCGGAGCTGCTGTTGCCCACGCTGACGCTGGTCAATGGCGCGATCATCCTGTTCATCTTCTGGAGTTCGGCCAGCAAGCTCGATAGCGAATATGGCGAGCGCACGCGCAACGCGCAGAAGCTGGCCGAGACCAGCGCACTGCTCAACGC
>NZ_LFLT01000090.1 GCF_001189955.1 Herbaspirillum chlorophenolicum | reverse complement strand
GTGAGGCTGGTTGGAGGGTGTTGGGTAAATTATTTTTCATTATTTTTTAAAAAGTACTTGCGTGGGTGAAGGTGGGTTGCTATAGTTCGCCCCCTGCTGACGCGACACACGAAGCGACGAGAAAGACGGAGCGGAAGTGGCGAGCGAAGCAGGGAGAAGTTGAAGGAAATGTTGGGGTTTGGTTAGTAAAGAACTTCAGCAAAAATTTTTAAGAAAGCGTTAAAAAAGTAGTTGACGCAAATTAAAAATGACCTCATAATCTCGTTTCTCTGCTGCTGACAAACAAAACGATTTGCCAGCGACGCGAACGAAGCGAAAGCGACGGACGCGACAGACAAGATCTTTAAAAATTAACAGCCGATAAGCGTGGGCGTTTAATGAAGTGCGACAGACCTTCGGGTCTGGAAACTTTAAACATTAAATGCTCACAAGAAATATAGGTAAGATCGCAAGAAATTACCTGTCAGTATTTTGAGAGAGCGACACCCTTCGGGGTGGCCAGAAATGGCACAAAACAGAGATTAAACTAAAGAGTTTGATCCTGGCTCAGATTGAACGCTGGCGGCATGCCTTACACATGCAAGTCGAACGGCAGCATAGGAGCTTGCTCCTGATGGCGAGTGGCGAACGGGTGAGTAATATATCGGAACGTGCCCTAGAGTGGGGGATAACTAGTCGAAAGATTAGCTAATACCGCATACGATCTACGGATGAAAGTGGGGGATCGCAAGACCTCATGCTCATGGAGCGGCCGATATCTGATTAGCTAGTTGGTGGGGTAAAAGCTCACCAAGGCGACGATCAGTAGCTGGTCTGAGAGGACGACCAGCCACACTGGGACTGAGACACGGCCCAGACTCCTACGGGAGGCAGCAGTGGGGAATTTTGGACAATGGGGGCAACCCTGATCCAGCAATGCCGCGTGAGTGAAGAAGGCCTTCGGGTTGTAAAGCTCTTTTGTCAGGGAAGAAACGGTTGCAGCTAATATCTGCGACTAATGACGGTACCTGAAGAATAAGCACCGGCTAACTACGTGCCAGCAGCCGCGGTAATACGTAGGGTGCAAGCGTTAATCGGAATTACTGGGCGTAAAGCGTGCGCAGGCGGTTGTGTAAGTCAGATGTGAAATCCCCGGGCTCAACCTGGGAATTGCATTTGAGACTGCACGGCTAGAGTGTGTCAGAGGGGGGTAGAATTCCACGTGTAGCAGTGAAATGCGTAGATATGTGGAGGAATACCGATGGCGAAGGCAGCCCCCTGGGATAACACTGACGCTCATGCACGAAAGCGTGGGGAGCAAACAGGATTAGATACCCTGGTAGTCCACGCCCTAAACGATGTCTACTAGTTGTCGGGTCTTAATTGACTTGGTAACGCAGCTAACGCGTGAAGTAGACCGCCTGGGGAGTACGGTCGCAAGATTAAAACTCAAAGGAATTGACGGGGACCCGCACAAGCGGTGGATGATGTGGATTAATTCGATGCAACGCGAAAAACCTTACCTACCCTTGACATGGATGGAATCCTGAAGAGATTTAGGAGTGCTCGAAAGAGAACCATCACACAGGTGCTGCATGGCTGTCGTCAGCTCGTGTCGTGAGATGTTGGGTTAAGTCCCGCAACGAGCGCAACCCTTGTCATTAGTTGCTACGAAAGGGCACTCTAATGAGACTGCCGGTGACAAACCGGAGGAAGGTGGGGATGACGTCAAGTCCTCATGGCCCTTATGGGTAGGGCTTCACACGTCATACAATGGTACATACAGAGGGCCGCCAACCCGCGAGGGGGAGCTAATCCCAGAAAGTGTATCGTAGTCCGGATTGGAGTCTGCAACTCGACTCCATGAAGTTGGAATCGCTAGTAATCGCGGATCAGCATGTCGCGGTGAATACGTTCCCGGGTCTTGTACACACCGCCCGTCACACCATGGGAGCGGGTTTTACCAGAAGTGGGTAGCCTAACCGCAAGGAGGGCGCTCACCACGGTAGGATTCGTGACTGGGGTGAAGTCGTAACAAGGTAGCCGTATCGGAAGGTGCGGCTGGATCACCTCCTTTCTAGAGTGCGCACGAAGTTAAGCGTCCACACTTATCGGCTGTAAATCAATAAGAACAGTTATTTGGTAGGAAGCACGGTTTGATGCAAATTGCTGAGAACTGGCTACTGATACTGATCCAAGCGGGTCTGTAGCTCAGCTGGTTAGAGCACCGTGTTGATAACGCGGGGGTCGTTGGTTCGAGCCCAACCAGACCCACCAAAGTTTTCGGGGGTTTAGCTCAGCTGGGAGAGCACCTGCTTTGCAAGCAGGGGGTCGTCGGTTCGATCCCGTCAACCTCCACCAAGATATCAAACCTAAGTCAGCGCTGTAAAAGGCGTAGTGATTTAGGTTTGGTCTTTTAAGACTAATGGCTGTTTTTGTTCTTTAACAATCTAGAAGAAGTAAAGATTCATTTAAACGATCGCCAGGACTTCGGTTCTTGCGAAAGTAAAAAATGGGTGTGATTGTATCAATCAAAGTATTACGAAGTGATCTTAGCAATTAGAAGACTTACTTTGGCAATACGGCAAACGCTAAACTCAAATTTTTCTATAGCGCTCTGGCAACAGAGGCTAACGTTATAGGAACAAGCGAATAAGTGCACATGGTGGATGCCTTGGCGATTACAGGCGACGAAGGACGTAGTAGCTTGCGATAAGCTGCGGGGAGCTAGCAAACAAGCTTTGATCCGCAGATTTCCGAATGGGGAAACCCACCCGCAAGGGTATCACTCACTGAATACATAGGTGTGTGAAGCGAACGTGGCGAACTGAAACATCTAAGTAGCTACAGGAAAAGAAATCAACCGAGATTCCCAGAGTAGTGGCGAGCGAAATGGGACCAGCCTGCAAGATTTAGCATCATTGATAGTGGAACGGAATGGAAAGTCCGGCCATAGAGGGTGATAGCCCCTTACACGAAATCATTGGTGTGGAACTAGGCTTGCGACAAGTAGGGCGGGACACGTGAAATCCTGTCTGAACATGGGGGGACCATCCTCCAAGGCTAAATACTCGTAATCGACCGATAGTGAACCAGTACCGTGAGGGAAAGGCGAAAAGAACCCCGGAAGGGGAGTGAAATAGATCCTGAAACCGTGTGCATACAAACAGTAGGAGCCTCGCAAGGGGTGACTGCGTACCTTTTGTATAATGGGTCAGCGACTTACATTCAGTGGCAAGGTTAACCGCATAGGGAAGCCGTAGAGAAATCGAGTCCGAATAGGGCGTTCAGTCGCTGGGTGTAGACCCGAAACCAAGTGATCTATCCATGGCCAGGTTGAAGGTGCGGTAACACGCACTGGAGGACCGAACCCACTAATGTTGAAAAATTAGGGGATGAGCTGTGGATAGGGGTGAAAGGCTAAACAAACTTGGAAATAGCTGGTTCTCTCCGAAAACTATTTAGGTAGTGCCTCAAGTATCACCATCGGGGGTAGAGCACTGTTATGGCTAGGGGGTCATCGCGACTTACCAAACCATTGCAAACTCCGAATACCGATGAGTGCGAGCTTGGGAGACAGACGCCGGGTGCTAACGTCCGACGTCAAGAGGGAAACAACCCAGACCGCCAGCTAAGGTCCCAAAGATTGGCTAAGTGGAAAACGAAGTGGGAAGGCTAAAACAGTCAGGAGGTTGGCTTAGAAGCAGCCATCCTTTAAAGAAAGCGTAATAGCTCACTGATCGAGTCGTCCTGCGCGGAAGATGTAACGGGGCTAAGCCAGTCACCGAAGCTGCGGATATCCGTAAGGATATGGTAGGAGAGCGTTCTGTAAGCCTGTGAAGGTGTCTTGTAAAGGATGCTGGAGGTATCAGAAGTGCGAATGCTGACATGAGTAGCGATAATGCGGGTGAAAAGCCCGCACGCCGTAAGCCCAAGGTTTCCTGTTCAACGTTCATCGGAGCAGGGTGAGTCGGCCCCTAAGGCGAGGCAGAGATGCGTAGCTGATGGGAAGCAGGTTAATATTCCTGCACCGTCGTTAGATGCGATGGGGGGACGGATCGCGGAAGGTTGTCCGGGTGTTGGATGTCCCGGTTCCTGTATCAGAGAAGGCTGTTAGGCAAATCCGGCAGCGTAATTCAAGGGTATGGGACGAGCGAACTTGTTCGCGAAGCAATCGGAAGTGGTTCCAAGAAAAGCCTCTAAGCTTCAGTCTAACGAGACCGTACCGCAAACCGACACAGGTGGGCGAGATGAGTATTCTAAGGCGCTTGAGAGAACTCGGGAGAAGGAACTCGGCAAATTGGTACCGTAACTTCGGGATAAGGTACGCCCAAGTAGTTTGACTGGCCTGCGCCAGAAGGACGAAAGGGTTGCAATAAAATGGTGGCTGCGACTGTTTAATAAAAACACAGCACTCTGCAAACACGAAAGTGGACGTATAGGGTGTGACGCCTGCCCGGTGCTGGAAGATTAAATGATGGGGTGCAAGCTCTTGATTGAAGTCCCAGTAAACGGCGGCCGTAACTATAACGGTCCTAAGGTAGCGAAATTCCTTGTCGGGTAAGTTCCGACCTGCACGAATGGCGTAACGATGGCCACACTGTCTCCTCCCGAGACTCAGCGAAGTTGAAATGTTTGTGATGATGCAATCTACCCGCGGCTAGACGGAAAGACCCCATGAACCTTTACTGTAGCTTTACATTGGACTTTGAACCAATCTGTGTAGGATAGGTGGGAGGCTTTGAAGCGTGGACGCTAGTCTGCGTGGAGCCAACCTTGAAATACCACCCTGGTTTGTTTGAGGTTCTAACCTTGGTCCGTTATCCGGATCGGGGACAGTGTATGGTAGGCAGTTTGACTGGGGCGGTCTCCTCCCAAAGTGTAACGGAGGAGTTCGAAGGTACGCTAGGTACGGTCGGACATCGTGCTAATAGTGCAATGGCATAAGCGTGCTTAACTGCGAGACTGACAAGTCGAGCAGGTACGAAAGTAGGACATAGTGATCCGGTGGTTCTGTATGGAAGGGCCATCGCTCAACGGATAAAAGGTACTCTGGGGATAACAGGCTGATTCCTCCCAAGAGTTCATATCGACGGGGGAGTTTGGCACCTCGATGTCGGCTCATCACATCCTGGGGCTGTAGCCGGTCCCAAGGGTATGGCTGTTCGCCATTTAAAGTGGTACGTGAGCTGGGTTTAAAACGTCGTGAGACAGTTTGGTCCCTATCTGCCGTGGGCGTTGGAAGTTTGAAGGGGGCTGCTCCTAGTACGAGAGGACCGGAGTGGACGAACCTCTGGTGTATCGGTTGTCACGCCAGTGGCATTGCCGAGTAGCTAAGTTCGGAAGAGATAACCGCTGAAAGCATCTAAGCGGGAAACTCGCCTTAAGATGAGACTTCCCGGGAACTAGATTCCCCTAAAGGGTCGTTCGAGACCAGGACGTTGATAGGTCAGGTGTGGAAGCGCAGTAATGCGTTAAGCTAACTGATACTAATTGCCCGTGCGGCTTGTTCCTATAACATTAGCTCGGTTATAGACAAGTTTGCGTTATGTGTTTGCCCTTATGTGCATCACACCCTCATGTAATATCAAATGAATCAATACTTCTTCCAAGATTGGGTTGCTCGCTGCTCCGTTTGAGAGCGTGCAACTTTACAAGTTATGCCTGATGACTATAGCAAGTTGGTACCACCCCTTCCCATCCCGAACAGGACCGTGAAACGACTTCGCGCCGATGATAGTGCTGCAACCAGTGTGAAAGTAGGTCATCGTCAGGCTTGTTATATGCGAAAGCCCACCATCTAGCGATGGTGGGCTTTTTGCTTTGGGGATTTGGTTTTGCGCCGTGCGCTTTGCACTCCCCC
>NZ_LFLT01000009.1 GCF_001189955.1 Herbaspirillum chlorophenolicum | reverse complement strand
GGACACTAGACGCAAAAATATCTTTCCCGGACTGGAATAATCGGGGGAACTTGGCGTATACCGAGTCAAGGGTATGGCAAACCGCGCAACCCGGCCAAAAAAAGGAAACGACATGAGACTGCTTGCAACTTCCCTGATCGCGCTGGCTTGCGCCGGCGCCTCGCTGGGCGCATTCGCACAGGGCGCCGGCGTGAAAGCCATGAATGGCGTGTTGACCGACAGCAAGGGCATGACCGTCTACACCTTCGACAAGGACGCCGCCAACAGCGGCAAGAGCGCCTGCAACGGCCCTTGCGCCAAGCTATGGCCGCCGGTCATGCCGATGGGCACGCCATCCGCGCCGTATTCCAGCATCACCCGCGACGATGGCAGCGCCCAGTTAGCCTATGACGGCAAGCCGCTGTACCTGTACGAGAAAGACAAGAATCCGGGCGACCGCGATGGCGACAACTTCAAGGACGTCTGGCACGTGGTCAAGCCATAAGGCCGGTTTCCGGGCCGGCCACCAGGCCCGGCCCGGTTATGGCTGCCGTGTGCCATCGGCCGGTTCGGCGGGCGCCTGCTGCGCATCCTTGGGCGGCCAGAAGAATTCCCCCGGTTTTTTGAGGAAACGGGCCGACAAGGCCTTGAGCAGCTTGCCGCCTTGGCGGAAACGCACCTGCCTCGAACGCAGCGCCACGAACAGCGCCAGCGCAAAACTCACCCACAGGTTGATCGCGCCCACTGCCAGCACGCCCACCGCCGAGAGAATGAAGGTGTGCATGCCTACGCCCCACTGCAGCGCTTCCATCGAGATCGCCAGATTGGCCGCCGAGAAGGTGATGTGGCGGATGTCGATTGGCAGGCCGAGCAAAAAGCCGATGGTGCCGATCGTTCCCAGCATGATGCCGAAGTAGAAATTCCCCATCAGGCCGCCCAGGCCGGTTTCCAGGTAATCCCCCAGCCGTTGCGCGCGGCGCTGGCCGATGACAGCGGTCAGCCAGCGCGCCCGCACCACGCGCTGCGACATGCGGGTGTAGAGCGCCTTGTTGTCGTAGTAGCCCGAGATCAGCCCGGCCATGAACAGGCATACGCCGGCGATGGCGGCGTGGAACAGCGCCAGGCTGCCGATCGGGTCGAGGTCGTGTAGCAGGTGGGCGGCCTTGTCGGCGTCGACGAAGTGCGAGCCGGTCAGGTGGAAATACCCCGTCACCAGCAAGTAAGCCATCGGGAAGGCCAGCGTCAGGTTGCCCAGCACCGCGATGAACTGCGTGCGGAATACCTGCACGATGATGTCGACCAGGCTTTCGATATCGATGTTGCGGCCGTCGCCGCTGCGGTGCAGGGCGGCGGCGATGCGCGAGGCGGTCATGGCCGGCTGCTTGGTGGCCACGGTGAAATGCAGCACGTGGATCAGCATGAAACCCAGCGAATAATTCATGCTGAACAGGAAGGCTTCCACCAGCGGCGCGGCATGCAACTTGGAAAATATAATCTTGACCAGCGCCATGAAGCCGATGATGAAACCGGCGCCGGCGGCCGAGCGGTACATGGCGCCGAATTCGCGGCGGTTCTCCGCGATGTAGTGCTCGCCGGTGCGGCTGGCGTTTTCGGTGATATTGCGCGCCAGCAGGTTGATGTTGCCGGCCAGGAGTCCGCGGATGGTGTACTTGCGGTTGTGCGCCTCCACCAGTTCCATCGCCAGCGCGAAGCCGATCCGGCGCTTTTCCTGGGCATCTTCATCGGTGTCGGGCTCCGCCAATGCCAGCAGCTGGCGCAGGCGCAGCAGGTTCTGCTCCAGCCGCAGCAGGCGGTAGGTGAGCGACACGCTGGTGCCGATGCGCAGCGCATGCTTGCGGATCTTGTCGACCACTTCCTGGCATTGGTCCAGCAGCACCAGCACATGCCGCGCATCCTCCATCGGCGCGGTCTCGTCCTGCATGCGGCGGCGGTAGCTTTCCATCCAGGTGTGCAATTCCACGTTCTGCATCAGGAACGGCGATTCGAAGGCCTTGACGTCGCTGTAGATGCGGATCAGCTCCGGCTCCATGCCGATGGCGCTGATGCGGTAGGAGAGCACTTGTATCGCTTGCAGCAATTCGGTCAGCGTCTTTCCTTGGTCCGGCAGGTTGGCATTGTGCGGCAGTGGTGGCGTTTGCCCCGCCGTGGCAATGGTTTGCCACAGCGCGTCCCATGCTTCGAATGGCACGGCCTGCAGCCACAGGTGATCGCGCGCATCGGGGAACACGATATCGAGGCAATCCTGCAGGTTGCGCTCATCCAGCGCCGGCGGCAGCACGCGATAGGCAAAGCGGCGGCGCAGCTCATGGAAGAAGCCGTCATTGGAAAGAATGCCGGTATCCGTGTACAGGCTCACCTGGCGCCGTACCGACAGCAGGTGCAGGAGGTAGCTGCGCAGCGCTGCCGCGTAGTGCGGATTATCGTGCAGCAGCCGCGTCAGCGTCAGCACCTGGCCAAGCGCCGAGGCCGGATCGCTTTTGCGCACCGGGCGCAGGCACGCAACCAGTTCGCTGATGCCGGAGAGGTCGCTGGACAGCGGGGCGGAAGCAATTTTTTCGAGGGCAGGCAGCATGAAGTCTTCGTCAGGGAAAAGGGGCAAGTCTAGCGGCGAAGTTTACCTTGCCGGATCCCGGGAGAAATTAACATCTGAAAATTAAGGTAAGGACGATGTAATCACTGTTAAGACTTCGATGGTGCTTGCCGCTAACACATGTGCTTATTGAGTAAAGGGCGCACCTGCATGCTTGTCGGATCAAGAGGCGGCAGGATGTGCGGCGGCATGAGGAAGGGCTGGCGGCAGTTGCGCCAGCCCTTCCATGCATGCCATCGCACGGGGCCGATACGCATGCAATATGCGCGCTTTACGCGATGGCATCCGGTTGCACTTCAATCAAGGAGTTCCTATGGAGATGGCAACTATCGCCAGCGGTGCAGCAACTGCCTGGCTGGTTAACAAGGCGGCGCAGTCCGTCGGCGTGGATTTGACCAAGGTCGCCAAGAATGTGGCGAACGACGTGGTCGATACCGTGGGGGCTGTTCTCAGCCTGCCAGCCAATGTCAATATAGGCCGCATCATCAACACGATAGCCTAGGCATGATGTGCGCAGCAGTTGGGCGCATGTACTTGGATCGCATCCCTCGGGATGCGATTTTTTTGTTCTCATTCAGGTAATGCTTCGGGAGTGTGGCAAGACGGTGAACACTCGTGGATGGCGGGAAAAATCTTTACCGATTTAGTATTTTCTTGATTGTTTGCTAATGAGAATGCCAAACATGTCATGAAAAAAATCACCTTTACGTATTTAAAATCCTTGATCGGTGTAAAGAAACGGGATTGAATGCCGTTATGCAGATACTGTCTGGTTCAATTTGGCCGGCAGTAGTCTTGTCCTTAAAAGGAGTGGTCCATGGATGTTACGCAAATTGCTTCGCTGGCGAGCAACCTTGCCTCGGCGCAAACCTCCGACTCGGTCAATGTGCTGATGCTCAAGAAAGCGCTGGATACACAGGCTGCAGCTGCTATCGGAGTGTTGCAGGCATTGCCGCCGGTTCCGGCAAATCCTAATATCGGCCGTAACGTGAATACGACCGCCTAAACAGTTGTCGTCGGATTTTCAGAAATCGCAGCCTTCGGGCTGCGATTTTTTTTGCCGGTCATCGAGGTGATCGAAGGCGTGCGATCAGTGAAAAGAGGAACGGAACGTAGCGTCTCGGCAGTTGATGCTTTGATTTCATTGAAATTTTTTTGTATTTATCTCAATTTTTTCCTTGCCGAGCATATGGAACTAAGGAAAGATGATTGTCAGCAAGTGTAAAGAGCTGAGACAAGAAGGCCATTGAAAAGATTACCTTCCTCGTTTTGCCCACATCCAGAATCTCATCGGTCTCCCGGCTGCCTGCAATGCGAAAGACAAGGCTTGCGGCGGCCGTACTTATTCGATGGCACGGATGAGCCCCGTCGAAGATGTCAGGGAAGCGCGGGGCTGATAGCAGCGACGGAATAAGATCCGGCCAAAGTTCGAATCACAGCGATTCAGAAGTCTGAAGACTTCATTTCATTGACGTTTTTGAGGGGATTCGTCATGAACGATATTCGCGTTCCTTTTCGCGTATTGCACACGCAACGCACACCATCATCCGCAGCATCGCCACGCCCGTTGCTGCGGCGTTCCTCGCACCTGTTGTCGCTGGAACAGCGCTTCATGTTCGACGCCGCTGCAGTCGCCACCGCTGCCGATGCCGCGCATAACAACGATACGCACGATGCTGCCCATGCGGCGGAAGCCGCAGCCGCCCATCTGGTGCGCGCAGCCGACCCCGGCGCCAATGACGGCAAGAAAGAAGTGGCGTTCGTCGACACCTCGTTGGCCAATTACAAGACGCTGGAAGCCGGGATAAGAGCCGGGGTGGCGATCGTCGAATTCGACGGCAGCGCTGATGGCTTGGCACAGATTGCGCAATGGGCGCGGAACAATACCGGCTATGACGCCATTCACATTCTTTCACACGGTTCCGAGGGCAAGCTCGATCTCGGCACCATGGTGCTGGATGAGTCGGCGCTGGCATCTGATACGGTCAAGGCGGAACTGGCCGACATCGGCCGGGCCTTGAATGCCGGCGGGGATATCTTGCTGTACGGTTGCGACATTGCCGCCGGCAGCGATGGGCAGCTCTTCATCAACGACATCGCACGTCTGACCGGCGCCGACGTGGCCGCATCCACCGACCCTACGGGGGCGGCCGGCCTGGGCGGCAACTGGGTATTGGAAGCGCATGCGGGCGACATCCAGGCCCGCACCCTGCAGATCGACGGCTACGAGGGGCTGATGGGCGTCGTCAACTTTGGCGCCGGCGATATTCCGGGCAATACCCAATCCGTGACAACGCGGGTTGATGGATACGACTTCACGTTTTCAGCAAAATCGGGCTCGACGATTGGCTATAACGTCATTGGAGGAAAGGGCGGCATCTATAGCAGGTCGTCTTCGGCTGCCGATGGCGGCTCCATCACCATTACGGCACCGGTCGGTTATACCTTTGACTTGACGTACCTGTTTGTGAACTGGTCATCGTCCACGGTGCCGACTGCCAACGTGACCGTCACCTATTCCGACGGCAGCACCCGAACGGCTTCGGTTCTGCTCTCCAGTTCCGGGGAAACCGTTAATCTTCCGTTTTCCACGTCCACCATCACAAAGATCGAAATCAGCGCAGGGAGCAGCACCAATTTCCGGGATTTCACCATCACCAACGTCAAGCAGATCCCCGTCGTTACCGACAACAACATCTCGATCATCTCCACCGGCACCGGCCTCGGCGGCGCCTACAAGATCGGCGACACGGTGACCGCGCAGTGGAATAACACCAGCAGCGGCGACAACAGCAGCGGTATTGTGGCGATGGCCTTCGATTTCAGCCAGTTCGGCGCCAGCGCTTACGTCTATGGCACCAATGCCAATGGGATATGGACTGCCAGCTACACCATCACCGCTGGCAACATCGATGCAGTCAACCGCAATGTTTCGGTACTCGCCTCCAATGGCAGCGTGGTCACCCGAGGCGCCGACAGCACCAACCTGACCGTCGACAACATCGCCCCCACCATCACGGCTGGCCAGATCTCGATCACCGGTGCGACCGGCGTCGGCGGGGTGTACAAGATCGGCGACGTGGTCACTGTCACGTGGAACAACACCGCCTCAGGCGACAACAACAGCGACACGATCTACGGTGTCACCGTGGACTTCAGCCAGTTCGGCGGATCGACCGTGGCGGCGACCAATGCCGGCGGCATCTGGACCGCCACCTATACCGTCACCGCGGGATCGATCGATGCGCTTAACCGCACCGCAGCAGTGACAGTCATGGACGATGCCGGCAACACCACGGCGCGGGCCTCGAGTTCGGTCAAGGTAGATAACATCGTACCGACGGTCGTCATCACCAGCAGCACGGGCAATCTTGCTGCCGGTGAAACCGCTACCATCACGTTCAATTTCAGCGAAGACCCGGGCAGCAGTTTCACCCTGGGCGATGTGGCGGTGGTTGGCGGTACGCTATCGGCCATTACCGGCAGCGGCTTGACCCGCACGGCGGTGTTCACGCCGACAGCCAATATCAACAATGGCACGGGCAGCATCACCGTGCTGGCCGGCAGCTATACCGATGCCGCGGGCAACAGCAGCGGCGGCGCCGTCTCCTTCTCGCTGAGTTATGACACGCTGGCGCCGAATGCGCCGTCGGTGCCGGTGATGAGCAGCGCGTCCGACACGGGCGTGTCCAATTCCGACGCCATCACGCGTAACACCACGCCGACCTTCACTGGCACTGCCGAAGCGAACGCAATGGTGATTCTTTACGACACCAATGGCCTCACCGTGCTGGGCACGACGAGGGCCGACGGCAGCGGCAACTGGTCCATCACGACATCGGCGCTCAGCGAGGGGACGCATGTTATCCAGGCCTCGGCCGTGGACAGCGCCGGCAATGTCAGCCAGCGCTCGGCAGGCCTGGTGGTCGTCATCGACACCACGCCGCCGACGGTGGTCATCAGCAGCAACGTGGCGACCCTCAAGATCGGCGAGACGGCCATCATCACCTTTACCTTCAGCGAAGACCCTGGCAGCTCGTTCAATCTGGGGAGCATAGCGGTCAGCGGCGGCACGCTGTCGGCCATTACCGGCGCCGGACTGACGCGCACGGCGATCTTCACGCCGACGGCCAGCACCAACAATGGCACAGCCAGCATCACCGTGGCAGCGGGCGGCTATACCGATATCGCGGGCAACAGCGGCGGCGCGGGGGCCATGCCGACCTTGACTTTCGATACGCTGGCGCCGAATGCGCCACCGGCGCCGGTGATGGACAGCGCCTCCGATACGGGCGTGTCCAATACCGACAACATCACCCGCAACACCACGCCGACCTTCACCGGGACGGCCGAAGCGGGGTCTACCGTGACGCTGTATGACACCAATGGCACCACGGTACTGGGAACTGCGGTGGCGACGGGAGGGACCTGGTCCATTACCGTCTCCGCGTTAAGCGAGGGCACGCATAACATTACGGCGCGCGCCACCGATGCGGCGGGCAACAGAAGCAGCCGCTCCACCGGACTGGCCGTGACCATCGACACCACACCGCCAACGGTGACTATTACCAGCAATGTGGGCAGCCTCAAGAGCGGCGAGACAGCCGTCATCACCTTTACCTTCAGCGAAGACCCGGGCAGCACGTTCACAGCAAGCGATGTGGTGGTCAGTGGCGGGACGCTGTCGGCCATTACCGGTACCGGGCTGACGCGCACGGCAGTCTTCACGCCGACGGTCAACACCAACAGCGGCACGGCCAGTATTACCGTGACTGCGGGCAGCTATACCGATGTGGCGGGCAACAGCGGCGGCGCGGGGGCCATGCCAACCTTGACGTTCGACACGCTGGCACCGAATGCGCCGTCGGTGCCGGTGATGGACAGCGCCTCCGACACGGGCGTATCCAATTCCGATGCCATCACCAGCAACACAAGACCCACCTTCACCGGCACGGCCGAAGCGGGCTCCACGGTGATTCTCTATGACAGCGACGGCATCACTGTGCTGGGATCGGCTATCGCTACCGGCGGCAACTGGTCTATCACGACATCGGTGCTTAGTGAGGGTACGCATATTCTCCATGCCACGGCCGTTGATGCCGCCGGCAACACCAGCCCGCGTTCGACCGGGCTGGTGGTCGTCATCGACACCACACCGCCGACGGTGACTATCACCAGCAATATGGCCAGCCTCAAGAGCGGTGAGACGGCCACCATCACCTTTACCTTCAGTGAAGATCCGGGCAGCACGTTCTCTGCAAGCGATGTGGTGGTCAGCGGCGGGACGCTGTCGGCCATCACCGGTACCGGGTTGACGCGCACGGCGGTCTTCACGCCGACGGCCAATACCAACAGCGGCACGGCCAGCATTACCGTGACCGGGGGCAGCTATACCGATGCAGCCGGCAACAGCGGCGGCGCGGGAGCCATGCCAACCTTGACGTTCGATACGCTGGCGCCGAATGCGCCGTCGGCGCCGGTGATGGACAGTGCCTCCGATACGGGCGTGTCCAATACCGACAACATCACCCGCAATACCACGCCGACTTTCACCGGAACGGCCGAAGTCGGGGCGACCGTCACGCTTTACGACACCGACGGCACTACGGTACTGGGAACTGCGGTCGCGACAGGAGGTAACTGGAGCATCACCGTCTCTGCGCTGAGCGAGGGCACACATACCATCACGGCCCGGGCCACCGATGCCGCAGGAAACGTCGGCGCCAGATCTACCGGACTGGGTGTGACGATCGACACTACGCCGCCGACAGTGGCGATCACCAGCAATGTGGGCAGCCTCAAGAGCGGCGAGACGGCCACCATCACCTTTACCTTCAGTGAAGACCCGGGCAGCACGTTCACGGCAAGCGATGTGGTGGTCAGCGGCGGTACGCTGTCGGCCATCACCGGTACCGGCTTGACGCGCACGGCGGTCTTCACGCCGACGGCCAACACCAACAGCGGCACGGCCAGCATTACCGTGACCGGGGGCAGCTATACCGATGTGGCGGGCAATGGCGGCGGCGCAGGTGCCTCGCCCACGCTGACCTTCAACACTTTGGTACCCGATGCGCCATCGGTGCCGGTGATGAGCAGTACATCCGATACGGGTGTCTCCAGCAGCGACGGCATCACCAGCAATACCACACCCACCTTCACCGGCACGGCTGCGGCCGGTACGACCGTGACCCTGTATGACACAGACGGGACCACTGTGTTGGGAGTGGGGATTGCCGACGGTAGCGGCAACTGGTCCATTACCACTTCTACGCTTGCCGAAGGCAGCCATACCTTGCATGCGACGGCGACCGACGGCTCAGGCAATGTGAGCGGCTTGTCGGCGGCAGCAGCGATCACTATCGACACCACACCGCCAACGGTGACTATTACCAGCAATGTGGGCAGCCTCAAGAGCGGCGAGACGGCTACCATCACCTTTACCTTCAGTGAAGATCCTGGCAGCACGTTCACGGCAAGTGATGTGGCGGTCAGCGGCGGGACGCTATCGGCCATCACCGGCTCCGGGCTGACGCGTACTGCGGTTTTCACGCCGACGGCCAATACCAACAACGGCGCGGCCAGCATTACCGTGACCGCGGGCAGCTATACCGATGTGGCGGGCAACAGCGGTGGCGCGGGCGCTACGCCTACACTGACTTTCAATACCCTGGTGCCGGCAGCCCCTTCGGCGCCGGTCATGGCCAGCAGCTCGGATACGGGCGTTTCCAACAGTGACGGCATTACCAGCATCACCACGCCCACCTTCACCGGGACAGCCGCGGCCGGCACGACCGTGACCCTGTATGACACAAACGGGACCACCGTGCTGGGAACAGGTATTGCCGACGGCAGCGGCAACTGGTCGATTACCACCATCACGCTTGCCGAAGGCAGCCATACCTTGCATGCGACGGCAACCGATGGCGCCGGCAATGTGAGCGGCTTGTCAGCGGCGGCAGCCATCACCATTGACACCACGCCGCCGACGCTGGTCATCAGCAGCAACGTGGTAACTCTCAAGATCGGCGAGACCGCCATCATCACCTTTACCTTCAGTGAAGATCCAGGCAGCACCTTCACGCTGGGCGATATCGTGAGCATTGGCGGCACACTGTCATCCTTTTCTGGCAGCGGCCTGACACGCACGGTGATCTTCACCCCCACGGCGAACACCAACAACGGCACGGCCAGCGTCATCGTGTCGGCCGGCCGCTATACCGATATCGCCGGCAACAGCGGTGGCGCGGGGGCCATGCCGACCTTGACGTTCGATACGCTGGCGCCGAATGCGCCATCGGCGCCGGTGATGGACAGTGCTTCCGACACGGGTGTGTCCAATACCGACAACATCACCCGTAATACCACGCCAACCTTTACCGGAACGGCCGAAGCAGGGGCTACCGTGACGCTGTATGACACCAATGGCACCACGGTGCTGGGAACTGCCGTGGCGACGGGAGGGAGTTGGTCCATTACCGTCTCTGCGTTGAGCGAGGGTACACATACCATCACGGCCCGGGCCACCGATGCCGCAGGAAACGTGGGCGCCCGCTCCACGGGGCTGGGGGTGACGATCGACACCACGCCGCCAACCGTTTCCGTCAGCAGCAATATTGCCAATCTGGCAGTCGGTACGACAGTCACCATCACGTTCACTTTCAGCGAAGATCCCGGTTCCACCTTCACCGCAGGCGATGTAGTGGTTAGCGGCGGCACGTTGTCGGCGATCACCGGAACCGGGCTCACGCGCACGGCAATTTTCACGCCGACGGCGGGCGTCAGCAACGGCACTGCCAGTGTCGCTGTTGCCGCCGGCAGCTATACCGATGCCGCCGGGAACAGCGGCAGCGGCGCTACCTCGCCCCTGTTGAGCGTGCATACGCTGGCGCCGGATGCGCCGTCGGCGCTTACGCTGGTCGGGGGCACGAACAACATCATCAACAGCACTACGCCCACTATCATGGGGACGGCCACGCCGGGTACGCTGGTCACGGTCACGCTCTACGACAGCAATGGCATCACCGTGCTGGGGACCACTGCAACGGCCGGCGGTACCTGGTCAATCACGACATCGACCCTGAGCGAAGGCGTCCATACCATTCACGCCCTGAGTACGGATGCTTCGGGGAATACCAGCGCAGTTTCCACCGGGCTGACCATTACGATCGATATCACGCCGCCGACGGTGGTCATCAGCAGCAACGTGGCGAGTCTCAAGATCGGCGAGACGGCCATCATCACCTTTACCTTCAGCGAAGACCCTGGCAGCTCGTTTAATCTGGGCAGCATAGCGGTCAGCGGCGGCACGCTGTCGGCCATTACCGGCGCCGGACTGACGCGCACGGCGATCTTCACGCCGACGGCCAGCACCAACAACGGCACAGCCAGCATCACCGTGGCAGCGGGCGGCTATACCGATATCGCGGGCAACAGCGGCGGCGCAGGTGCCATGCCGACCTTGACGTTCGATACGCTGGCGCCGAATGCGCCACCGGCGCCGGTGATGGACAGCGCCTCCGATACGGGCGTGTCCAATACCGACAACATCACCCGCAACACCACGCCGACCTTCACCGGGACCGCCGAAGCGGGGTCTACCGTGACGCTGTATGACACCAATGGCACCACGGTACTGGGAACTGCGGTGGCGACGGGAGGGACCTGGTCCATTACCGTCTCCGCGTTAAGCGAAGGCACGCATAACATTACGGCGCGCGCCACCGATGCGGCGGGCAACAGAAGCAGCCGCTCCAACGGACTGGCCGTGACCATCGACACCACACCGCCAACGGTGACTATTACCAGCAATGTGGGCAGCCTCAAGAGCGGCGAGACAGCCGTCATCACCTTTACTTTCAGTGAAGACCCGGGCAGCACGTTCACGGCAAGCGATGTGGTGGTCAGTGGCGGGACGCTGTCGGCCATTACCGGTACCGGGCTGACGCGCACGGCAGTCTTCACGCCGACGGCCAACACCAACAGCGGCACGGCCAGCATTACCGTGACTGCGGGCAGCTATACCGATGTGGCGGGCAACAGCGGTGGCACAGGTGCCTCGCCCACGCTGACCTTCGACACGCTGGCGCCGAATGCGCCGTCGGTGCCGGTGATGGACAGTGCTTCCGACACGGGCGTATCCAATTCCGATGCCATCACCAGCAACACAAGACCCACCTTCACCGGTACGGCCGAGGCGGGCGCCACGGTGACGCTGTACGGTTCCAACGGAATGGCTGTCCTGGGATCAGGCGTTGCCGACGGCAGCGGCCACTGGTCCATCACCGTATCGGCCCTGACCGAAGGCACGCACGAAATCGACGCTTCGGCCACCGATAGCGCCGGCAATACCAGTAACCGTTCTTCTGCGTTATCCGTGACCATCATCACGACGGCGCCGACCCAGACAGTGGGCAATGTGAACTTCTCGGCCCCCGGAGGCATGCTGGCAGGCGAGCTCGTCACGTCCAGCACTGCACACACCATCTCCGGCACGCTGAGCGCGGCGTTGGGCGCGAACCAATCGGTCGAGGTATCGCTCGACAACGGCGCCACCTGGTCAAGCGCGGATGCCACCATTGGCGGCAATACATGGAGGATCGACGGCACGCTCAATGCCGCCGGCTCGACCATCAAGATCAGGGTCGTGGATGTCGCCGGCAATACCGGCGCGACATGGTCGCAGGCCTATACGGTGGATACGACGCCGCCTGTCGTGGCATCGGTATCGGTACCGCCCGACGGCACGTATTCGCTCGGACAGAACCTGGATTTCGTCGTCCATTTTTCCGAAACCGTCATCGTCAATGCCAGCGGCGGCATCCCCTCCATTGCACTGACTCTCGATACCGGCGGTACGGTGCAAGCCACCTATGTCTCCGGTTCCGGAACTGACAGCCTGGTATTCCGCTACACGGTCGGCAACAATGTGCAAGACCTGACCGGCGTCACGGTAGGCGCATTGGCGACCAACGGCGGGCAATTGCGGGACGTCGCGGGCAACGATGCGGTGCTGGCGCTCAATGCCATGGGCAGCACGGCCGCGGTCAATGTGGATGGCCTCGACCCGCATGTAGTCAACGTCAATATCGCCAACGGCAGCGGCGCTTACGGGGCCGGCAGCGTCATCACCATCGTCATCACCTATGACCGCCCGGTGGCGGTCGATACCTTCGGCGGCACGCCTTCGTTCAGCCTCAACAGCGGCGGCGTGGCAACCTATGCCAGCGGCGCGGGAACCTCGACGCTGGTGTTCACCTATACGGTCGCGGCCGGCCAGAATACGGCCGGGCTGGATCTGGGCGGGGCGATGCAGCTCAATGGCGGCGTCGTGACCGATGCGCTGGGCTTCCAGGTCAACGCCTTGCCGACATTGAGTGCGGCATTGAGCAGCCATCCCAATATCGTGATCGACACCATTCCTCCGGCCACGCCGGCCATTGACCGCGTCGACACCAGCGGCCCGCAGCCGGTGTTTGGCGGATCGGCCACATTGGGCAGTGGCGAACGGCTGACGGTGACGGTGGGCGGCGCGACATATAACGTTATCGTGGCGGCCAATGGCAGCTGGAGCCTGAACCTGGCCAGTGCCACACCCAGTAGCGGCAGCCTGTCGCTGGTATCGGGCGGCAATTACACCGTGACTGTCACCGCCATCGACCTGGCCGGCAACAGCAGTAGCGCCAGCACCACGCTGCAAGTGTCGGCCTCGACTCCTCCATCTGTGCTCAGGCCGGTCTTCAGTCGCGCACTGGCGTTCCTGTCGCCGCCGTCGCTGCCGTTGTTCATGTCAAGAACCGATACCGGCAGCGGCGGCAGCGAGCCGACGCTGGTCGTGTCGTCATTCGCGTTGCCCGAATGGAGCCGTGACTTGTCAGAGCCGTCCTCGGCGGAACAGGAGGGGACGGGCGTGCCGGCCGACGCCAAGCTGGCCGATCCAACGGTTCAGAGCAAGCTGACGGTAGGCGGCGGTTTTGCCGTGGCAGTGCTTGCCGGGGGGCAGCCGGGCGACGGGCTGGTGGTCAAGCAGGGCATTCGCGACCAGATGCTGGCGGCTACCAGCTATACCGAGTTCTTCGTGCCGACGGATGCGTTTGCCCACGCTGATCCGCGCGCTGCGGTTTATCTGTCGGCAACCAAGGACGACGGCAAGCCCCTTCCTTATTGGGTGAGCTTCAATCCCGCGACCGGCAAGTTCATCATCGACGCCAAGGCTTGCCTGACGGCCGATGTCAGCGTGAAGGTGGTGGCGTACGACAGTCATGGGAAGGCCGTGGCCACGCAATTCCACATTCGCGTCGGCGAGCAAGGTGCCAATGCGAATTCGGGCGGCAATACCTCGGGCATGTCGCTCGAACATGCCGGTTGTATTGCCTTGTCCGAGCAGATCAGGTTGGCGGCGCAGCCGCATCGGAATGGGATGGTCGAACATCTTGCCAGGCTGGCGGCCACATTGCCTGCCTGATGGGTTGCTCGCCTTAGAACCCGGCCTCGCGCCGGACCACTGCCAGCGCACCGCGCAGATAGCGCCACGCCGGTACGGTCCATTGGCCGCTCAACACTACCGTGCCGCGCCACGCATGTTGCGCCGCCGTGTCGTCGGCCTCGCGCACCTTGAGCGTGACGCGGTAGACCGGCCGCTCGGGGTAGATCTGTCCGTTCTTTTCACGGGCGACGACGGTGCCGCCGAACAGGCTTGCCAGCTCCGCTTCCGGCAAGGTGCGGCTGGCATCGCGGTCGATGCCGATCACTTCCAGCGTGGCGGAAGGGCCTTCAGGCGCATCGGCATGGAAGTGTGCGGTGTCGCCGGTCTTGATCAGATTGATTTCGTCTTCGTCGAGGTAGGTCACCACCGTCAGGCCCTGGTCCGACACCAGCCGCGCCAGCGGTTCCTGTCGCGTCAGCCATACGCCCGGCTGCATGTCCGGCGACAGATCGCGCAGCACGCCGGAAAATGGCGCTACCGGTGCATAGCGCACGGCATCGGCATGGATGGCGGCGATCTCGGCTTGCGCCGCGCTCAATTGCTCCTGCGCCACTTGCCATTGCGCACGCTGTTCGGGATCGAATGGGGCGGCGGTGATCTGCCATTGCAGCCGTTCTTCGCGCGCCGTGGCGGCGCGCAGGCGCCCCTCCAGTTCCGCCGACGACAGCTGCAGCAAGATCGTGCCTGCTGCGACATGCTGCCCTTCGGCTACCGGCATGGCTTGTACCTGCGCACGCAGCGGCGCGTACAGGACCAGTTGCGCTGCCGGGCGCAGCACGGCGGATGTACTGATACGGGCCGGCCAGGGGACGACCAGCAATAGCAGCAACAGCAGGGCGATCGCGGCGCTGAGGCGGGTGCGGCGGCTGCGCCGGATGGCAGGCCACAGCGTTTTCCATGCCTTGAGTTCCTGGACAAACGGGCGCAACACAAACCAGCCGATCTCGACCATGAACAGGAAGATGCCCACGGCCTTGATAAAGAATGCGTAGACCAGCGCGGCGATACCGAGGAACACGGTGAGCCGGTAGATCCATGTCGCATAGGCGAACAGGATCAGGCTGGTGCGGCGCGCGCGCGGAAAATGTTCCGGCGGCGCCTCGCCCAGCGCGAACAGGCGCTCGCGCAGGTCCCAGCGCGCCAGCGCGAATGCGCGCGCATGCAGGTTCGGCATCTGCAGCCAGTCCGAGAGGAAGAAGTAGCCGTCAAAGCGCATGAACGGACTGGCGTTGATGGCCAGCGTGGCGATCAAGGTGGTCGTCGCCAGCAAGAACGCCAGCGATTTCAAGGTGCCTTCGGGCAGCAGCGCCCAGGCCAGCGTCGACCACGCCGCCACCGCCAGTTCGGTCAGCACGCCGGCGCCGACCACTGCCAGGCGCTGATGGCGTTCGGTCAGTTTCCAGACATCGTTGGTATCGGTATAGGCCACCGGCCACAGCACCAGGAACGCCACCCCCATGGTCGGCACCCGGCAGCCGAACCGCTTGGCGGTAATGGCATGCCCCAGCTCATGCAGCACCTTGACCGCCGTCAGCGCGATGCCGTAGCTGATCAGTCCGCGCCAGGAAATGGTATCCACCAGCGTGGCCGAAAACGACTCCCACTGGCGGAATACTTCGATGGCGCCCCAGCCCAGCGCGGCCAGCGTCAGGGCCAGGAACAGCCGCGAATAGAACAGCGACAGGCGCGGCGCCCAGCGTGTCAGCCAGGCGTCGGGCCGCACCAGCGGAATGCGGAAAAACAGGTAGTTGTGCAGCAGGCGATGGCCCCAGCCGCCGCGCCGTTGCTGCAGGCGCGCGGCATAGTCGGCAGCGGCGCCGGCCTGGGGGCGCAGCAACTGGTTCTCGCGCAAGAACAGCAAGGCGGACTCGACGTCGTCCGGCGCGAGTTGCAGCGCGGTGTCATGGCTGACGGCAGCGGCCACCGCTCCGGCCTCGCCCAGATGCCAGCGCCGCAGCATCTCGAAGGTCGGCCAGTCGATCTGGAAGAACTGGTTGCGCACCGGGTCGTGCAAGGTGTGGCTGGGTTGGCCGTCGGCCAGCATTGGTCCGGGCAGCAGCGCCAGCTCTTCTCGCAAGGCGGGCAGCGGGATTCTCATAGGCCGACATGCTGGCGGATGACGGCCAGCGGCCGGCGCAATATCCAGTACACCAGCGGCACCCACGGGCCGGACAATTTGGCCGTGCCCTTGAGCCCGACACGCAGGTCGGACTGTGCCGCCAACCGTGCGCGCACGCGATAGGCATAGCTGCCGTCCGGACGCGGCACGGCGTCATGCGCTACATAGCGCAGCCGCGCCTGTACCGCGGACAGCGGCGAGGACGCCAGGTACAGCTTCACTTCGGCCTCGTCGGTCAGGGGAATGGCGTCGCCGATGGGAAGCCAGGCCTCGACTTCCACATCGCCGGGCATGGCGATGCGCATGATGCGCTCGCCGGTCTGCACCGGCCTGCCGATCCATTCACTGGGGTCGTCGAACAGTGCGATGCCGGCTTGCGGCGCCACGACGCGCGAGCGCTGGAACTGGTCGCGGGTGAAATCGGCCTCGGCCTGCTTCTCTTCGATCTTGCCGCCGAGGTTGGCTAACTGTGTCTTGGACCTGGGGTCGGACAAGGCTTGCTGGGCGTACTGGCGATATTCGGCCTGTGCCGTGGCCAGCCCCTGGGTGGCGATCTCCATGCGTGTGGCGATCGGCGCTTCGTCGAAATTGAACAGCGGCTGGCCGGCCTTGACCTGCTCATTGGGCTGCACCTGGAATTGCGCGATGACGCCGTCCAGCGGCGCGCGGATGAGCGCCGGATTGGCAGGCACCAGCTCGCCTGGCGCCAGCACCGATAGCCGCACCGGACACAGCAGCGCGAGCACGATCAGGGCGGCGAGCAACGCACGCCGCTGCCGCCACCAGGGTTTGGCCGGATTGGGGGCCAGCGCGGTCTTGAGCGTGTGGCCCAGCCGCCGCCAGGACCAGGCCGATGAGGTCGCCTGCTGGCGCGACCAGGCGTAATGCCAGGTATCGCCCCATTCCTTGAACAGCGCGACGGCTTCCTCGCTCCAGGGTACATCGGCGGCAAACAGCAGGCCGCCGCCGGGGAAGGGCAACCACAGGCCGTAAGGCGGTAGCCACTGGGCCCATTGCCCGGCCAATGCCAGCGACAGGCAGTGCGGGTCGACGGCAGCCGCATCAGGCTGGTTCTCCGCCAATGTGCGGCAAGCCTGGTCCAGCCATTGCGCGTAAGGCGCATTGGCTTCGGGTTCGATCACGCCCGACAAGGTATCCACCCCGCGGTCGGCCAGCCATAGGGCGGCCTGGCGATAGGCGCCCAGCGCATGGCTGTCGTTGACCATCAGGAAGCTCAATTCCTCCACGCTGCGCGCAGCCCGGGCGCGGCGGCCCAGGTCCAGCAGCACCAGCAGCGGATGGCGTACCGGTGCGGCGGCTGTCGGCTGTTGGCTCATGGCGGTGCGATCAGCACCTTGCCGCTCATGCCGGCCATCAGCTCATCGAACTGGCCGTCGATGGCAGCGGTGAGCTTGACCGACTGGCTGACCGGGTCCACGCGCGCACCGATGCGCAGGATCTTGGCTGGATAGTTCTTGCCGGTTTCGTCAATGGCGACATTGAATTTCTGGTTCGGCTTGAGCCACACCAGCCATTTGCTGGGCACGATGAAATCCAGTTCCAGCACCGAATCGTCGAGGATATCCAGCAGCGCCTGGCCCGGCTGCACATATTGTTGTTCGCGCGCGCGCTGTTCGGCCACGCGGCCGTTGAACGGCGCGGGGATGCGGCATTTGTCCAGCGAGATGTTCATGTACGACACATCGGCGCGCGCCTTGTTGGCTTCGGCCTGCGACACTTCCAGTTCCAGCTTGCTGACCGAGTTCAGTTCGGCCAGCCGCTTGTTGGCGCTGTAGGTCTGGTCGGCCGCGGCCAGTGCCGCCTTGACCTTTTGCAACTGGGCCTGCTGCAGCGAGCAGTCAAATACGATCAGCGTCTGGCCGGCACGGAAGCGGGCCCCTTCGGGAACCTCGATGCGATTGATCTTGGCGCCGACTTCCGCCGCCAGCGTGGTGTAGCGGCGCGGCGCCAGTTGCGCGCGGATGTCCTGCTTTTCTATTGCGGAGCGCGGCGCTGCAGACGGCGCCATTGGTGTCGGTGCGGCAGGAGCCGTGGGCTGCGCCAGTCCCTCCGCGAAAGGTACCAGCGCCAACAGGCTCACCGCAATGGCGAACCGGTAGCGAACAGGTGATGCAAACATGGAATTCCTTGTCTTTACTTTGCAGCAGCAGCTGCTGCTGCATCCGTTGCCGGCGGCACGGCCGCGCCATCCTGCCATTGCTGCATGGCGTCGCCCACTTGTTTGGTGAGCTGTTCGAGCGAGAGTTCGTTCACGCTGCCGATGTCGGGTTCCATTCCCAGCGTGGCCTGCAGCTTGCCGCGCATGTTCTGCACTTGCGCCATGGACTGGTAGCGGCGCAGCAGGCTGACGATGGCGGCGGCGTTGTTGGAGACCTGTTCCAGCCGGCTCTGCGTTTGCATCATCTCGCGGTTGCGGCTGTGCTCGGCGATCTTCTCGTCGGCATGCCAGATTTCGTCGGAGCGCAGATACTGGCGATAGGCGGCCTCGTACTGCAGGCGCGAGAGATAGACCTGCGCCAGCACGGTCATCTGCGTGGCGATGCGGCGCTGGTCGGCCAGCTTCACGCCGGCCTCGGCGAATCTTTTCTGGGACGGCGCGGCGAGCAGGTTGAAGATGTTGTACGAGAGCTGCATGCCGGTCTCGTTCCAGGTGTTGTTGATCATGTAGCGATCGCTGTCGTGGCGGATGCCGGCATTGAACGACAGGTTGGGAAACAGCTTGAGCATCGTGCGCTTGGTTTCTTCCACGGCAATGCGGCTGCTGTATTGCTGTTCGCGGATGTCGGCATTGTGCGTCATGGCCAGTTCTTCCATCTGCCGCATGGGCATGCCCAGCAACGGAGTGGCAAGGCGGTCGTCCGGTTCCACGACGCGGAAATGCATATCCAGCGGCGCGTTCATCAACTGCGCCAGTTCCAGGCGTCCGACGGACAACTCTTGGTCGATGTTTTCCAGCAGGCGCAGGTTCTCCAGCAACTGGCGCTGGTAGCGCAAGGCATCGATCGGCGAGCGCACGCGTTCGGACTCGGCACGGCGCGCATCCTCCAGGGCGCTCTCGGCATTGATGATCGCCAGGGTCACCTGCTCATTGAGCTTCTGGGCGCTGGCAGTGCGCCAGAAGGCGCTGACCACGTCCTGCACCAGGAGGTGCATGGCCTTGCGGCGGCGTTCGGCGGCGATCAGCACACGGTCGGCCTGCTGCTTGGCGGCGATATAGCTCAGGCCGAAGTCGAGCAGGTTCCAGGTCAGGCCAAGGTCGTAGGTGGTATGGGCGCGGTCGGAGGACACGTAGGGATGCGCCAGCGACGGCTGGCCGGTGACCGAATCGACGCTGTTGGTGATGAGGTCCTTGTTGCGCCGGCTGTAGCCGGCCTGCGCCATGAAGCGCGGCAGCATGTCCCAGGTAGCGGTGTCGAGCTGGTTGAGGGCGAGCGCCTCTTCCATCATCTTGACGCGGCGATCGAGGTTGTACTTGAGCGCGCGTGCGATAGCTTCTTCCAGCGTCAGCGGCGCCGTGATGGGAGGCACGTCCTGCTGCGCGGCGGCGCGATCGGCAGCCGTGCGCGTTGCCAGCTCGGCTTCCGAATACGGTTGCACACCCACCGAGCCGCAGCCCGCCAGCAGCAATGCGGCAACCAGCACAGCTAATGTGCCTCCTGGAGGCTTGAGTCGATGAGAAGCAACAGAAACAAATGAACGAAGAACGTGCAAGCGCAAAGCCGCCATCACTTAACCTTTTTTGTCGAGCAGCCGATGCGAAATCGCGCTGTCATAAGGTGCTGTACACGCCCCCGCGCGTACACACGGAGAAGGGATCCCCGCCCTGGTGGTGTAAATTCTATGGAGACTTTATGGAGGGCGATCTGTAAAGAAGATGCGGTTTTGATGCGTTGTTTTCCAGCGGAACAGATATTGTGCGCCGCAACCTTTCCGTCGGAGCAGATGCCGTGCGTGTGTTGGCCATCGCATCTGCCACGCATGGCGATGCGTGTTCATCAATTACGTTTCAACAGAACGAGTCCGTTACGCAACATCCACCAGCATTTCTCTCATCTTTTGGCCGCCAGGCCAGTCAATTTCACGATGCGCGTTTCTAAAGAAAAAACAGAATGGCAAAGCTGGGCATTCTTAAGGTTTCGCCATGCCGGACGGGGACGTAAGGTTGGGTTTCAGATTTGGATGAGGGATGTGGGGCGAATATTGAGGGGGAGCAGGTGCAACTCCAAGCGGTATGGCCGGGAAGTGGGGGATGATTGGAGTTGGGAGAGAAGGCCGGCATTCGCCGGCTTCTTTTTTTGCGGACGCGTTTTGCGGCGCGGATCGATCGAATGCATAAAGGTCGGAAGCGAAGGTTTTTGCCAAGCCAGCCGGGTGTTCTTACCTAAGGCAGCGATCAAAATGCCTGTTTTATTGGTCTTTTGCAAAAATAAACAATAAATTAGTCATTTCTTGTTTTGAACAGTTTTTTGGGTGAAAATACATTCTCCACCCGAATACCGAGGCATCCCCATGGCCAGCATCCTAGACA
This sequence comes from Herbaspirillum chlorophenolicum, assembly GCF_001189955.1. Taxonomy (GTDB): domain Bacteria; phylum Pseudomonadota; class Gammaproteobacteria; order Burkholderiales; family Burkholderiaceae_D; genus Herbaspirillum; species Herbaspirillum chlorophenolicum. The sequence continues at coordinate 132,837 of NZ_LFLT01000009.1, read as the reverse complement.
TCGGTGAACAGATCCGGCGTGCCCGCAAGGCCCGCAAACTGAGCGCGGTCGATCTGGCGGCCCTGGCGGGCATCCATCGCAATACGCTGCTGGCGCTGGAAACCGGCAAAGGCAATATCGAACTGGCCAAGCTGCTGGCCATTTGCGGCGAACTGGCGCTGGAACTGGAGCTGGTGCCGCAGGCGGTGGCCCGGCTGCGTCGCGCCGATGCCGACTCCGCCGGTTCCGGAAGCATGACCGAGCTGTCCGAACAATTGCACGGTTTGATGAATAAGCGGAGCCGTTCATGAGCATGCTGCGTTCCCTGCGCATCCGCCTGGGGCTGGTCGACGTCGGTTCGCTGTTTGCCCTGGATGACGGTCGCTGCTACTTTCGTTTTGACGACGCCTATGCCGCCAACGCCCAGCGCCCCGTGCTCTCGCAGCTTTATCTGGCCTCCAGCGAAGAACGCACCGCCGCCCAGCTTCTCAACCCGACACTGGCCGTCAATCGCGGCGATGGCAAAGGCGGCTTGCCGCCGTTTTTCCAGAACCTGCTGCCAGAGGGGCAGCTACGCAAGCACCTGATACAGCGTGCAGGCTTGCCTCCGGACGACGAGTTCGGCCTGCTGGCCTATTGCGGCAAGGACCTGCCCGGCGATGTCTCGGCACTGGCCGAACAGCTCGATGACAAGCACATGGGGCGCCTACTCGGCCAGGGGCATGACAGTTACGAAATGAGTTCGGGGCAGTCGCCGGTGCCGGATGGCGAATCGCTTTCCGGCGTGCAGCCGAAACTGGCGCTGGTACAGGAGGGCGGGCGCTATGTGATGCGTTCCAAGGACCGGCAGGGCAGCCATTTCATCGCCAAGTTGCCAGCCTCCGACTATCCCAACATGCCGCAGGTGGAATTCGCTTCGCTGACGCTGGCTGCCGCTGCCGGCGTCGATGTCTGCACGTTCGCATTGGAACCGCTGTCGGCGATCGCCGATCACCTGCCGTTCGGTTTGCGCAACGATGCCAGCCGCTTCCTGCTGGTGCACCGTTTCGACCGCGACGCGCCCACACCCACCGGCCGTTTGCATATGGAAGATTTTGCCCAGGTCACCGGTACCGCGCCCGGCGCCAAATATGCGGGTACCTATGCCGCCATCGGCATGGTGCTGCAGGAGCGCAGCGCGCGCGGCGCGGACGATGTGTTTGAACTGCTGCGGCGGATCAAGGTGAACGAGCTGCTCGGCAATTTCGATGCGCACCTGAAAAACTTCAGCCTTCTCTACCGCACGCCGCAGGAGGCAGTCCTGTCGCCGGCCTACGATATCGTCGCCTATGCCGCTTATGTCGGCGGCAATGGCCATGCCCTGAATTTCGTACCGGGGCAAAAGGGCAAGCAACTGCTCACGCCGGCCATCCTGCGCCAGCTCGCCAATATCCTGGGCATTCCGGAACCCAAGCTGCAGGCGGTATTGGTCGACACGGTGGCGCGCGCCATGACGCACTGGCCGGCGCTGATCGCCCAATTGCCGTTCACCGATGCCCAGCGTGGGAGGCTGCTGGCGCATATCGACGCCAATGCCAGCGTGGCCGCATGGCGGCGGCGCGCGGCGCGCAAGCAAGCCGTGCGAGGAGGGCAGGAGTGAGGCCCACGCCTACCTTGCCGGTGCGTGACGGGCTGTCGCCCAGTTATCTGTGGCTACAGCCGGGGCCGTGGCCCGACATGCTGTCCTTCCTGGTCGAACGCCTCACCGCCGTTGCGCCGCAAGTGTGGCGCGAGCGCATGCTGCGCGGCGAAGTGCGCAACCAGCACGGTGAAGCGCTGCGGCCGGAAACACCTTACCGCAGCGGCGACTGCATTTTTTATTACCGCCAATTGCCGCAAGGCGAAGAGCGCATTCCGGTGGAGGAAAAGATCCTTCATGTCGACAGCCATCTGCTGGTGGCCGACAAGCCGCATTTCCTGCCGGTGATCCCGACCGGGCGTTTCGTGCAGGAGACCTTGCTGGTGCGCCTGAAGAAAGAAACCGGGCTGGAGCATCTCACGCCGATCCATCGCCTGGACCGCGAGACGGCCGGCGTGATCGTGTTCTCGCACAATCCGGACAGCCGCGGAAAGTACCAGTCCATGTTCCAGCGGCGCACCATGTACAAGGTGTACGAAGCCATCGCGCCCTTGCGCGCGGAACTGCGATTGCCCGTGGTGCATCGCAGCCGTGTGGAAGAAATTCCAGGGCAATTCTTCAAGATGTACGAGGCGCCGGGCGAGCCCAATTCGGAAACGCATATCTCACTGGCCGAGCCGCGCGGCGAGCTGGGCTTGTACCGTCTCGAACCGGTGACGGGGCGGCGCCATCAGTTGCGCGTGCACATGGCGTCGCTGGGCATTCCGATCCTCAATGACTTGTTCTATCCGAATGCGGTGCCGGTCGGTGTGGCCGATGACCTCGACAAGCCGCTGAAGCTGCTGGCGCGCTCATTGTTCTTCATCGATCCGCTGGATGGCAGCGAACGTCATTTCCACAGCGAACGCACCCTGTGAGATTCCGAACAGGTTCTGAAAACGATGCCGCTACAATTGCTACCCGCAAGACCATGATCCATCCAAGAGAGAGACACAGATGACATTTAATTTCGCACTGCATAAGAAAACCCCTCTGAAAATTCTTGCCGCCACACTGTTCGCACTCGGGGCGCAATCCGCGCTGGCCGCACCGCAGGCGCCGTTCTACGACATGGCGCAACAAGAGAAGGCCGGCCTGATCGACACCATGCGCGACCTGGTCGGCATCGAGTCGGGCAGCCAGGATCTGGAGGGGCTGGCGAAGATCGCCGCGCTGATCCGCGACCGCCTTGCCGCGCTCGGCGGCAAGGTCGAGCTGCTGGATGCGCCCGAGGTCTACCGCATGGGCGACACGCCGGAGAAGATCGGCCAGATCGTGCATGCCGAGTCGTGCATGCCGAGTTCAAGGGCACCGGCAAACGCAAGATCATGCTGATCGCGCACATGGATACCGTCTACTTGCGCGGCATGCTGAAAGACCAGCCGTTCCGCGTCGATGGCAACAAGGCCTACGGCCTGGGCATTGCCGACGACAAGCAGGGCATCGCCACCATCCTGCATACCATCGCCATCCTGCAGAAGGCGGGTTTCAAGGACTATGACACGCTGACCGTTCTGATCAACGGCGACGAGGAAATCAGTTCACCGGGCGGACGCAGCCTGCACACGAAATACGGCGCCGAGCAGGACGTGGTGCTGTCGTTTGAAGGCGGCGGGGCCGACGGGCAGCTGCGCCTGGCTACCAGCGGCATCGCCGCGGCTTACCTGAATGTGGCCGGCAAGTCCTCGCATGCGGGTGCGGCGCCGGAGAAGGGCGTCAACGCGCTGTACGAGCTGTCGCACCAGCTGCTGCAGCTGGACAAGCTGTCGCAGCCCGAGCGCGGTTTGAAGCTGAACTGGACCGTGGCCCAGGCCGGCACCAACCGCAACGTCATCCCGGCCACCGCCAGCGCACAGGCCGATGCGCGCGCGCTGAAGGTGAGCGACTTCGAGCAGCTGCAACAGCGCTTGAACGACGGCATCAAGAAGCAGTTGATCCCCGAGGCCAAGGTCAGCGTGAAGTTCGAGATGCGTCGTCCGCCGCTGGAAGCGACGCCGGCCTCGCGCAAGGTGTCGGCGCATGCGCGCACCATCTATGAAGAAATCGGCATGCCCTTGAAGGTCGCGGAAGTCGCCACCGGCGGCGGTACGGACGCGGCCTTCGCGGCCCTGAAGAGCCGTGGCGCGGTGATCGAAGGCATGGGCCTGAGCGGCTTCGGCGCGCATTCCAACGATGCCGAATATGTGCTGCTCGATACCATCGTGCCGCGCCTGTACCTGTCCACGCGACTGATCATGGATGTGGCGCAGGACAAGGTGAAGTGAAGTTGAAGCAGAAGTAAGGCAGGACAGGCGGCGGCCCCGATGACGGGCCGCCGTTTTTCTTTGCAGATTCAGGCCGCCGACTTCAGCTGGTGCAGCGACGCCACCAGGTCCGCAAAGCGCTGCCCCTGGATCATGATGTGGTGGCGCAGCACCTCTACGGTCTTTTCCGCATCGCCCGCAATGATGGCGTCGACTGCGGCTTCATGCTCGTCGAAAGACATCTTCAGGCGGTCGCGCACCCGTAACTGCAGGCGCCGGTATGGGCGCAGCCGACGGTGCAGCGCACGGGCCTGTTCGGCCAGGAAGCTGTTGTGGCTGCCGGCGTAGATGCGGTCGTGGAAGGCTTCGTTGAGGTAGAAGTAGGCATCCGGGTCGGACGCATCGCGCGCCGCCTTGCAGGCCTGGTGCGCCGCCATCAGCTCGGCGTGTTCGGCCGGCGTCATGCGGCGCGCGGCCAGGCGGCCGCACATGGCTTCGAACTCGGCCATCACCTCGAACATTTCAATCAGTTTCTGCGGACCGATCTCGGCCACGATGGCGCCGCGGCGCGGACGCATCTCGACGATGCCCATCGAGGCCAGCTGGATCAGCGCCTCCCGGATCGGCGTGCGCGAGACCCCGAATTCCTCTGCCAGCGAGGTCTCATCCAGATGCTGGCCCGGTGCCAGCTTGCCTACGGCGATCATTTCTTCAATCGATTCGCGCAGGGTTTCAGAGCGTGTCTTGGCGGTTTCCATCTGGCTATCTTTCGTTGTTGCATCCAAAACAATTATTTTAAATTGGATTGATGCTTGACAATGTATTCGTTTAAAGAGAAATTGTATACACGATGAGATTAAAAAAACACACGTAGCATCCATCAATCCTAGGAGGAGACTCAAACATGACTTCCAAGACACGTCGGCATTTGCTTGGCGCGCTCGCTGCCGCACCTTTCCTGGCAGGCTCGCAACTGGCCTGGGGCCAGACCACGAACCTGAAGATTTCGCACCAGTTTCCCGGCGGCACCATCACTGAAGGCGACTTCCGCGACCGCCTGGTGCGCATGTTCGCCCAGCAGGTCAGCGAGCGCACCAAGGGCAGCCTGAAGTTCGAGATCTATCCCGGCTCTTCGCTGATGAAGACCAATGCGCAGTTCTCCGCCATGCGCAAGGGCGCGCTGGACATGTCGCTGGTGCCGCTAAACTACTCCGGCGGCGAAGTCCCCGAAACCAATATCGGCCTGATGCCGGGCCTGGTAACGTCCTACCAGCAAGGCGCATCGTGGAAGAACGCCGAAGTCGGCAAGGAGCTGGCGCGCATCCTGGGTGAGAAGGGCGTGGTCATCGTCAGCTGGATCTGGCAGGCGGGCGGCGTGGCTTCGCGCGGCAAGCCGATCGTCGATCCGGCCGATGCCAAGGGCATGAAAGTGCGCGGCGGCTCGCGCGAGATGGACCTGATCCTGAAGGAAGCCGGTGCCGCCGTGGTGACGCTGCCTTCCAACGAAATCTACGCGGCGATGCAGACCGGCGCCATGGATGCGGCGATGACCTCGTCGACTTCCTTCATGTCGTTCCGCCTGGAAGAAGTCGCCAAGGCGCTCACCACCGGACGCGACAAGGCCTACTGGTACATGTTCGAACCGCTGATGATGTCCAAGGCTGTATTCGACCGCCTGTCCAAGGACCAGCAGGCCGCCATCATGGCCGTGGGCGCCGACATGGAGCAGTTCGCCATGAAGGCGGCGCAGGCCGATGACATCGCCGTGGCCCAGGTCTACCAGAAGGCCGGCGCCAAGGTGGTCGACCTGAACGCGGAAGTGGTCAAGAAGTGGCAGGACATCGCCCGCAATACCGCCTGGAAGGATTTCGCCGGGCGTAACGCCAGCTGCGCCAACCTGCTGAAGCTGGCGGAGAAGACCCTATGAGTCACGGTTTCGAGATGCCGGGCGCCGCCCCGGCGCGGCCGGCGGTGCCGGCCAGCCCGCCTGTGGCGTGGCTGGCCGCGGCGCTGGAGAAATTCCACAAGCTGGCCGTGTTCCTCGGCATGATCGCGCTGGTGGTGACATCGTGCATCCTGACCTATTCGGTGGTGGTGCGTTATTTTTTCCACCATCCCACCGACTGGCAGGATGAGGCATCGGTATTCATGCTGGTGGGCGTGATTTTCCTGTGCTCGGCCTATGTGCAATCGCTGCGCGGCCATATCGGCATCGAAGCCCTGGCGGGTTTCCTGTCGCCGGTCGCCAACCGTGTGCGCATGTTCATCGTCGACCTGGTGTCCTTCATCTTCTGCGCATTCTTCGCATGGAAATCGTGGACGCTGTTCCATGAGGCCTGGGTGGATGGCCAGACTACATCGTCGACCTTTGCACCGCCGCTGTGGATTCCCTACTCGATGATGGCGCTGGGCATGACCGTCCTCACGCTGCAGCTTCTGGTGCAGGTGCTGGTGCGCATTACCGGCACGGTGGAAGCGAAGGAGGGCGCACAATGAGCCCGCTCATGCTTGGGGTCCTGTACGGGATCGTCACCATCGTCGTCATGTGTTCCGGCATGCCCATCGCCTTCGCGCTGGGCGTGGTGGCTACCGGTTTCATGTACGTTTTCATGCCTGAGTCTTCGCTGGACACCATCACCCAAAACGTCTACGAGGAGATCGCCTCGATCACGCTGCTGTCGATCCCGCTGTTCATCCTGAAGGGGGCGGCGATAGGTAAATCGCCCGCGGGCAAGGACCTGTATTCGGCCATCCATGCCTGGCTCAACCGCGTGCCGGGAGGACTGGGCATCGCCAACGTGTTCGCTTGCGCGCTGTTCGCCGCCATGGCCGGTTCCTCGCCCGCGACCTGCTCGGCGATCGGTTCGGCCGGCATTCCTGAAATGCGCCGGCGCGGCTATTCGCCGGGATTCGCGGCAGGCATCATCGCCGCCGGCGGCACGCTGGGCATCCTGTTGCCGCCGTCGATCACCATGATCCTGTACGCGGTGGCGGCCGAGCAGTCGCTGGGCCGCCTGTTCCTGGCAGGCATCGGCCCGGGCGTGTTGCTGGTGCTGTTGTTTGCTGGCTATGCCGTGTTCCGCGCCCGCAAGGAATACAAGATGGCGCATGCGATCTACAGCGCGGGTGGCGCCAAGTCGGCCTATCTGGATGACGAGCACTTCACATTGGCGCAGAAGGTGGAAATGCTGCCGCGCGTGCTGCCGTTCCTGATCCTGCTGATCGGCGTGATGGTGGCGCTCTATGGCGGGCTGGCCACGCCATCCGAAACCGCCGGCCTGGGCGCGCTGCTGGCGCTGGTGCTGATCGCCATCGTCTACCGCATCTACAAGCCGCGCGAGATCGCTCCCTTCCTCAGTTCCACCATCAAGGAATCCGGGATGCTGCTGCTGATCATCGGCATGTCGCTGCTGTATTCCTACGTGATGAGCTACCTGCACATCAGCCAGTCGGCGGCGCAATGGGTGGTCGACCTGCACTTGTCGAGGTGGCTGCTGCTGGCGGTGATCCTGTTGATGGTGATCGTGCTGGGCTTCTTCCTGCCGCCGGTCTCGATCATCCTGATGACCGCGCCCATCATCCTGCCGCCGCTGAAGGATGCCGGTTTCGACCTGATCTGGTTCGGCATCGTGATGACGGTGGTGATGGAAATGGGTCTGATCCACCCGCCGGTGGGGCTGAATTTGTTCGTGATCAAGAACATCGCGCCGGACATCCCCCTGGGCGACGTGATCAAGGGCACCATTCCTTTCCTGGCGCTGATGTTCCTGGCGGTTGTGCTGTTGTGCATGTTTCCTGGCATCGCGACCGCATTGCCTGACTTACTGATGGGAGTGAAGTAGATATGAGTGGTAGCGAACGCGTCTGGAACGCGCGCCAGAAGAACCGGGACAACCGGCTGGCGCGCGCCGTGGCGGTGCTGGGCGGAAAACTGCAGGGCAAGATCGCGCCGGCGGCGCAACTGGCCGACCTGCTGTATGCGGTGATCGAGCCGGGCGACCGGGTCTGCGTCGAGGGCAACAACCAGAAGCAGGCCGACTTTCTGGCCAAGGGCCTGGCCTCGCTCGACCCGGCGCGCGTGCATGACCTGCACATGCTGTTTTCGGTGCTGGCCTTGCCGGAACATCTGGACGTGTTCGAGAAAGGGATCGCGTCGAAGCTGGACTTTTCCTTCTCCGGCCCGCAGGCAGGCCGGCTGGCGAAACTGGCATCGGCCGGCCGGCTCAATATCGGCGCGATCCATACCTACCTTGAGCTGTTCGGCCGCTACTTCATCGACCTGACGCCGCGTGTGGCGCTGGTGGCCGCGCAGGCGGCCGACCGCCACGGCAACCTGTACACCGGGCCGAATACGGAAGACACGCCGGCGATTGCCGAGGCCACGGCCTTCAGCAGCGGCATCGTGATCGCCCAGGTCAACGAGATCGTCGACGAGCTGCCGCGCGTGGACATCCCGGCCGACTGGGTCAGCTTTGCCATCAAGGCGCCCACGCCGCATTACATCGAACCGCTGTTCACACGCGACCCGGCGCAGATTTCCGAAATCCAGGTACTGATGGCGATGATGGCCATCAAGGGCATCTACGCCGAATACGGCGTGCAGCGCCTGAACCACGGCATCGGCTTCGACACCGCCGCCATCGAGCTGATCCTGCCGACCTATGCCGAGTCGCTCGGCCTGCGCGGCAAGATCTGCAAGCACTGGGCGCTCAACCCGCATCCGGCGCTGATCCCCGCCATCGAGGCCGGCTTCGTCGAATCGATCCATTCCTTCGGTTCCGAGCTGGGCATGGAGGAATACATCCGCGCCCGGCCCGACGTGTTCTTCGTCGGCCCCGACGGCTCCATGCGCAGCAACCGGGCGTTCTCGCAGACGGCCGGCCACTACGGCTGCGACATGTTCATCGGCTCCACGCTGCAGATCGATTTGCAGGGCAATTCTTCCACCGCCACGCTGGGCCGCATCGCCGGTTTCGGCGGCGCCCCCAACATGGGCGCCGACGCGCGCGGCCGGCGCCATGCCAGCCCCGCCTGGCTGAAGGCCGGGGAGCAGGCGCGCGCCGGCAGGAACACCATCCCGCGCGGCCAGAAGCTGGTGGTGCAGACGGTGGAAACCTTCCGCGAGCACATGCAGCCGGCCTTCGTCGAACGGCTGGATGCGTGGCAACTGGGCGAGCAGGCCAAGATGCCGATCCCGCCGGTGATGATCTACGGCGACGACGTGACCCACATCCTGACCGAGGAAGGCATCGCCAACCTGTTGCTGTGCCGCACCGACGAGGAGCGCGAGCAGGCCATCCGCGGCGTGGCCGGCTATACGCCGGTGGGCCTGGCGCGCGACAAGCGCATGGTGGAAAACCTGCGCGACCGCGGCGTGATCCGTCGCGCCGAAGACATGGGCATCGACAAGCGCCTGGCGACCCGCGACCTGCTGGCAGCCAAGAACATGAAGGATCTGGTGCGCGCTTCGGGCGGCTTGTACAACCCGCCCAAACGTTTCCGCAACTGGTAATAATGATCAGAGGAAAAAGCGTGAGCTACGCAACATTATTTTTCGCGGTGCTGGCGTCTTCCGTTGCCGTCGGTGCGGCCGCCCGGGTGACAGAAATCAAGATCGACAAGGTGGAAAGGATTTCGGAGGGACCCCAAGCCTATGAAAAGATATTAGGAAGGGCGTTTGGCACGCTTGATCCCAAAGATCGAAGAAACAAAGACATTACCGACATCTCCCTTGGACTTGGCGCCGATGGGATGCTGCACTATGAAGCCAAGTTCACCTTGGTAAAGCCGGTCGATATGAAGGTATCGAGCGGTTTTCTGTGGCATGACGTGCCCAATCGAGGCGAGGCAGCCAGTCCCGGAGGGCTGGAGACGGACGCGGGAGACATGATGCTGTGGTCCGGATGGCAAGGCGATAATGCCGGCCTGACCGCGATTCCGAAAGACCGGACGACTGGGCTGACGCATTGGGTTGCATTGCCGATGGCTAGAGTCGATGGCGCCTTGGTCACAGGCAAGGTCATGGCCAGAATCGTCAACCAGGAGGGCAAGGATTCGAAGCCTCTCATCGTCCACCGGTTCCCTGTTCCCTATCCTCCCGCCACGCTGGATACGGCTGCCGCGGTGATGAAAACCCATCTGAGAGAAACGGTGCGCGGGGAGGTGACTGAAGGGCCGGACATTCCGTCATCGGATTGGGCATTCGCTAAATGCGATGCGAATCATCCGTTCCCGGGCAGGCCGATTGACATCACCCCCGGCAAGGCAGATCTTCCCGTGCAAATTTGCATGAAGAATGGCTTCGATCCCAAATTGGTTTATCAGCTGGTTTATCCGGCGACCGGAGCTTATGTGCTGGGGGCGGGCATGGCCGCGTTCAGGGACGTAGGATCGTTTTTCAAGTATGCAACAAAGGACGATGCAGGCGTCGCCAACCCTGTTGCGGGCGCGGTTCGGGGGAGTGCGATAAGAGGTGTTTCCCAGTCGGGGAATATGCTTCGCCAGTTCATCTTCATGGGCATGAATGAGGATGAGAAGGGGCGCAAGGTATACGACGGCGCGTGGGCCAGAATTGCCGGCCGCCGGGTCTCCATCAATTCACGGTTTGCGCAGCCGGACGGAACGCTCGAGCTTTACATGATGGGAAGCGAAGGCCCGCAATGGTGGACCGAGTGGGATGACGCCGTCCGGGGCTTGCCGAAAAAATCCATCTTTACCCGCTGCGAAAAAAACGGCACTTGCCCGAAGGTGTTTGAGAGTTTTGGGTCTGCCGAAGTCTACGCGCTGAAAATGACGCCTGAATGGGTCGGGACCGACGCCAAATCGGATATTCCGCTCCCGGCCAATGTGCGCCGCTACTACATTGCATCGACTACACATGGCGGCAACAACGGCGGCTTCAACTGGCAACCGACGACCTCTGCCCAACCGACGTGCCCGGGAAACAATTTCGGAAAAGGGACGCTGGCCGAGAACCCCATCGCTCACATCGAGATGGAGAACGTGCTGAAGGTCGCCATGCGTTCATGGGTGTTGAATAATACGCAGCCGCCGGCGAGCCGGTATCCCACCATCAAAGATGGGAACCTGGTGATCGCGAGCAAGGAAAATATCGGTTTTCCTTCGAACATCCCGGGGATTCCGGACACGATCTTCTCTCCCGATAACTTCATCTTCCCCATCCTTGACTACAACTGGGGTCCCCAGTTCGACCACAGTGAAGCATCGGGTATTCCGACGAATCTGCCGCCGCCCATCAAATCGGTGATACCCATGATGGCGCCAAGGGTCGATGCCGACGGCAACGAAATAGGCGGCGTTCCAACGGTTCTTGCGATGGCGCCATTAGGGACCTACCTGGGCTGGAATATCACGGCCGGCGGATTCCACGCCGGGCAAATCTGCAACTATATCGGCGGGTATGTGCCTTTTGCGAAGACCAAGGAACAGCGCACGGCAACCCGTGATCCCCGTTTGTCGCTTGAAGAACGGTATAAGGATCACGCGGGCTACGTGAAAGTCGTGATAGAGGCCGCCAACAAGGCTTACGCGGAGGGCTACCTGCTTGGGATTGACCGGGACCGCCTGATCCGGGAAGCAAGAGATAGCCAGGTGCTACGCTAAAACACGTAATCACAAAGAACGAAATAACAACGACATCCCCTATGGAAACCTTAACTTTTCATTTTGAAAACGGCGTGCGCCGCCTCAAGGCCAACCCCGAACTGGTCGGCGTGGTCAGTTCCGGCAACCTTGAGGTATTGATCGAGAACGCCGCCCTCGGCGGCGGCTGCGCGATCGAGGTCAAGACCGCCGCGCGTGGCTTCGGCGCCATCTGGGAGGCGGTGATGAACGACTTCTTCCAGCGCTGGCAGCTGGCCGACACGCGCATTTCCATCAACGACATGGGAGCCACTCCGGCGGTGGTCAGCCTGCGCCTGGACCAGGCCGTTGAATCCATGGTGGAGGAAGCCAAATGAGTGCCAGCTACCTGGAAGCCACCGCGCGCGAACGCATCCTGCAAGTACTCGATGCCGGCAGCTTTGCCGAATTGCTGCCGCCCGCGCAGCGCGTGGTCAGCCCGCATTTGGGGCAACTGGATGCCCCGGTCTCGTTTGACGATGGCGTGGTGATCGGCGAAGGCACGCTCGACGGCCGCGCGGTGATGGCGGCGGCGCAAGAGGGCGGCTTCATGGGCGGCGCGGTGGGCGAGGTGCATGGCGCCAAGCTGGTCGGTTTGCTCAAGCGCGCCATCCGCAAGAAAGCCGCGGGTGTGGTGCTGCTGCTGGAAACCGGCGGCGTGCGCCTGCATGAGGCCAACGCCGGGCTGATCGCCGTGTCGGAAGTGATGCGCGCCGTGCTCGATGCGCGTGCTGCAGGCATTCCGGTGATCGTGCTGGTGGGTGGCGCCAACGGCTGCTTCGGCGGCATGGGCATCGTGGCGCGCTGCGCCAGCACGGTGATCATGTCGGAAGAAGGACGGCTGGCGATGTCCGGACCCGAGGTGATCGAGACCGCCAACGGCGTGGAAGAGTTCGACTCGCGCGACCGTGCCCTGGTCTGGCGCACTACGGGTGGAAAACACCGCTACCTGATCGGCGATTGCCAGGTGCTGGTCAATGACGATGTCCATGCTTTCCGCGCCGCCGCAGCGGAGGCGTTGAAGAATGCCGGTCCGACTGCGCTGACGCTGCAGGGACTGGAAGCAGAACAGGAAGTGCTGCGCCAGCGCATTGCGCGTTTCGGTGACGCCCACGATCCGATGGATATCTGGCAGGCGCTGGGCGTGGCACAGCCGGAAGCGGTGCCGATGCTGGAAGCGGAACCCTTCGTCGCCCTGGCCGATGCCCATCGCGTCCGTACCCAAGCATAAGGAATTCAGGCATGCAAACCGCAGTCAATACTGCCGCAGAGGTCAAACAGGTCGACTGGCGCGCGCTTGCGCAGCAGTTGTTTCCGCAGGGGCATGACATTGCCGGGAAGGACAATTTCCTGTCCGGCACGGCCCAGGTCGATGGCGCCACCGTGACCGTGGTCGGCACCACCGGCCATACGCCGATCGGCATCGAGATCGCGCTGGCGCAGGCGGCCAGTATCCTCGACACGGTGCGCGCCCATCCCGGCCGCGCCATCGTCATCCTGGTCGATACGCAGGGCCAGCGCCTGCGCCACCGCGACGAGATGCTGGGCATCAACAGCTACATGGCGCATCTCGGCAAATGCGTGGAACTGGCGCGCCGTTCCGGCCATCGCGTGGTCGGGCTGGTCTACGACCAAGCCTTGTCGGGCGGCTTCATCACCAGCGGGCTGATCGCCGATGCCTGCTATGCCTTGCCGGACGCCACCATCCGCGTCATGGGCTTGCCTGCCATGGCGCGCATTACCAAGGTGCCGCAAGAGCGCTTGACCGAACTGGCCCAGAGCAACCCGGTGTTCGCTCCCGGCCCGGAGAACTATCTGCGCATGGGCGGCGTGGCCGAGATCTGGAGCGGCGATCTGGCGCAGGCGCTGTGTGACGCACTGGCGGTGGATCGCTCGGCCGACCGGCGCGCCGTCACCGGGCTGGAGCGCGGCGGGCGCAAGCTGGCCCAGCGCGTCATCGATGCCGTGGCCGACGATGTGCCGCTCGATTGAACGGGATTGCCGCATGCATGAACGCCATCATCTTGTCTGGCTGAGCGAAGCGGGCTGGCAGCGCGCGCAGGAGCGCGCGGGAGATGCCCGCCAGCGCGAGGCAATGGTGCGCTGGCAGCAGAACCGCTGGCCGGTGGTGGTGCGCCGCGCCGACGCCGATGCGGGTATCGACGCCGCTGCCGGCGATATCTGCGCCGGCATCGCCTTGCCGCCCGACGCGCACGGCAACAAGCCGCGTATCGCCTTGCGCCTGCATGCCTCGGAAGTGGCGGCCAGCCATGCGCCTTTCCTGCTGCGCGACATTGCCGCCGCGCGCTTGCCGGGTCTGCCGCCAGTATGGCATGAGCAGATGGCGCAATTGCAGGAAAGCATGGCGCGTGAAGGGATTGCACTGGCCGTATTCGGTTCGCTGGCCTGGCAGGCCATCACCGGGCAGCAATATGTGCGCGGCGGATCCGATATCGACCTGCTGTTCGAACCGGCCAGCCAGGAGCAATTGGCACAAGGTGTGCGCCTGCTGGCTTACCACGCGATGTTCCTGCCGCTGGATGGCGAAATCGTCTTCCCCGGCGGCGTCGCGGTGTCGTGGAAGGAATGGCGGCAGGTCGCCGTCAAGGGGGGCGATCCCGACAACAAGGTGCTGGTCAAGACGCCGGATGCGGTGAGGCTGGAGCGCGTCGGCGTACTATCGGCAAGCCTGCCGCAACAAGGGGGCCAACGATGCGCAGCCTGAACCGGCCCGCTGGGCAGCCAAGGGAGAATTGGCGCGCCGCGCTCGCGCCGGTGCCGCATTACACGCAGAAGCGCCGCGATGTCCGCGACAACCTCGCTTTCAGCCGCACGCTGGCGCGCCTGGCGCTGCGCAGCCTGTACCAGGAGCTGGTGCTCTATCCCAAGCCGGGGCTGGTCTCGCTGGTGGATAACGGTAGCCATCGCGATATGGACGCGTCCACTTTCATGCGCAGCCTGTTTTCGCTGCGCCGCTATTTTTTCCTGATTGCCGAAGCCGGCATGCAGGGGGCTCCCTTCAAGTATCTGCAGCGCCTGGCGATTGCCGCGGAAGAGCGCATGCTGCGCGCCACCGGCGGCGTCAACACCCATCGCGGCGCCATTTTCGCGTTGGGCATGCTGTGTGCGGCGATGGCCTATTGCCGTGCGCAGAAGATGCCCCTGTCGGACGCGTCGATACGCGCCACGCTGCTGATCCAATGGGGCGATGCGCTGGCCAGCCACACCCATGCGAATGCGCAAGGCCAGACCAGCCACGGGCAACAGGTGGCCGCGGCCCATGCCGTGGGCGGCGCGCGCGAGGAGGGGGCGCTGGGGTTCCCGTCGGTGTTCGAGATCGCGTTGCCGCGCATGCGCCAGACGCTGGAACATGGCCGCGACTGGCAAGAGGCCAAGATCGATGCCTTGTTCGCATTGATGCAGCATGTCAGCGACACCAATGTCTACCACCGTGGCGGTGAACAGGGTGCCGCGCTGGTGCGCGGGCGCAGCGCCGATTTCCTGGCCGCCGGCGGCACCGCCAATCCCGGCTGGCATGCGATGGCCATCGATTGCCATCGGGCCTTCGTGGCGCAGCGCCTTTCGCCGGGCGGTGCGGCCGACCTGCTGGCGGCGGCTTGCCTGGTGCATCAGGCGTGTGCGCTGGGCGAAGGTTCCGGCTTGCCGTTGCGCGGGAGGGGTTAAGCATGCGCCTGGCAATCCTTTGCCCCGGCCAGGGCGGCCAGAATCCCGCCATGTTCGACATGGCGCGCGCTGACGCGAACGGCGCCGCTTTCCTTGCACAATGCGGACTGCAACAGTGGCTGGATGCGCCGCTTGCCGATGTGCTGGCCGACCCGCAGCAGCTCTATGCCAACCGCTATGCACAACCGTTGATTGTTGCAGCCCAGCTTGCCGCCTGGCATGCCATTGCCGATGAGCTTGCCGCTATTGCCGGTACGCCCTCGGTAGTGGCCGGCTATAGCGTTGGCGAATTGTCCGCCTATGCGGTGGCGGGCGTGTTCGATGCCGCAGAGGCCGTCGGTATTGCAGCGCGGCGTGCAGGCTTGATGGATGTTGCCCGGCAACAGGCGCCTGCCATGCAGCGCGAGCAGGGCCTGATGTCGGTGGGGGGAGTGGCAGGCGCTGCGGCGCGTGTTGTGCTGCAACGCCATGGCGCGTATGCCGCCATCGATACCGGCGAAGAGTCGCTGATTGCGGGGGGCGCCAGCCGCGACCTGCGTGCCGCCGCCGACGAGCTGGCCGCAATGGGCGCGCGCACCGGCGAGCTGCCGGTCGGGCTGGCTTCGCATACGCCGCTGATGCAGGCAGCAGTCGCCCCGTTTTCCGATGTGCTGGCGCAGGCTTCCTGTTCGACGCCGTCGCTCACCTTGCTGGCGGGCGTTACCGGGCAGGCCGTCGATGATGCTTTGCAGGCCCGCAGCTTGCTGGCAAGACAACTAGCCGAGACCATCCAGTGGGCCGCCTGCATGGATGCCTGCGCCGAACGCGGCGTCACGGTCGCGCTGGAGCTTGGGCCTTGCTCGGCGCTGTCGCGCATGCTGCGCGAGCGCCATCCGCAGATCGAATGCCGTTCCCTGTCCGATTTCCGCAGCTTTTCCGGAGCGCTGGCCTGGCTGCGGCGCCAGGCCGGTTGAGGCCGGCTGGAAGCGGATTGCCTGTCCTGCCGCGATTACCCCATCCAATGGCTGCTCTACACCGATAGCCGACGCGGGGAGGGCTGGCATCCCCCCTGTGCAAGTGCTATGTTGAAGGCGTGGATGCTGTAAAGCCTTGTCCCATCAGGGTACCGATGTCTGGTATGAGCATTGCCCTGCAATTTCGCATTGCGCTTCGTATCGCATCCCTGCCTGAACTAATGAAACAGGGCCAAGTCGGACAAGTAAGCCGCGTTGCCATGGTGCGGCGCGGGCTGTGCTTGCATCTGTATTCGCAGCATTCCGCAAACAGTGTTCAACCCGACCAGGAGGCCTACGATGAAAGTCGACGTTTACAAACGCCCGGACAGCGACGGACTGTTTTCCTATTTAGTCATCCCGCATCAAAAGCCATTGCCGGAGGAGGTCACCAATACCGATTGGCAGATGCATGAACGGGACGTCAATTTCGAGCGCGACGGACGGCGGCATTTCACGCTGCAGTCGGAAGACGCATTCGTACAGATCAGCCAAAAGGGCTATGCCATCACCCATTTGAGCGACCGCGCCGGCGATGGCGCTTCATGATGCCGCGCGCTGCGGTGTGCCTGTAGCACAATGCAACATGAACCAAAGGAGGAAACCGTCATGCCAACCGAACACATGGGCGACTACGATATCGAGTACTCGGGCGTACGCGTGATCGGCGGCGAAGAGTGGGTGGCCAATGTGGCCATCTTTGGGCCGTCGCACAATCCCATGCACCGCAATCCGGTGTTCCCGTCGCAACGGGTGCTGGCCGACCAGACCTTCGGCGATGAAAAATCGGCCGAGCAGGGGGCCTTGCAGGTAGCGCATGAGCTGCTGGAATGCAGCCGGCACGCGGGGCGGCACCACTGATCCGATGCCGCTGGCGCCCGTTGCGCGCCAGCGGCATCGGGCCAGCCCAGCCATCATGACGCCGGCAGAGCAATGGCGCAGGCGCGGTGGCATGGAAATCGCATAGGGAAAGACGCGCACCCGACGCAAAGGCCGACGCATACAGTTGGCCGCTTTTCACCATAAAATGTCGGGCATCGCGATTTTTCAAATTAACGCCCCGACCCTATGAAGCCGCCACTGCTCGTCCTGATCCACCTCTCCGATTCCAGTTTCGCTACCATCAGCGAACACTACGACATCCTCTACGCCCCCGACAAGCAACGCCGCGCCGACATGATCGCCGGTCCGGCCAAGCACGTTGCGGTGGTGCTGACCAATGGCGGCACCGGGCTGACCGCCGACGAGATGCGCGCCTTGCCGCGCCTGCAACTGGTGTGCGCGTTCGGCGCCGGCTATGAAAACGTCGACGTTGCCCACGCCGAGTCGGCCGGCATCGACATCGCCACCGGCGCCGGCACCAACGAGGACTGTGTGGCCGACCATGCGATGGGTCTCCTGCTGGCCACCGTACGCCATATCCCGGCGCTGGACCAGACCACCCGCGCCGGGGGCTGGCGCGACAGCCTGCCGCTGCAGCCCCAGGTGACAGGCAAGCGCCTGGGTATCGTCGGCCTGGGCAACATCGGCAAGAAGATCGCCCGCCGTGCCGCGGGCTTCGACATCGACGTCGGCTATTGCAACCGCAAGAAGCGCGACGACGTCGATTTCCACTATTTCCCGGACGTGGCGCAACTGGCCGCCTGGGCCGATTTCATCATCATCGCCGCGCCGGGCGGGGCCGATACCAAACACCTGGTGTCCGAGCGCGTGATCAATGAGCTGGGCCCCCAAGGCTACCTGGTCAACATCGGCCGCGGCAGCATCGTCGATACCGCCGCGCTGGCGGCCGCCTTGCGCGAGGGCCGCCTGGCCGGCGCAGGGCTGGATGTCTACGAGAGCGAACCGAAGCCGCCGCAGGAGCTGATCGGCTTGTCCAATGTGGTGCTGACGCCGCACATCGCCGGCTGGTCGCCGGAATCGATCGATGCTTCCGTGCAACAGTTCCTGCGCAACTGCGAAGAGCATTTCGCTGCCGCCGAGCCGGTGGTACGGGCCTGAGCAGGGATTTTGCGGGGCTTTTGAGGGCCGGAAGGCGCCTCAAGGCTGCCCAAGGCTGGTAATATCTGCGGCCACCGGATCGTGCGGGGACGCGTTCCGGCTTTCATTCATTTCAAACGCTGACAGCAATACAGAGAGAGCCAAGCACCATGGATCTGCCATCTCACCAACTCACCATGACGGTCCTGATGACGCCCGACATGGCCAATTTCGCCGGCAATGTGCACGGGGGCACCATCCTGAAGCTGCTGGACCAGGTCGCCTATGCCTGCGCCAGCCGCTACGCGGGCCAGTATGTGGTGACCCTTTCGGTTGACCAGGTGATGTTCCGCCAGCCCATCCATGTGGGTGAACTGGTGACTTTCCTGGCCAGCGTCAATCACACCGGCACTTCGTCGATGGAGATTGGCGTGAAGGTGGTGGCGGAGAATATCCGTACCCAGGAAACGC
Source organism: Herbaspirillum chlorophenolicum (assembly GCF_001189955.1). Classification (GTDB taxonomy): domain Bacteria; phylum Pseudomonadota; class Gammaproteobacteria; order Burkholderiales; family Burkholderiaceae_D; genus Herbaspirillum; species Herbaspirillum chlorophenolicum. The sequence continues at coordinate 114,190 of NZ_LFLT01000009.1, read as the reverse complement.
GCCACGTCAACAGCTGCTTCTTGACCATGGTAGCCGTGGACGACCAGCGCAAGCCGATCGCGGTGCCGCCGCTGCGGCCGTTCTCCCAGGAAGAGAAGCGCCGCTTCGAAGCGGCGGTGCTGCGCAAGTCGCTGCGCAAGGAACTGGAGCGCCGCTTTGAGGAAGCCAAGCCGGGCTGATGGTTGACCACCTTGGGCATCGTCGTGCACCAAAGAAAAACGGGATAGCAAGCTATCCCGTTTTTTTATTGCGCTTTGCGGCTGGCTCAGGTGAGCTCAATGGTTACCGTGCCCAGCGGTCCCAGGTCAGCCAGGATGCGTTGGCCGGCGCGTACCGACAATGGCACGATGGTCGAGCCGCTGGCGACGATCTGGCCTTCTGCCAGCGTCAGCCCATGCTGGGATAGTTCGTTGGCCAGCCAGGTCAGCGCGATGCGCGGGTCGCCGAGTACTTGGGCGCCGCTGCCGTCGCGCTGTTCGCCGCCGCTGATGCGGCCGAAGGTCTGGAGCGCGGCCAGGTCGAGCGAGCGCCAGTCGATGCTGGCCGGCGCGCCCAGTACGAATTGGTCGGCGCAGGTGTTATCGGCGATCAACTGGGCGGCGCCAACCTGCTTGAAGTTGTCGTAACGGGTATCGGGGAGCTCGATGGCGGGGTAGACCGAGCCCACCGCATCAATCACTTCGTCTTGCGAGTAAGGCGCGGTGCGCGGCGGCAAGGATTTGCGCATGCGGAAGGCGACTTCCACCTCGATCACGCTCATCAGGCTGTTTCCCAGCGAGATGACGGCGCCGTCGCGATGTACGCGTTCGGCCAGCAGGCGGCCGGCCAGTGGCGCATCGATATTAAGCAACTGCTGGCCACCGGGGCCGGTGGCGCCGATCTTCCATCCGGCTAGCGGCGCAAAACTGTGCGCTTCCAGCCGTGCCTGGATGGCGTAGGCTTCCGCGCGGTCGGTCGGACGCAGTTCCTGCGGCAACTGTTCGATGCGGCGTCCATGCGCCCAGCAGTCCCATAGCAGGTCGGAGGCCTGCTGGCGTTGTGATTCAGTCAGCACGTACATTTCCCCTTATTGTTGATTGTGGCGATGGCAGCGTAATGCCGATGTTGCGGCTCAGGCCATCATCGGCCCCAGCGTGCCGATAGCGATGGTCAGCAGGCCGAGGCACAGATTGATGCTCACCAGCACGCGGATCTGGCGCAGGGCGCGTGAGGCGCGGTCCCAGTCCTGCTGGGCGGCGGCCAGTTTCAGGCGGCGGAACGGCGCGAAGAATATGTGGCCGAAAATCAGCATCATCAGGATGCCGATGCCGGCCATTGCGTGGACATAGGGCGGCGCGTGGCCACCCATCAGCAGCATCATGTGCAGGCCGCTGCCCAGCACCAGCGCAATGGAAATCCATACCCAGATGAAGAAGCCGCCCAGCGTCGCCGCCATCAGCACCAGGCGCTGCGGCGGCTGCAACACTGCCAGCGCCGGACGCAGCGCCATGTGGGCGAAGAACATGCCGCCGACCCAGATGGTCAGGCCAAGCAGATGGAAAAATTTCGCAATCAGCATTTCAATCCCGTCAGGTAAGAAGCGATTCGCACATTGTCGCATGACAGTGCGCCCGGCGTCGTTTCGCCGGATGGAGAGCGGGATGCCTGTGGTAATGTCATGCTGGAATGGCAAGGCCGTATCGCGTCATTCTTTAGCAATACGGTGACGATCATCGGGAACAGGGAAGGACATGACAATACTCAGCGCAATCAATATCTACCCGATCAAGTCCTGCGGCGGCATCGCCCTGGAGCAGGCGAGCATCGGCCCGCTCGGGCTGGCGCTGGACCGCCACTGGATGGTGGTGGACGGCGCAGGAGAATTCCTGACGCAACGCAGCCATGCGCGCATGGCCTGCATCACTCCCCGTTTCGTGGACGGCGCGATGCTGCTGTCCGCCCCAGGCATGCCCGAACTGCAGCTGGCGGCCGCCGGTGAAGATGGCGCAAGCGTTCAAGTGCAGGTGTGGAAGGACCGCATTGCCGCACTGGACCAGGGCGAACGCGCCCGCCAGTGGTTTTCCGCCTATCTGGAAACCGATGCCCGCCTGGTGCGCTTCGACCCGAATGAAGCGCGCGCCTGCAGCGAACGCTGGACTGGCGAGCACCGTGCGACGACGCAATTTTCCGACGGTTATCCGCTGCTGGTAATCGGCCAGGCATCGCTGGACGACCTGAATGCGCGGCTGGGCGCCAAGGGCGCGCCCGCGTTGCCGATGGAGCGTTTTCGCCCCAATCTGGTGATAGAAGGGCTGGAGGCTTACGAGGAAGACTTCATCGATACCATCACCCTGGAGGATGGCGATGGCGGCGCGGTGGAGCTCAAGCTGGTGAAGCCCTGCGCACGTTGCCCGATGCCGGGAATCGACCAGCGCACCGGCCTGCGCGATCCGCAATGGCCGGACGAGCCGCTGGATACGCTGGCAACCTATCGTGCCAATCCGCGTGTGGATGGCGGCTTGACCTTCGGCCAGAATGCCATCGTCATCGGCGGTGTCGGCGGCACCATACGCGCAGGGCAGGCGTGTGGCTGGGAATTGAATTTCTGAGCCGAAGGCAGGCTGGCAGTTGGAAGTAGGCGCGAAACCTGCTTAGGCATCTGCAAGCGCTGGCAGCGCGGCATGAAACGGGATGGCGCAAGGGCACGGTGACGGGCTCCGATCACTCGGCAGCCGCCGGAGCGAACCGGTATCGGATCGAAAAGGGAAAAGAAAAAGGAAAGGGACAGGGAATGAGGAAGAGGTTCTTGGTTGGCGCCGTCATGCTGGGAATGGCGGCGCTGGGCATGCTGCCCGCATCCGGGCAGGCGGGTGAAAGGACTGTGGTGATCGGCCTGGCGGCGCCGATGAGCGGATTGTCGGGGAGTACCGGCATCAGCCTGGAACACGCGGCGCAATTGGCGATAGACGACCTCAACGAGACGCCGCCGGTGATCGGTGGTGACAAAATCACCTTCAAGCTGTTGCCGCAGGATGACCGTGCCGACCCGCGTACCGGGGAGCTGATCGCCGAATACCTGGTCAAGAGCAAGGTGGCCGCCGTGGTGGGCCACTGGAACAGCGGTGTCGGCATTCCTGCTTCCAGGATCTATGCCGCTGCCGGAATACCGCATGTGTCGCCGGCAGTGACTTCGCCGACCTATACGCAGCAGGGTTTCCCGACTGCCTTTCGCATCGTCCCGCATGACGGCGATGGCGCGCGCCATACCGCGGAATATGTGGTCAGGGAAATGAAGGCCAGGAATATCGTCGTCATCGATGACCGTACGGTTTTCGGCGCCGGCTATGCGGCCGAGTTCAAGAAAAGCGTAGCCGCACTCAATGCCAAGGTCGTCGCGCATTACACGGTCAGCAGCAAGAGCTCGACCTTCAACCACATCCTGCCGGCTGCGCGCAGCCTCAATCCCGATGTCGTCTTTTTTGCCGGCATCGACGCGCAGGCGGCCCAGCTGGTGAGCGAACTCCGCCGTTTGCAGATCACGGCGCCGCTGGTGGGCATCGGGGGCATGGTCGGTCCCACTTTCCTCAGGCTGGCCGGGCCGGCGGCCGAAGGCACCATCGTACTGGAGCCGGGGCCGCCGTCTTACAAAGGGGCGCAATGGACCCGTTTCGAGAGCGCATGGAAGGCCCGGTACAAGGAAGACATTTACCTTTACGCTCCCTTTGCTTACGACGCCGTGCGCACCATTGCCGCTGCCATGCGCGATGCCAACTCGGTGGACACCGACAAGGTGACGACGGAACTGCACAAGATACGTTATCGGGGCATCACCGGGGCCATCTCCTTCGACAAGGACGGGAACCTGCGCGATCCGGTCTTTACGCTCTACGAAGCCAAAGGCGGCCGTTGGCGAGTGATCAAGACGATAGAGGACAAGAGCTGAGCCCGTCAAAAGCGGCCGGCCCATGAAAAAACGCACCGTAAAGACGGTGCGTTTTTTATTTGCCGCGCCAGGTGCAGCGCGGCGCGCCCTGTAGCATGCGCTTACTTCTTGGGGCGGCCGACCTTCAGCGGCGTCAGGCTGCTGAGGATGTCCTTCAGGTCAGCGATCTTCAGGTTCTTGATCAGCGACACGCCGATACGCAGCAGGTCGCTCTTCTTGATCTCGACGCCAACCTTCAGGCAAGACTTCTTGACTTGCGCCAGCACCGCATACTCGTTTTCCGGCATGGTGAAGCTGTCGCGCACTTGCTTGACCTTCTTCGGCTTGGCAGCCTTTTTCTCGGCCTTGGTCGGTGCGGCAGGCTTCTGCGCGGGCTTGGCCGGCACGGCTACAGGCTTCTTGGGTGCAGGTACTGCGGCCTTTGCCGCAGCGGCAGGCGCCTTGGGAGCAGGGGCTGCAGCTTTTGGCGCGGCCTTCGCGGCCGGGCGCGCTGCCGGCTTGGCGGCAGGCTTTCTTACGGCCGGCTTGGCTGCAGGTGCAGCCTTGGCTACGGGCTTTTTCTTTGCGGTTGTTGCTGCTTGAACTCTGGTTGCCATGAACCCTCCTCTGAAAATTAATATAAACAATATATATTGTTTGGGCCGCTGTCGCAATCCGGGCGGCAGCATGTGAACGATTCCATCATGTTTTGCTTGTGTTGCAAACGTTTACATAGTGTATTTCTGTGTTGAAAAAAGACAAATAGATGGAAAGAAGAGGTCGCCACCCAGCGGGACTGGAAAGAAAGGCCCGGGAACACGGGCAGAAAAGAAGCAGATCAGTGCCATGCCGGCGATCCTAGCAAGCTCAGGTTAAAGCTTTGTGACAACGCAGGAAAACAATTTACGTCGGAGCGGCCGGCAAGGCAGGCCCGGAGCGGCGGCGGGGCGAGGGAAAATAAAAAAGCAGCCCGGCCGCGAACGGCTGGACTGCCCAAAGGACTTGGTACTCTACGGGAGGCTTACATGAAACGGCGGGTTGCTGCCGGCTTGCTGTCGCTAGCCGCAGGCAGCGGGCGGCGCTGTTGCGCCGCGGCGGGTTCGAATTCCTGGCTTTCGCCGTTCTTGGCGACGGCAACCTTCAACTGGGCGGTTTGCTGAAGATCATGCTCGGTTTTGAAGTCGCGCAGGAAATGCGCGAAGTCGCTGCCGATTTCCTTGTGCTTGATCCCCATGGCCACGGCGGCTTTCAGGTAGCCCAGCTTGGAGCCGCAATCGAAGCGCCGGCCTTCGTAGCGATATGCCAGGATCTGTTCCGCCGCCAGCAGGGCCGAGATCGCATCGGTGAGCTGGAGCTCCCCGCCGGCGCCGGTGGTGATGTTTTCCAGGTGTTCGAAGATCGCCGGTGTCAGCACATAGCGGCCGACCACGGCCAGGGTGGAGGGGGCGGTGTCGGGCGTCGGTTTTTCGACGATGCCGCTGAGCTGTTCCAGCCGGTCGCGGTACCGGGTGCCGCTGACGATGCCGTATTGGCGGGTATCCTGGCGCGGCACGTCCTGCACGGCCAGCAGGCTCTTGCCTTCGCGTTCGAACATGTCGGCCATCTGCGCCATGACATTTTTCTGGCCGGCGTCGATATCCATGAAATCGTCGGCCAGCAGTACGGCGAAGGGCTCGTTGCCCACCAGCGGCTTGGCCAGCAGCACCGCATGGCCCAGGCCCAGCGGTTCAGCCTGACGCACGTAAGCGCAATTGATATGTTTGGGGATCACGTTCCTGATGGTTTCCAGCAGCTTGAGCTTGCCGGCGGCCTCCAGTTCGCTCTCCAGCTCGTAGGCCTTGTCGAAATGGTCTTCGATGGCGCGCTTGTTGCGGCCGGTGACGAAGATCATGTCGGTGATGCCCGCTTCGACGGCTTCTTCGACAGCGTACTGGATCAATGGTTTGTCGACGATAGGCAGCATTTCCTTGGGTTGCGCCTTGGTGGCGGGCAAGAAACGGCTGCCCAGACCGGCGACAGGAAAGACTGCTTTGGTGATTTTTGTCATGGTAGACCCAAGTAGAGGTTGATTGATGGACGTGGCGTCCTCACCCATTGCTGCGCAGGCTCCAGGCCTGTTTCTTTTCGGTCGTTTTCAATCTCAGGTAGGCCAGGCAGCCGTGGAACAGCGGCGCCGCACCGGGAAAGGCCTGGCTCAGCAAGCCGGTGGCCATATCCAGCAGGGCGCTCCCGGCGTGCAAGCGGTGCTTTCCGGGAACCGGCGCAAGCCGGTCATCGAACGTGATGCGGCGTTCAAGGTTGCCTTCATTGAGCAATTCAAGCACCGATGCCAGTTGCGGAGCCTTGATCGAAATCTGGCGCAGCAGTTGCATCGACTCCTGCGCATGCGCCGCCATGTCGTCACGCTCAGTTTGTCCCGCGGCTGCAGTGCTTTCGCGGACGGGAAAGGTCTGTGAGTGTTCCGGGCATAGTTGGGGGGTATGCATGGCGTCGTGGCTTTCGGTCTGTACCTGCGATTGTCGTGAAGCGGTTGGGTAAGGCAGGGCAGTTGTCTGGCGCCCGGCCGGATTGCCGGTTGCCAATCCCGCTTTTCGTGTTTGACGCAAGCTTAAAAAAAGCCCCGGATGCCAGCTATAGGAAACCCGCTTTTTGAGATGTAGGAAAACAGGAGGAAAACACCGCACCGATCTATACGCTGCGTATGGGCCACGGCAGCCGGGCTTGTCCTACAAGAAAATGGGCCGCTGTCCGATAGCTGGAGGGGAAGCGGCTCCCTATCATTACCTCATCTGTCGCTACCGTCTGTACGGCGTCAGCCGCGAGAAGTCCCATCCACAACATCAAACGAAAGGGAACATCATGGATCATGGAATCATTGCCTGGCTCATCATCGGGGCCGTTGCCGGCTGGCTGGCCGGCGTGCTGGTGAAGGGCGGCGGCTTCGGCTTGCTGGCCGATATCCTGATCGGCATCGTCGGCGCCGTGATCGGCGGCTGGTTGGCCGGATTGCTGGGCATTGCCGTCGGCGGCGGCATTCTGGCATCGATCATCACTGCCACGCTGGGCGCGATCATCTTGCTCGTTATCGTCAGGGCCTTTTCCAGGCGCGCTTGAGTCTGCACCGTTAGAAAAAAAACAGAAAAACGCCCGATGCCTGTGCATCGGGTGTGTTTTTCTGTTTTGTCCGATACGGCAAGCTTGCCCTACAATGCCGTCTCGACAGCTTTACGGTTGTGCATGAGGAGCATTGAGCACACCGTGCCTGCCAATACGCCTGACCTTGTTTCCATCCATCAAGAAAAAGCATCTCCATGAGTAGCGCCAATCCACTGGCCGGCAAACGCGCGGCACCATCGGCACTGGTTAACCTGCCAGTCCTGCTCTCCAATTACTACAGCCTGCGCCCCGATATGGGCGAGGCCACCCACCGGGTTGCCTTCGGCACGTCCGGGCATCGCGGCAATGCCAATGCCCACAGCTTCAATGAGTGGCATGTGCTGGCCATCACCCAGGCCATCTGCGACTACCGCAATGGGCAGGGTTTCACCGGCCCGCTGTTTCTGGGCATCGATACGCACGCCTTGTCCGAGCCGGCCTGGCATAGCGCGCTGGAAGTACTGGCCGGCAACGAAGTGGTGACCATGCTGGCCGAGGGCAGCCCTTATGCGCCTACGCCTGCGGTATCGCACGCGATCCTGGCGCACAATCGGCTTAACCGGTCGGCCCTGGCCGACGGCATCGTCATCACGCCTTCGCACAACCCGCCGGACAATGGCGGCTTCAAGTACAACATGCCCAACGGCGGCCCGGCGGATTCCGATGTCACGGGATGGGTCGAGAAGCGCGCCAACGCCTATCTGGAGAAGCGCCTGGAAGGCGTCAAACGCCTGAGCTTCGAGAAGGCGCTCAAGGCGGGCACCACGCGCCGCTACGACTATCTCGACAGCTATGTCAGCGACCTGCCCAATATCATCGACCTGGCGGCGATCTCCGGCGCCAATGTCCGGATCGGCGTCGACCCGCTGGGCGGCGCCGGCGTGCATTACTGGTCGGCCATCGCCGACCGCTACAAGCTCAACCTGGAGGTGGTCAATACCGAGGTCGACCCCACTTTCCGCTTCGTGCCGCAGGACTGGGATGCGCAGATCCGCATGGACCCGTCTTCGCCGTACGCGATGACCGAACTGATCGCGTTGAAGGAGCGCTTCGACGTCGCGTTGGCCTGCGATACCGACCACGACCGCCACGGCATCATCGCCAGGAGCACGGGCTTGCTGCCCGCCAACAATTATCTCGCCGTCGCCGTCTATTACCTGTTCAGCCACCGCCCCGCATGGCGCGCCGGCGCGGCGGTCGGCAAGACCCTGGTGTCGAGCCAGATGATCAACCGTGTGGCCGCCCATCTCGGCCGCAAGCTGCTGGAAATGCCGGTCGGCTTCAAGTGGTTCGTCGATGGCCTGTATGACGGCAGCATCGCCTTCGGCTGCGAGGAGAGCGCGGGCGCCTCCTTCGTGCGCTTCGACGGCCAGCCCTGGAGCACCGACAAGGACGGCATTACCGCAGCCTTGCTCGCCGCCGAAATGACGGCGCGCACCGGCAACGATCCGGGCCAGATCTACCAGGAACTGACGCAGCAACTCGGCGCGCCGCTCAACGGCCGTATCGAAGCCGCTGCCACGCCGGAGCAGAAGGCGCGCCTGTCCAGGCTTTCGCCCGACGATGTCAGCTCGACCGAACTGGCCGGCGAGACCATCCGCGAAGTGCTGACGACCGCACCGGCGAACGGCAAGCCCTTCGGCGGCCTCAAGATCGTCACCGACAGCGGCTGGTTCGCCGCGCGCCCGTCCGGCACCGAAAACATCTACAAGATCTACGGCGAAAGCTTCCGCGACCAGGCGCATCTGGACAAGATCTTCGCCGAGGCGCAGGAGATCGTGACGCGTGCACTGAAGGCAGGCTGAGCGAGCATCTTCGCTTGCCCGCGAACGCCGGTTGCCGCAGGGTAACCGGCGTTTTTTCTTCCGGACTTCCTACATGCGAATTCTCCAATGTCCTGTTGCCTGACCGTGGCCGCATCCATAGGATGGTGGGATACATTGAGGCAGGAGGGCTGGAGATGAACAAGCGCATGCCACCGGGCGCGCAAGCTGCCGCCGCAAGCCACGCCAGAGACAAGCGTTTCGGCGGCAATTGTGCGCTGACCGGCAAGCACAAGCTGCCGGTGCCGGAGAGCGACGAGCCGCAAGCGGTGGAACCTGACGGTACCGAAGACCCCGGCGCCAGCGCCGACGATGGGTTGATGTCCGGTCAAGGCAAGAATTAAGCCTTCGGCGTATTGTTCACCTGAACTCTGACTGCGCACCTGGAGACAGCCATGCACAAGCCTCAAGATGTCCCGCCGGTGGAGGTTCCACCCCTGGACCCGACGCCGCCGCAGGACCCGATTCCCCACCAGCATCCCAGCCGGCAATGAGCCATGCCGCCGGTCGATGCGCAGCAGGAGGAGCAGTTTGAAAACCGCTTTGCATACACCGCAGGAAACGCCGCCGATTCCCGATCCGCATTTGCCGCCGCCAGAATTGCCCGACGACGACCCGATTCCGGTCGAGGATCCGCCGCTCAACCCGCGTCCTTCGGACAAACCTATCCGCATGCAGTAAAAAATGAAGGCGGCCTTGCGGCATGAGGTGCATTATTGGGAGCAATGCTGGTTTCGTATAGAGGAGCTTGTCATGCATCAACCGGATTCCCTCATCCCCCATTTCGCCCGGATGCTTACGGCGGGTATCGGCTGGGCCATTGCCATGCCGGTGGTGCCGGCGCATCCGGCAGCGCCTGCCGACCGGGATCGCCGGCGTAGCCACAGCGCACACGAACCCGCGGTGAAACAAGCCTCGTCCGACAATGAGATCGGCCGCGGGATCATCGAGGACGATGCCCGCAAACTGGCCGCGCAAAACAAGACAGTGCGCAAAAACGAACGCGACAAGCAAGCGCGCAAGCTGGAGGCGGAAATGGACCAGGCGCTGGCCGATACCTTTCCGGCCAGCGATCCCATCGACCGCTCGTCAGGGCCTTGATGCCGCTGATTGCCGCCGATGTTTCCTTGTTGGCAAGATGGGGCGCCCGTATCCGGTTGCCCTGAGAAGGCCCGGACTTTATACTGCGCGGCGTAGCATCGCTTCAGGTGTTCGGCGCGCAACAGGGGGCACCAAGCCACTGAGCTGAAGCGAATTCAAGGTTGCATCGCGGAGGGCGATCGTACTTGCAGCTTCCACCATTGCAGTTGAAATCCATCAGGCCGGCATGCACCGGCCGATTTGCCGTATGCGAGACGGATTCACGGACTGGGCGATTTTTCGGCATATGTGCCGGCCGCAGCCGTATTTCCGTTACTGGCTCCCGATGCCTTTTCCTGAACGGCGCTCCCACTCCATACCTATTCATCGCACATGGCGAGCGCCGGTTCGATTCTGGCGCGATTCATTCCTCCGAGAGCAAGGTGGCGTATCGCGCACGAACAATCATGCGGCCGCTGATGTGCATACCTGCTTCCATTGGATGAAATGATGTTCGAAGACCGCTGGCAAGGGGAACCCATATGAACGCGACGCAATCGCGGCGCATCCTGATCTTTGGCGGGGCGCGCTCCGGCAAGAGCGCCTATGCCGAGAAACAGGCGCTGGAAGCGACCCAGTCCGGCGCGGACGAGATCGTCTTCATCGCCACTGCCGATCGCACCGCCAGCGCGGCCGACGCCGAGATGGCCGCGCGCATCGCCCACCATCGCCAGCGCCGCCAGGAGCAGGCCGGCCCTTGGCGCACAGTGGAGGAGCCGCTGGCGCTGGGCGAAGCGTTGCGCGCCAACAGCCGTGCCGGCAACGTGGTGCTGGTCGATTGCCTGACGGTGTGGCTGTCCAACCTGCTGTTCGCGGAAGGTTATGTATTTCCCGAGCTGGGGCCGATCGAAGCACCGGCCGCCTTTGCGCTGCAGCGCGAGGACTTCCTGCGCGCACTGCAGGAGGCGCAGGGGACGGTCATCCTGGTGTCCAACGAAGTGGGCATGGGTATCGTGCCGCAGGGCGCGGTATCGCGCTGGTTCGTCGACGAGGCCGGGCGCCTGAACCAGTCGGTGGCGGCGATCTGCGAGCGGGTGCAATGGGTGGCCGCGGGCCTGCCCCTGAACTTCAAGGACGCATCGTGCTGAGCGGCTTGTCCTGGCCCTGGCTGGCCTTGCTGATGGCAGCGGGGCTGGTGCTCGACCTGGTGCTGGGCGAGGCGCGCCGCTGGCATCCGCTGGTCGGTTTCGGCAGCCTGGCCAAGCGTATCGAAGGCGCGCTCAACCAGGCGCCTGCATCGCGCCTGCGCGGCATCCTTGCGTGGGCGCTGGCGGTGCTGCCGGGCGTGGCGCTGGCGGCCTGGATCATCCATCTGGCGCCGTGGTGGCTGGCTTGCCTGTTGCATGCGGCGCTGCTGTATTTCTGCATCGGCCTGCGCAGCCTGCGCGATCACACGCTGCCGATTGCGCTCGCGCTGGCGCGCGGCGACCTGGCGGCAGCGCGTGTACTGACTTCCTATATCGTCAGCCGCGATACGCGCCAATCGAATGAAACCGACCTCGCCAAGGCCGGCGTCGAATCGCTGCTGGAGAACGGCAACGATGCCGTGTTCGGCACGCTGTTCTGGTTCCTGGTCGCGGGCGGGCCGGGCGCCTTGTTGTTCCGGTTGGCCAACACACTGGATGCGATGTGGGGCTACCGTAATGAACGCTTTCTCCATTTCGGCTGGGCCGCGGCACGCATCGACGATGTGCTCAACTGGATTCCGGCCCGGCTGACCGCATGGTCTTACGCCTGGCTTGGCAACCGCGCCCAGGCGCTGGCATGCTGGAAGGAGCAGGCGCCGGCCTGGAGCAGCCCGAACGCCGGGCCGGTGATGGCGGCCGGCGCCGGCGCGCTCTGCGTGGCGCTGGGCGGCCCTGCGGTGTATGACGGCGAAGTCGAACAGCGGCCGCCGCTGGGCTGCGGCAAGCCGGCCGAGGGTGCAGACATTGTCCGCGCCTGGCGTCTGGTGGCGCAGGCAGCCTTGCTGTGGCTAGCCATCGTGGGCGCACTAGCGTTGTTTTCCTTCGGAGTCTTCCATGCTTGAACTGGAGCAGGCGCTGCAGCAATGGAGCGCCGATGGCCGCTGAATTTCCCTTCCATACCCTGATGATCCAGGGCACCACTTCGGATGCCGGCAAGAGCACGCTGGCCGCCGCACTGTGTCGCCTGCTCAGGCGCGACGGCATTGCAGTGGCACCGTTCAAGCCGCAGAACATGGCCTTGAACAGCGCGGTCACCGCCGACGGCGGCGAGATCGGCCGGGCCCAGGCGCTGCAGGCACAGGCCGCCGGCATCGCCCCGCATACCGACATGAACCCGGTGCTACTCAAACCTTCCAGCGACACCGGCGCGCAAGTGATCGTGCATGGCAAGGTGCGCGCCGACATGAGCGCGCGCGACTACCACCGCTACAAGACCGAGGCGATGCAGGCAGTGCTGGAGTCCTACCATCGTCTGCGCAAGCGGTACCAGGCCATCATCGTCGAAGGCGCCGGCAGCCCGGCCGAGATCAACCTGCGCGCGCGCGACATCGCCAACATGGGCTTTGCCGAGGCGGTCGATTGCCCGGTGATCATCGTCGCCGACATCGACCGCGGCGGTGTGTTCGCACACCTGACCGGCACGCTGGATTGCCTCTCCGAGAGCGAGCGTGCGCGCGTGGTGGGCTTTGTCATCAACCGCTTCCGCGGTGACATCAGCCTGCTGCAACCAGGGCTGGACTGGCTGGAACAGCGCACCGGCAAGCCGGTGCTGGCGGTGCTGCCTTATCTGCATGGCCTGCACCTCGATGCGGAAGATGCAATCGCCTCATCGCAGAGCGCGCGCGGGCAATTCCGGGTAGTGGTGCCGGTGCTGCCGCGCATCAGCAACCACACCGATTTCGACGCATTGCGCGCGCATCCGGATGTCGATTTGCAATTCATCGGGTCGGGCAGCCCCATTCCTCCTGCCGACCTGATCATCCTGCCGGGCAGCAAGAATACCCGCGGCGACCTGGCATGGCTGCAGCAGCAAGGCTGGCCCGTTGCGATCCGCAAGCACCTGCGCTACGGCGGCAAGCTGATCGGCATTTGCGGCGGTTTCCAGATGCTGGGCGAGAGCGTGGACGACCCGCATGGCGTGGAAGGTGCGCCGGGCAGCACGCCCGGATTGGGCCTGCTGCCCATGCGTACCGGGCTCACGCGCGACAAGCGGCTGCAGCAGGTCAGCGGCCGCTGCGCTTTCGGCGCAGGCGAGGCGAGCGTGAGCGGCTACGAAATCCACATGGGCGTGTCGGAAGGTGCGGCCTTGCAGCGCCCGGCCTTCGTCATTGACGGGCGCGGCGAAGGGGCCTTGTCGGAAGATGGGCAGATCCTCGGCAGCTACCTGCACGGCATGTTCGATACGCCGCAGGCGTTTTCGGCGCTGCTGTCATGGGCCGGGCTGGATGGCGTCGGGACGGTCGACCTGGATGCGCTGCGTGAAGGGAGCCTGGATCGGCTGGCCGATGCGACGCTGCCTTTGTACGAGGCCTTGAAGAAGCTGGAGTCCCGTTTCGGGCGGTGAGGAAAGTCCCGGTGCATGGCCGGGACGGGGTGCAGCGCTGGTGGCGTCAGTTAAGCGCTTCCTTGGCCGCTTCTTCAGGCGTCAGGCCGTCGTAGAACAGGTCGGTGAACCATTCCACTTGTTCTTCGATGTGTTCCTGGGCCTGGTCGAGCGTGGCGCCGCCTTTGACCAGGAACTGTTCGACTTCGGTGCACCATTGGATCAGGGCTTCGGTTTCCGGATCCAGTTTCTCTTTCTTGGGCATGATGTTTCCTTACTTCGGTAGTGTTGTCCGGATGGTTCGGCAAGGATATGCCAAAGCGGACAAACGTGTTGGAGTAATGGGCCCAGCCCATCGCTCCCTATTCCAGCATCGCATCCAGTCCGGCCGACAATTCCTTCATCGCCGGCATCGCGCGTTCGGCCTTGTCCTGCACGTGCCCGACCAGCAGCGGCATCCAGTCCGGCTCCACCTCGAGTTTCCTGGCGACTTGCGCCGGATAGCTGGCGCGCGCGGCTTCATCGTCGAGCTTGAGCACATCCACGCGCGCGGCCCATGCGCCCAGATGTACCCAGCCGGCGGCGCGGTCGAGCTTGCCCGTGCCCAGCGGCTCAGGCACGTCGCGCAGCGCGGCGGCCAGCGCGTCGGGGAAGTTCCAGATCCTGGCCAGTTCGGCCGACACGTCGGCGTAGTGGAAGCCCCAGCGTTCCTTTTCCCGGTCGGCGCGGGAGGCGTCGAGTACGTTGACCTGCTTGTCCAGCGGCGCCACTTCCGATGCGGCCACGGCGTGCAATTGCAATTGGCCGATGCCATGCATCATGCCGATCGTGAACACGGCGTCGCCGTTGTCCTCGCCGTGGATGCCGGCATGCATGGCCAGCCAGCGCGCGGCGCAGGCCGTGTAGAGGTTGTAGCGCCAGAACTGCGGCAGGTCCATTCCCTTGGTGTTCTTGAAGGCGGCCACCATGCCGTTGCCCAGCACCAGGTTGCGCACCATCACGAAACCCAGCATGCGCAATGCGTCATCCACCGTGCCGACGGTGCGCGAGACATGGAAGAAGGCGGAGTTGGCCAGCCGCAGCAGCTTGGCCGAGAGCGCCGGGTCGGCGGCGATCTGGCGCGCGATATCGGCGGCGGAGACATCTTCCGAGTTGAAGCTGGCGATCAACTGCTGGACTACCTTGGGGACGGTCGGCAGCTTGCCGGGTTGGTCGACCAGGCCGTGAAGCTCCATGAAGATTCCTCCGCGCAATTGTTTTTTATCAATATGGGGAAATGCGGTTTCATTGTCGCAGAGATCATGCGATTTGAAGCGCCATTTCTCCGTATGATGAAGGCAATCGAGCGTTCCTGGGAGGGAGCATGGCAAGCCGCAAGAAACCCATCGACAGCAGCAGTGCGGAGGCGCCGGCCGGCATGGGCTGGGGAGACGTCAATGCCTATCTGACCGATTCCATGCAGCGTACCTTCCTGTTCCTCGACACGCTGTTGGATCGCGGCAACGATTACCTCGAACACCTGGAGCAGGGCACGCCGCCGCTGCTCAAGTTCGCCCATGAGATGGTGCTGGACGGCCACGATTTGCCGCAGCCTTGCAACTATGCCTTGCTGCGCCTGCAGCCGCCGCCGGGCTTGCCGGTCAATCCGCAAGCGCGGCCGGTGGTGGTGGTTGATCCGCGTGCCGGGCACGGGCCGGGCATTGGCGGCTTCAAGTTCGATTCCGAAGTGGGCATGGCGATGAAGGCCGGGCATACGGTCTATTTCGTGACCTTCCGCCCGGAGCCTGAGGACGGCCAGACGCTGACGACGGTGCTGGAGTCCGAGGCGCTGTTCCTGGAAGAGGTGATCCGCCGCCATCCGCAATGCAAGGCCAAGCCGGTGGTGATCGGCAATTGCCAGGCGGGCTGGGCGATGATGACGCTGGATGCGGTGCGCCCCGAATTGTTCGGCCCGCTGATGATGGTGGGCGCGCCTGCTTCCTACTGGGCCGGCAGCTCCAAGCTCAACCCGATGCGCTACAGCGGCGCCACGCTGGGCGGGACATGGCTGGCTTCGCTGGCGGCCGACCTTGGCGCCGATCGTTTCGATGGCGCTTACCTGGTCGAGAACTTCGAGAAACTCAATCCCGCCAATACGTTCTGGAGCAAGTACTACAACCTGTGGTCGTCGGTCGATACCGAGGCGGAGCGCTTCCTGGAATTCGAACGCTGGTGGGGCGGCTTCTTCCGCATGACCGGGGCCGAAATCGAGTCGATTACCGAGAACCTGTTCGTGGGCAACAAGCTGGCGCGCGGCGAACTGGAGATCAAGGGCAAGCAGGTCAATCTGCGCAACATCACGGCGCCTGTCGTGGTGTTCGCTTCGTGGGGCGACAACATCACGCCGCCGCCGCAGGCGCTGAACTGGATCATCGATGCCTGGGGCGACGAGCGCGCCATCGCCGCCGCCGGACGCACCATCGTTTATGTGCTGCATGAGAGCGTGGGCCATCTCGGCATTTTCGTCGGCGGTTCGGTGGCGCTGAAGGAGCATGACCAGCTGGTGAGCTCGCTGGACGTGATCGAGAGCCTGCCGCCCGGCCTCTACGAAATGAAGCTCGATGCCAAAGATGCCAGGGAGACCCGGCGCTGGGACGAGCTGGAGCCGGGCGACTACACCGTGCATTACGAGCACCGCACGATGGACGATATCCGCAAGCTCAATCCTGAAGGGCGCGAGGAGGAGGCGGTGTTTTCCACCATCAGCCAGTGGTCGGAGATCAACGCGAACCTGTACAAGACCTGGCTGCGGCCGTGGGTCAGGATGGTTTCTTCGCGCGAGAGCGCCAACACGCTGATGAAATTGAGTCCGCTGCGCATGCAGCGCCAGTTGTTCTCGGACGCCCATCCGGCTGCCGCCTTCATCCGCCAGCAGGCCGCCCAGGCAAGAACCGCCCGTGCCGAGGTAGGGGAAGACCATCCGCTCAAGCAGTTCGAGCGCCGGATGGCCCAGCGCATCACCGATGAATTGAATGTCTTTCGCGATCAGCGCGATGCCCGCACGGTGCGCATGACCAACCAGTTGTTCGGCCCTAATGGCTTGGGCGCCTGGTTGCCGCCGCGCGAACCCGATGCCGAGGCAGCGCACCGCCGCGCTTTGAAGGAGCTGGGCGAGTATCGCGATGCAGTGCTCGGCAGCATCGCCGACGGCGGCTTTGCCGAAGCGGTATGCCGCATCGTGATCGCCGGCATGGTATCGGTCGGCGCTTTCGAGCGCCGCAGCCTGCGCCTGGCGCGTTTGCTGGCGCAATTGCCGCGGATGCATGCCAGCGTCTCGCCGCAGACCAATTGGGTACAGCTGCTCAAGGAGCAGGCGCGCATCGCAGCGGTGGCGCCGGTCGAGGCGCTCAACGCGCTGGAGCAGATGCTGCCCGACACGGCTACCCGCGAACGCGCATTGGCAGTGTCGGCGGCGGTGATGATGATCGAGCCGACGCTGGCCAATCCGCGCTCGGAGATCATCGAATTCCTGATCGGCACGCTGGGTGTGGACCCGGACAAGGTCATCGTCCTGGCGCGCAAGCTGACTTCGGCCATCGGTGAGCATCCGGAGGAAATCAAGACGCCGGCGAAAAGAAGCAGGGCGGCAACGCCTGGGAAGGCGGCCGCCGGAAAGCCGGCCGTGGAAAAAACAGCGGGAAAAGGGAAAGTACCTGCGGGGAAAGCCCCCGCGCCGCGTACCCGGAAGAAGGCCTGATGGCCAGGTGAGGCGACCGGGGCGGTGCTGAACGGTGCGTGGCCCCGAGTTTCGTCAGGGCCACGGCGATGGGAAATCCGATTGTTTTATCGTCCCCGGTTCAGGGCCGCTCGCCTGTTTTTAGGCGCGCCTCGATTTGCGCGACTACCTCTGGCAAATCCGCCACCGAATCAATCACGTAATGGGCGCCCGCAGCGCGCAGCTTCTCTTCTGCCTGTACCTTGAGTGCCGCCACCTCGGCAGGCTCAAGCGCGGCCAATTGCTGCCGGGTGTATCCGACCTCATTGCCGGACAGCGACACCCCCACGCTCCACATGCCGGCGCGGATGCCTTCCTCGATGCCGGGGACGGTATCGTCGACCTTGATGCAGCCGGCCACGTCACCGATCTTTAGCGCCAATACGTTGGCCAGCGCCATGTAGGGGCCCGGGCGGCCGCCGGCTTGCAGTTCGTCGCCGGCGACTACGTGGTCGGGGGCAATGCCGTCTTTGGCGGCCAGCGGCAGCAGCACATTGAGCACCTCGCGCGGGTAGCCCGAGCAGGAGCCGACCTTCAGGCCGCGTCCACGCAGCCAGGCGAGCATCTGTGCAGCGCCGTCGATGGGTTGCGAATACTCCCCGACCTTGGCGATCTGCATCGGCATGAAGCGCGCGTAGATGGCGTCGACATCCTTGTCGGTCGGCGCACGGCCGGTGTAGCGCTGCCATTGGTTGGCGATGGCCTGGTCGTCCAGCAGCGTGCGGATGTGCTGCCACTTGGACAGGCCCATCGGGCCGCGCGCCTGTTGCAGCGTGATGTCGATGTCGAAGCTCTTGAAGGCGTCGACGAAGATCTGGGTCGGCGCCAGCGAGCCGAAGTCGACCAGGGTGCCGGCCCAGTCGAAGATGACGGCTTCGAGGGCGATGGGGGATTTGTTTGCAGTGGACATGGAAACTCCTTTATCGATGAATCTGTTTCAGTGGATGGCGGCGATGAAATTGCGTCCGCGCGGGCCTTGCAGGGCGCGCTGTACCAGCGCGTCCCAGGCATCGGCGATGCCGTAGTGGGCGGGGTCGATCGACACGCCCAGGTTTTCCAGGAAGCCCGACAGGCGGGCGACGGCGCCGTCCTTGTCGGCGGCGCCGAAGATCTGCAGCAGCAGGGTGTCGACCTGGGCATCGCGGTCGAAGGCCAGGCGCATCACGTGCGGCAGCGAAAACGAACAGGCGATGCCATGCGCCACGCCGTGGTGCAGCGTGATGTCGTAGGACAGCGAGTGCGCCAGCGCGGTCTTGGTGTTGGAGAACGCCAGCCCGGCCTGCAGCGCAGCGACCGCCATGCGTTCGCGCAGGGCCAGGTCGGTGGGCTTGCGCATCAGCAGCGGCAGTGTGGCGACGATCTCGCGCGCGGCGGTCGCAGCCAGACTGGACGAGACCGGATTGCGGTTGACGTTCCAGATCGCTTCCAGTGCGTGCGACAGCGCATCCAGGCCGCTGGCCAGGGTGGCGCCGGGCGGCAGGCTCAGCATCAGCTTGGGATCGATGATGGCGGCTTCGGGCCAGGTCCAGTCGCGGTGCAGCGAATATTTGCTGCCGGCGGCGGCGTCCCAGAGTGTGGCCCAGGGCGTGACTTCACTGCCGGTGCCTGCGGTGGTGGGGATGGCGATCAGCGCCTTGGTGCGGCCAGCCGACAGCGGCGTGCCGTCACGCAGGTGCGCCAGCAATTCATCGAAGCGGCCTGAAGGCGTGGGCGCCAGCATGGCCTTGGCGCAATCGATGACGCTGCCGCCGCCGAAGGCAACCACGCATTCGGCATCGGCATGTTCCGACCAGACGCGCTCATGCATGGCAGACAGCCAACTGACGTCGGGATTGGGTTGCACGGCATTCTCGATGCCGGCCAGTTGCCGGCCGAGCAGGTTGGCGATGTATTGCTCCAGGCCCAGCGCGGCGGCCTCCGGGAAGGTCACCAGCAGGGCGCGGCGCCCGGCCAGCAGCGCGGGCAATTGCGCCAGGCTGCCGCTGCCGGCATGGATGGATACCGGGTTGTGATAGGTCCACATAAGCTTGTTTCCGGGGTTCTCAAATGGGGTGGTTCAATGGACGCGGCCGTCCTGGATCAGTTGGCGCAGGCGGCTGGAGAGGGTGTCGGCGGCCACCACCATCAGCGTCACCACGACGATGCAGGTGGCGGTGTCCTGGTACTTGAACAGCTTCAGGCTGTTGACCAGTTCGAAGCCCAGCCCGCCGGCGCCGACCATGCCGAGCACGGTGGCCTGGCGCAGGTTGACCTCGAATCGGTACAGCACGGTGGCGATCCAGGCCGTGATGACCTGCGGCAGCACGCCGAACGCGATCACCTGCAGCGGACGGGCGCCGGTGGCGCGCAGGGCTTCCAGCGGACCGTCGTCGATCTCCTCGATACTCTCGGCGAAGAACTTGCCGACCATCCCCACGCCATGCAGCGCCAATGCCAGTACGCCGGGGAAGGGCCCCAGGCCCACCGCCGAGACGAACACCAGCGCCAGGATCAGCTCGTTGATGCTGCGCGTGACATTGAGCAACTGGCGCACACCCTGGTACACGACACGGTTGCGGTTCAGGTTGCGGGCAGCGAGGAAGGATACCGGGATGGCGCCCAGCACGCCCAGCAGCGTACCCCACAGCGCGATCTGCACGGTTTCGATGGCCGGGTTGAGCAGGTTGCCGAGGATGTTCCAGTTGGGCGGGAAGGAGCGGCTGAGGAAATCGCCGATCTGCGGCAAGCCGTTGGCCAGTTCGCTCCAGGAGAGCTGCGTGCCTTGCGCGCTCCAGGCCAGTACGAAGGCGGCCAGCGCGACGGCCCCTACGCACAGCAGCCAGGAACGCAGGTTCAGCGGGCGCGGGCCGGTCCAGATGTAGTCGTGGTAGCTGCCGCGCGCCTGGGCAGATTGCATGGGCGTATTCATCACAGGGCTCCTTGCACGGCCAGTTCCGGCGCCGGCTGGCGGGCGGCGGCAGGTTCCGGGCTCTGGAGCTGGTCCAGGCCGGCATAGATCAGGTTGAGGTGCGACTCGCGCAGTTCGTCGCCGCGGCCGTCGAACACCAGCTTGCCGCCGGCCAGGCCGACGATGCGGTCGCCGAATTCACGGGCGTAGTCGACCTGGTGCAGGTTGCACACCACGGTGATGCCCAGTTCGCGGCAGGCCGCGCGCAGGTATTGCAGCACCAGGCGCGAGGTCTTGGGATCGAGGCTGGCCACCGGCTCGTCGGCCAGGATCACCTGCGGCCGCTGCGCCAGGGCGCGCGCGATGCCCACGCGCTGGCGCTGGCCGCCGGAGAGGGCGTCGGTGCGCTCATGCGCCTTGTGGTCGAGTTCGACCCGGCGCAGGCAGTCCATCGCCAGCGCCACATCCTGCCGCGAGAATAGCTGCAGGATGGACGCCAGCGAAGACACCTGGCCGAGGCGGCCGGTCAGTACGTTTTTCAGCACCGACAGGCGCGGCACCACGTTGTGGTGCTGGAAGATCATGGCCACATTGCGGCGCAGCTTGCGTACGTTGCGCGCTTCGGTGGCGTCGTATCCGGCCGCCACCAGTTCGCCGGAAGTCGGTGCGACCAGGCCGTTGATACAGCGCAGCAGGGTCGACTTGCCGGCGCCCGAGGGGCCCAGCACCACCAGGAACTCGCCGGCGGCGACATCGAGGTCGATGCCGCGCAGCACGGCATTGCTGCCGTATTGCTTGGTGAGCGAACGGATCTTGATCATTTCATCGCCTTCAGGTCGAGATTGAGGATCTTGGCGGTGTCGCGCACGACGTTGTAGGCGGCGTCGGTGGTGGGCACGAAGCCGTTGAGCATGCCCTGGTCGCCCCATTGCACGTCCTTGATGTTGGCGAAGGCGGCGGCGATCTTTTGCTTCAACGCCGGATCGAGGTCGCGGCGCCAGACCATCGGCGACTCGGGAATGTCGGGCGAGGTCCACACTACGTTCAGGTCGGACTGCTGCACCACGCCCTTGGCGACGGCGGCGGCCAGGATGCGGTCGGCCACCGCGGCGGCATCGACCTTCTTGTTGGCCACTGCCAGGATGCTGGCGTCATGCGAGCCGGAGAAGATCACCCGCGAGAAGTATTTGTTGGGATCGATGTTGAGCTTTTGCAGGCCGGCGCTGGGGAACAGGTGGCCGGAGGCGGACGACGGATCGACGAAGGCCATGGTGCGCCCCTTCAGTTGCTCCAGGTTCTGGATGCCGCTGTCCTTGCGGGCGATGATCAGGCTCTTGTAGTAGCTCTTGCCGCTCTTCTTGGTTTCGGCCACCGAAAAGGCCTCGACGTTGGCGACCGAGCTGGCCAGCACGTAGGAGAAGGGGCCGAGGTAGGCCACGTCCAGCTTCTTGGCGCGCAGCGCTTCGATGATGCCGTTGTAGTCGGTGGCGATGAAGGGCTTGACGGGCATGCCGAGCTGCTTTTGCAGGCTGTCGATGACGGCCTTGCTGTTTTCCAGCATGGCCTGCGAGTCTTCGGCCGGGATCAGTCCCACGGTCAGGGGCTGTACGGCCAGCACCGGCTGGCTCAGCAGCGATGCGGTCAGGGCGCCCAGGCAGAGGGCGAGGAGGGAGCGTCGTTTCATGTTCTATCCTTAATCTTGTGGCGCGGTCGGCGCCGCCCAAGTGCCGGGCAGCGGTATGCATTCAGGTATGGCAGGGCTTCCAGTCCGGACAAGGCACAGATTAAAGAGGCTTTATGACGGCTGTGTTATCGATATAATCGAAAAAAATGCTTTCAACTATTGATCAAGGCTATAGATGACTCCTTCGCAACTACGCGCTTTCCTGGCGGTGGCCCGCCACCGCGGCTTTTCCGCCGCGGCACGTGTGCTGGGCGTGAGCCAGCCGACCCTGACCACCCAGGTGCAATTGCTGGAGCGCGAACACAATGTCGAGCTGTTCTTTCGCCGTGGACGCCGGCTGGACCTTTCCGAGACTGCGCAGCGCCTGCTGCCGATCGCGCAGAACATTGCCGAGCTGGAGCTGGATGCGCTGAACCTGCTGGTCAATTCTGGTGCGCTGCATGTCGGCCACTTGCGCATCGGCGCGGTCGGGCCGTTCCACGTGATCGAGATGGTGGATGCCTACCGGGCGCGTTATCCCAAGGTCGAGCTATCGATCAAGCTGGGCAATTCGGCGCAGTCGCTGGCCGACCTGGAGAACTACGTCACCGATGTGGCGGTACTGGCCAGCTTCACCGACGATGCGCGTTTTTTTGCGGTGCCTTATGCCGACCATGCGGTGGTGCTGTTCGCGCACCGCAGCCATCCCTTTTACAAACGCGAATCGGTTGCGCTTTCCGAGCTGGCCGACCAGCCGATGCTGATGCGCGAGCAGGGCTCGACCACGCGCCTGGCGCTGGAAAAAGTCTTGCAGGACGCCGGCGTGGCGCCGCAGGTGGTGATGGAGATCGGCAGCCGCGAAGCGCTGCGCGAGGCGGTGGCGCGCGGACTTGGGCTGGGCACGGTGTCGGAGGCCGAGTTCGTGCCGGACCCGCGTTTTCGCATGGTGCGCATCGAGGGCGATCCGGTCAGCACGCACACTTATGTGTATTGCCTGGCCGAGCGACGCGAGGGGCGGCTGGTCGGTTCCTTCATGAAGATCGCGGCGCGCGGCTGAGCGTGTCCCCTGCCTGAAACAGGCCTTTCGCTTATCATTACGGTTTGTCCAAATTTGCAAGCCATCGGAGACCGAACGTGATCAAGCATATCGTGATGTGGAAGTTGAAAGAACAAGCCGAAGGCGCCGACCGCGCGACCAACATCGTCAAGATGAAGGCACTGCTCGATAGCTGTGCCAACGTGGTGCCCGGCATCCTGAAGTTCGAGGCGGTGGTGGCCCAGCCCGGCCTGGAAGCGACTTACGACGTGGTGCTGTACTCCGAGTTCGAATCGCGCGCGGCGCTGGATGCTTACCAGGAGCATCCCGACCATGTCGCCATCAAGCCTTTCATCGGTGCGGTGCGTGAAGGGCGTCAGTGCATGGATTACGAGATCTGACCGGCAAGACGATGAACCTTGCCTTGACCGATGTTTTCCCGCAGGGGAATCCTTATTTGCAGGAACTCGGTGTGGAAGTGCTGGAATACGGCGACGACCGCGCCGTGATGGCGCTGCGCCTGAAGCCGGAATTCATGAACAGCTGGCAGGTGGCCCAGGGCGGCATCTCGATGACGCTGATGGATGTGGCGATGGGCCTGTCGGCGCGCGCCGGCGTGCCGGATGCGAAGTCGTCGGCCACGGTGGAGATGAGCAGCAGCTTCCTGCAGCCGGCTGGCCACGCGGGCGAGACCATCGTCGCGCGCGGGCATACCTATCACCGTTCGACCACCATGTGCTTCTGCCAGGCCGAGCTGTGGAATGGCGACAAGCTGGTGGCCAAGGCCATGGGCACCTTCAAGCTGATCCGCCGGCTCGACATTTCCAGGAAGCTCGACCATGAATAACGAAGCAAGCAATCGCAGGGAGACGCCAATGAAAATCATCGTCGGCAATTGGGAAGAACTGCGCGGCCATGCGCAGCCGATCCGCTTCGAGGTTTTCGTCGACGAACAGAACGTGCCGGCCGAGATCGAGCTGGACGAGATGGATGCGGTGTGCGTGCATGCCGTGGCCTATGCCGAGGACGGTTCGCCGCTGGCCACCGGCCGCCTGTTGCCGGACGGCCATGTGGGCCGCATGGCGGTATTGAAGGCGGGGCGCGGCAAGGGCGTCGGCGGGGCGGTGTTGCAGGCCCTGATCGGGGCCGCGCGTGCGCGCGGCGACAAGGAGGTCATCCTGAACGCCCAGACCCATGCCGAGCCGTTCTACGCCGCCCATGGCTTTGCCCGCGAAGGGGAAGAGTTCATGGAGGCGGGCATTCCTCACATCATCATGCGCGCCAGCCTGGCGTAAGCATTCATCGTTACCGGCGCCGTCCCTCGATGGCGGCCGGTGAACTTCCTGTCCGTCCCAATTCCAGCGTGTTTCCGGCCAGGCGGAAGTAGCCCAGTTGCGTACCGAGTTCAAGGACGTTCTCCGCCACCCGTTCAGCGGTGCTGGCAAGTTCTTCCGAGGCGGCGGCATTGCGCTGCGTGGTTTCATTGAGCTGTGTCACCGCCATGCCGATTTCTTGTACGCCTTCTTCCTGCATGGTGGAAGACAGGGTGATCTGGTTGATTTGTTGGGAAGCCTGGCGGATGCCGTGCAGGGTGCCCTCGACCAGGCGCTGGCTGGTTTCTTCCGCCAGCGTCACGCTTTGTTCGGCGATTTCGCTGATTTCACGCGCGCTGTCCTGGCTGCGTTCGGCCAGCTTGCGAATCTCCATGGCCACGACCGAGAACCCGCGCCCGTTTTCGCCGGCGCGCGCCGCTTCGATGGCGGCGTTGAGCGCCAGCAGGTTGGTCTGGTAGGCGATGTCGTCGATTACCCCGACTTGCCGGGCGATGCCGCGCATGGCTTGCACCGTCGATTGCACGGCGGCGCCGCTCTTGTCGGCATCGGCGGCGGCGGCCAGGGCGATCAGGTCGGTGCGGCGGGCGTGTTCGCCGGTCTCCTGGATGGCGTCGCCCATGCTGGAGATGGCGGTGTTGACTTCTTCCACGGCGACGGCCTGCTCGTTGGAGGCGTGGGCCAGCGCTTGCGCCGTGGCGTTGAGCTGGCGCGAGGAATGGCCCAGCGACTGGGTCGAGAGTGTTACGCGCTGCATGATTTCCGTCAGCCGGTTGCGCATCGATTGCATGGCGTACAACAGGCTGCTGCTGTCGTTGCGGCGCAGCCTGACGTCGATATCTAGGTTGCCTTCGGCGATCTGGCGCACGATGTGGGCAGCATAAGCGGGCTCGCCACCCAATTCCCGGCGCAGGCTCACAATGATCCACACCGCCAGGGAAATGCCCAGCAGCAGACTGATGCCGGCAATCTGCAGGTTATGCAGGCGCAGGCGGCGGTATTCGGCGACCGCTTCGTCGTAGATGGTGCGCGTGGCTTGCTCCTGCAACTGGCCAAGGGTGGCCAGCTGGGATGCCAGCGTACCCAGCAGGGGCGTGATCTGCGGCCATAGCTGGTTGGCCTGGGCGACTTGGCCGGAGTCGATCAGGCTGGTCATGCCGGCGCGCTGTTCCTGGTATTTCTCCCAGCCTTTCTCGAATTCAAGGGCGACGCGGTTTTCCTCATGGGTCATGCCGCTGGCCATATAGGTATGCCAGCTTTCGTTGAGGGATGCATCCAGCGCTTTCAGCCGGGACAGTTGCCGGGCGATCTGCTCCTGCGGCGTCAAGCCGTCGCGCCCGGGCTCGTTCGACACGTTGAGCAGCATCAGCGCACGGCCCATGACATCCCGGTTGAGATAGAGCGCATCGCGCACCTTCGCAATCTGGATCAGGCTCAGCGTACGGTCTTCATAGACGTATTTCAGCTTTTCGTTGCTGGAGGCGATGCCGAGCATGCCGTACCAGGCGACTACCACCACAATGGCGCACAGCACCGTGACCAGGATTCCCAGGCGAACGGTGACCGTCAGTTTGCGTTGCACAATACTTTTCCTATTATTTTTTTCCTGGTTCGTACTATAACGAATTTATTGCACCGCAAGAGGGCGAAATAGCGGGCGAAATGGCCCTGGACGCGCCGTCTTTACCTGTTGATGTGGTTTCCCACAATACCGGCGGATTGGCCTCTGATACATACTGCGCCCGAACCGGAGAGGAGGAGTCTCCCGGACACAAAATAGCCTGAGCGGACGACGAGCCGTGGAGGGCCGGCGGTTTGCCAGGTACTTGAGCGCCATATTTACCTGAGGCAGGCCGGAAATTGATGCTTTTTGGAGAATGACAAATGACGGCAAAACAGCCTTTGTATAAGTCGCTTTACTTTCAGGTCCTGGTCGCCATTGTGATCGGCGTGCTGCTGGGCCACTTCTACCCATCCACTGGCGAAGCCATGAAGCCGCTCGGCGACGGTTTCGTCAAACTGATCAAGATGATCATCGCGCCGGTGATCTTTTGTACCGTCGTGACCGGTATTGCCGGCATGGAAGACATGAAGAAGGTCGGCAAGACCGGCGGCCTGGCCCTGCTGTACTTTGAAATCGTCAGTACCGTGGCGCTGATCATCGGCCTGGTGCTGGTCAACGTGCTCAAGCCGGGCGTCGGCATGAACATCGACCCGGCGTCGCTGGATACCAAGAGCATCGCGGCCTATACCGCCCCCGGCAAGCTGGGCACGGTGACCGATTTCGCCATGAGCATCATCCCTAACAGCATGATCGATGCCTTCGCCAAGGGCGATGTGCTGCAGGTGCTGCTGGTGGCGGTGCTGTTCGGCTTCGCGCTGCATAAGTTCGGCGGCCGCGGCACGATGATTTTCGACTTCATCGAGAAGATCTCGCATGTGCTGTTCTCGGTGGTCGGCATCATCATGAAGGTTGCCCCGATCGGTGCTTTCGGCGCCATGGCCTTCACTATCGGCAAGTACGGCGTGGGTTCGCTGTTCTCGCTGGCCAAGCTGATGGGTACCTTCTACCTGACCTGCCTGCTGTTCGTGTTCGTGGTGCTGGGCATCATTACCCGCCTGCACGGCTTCTCGATCTGGAAGTTCGTCAAGTACATCAAGGAAGAGCTGCTGATCGTGCTGGGCACCTCGTCGTCCGAATCGGTGCTGCCGCGCATGCTGGCCAAGATGGAAAACGCCGGCGCCAAGAAGACCGTGGTCGGCCTGGTGATTCCTACCGGCTACTCGTTCAACCTGGACGGCACCGCGATCTACCTGACCATGGCGGCCGTGTTCATCGCCCAGGCGACCAATACGCCGATGACCTTCGTGCAGGAACTGACGCTGCTGGCAGTGCTGATGCTGACCTCCAAGGGGGCGGCCGGCATTACCGGTTCGGGCTTCATCGTGCTGGCGGCCTCGCTGTCGGCGGTAGGCCACCTGCCGGTGGCAGGCCTGGCGCTGATCCTGGGCATCGACCGCTTCATGTCCGAAGCGCGTGCGCTGACCAACACCGTCGGCAACGGCGTGGCGACCCTGGTTGTGGCGAAATGGAGTGGAGAGCTGGATGAGAAGCGCCTGCAGGCGGTGCTGAACAATGAAACCAGCGAGGAGGCAAGTGCACCGGAAGCCGTGCTGGACCGCACGCAATCCAAGATGCACAACTAAGAAGAGCGATCCCCGGATGGGCCGGAAACGGCGCCACCGGGATGGCCGGCAAGTGGAAAAGCGGACTTCGGTCCGCTTTTCTTTTTGTATCGCCAGCTAATTGCCTTGGGACGATTCCGGCCGCGCAGGGCATGGGCGAAAAAAAAAGCCCACGACCTTGCGGTGTGGGCTTCAATCCAATTCTTTAAGGAGGAAATTGGAGGAGACAGGTGCTACTTTACTGCCGAGCATCAAATCGGGCCAATTTATCTTCCAAATATCAGATATTCGATTTGGTTATTTCTTGGCGGCATTCTGGGGCGGCGGGCATTGCCGTCAGAGGCTGCCGGCTGCCTTGCCATCCGCCGCTGCATCCTTCGCATCCGCCTGCACGCTGGGTTTGCACGGGATCTTGCATTTGGCATCGGTTGGCGGCTCGGCGGCATATTGCACGGCCATCAGATCGACGACATGTTCGGTCAGCAATGGCTCGCCCACGATGGGGACGCGCAACACGGTCGAACAACGGGTGCCGTAGTCCGGCGAGCGGATGAAGATCGGCGAAAGCATGCGCTCCTTTTCCAGGCCGACGCCGGTATCGGGCAGGCGGCAGTCGTTGGCGCGGGTGGCATCGGTCAGCATCTCGAAGAAGGTCTCTTCCGGCGCGCCCTGGCACAGCAGGCTGGCGAACTGCGCCTTGGCCCGCGTGACCTTGGGCCAGGGCGAGTCGAGCAGGGCATTGGACAGGCCATAGACGCCGTAATCCAGCGGTTTGCCGTTGCGTGCGTCTTCCTGGCCGCGGTTTGAATACCACAGCATGTTGTCGCGGTCGCCGACCAGCAGGTTGAAGCCGTTGAAGCGATGGGCGGTGGGTTCGATGTGCCTGAGGTATTCGGCCGGATCCATGTCGCCGGCCAGGTAGTCGGACACCAGCATGCCGCGGGTCGGCGCATCGGCGCGGCGTTCCGATGGCGAACGCACATTGGTCAAGGCGGCAAAGCGGCCGTCGCGGGTAGTGCCAAGCCAGGTGCCGCCGCCTTGCAGGTCGCGGCCGGCGAACACCTTCGGATAATCGCTCCACCAGCCGGCATCGGCCGCCGGGCGGGCATAGAATTCGTCGCGGTTGGCCGCCAGGATCAGCGGCATGCCGGGGATGACTTTCCAGGCGAAGATGATCAGGCACATAAGGCGACATCCTCGAAATGTTCTACATGGCGCGGCCCGTCGATCAGGGCGGGGATTCCTGCCTCGGCCAGCGCCTGCTCCAGCGCACGGCTGAAATCGTCTTCCTGGCCGGATGGAAGACGTTCATAGATTTCCATCCAGGTCTGCTTGCCGTCTTGTTCGCCCGGGCGGCGCTTGATGCCGACGGTGACATCGAAGCGGGTTTGCAATACTGCCTGCACGGCCTTGAGCCTGGCCTGCAGCACCTGCGTTTGCGCGGGCAGGACGCGGTAGTAAATGTAGAGATCCATGGCCTGTGGGCGTGGGTGCGTTGTTCGCTTATTGCGGATCGGCCAGCTCGTAGGGCAGATCGTGGAAATGCAGGGCAGGACCCTCGGCCGAACCCAGGTGAATCTGACCTTCGGCTGCGGCCAGCTTCATTTCCACCAATGCCAGCGAACGCCCTTCGCCGGCTGTTTCGGCATTGACCACCATGCCGCAGGGTTGCGCCGGATCGGCGCTGGAAAACACTTCGTTGCCGGCTACCACTGCATTGCTGTCCACGGTCGCCAGCATGGTGCGGCGCTTGAGTTTGCCGAGGTACTGGCTGCGCGCCACGATTTCCTGGCCGGGGTAGCAGCCCTTCTTGAAATTGACGCCGCCGATCAGCTCGAAGTTGACCATCTGCGGGACGAATTGCTCCTGTGTCGGCGCAGTGATCTGCGGCACGCCGGCGCGGATGTCGGACAGACGCCAGGCTTGCGGGCCGGTCGGCGTCAGGTGCTGGCTCAGCCTGGGCCAGGCGGCAATAGCGATTTCCGGCTTGGTGACCCATTGGTAGCGCGCGTTGCCGGCCGAGTCGGCCAGGCGGAGCAGGGTGCCGTTGGCGTTGTCGATTTTTGCGTAAGGTTCAGCCGGCAGCACCGGATACCATTCGGCCAGCGAATTCTTCGCCGCCGGGCCGGCCAGGCCGATGATGGCGGTATTGGCGCCCTGGTCGGACAGCTTGGCCTTGGCGCGCAGCACAAACATCTGCAGGCGCTTCTGGATGGCGGCCTGCAGCGGGCGCGGCAGTTGCAGGAAGATGAACTCGGGATTGCGCCACATCAGGAAACTGGCCAGTAGCCGGCCTTTGGGCGAGCAATAACCGGCCAGGCGGGCGGCTGAGGTGTCCAGGTGCTCCACGTCATTGGTGAGCTGGCTGTGCAGGAAGCTGGCGGCATCGTCGCCGGCCACGCCGATGATGCCCAGACCGGTCAATGGCGCCATGAAGCTCTCCAGGCTTTCAGGCGCGGGCGCAGAGGCACCAAAACCGAGCAATTCGGCGCCGTCGGCATCGAATTGTGCACCTTGCTGTTTCAGGAAGTCGAGCCAGACGGAGGTCGAGGCGGTCAGTTCAGTCATAAATATAAATAGTTTTGCGTGCGGTTGATGTGCAGCTTGCCGGTTGCCGCTGAAAACACTGCACGGCAGGCAAATTAGGCAACTGCCGTGCCAGCGATTATCATTGATGCCTCGATTATAGTGATGTCCGAAAAAACGCGTCAGGAAACAGGGATTTTGTATTTGGTATGAAGAAGTTATTTGTGACATTGCTCTTGCTGGCGGCCCTGGTGGCGACGGCCGGCATTTATTGGTCCAAGCAGCCCATCGTCGACGCGACCGGGCAGACCATTGCCTTCACCATCACGCCGGGCAGCGGCGTGTCGGGCGCTTCGCAGCAGATTGCGGCGGCGGGCGTGCCGATCAACCCCGACCTGTTCACCATCTACGCGCGTTTGAGCGGCGAGGGCGGACGCATCAAGGCCGGCAGCTACGAGCTCAAACCCGGCTATACGCCGCAACGGCTGCTGCTGCAACTGGTGCGCGGCGAGTTCGCCCAGGAGGCGCTGACCGTGATCGAAGGCTGGAGCTTCAAGCAGATGCGCCGCGCCATCGCCGAACAGCCGGCCCTCAAGCACGACACCATCACCTGGACCGACCAGCAGGTGCTGGCCAAGCTGACGACCGAATATACCCAGCCGGAAGGTCTGTTCTTCCCCGATACCTATCTCTTCGCCAAGGGGGCGAGCGATTTGCAGATCTACAAGCAGGCCTTCGCCCTGATGAACAAGAAACTGAATGAAGCCTGGAGCAAGCGCGACCTGTCGCTGCCGTATCGCACGCCCTACGAAGCCCTGATCATGGCCTCGATCGTGGAAAAGGAAACCGGCCAGAAGTCCGAACGCGGCATGGTGGCCGGCGTGTTCGTCAATCGCCTGCGGGTGGGCATGCTGCTGCAGACCGATCCCACCGTGATCTACGGCATGGGCGAGCGCTACCAGGGCAAGATCCGCAAGGCCGACCTGCTGGCCGATACGCCTTACAACACCTATACCCGCGCGGGCTTGCCGCCTACGCCCATCGCCTTGCCCGGCGCCGCCTCGCTGGCGGCCGCGATGAACCCGGACAAGACCGAGGCCTTATACTTCGTGGCGCGCGGCGACGGCACCAGCCATTTTTCGAGCAGCCTCAACGAACACAATCAGGCCGTCAACCGCTACCAGCGTTGATTCCTCCACTTATTCATTCAGCGGTCCCTTCATGGCATCAGGCAAATTCATTACCTTCGAAGGCATCGACGGCGCCGGCAAGTCGACGCATATCGCTTTCGTCGCAGAGCAACTGCGCGCACGCGGCCTGACCGTGGTCGCCACGCGTGAACCGGGCGGCACCGAGCTGGGCGAAAAGCTGCGCGAACTGCTGCTGCACCAGAAAATGCACCTGGAAACCGAGGCCTTGCTGATGTTCGCCTCGCGCCGCGAACACCTGGCGCAGGTGATCGAGCCGGCGCTGGCGCGCGGCGACTGGGTGATCTCCGACCGTTTTACCGATGCCAGCTTCGCCTACCAGGGCGGCGGCCGCAAGTTGTCACTGGACAAGCTGGACGCGCTGGAACAGTGGGTCCACCCGCACCTGCAGCCGGACCTGACGCTGCTGTTCGATGTACCGCTCGAAGTGGCGCGAGCGCGCCTGGATGCCGAGCGCACCCCGGACAAGTTCGAGCAGGAGAAGGCCAACTTCTTCGCCGCCACCCGTGCCGAATACCTGCGCCGCGCCGCCGAATTCCCGGCGCGCTTTCGCATCATCGATTCCACGCGGCCCATCCCCGAGATCCGGGAAGAGCTGCGCGGCATCGTCGCGGCCCTGTGAGATTGCCATTCCATGAGTACACCCACTAATTCATCGCTGCTGCCCTGGCAGGACGAAAGCTGGAAGCAGCTGCAGCAGTTGCGCGAACGCCTGCCGCACGCCTTGCTGTTCTATGGCGCGCAAGGCACCGGCAAGACCGTCTTCGTCGAAGCCTTCGCCAAGTCGCTGCTGTGCGAGGCGCCGACTCCCGAGGCGCATGCCTGCGGCGCTTGCGCTTCCTGCAACTGGTTCACGCAATACAACCATCCCGACTACCGCCGTGTGCGGCCCGAGGTACTGGAAGACGAGATCGCCAGTGGCGATGAGGGCGAGGGCGGCGAGGAAAAGAAAAGCGCCAAGGCCAGCAAGACGCCCTCCAAGGAAATCAAGATCGACCAGATCCGTGCGCTGGCCGATTTCATGAACGTTTCCACCCACCGCTCCGGTTTGCGGGTGGTGATGCTGTACCCGGCCGAAGCGCTCAACACTGCGGCTGCCAATGCCTTGCTCAAGACGCTGGAAGAACCGCCGCCGGGCACCATGTTCCTGCTGCTGTCGAATCGTCTCGACCGCTTGCTGCCGACCATCCTGTCGCGCTGCCGCAAGTTCGCCCTGTCGGCGCCGCCAAAGGAGGCCGCGCTGGCCTGGCTCAAGGAGCAGGGCGTCAAGGACGCCGATGCCTGGCTGGCCGAACAGGGTGGGGCGCCGTTGGCGGCGCTGGAAGCTGCCCAGGGCGACAGCCGCGAGGTGCTGGACGAACTGTTGCGTCATCTGGCCCAGCCTGGCGTGGACGGCGCATTGCGCACAGCCGACAAGCTGCAGAAGGCGCCGGTGTCCGACCTGGTCGGCTGGGTGCAGCGCTGGCTGTACGACCTGTTCTCATTGAAGTCCGCCGACCACATCCGTTATTACCCGCGTTATGCAAAAGAGCTGGGCCGCTTGGCTGAACGCGCCGATGTCATTGCCATCTCCCGCGCGATCAAGGGCATGGGCGAGCGCCGCGCCATCGCGGACCACCCGTTGTCGGCCAAGTTGTTTATCGAGGAGATGCTGATCGATTACGCCGGCCTGTTCGACTGACCGATCGACCGGTTGATGGCCGTGCCTGCCGGCATTCCTGTTTGTTTTCATTGTTTTTATCATGAGCGCTTCCCACTATTCCCATCGCCTCGCCGTCCAGGGCGACCTGCCGGCCATCGTCGCCATCTACAACAGCACCATCGCCTCGCGCCAGGTGACGGCCGATACCGAACCGGTCGAAGTCCAATCGCGCCAGGCCTGGTTCGATGACCATGATCCGGCCCGGCGCCCGCTGTGGGTAGCCGAGCGGGATGGCGAAATCATCGGCTGGCTGTCCTATTCCAATTTCTATGGCCGCCCGGCTTATGCCGGTACCGCCGAGCTGTCGGTCTACATTCACGAAAAGGCGCGCGGCCTCGGCCTGGGGCGTTACTTCCTGGAGCAGGCGATTGCCCATGCGCCGCAGGTCAAGGTGCATACGCTGCTGGGCTTCGTCTTTGGCCATAACGAGCCCAGCCTGAAGCTGTTCGAGGCCTTTGCTTTCGAACGCTGGGCCCATATGCCGCGCGTGGCGACGCTGGATGGCGTGGAGCGTGATCTAGTGATTTTGGGCAAGCGCGTAGGATGAGCAAGCACTCTGCGGCTTGCTTGGGCAATGCTTAAGTCTTTTGAGAACAAAAAGGGAAGCTGATGCTTCCCTTTTTGTTGTGGCCCGGATTCTTGTTCGAAATTAGAAGTCGACTGTTGCCGACAGCTTGAAGGTACGCGGATTCCCGAGCGTAAGAACGTTGCCGTATTGCGAACTTGCTACCCAATACGATTTGTCGCCGATGTTTTCGATCGCCGCGCGCAACGTGACAGTCTGCTTCTGCATCGCGAATTTGTAGCGTGCCCCCAGATCGACCCGGCTCCACGACGGAATGGTGGTGGTATTGCCAGAGTTCACATATTGCTTGTCGGTGTAGATGTAGTTGGCGGACAGGACCAGATTGCGCATTTGCGGCACTTCCCAGTCTGCGGCAACGTTGAACAGGTTCTTGGACACGCCCGGCGCGTAATTGCCATCCTGGGCGCCAGACTGGGTCTTGTTGAGCTTGGCGTCAATGTATGAGTAGCCGCCGTTCAGGTGAAGACCCTGGACCGGGTCGCCATACATGGTCAACTCGATGCCGCGGTTGGTCTGTTCGCCGATGGCGCCGAAGGTGTAGGTGCTGCCGTTGATGCTATAGCCCGATGTCGGTTTCTTGATTTCAAACAGGCTGATGCCGCCGCCAATCTTATCGGCTTCCAGCTTGATGCCGACTTCGTTCTGCTTGGTCTTGTACGGAGCCAGCGGCTGGCTGGCATTGCTCACCGGGGTCGACAGGTACGTGGCGCCGGCCGTATCGCCCTTGCTCAAGCCTTCGATATGGTTGGCGTAAACCGACACCATGTTCCAAGGTTTGAGGACAATGCCAACCGCCGGCGAGTTGGCCGACTGGTTATAGGTCGAGGACTGGATGCCCGCGCTATATCCCTTGGTCAGGATATTCTGGTGCCGGATGCCCAGCGTCAGCATCAGGCGGTCATCGAGGAATGACAAGGTGTCCGAGATGGCCGCGCTGCGCAAGGTATTGCGCGAGGTTATCCCGGAATCCAGCAACGAAGCGCCGCCTGCATAGTTGGACGTGCCCTTGGCAGGCAAGGCAACATCGGCCGGGTTGTAAATGTTGACGGCATAGGAACCAGGATTGGAATCGAAGCCGCTATAGACGCTTTGCTGCATGGCCGAGAACGAAACATTGGCCTGGTGTTTCACGGGGCCGGTGGCGAACTTCAGCTTGACGCCGGTTTCTCCGCTCAAGGTGTCTTGCTTATTGGAGACGCGCAGCAGGCCGCCGGTGCCGACCCCGTTGGCGCCTACTGTCGGGGAAGAATATGTGCCGTATTCATTGGCATGCTGGGCGCCCGCTGCGGCATAA
Source organism: Herbaspirillum chlorophenolicum (assembly GCF_001189955.1). Classification (GTDB taxonomy): domain Bacteria; phylum Pseudomonadota; class Gammaproteobacteria; order Burkholderiales; family Burkholderiaceae_D; genus Herbaspirillum; species Herbaspirillum chlorophenolicum. The sequence goes on along the minus strand of NZ_LFLT01000009.1, from coordinate 79,487 downwards.
ATCGTCGCATTGGGGGAGAGATCGTACTCACCCCTTACAACGCCGAAGGTATTTTCCAGAAGCGAGTTGGACCACGGCTGTCCGAAATTGCTGCTTGCCGATGGGGCCGATGGCGCAGCGGTGGCGGTAGGGCGCACGTTAACCGTCGAGCGTCCTTGCGTCACGGTCTGTTTTTGATAGGTGAAATCGGCGGAAAGGCGCAGGTTGCCGCTGCGCAGGTCGGAACCGAGGCTGAGCATGCGGGTGTTGCGGCCTTCTTTGTCGATGCTGCCCACGCCATCGCGGGCCAGGGCATTGACGCGTATGCCCAGTTGGTTGTCCGGTCCAAACCGGCGGCCGATGTCGACGCTCGCACCGAGGCGGCTGTCGCCCGTATAGTCAACGGTGAACTGGTTGATTGGGGTATCGGTCGCGCGCTTGGGAACGATGTTGATGGTGCCGCCCAACCCGGTCCCGTCGGGGCTTACCCCATTCAGGAATGCGGTTGCGCCTTTGAGCAATTCAATACGCTCCAGGCTTTCGACCGCGACCAGCTGGCGAGGCACAATGCCGTACAAGCCGTCATAGCTGATGGAGTCGCCCGTCAGGGTAAAACCGCGGATGGTGAACAGTTCCGAAAAATTGCCGTATCCCAGGCCTGTTCGTACCGTAGGGTCTGATGCGAGCGCATCGGCGATGCTCTTGGCTTGCTGGTTCTGAATACCTTCGGCCGTATAGCTGACCACACTGAAGGGGACGTTCATCGTGTCCTGGTTGCCGAGCACACCGATCTTGCCGCCCGTCACGATCTTGCCGCCGGCGTATGCCTTGCCTGGAACCGACTGGTCCTTGTCGGCACTGATGGTGACTTCAGGCAGTGCCGTATCCGTGCCAGGCTGTTTATCTGGTGGAGCGGTTTGCGCATGAACCTGGAAGGGAGTGATGAATGCGAGGGCCAATGCCGCGGCCAGCGGAGTGAGGCGGAGGGACATGAAATCTTTCGTGGAATGCAGCAAGAGCCGGGGCTTTGCTCGATTTGTATTGGATGGGTAAAACTGGGAAAATTATAATTGATAATAATTATTGTTTGCGTTCTCAATTATTATTTGAGGCCCAATTTGCTTCCGCCTGCATAAGAGTGTCTCGGAAATGCAAAAACACGCGATTCCACGGCTTTCAACGCCGGCAAGGTCGTCCATAGCCGCGGCCTGCCCAGCTGTGGCCGGGCAGTTCGGCATCTCACAGGATGTGCCGCTTATAATCCCGCAATGCCTTCGCCACGCTCCTTCTTCATATTGCCCACGGATAATTTTTCTGCCGTCACAGGATGGCGACATCACGCTGTCCTGTCCCGCCTGTTTTGGCTACGCTGGGCCACTATCGGCGGCGAGCTGCTGGTGCTGGCCGGAGCGCATTGGTGGCTGGAAATAAGCTTGCCGTTACCGGCGCTGCTGGGGCTGATCGGTTTGCAGGCAGCCATCAATGCGGCGACGATGGGACGCATGCATGTGGCCCATCCGGCCGGGCAAGGCGAGCTGTTCGTGCAGCTGCTGCTGGATGTAGCGGTGCTGTCGGCTTTGCTGTACTTCTCCGGCGGGGCCACCAATCCTTTCGTGTCTTTCTATTTGCCGGCGCTGGCGGCGGGGGCGGCCACGCTGGCATGGCCCTATGCCGGTGCACTGATGCTGTGCGCGCTGGCCGGTTATTCGGCGCTCGTCTATGTGTACGAGCCGTTGCACATCCATGACCACGAGCAGGCCATGACCTACCACTTGGCCGGGATGTGGATCAATTTCTCGATTTCGGCCTTGCTCATTACCTGGTTCGTTACCCGCATCGCCGCTGCCATGCGTATGCGCGACGCACAACTGGCGCTGGCCCGGGAGCAGCAGTTGCAAGGGCAACGTATCGTCGCGCTGGGTACCCAGGCGGCGGGCGCGGCGCATGCGCTCAATACGCCCCTGTCGACGGTGGCCGTGATCGCCGGGGAAATGCGTCGCGATATGGCCGGCAATGCCGCGCTGGCCATGTATGAAGAAGACCTGCGCATCGTCGAGGAACAGATCGCGGTGTGCAAGCAGGCGCTGGAGAGCATGCGGCTGGACGCCGATGCCCAGGGGCGCAGCGATGAGACCGCAGCGCTGGCGCCGTGGCTGGCCATGTTGATCGATGGCTGGCGCCTGCGGCATCCCGCAGTATTGCTGGCGGCGGATCTGAAGCAGGAAGGGATCGTGGCGGGCCAATTGCAGGAACTGTCGCAGATACTGCTGACCTTGCTCGACAATGCCGCCCATGCGGTCCGGGAGCGCGGCGGCGCCGGCGAGATTCGCTTGTCACTGATTGCCGATGCGGCACGCCAGCCTGCGAAGGAAAACCAAAAGACGGCTATCATTCGGGTAGCCGACAACGGCTGCGGTATCGCGCCTGAGCTGTTGCCCCGCCTGGGTGATGGGCCGGTGGACAGCCGTTCCGGTGGCCGCGGCATCGGCCTGATGCTGGCCTTCGCCGCGGCGGCGCAGATGGGAGGCCGCTTGCAACTGCGTTCAGTGGTGGATGAGGGGACGGTGGCTGAATTGCAGTTTCCCGTATCCTGACGCGGCCTGATTTTACGTATCGACAACGACTGGTTTCTGATTTTTGATGAGCGCTGCTTTCCTGATCCTCGACGACAACGACGTTTTTGCCGGCACGCTGGCGCGCTCGCTCACGCGCAGGGGGTTTCGCGCCACTGTGGCCCACAGCGGCGAGGAGGCACTGGCAGCGGCGCGCAAGGAAAGCTTCGACTACGCCACCATCGACCTGCAGCTGGAAAAGGATTCCGGCCTGCAATGGGTCTCCCCGTTGCGCCAGGCATTGCCGGACGCACGCCTCCTGGTGCTGACCGGTTATGCCAGCATTGCCACCACGGTGCAGGCGATCAAGTCGGGTGCAGACAATTACCTGTCCAAGCCGGCCAATGTCGACTCCATCCTGTCGGCGCTGGCCCACGGGGATGCGCGGGACGAAGCGGCCGACATCGCCCCGCCGGCCGACGAGGCGGCTCCGCTGTCGCTGGAGCGCCTGGAATGGGAACATATCCAGCGGGTATTGGCCGAGCACGAGGGCAATATCTCTTCCACCGCCCGTGCGCTCAACATGCATCGCCGGACTCTGCAGCGCAAGCTCTCCAAGCGGCCGGTGGCGAAGTAGCGCCTTCTCAAAGCCTCCTCCGGGGGCGACACCTGCGGCGCATCGCTTTACAATAGCGGCCATGTATATCGATTCCCATTGCCACATCAATTTTCCCGATCTCGCCGCGCGCTTGCCTGAGATTTTCGGCAAGATGGCTGAAAACAAGGTCAGCCATGCCTTGTGCGTGTCGGTCGACTTGCCTGACTTCCCGCAAGTGCTGGCGCTGGCCGAGCAATATCCCAATATCTACGCATCGGTCGGCGTGCATCCCGACTATGAGGACACGCCCGAACCGGACGTCGAGCAACTGGTCAAGCTGGCCGACCATCCGCGCATCGTCGCCATCGGCGAGACCGGGCTGGACTACTACCGCCTGCAAGGCGACCTGGAATGGCAGCGTGAGCGTTTCCGCACGCATATCCGCGCCTCGCGTGCGACAGGCAAGCCGTTGATCATCCACACCCGCTCGGCGTCGGAAGACACCATCCGCATCATGCGTGAAGAAGGCGCGAGCCCGCAGGCCGGCGGCGCGGCGGGCGTGATGCATTGCTTCACCGAGTCGCAGGAAGTGGCCGATGCCGCCATCGAGCTTGGCTTTTACATCTCGTTTTCGGGCATCGTCACCTTCAAGTCGGCCAAGGACCTGCAGCAGGTGGCGCGCACCATTCCGCTGGAGCGCATGCTGATCGAGACCGATTCACCCTACCTGACGCCGGTGCCGTTCCGCGGCAAGACCAACGAACCCGGCTATGTGCGCCACGTCGGCGAATTCATCGCCGACCTGCGCGGTATTTCCGCTGCCGAAGTCGCACGCCAGACCAGTGACAATTTCTTCAAGCTGTTTGGAATCGCACCATGACGTCTTTGCTGGAAAAGATCCGTTCCCGTGTCGGCCGCTTCGGCCGCGTACTGCTGTACACCTCCATGCTGCTGCCGGGCGCGGCGCGCGCCGGCGCCTATGAAGAGTATTTCCAGGCGATCCGCATGGACAATGTCTACTTCCTGAAGCAGTTGATGCAGCGGGGAATGGGGCCCAACCTGATCGAACCCAGGCGCGGCTATACCGGCCTGATGCTGGCCATCCGGGAGGATTCCATGAAGGCCTTCAGCCTGCTGGTCAACGCGCCTGACGTCAACCTTGAAGCGCAAGCCACCAACGGCGATACGCCACTGATGCTGGCGGCCTTCTACGGCAACATCCCGGTAGTCAAGCTGCTGCTCGCACGCGAGGTTGAAGTCAACCGGCCGGGCTGGGCCGCCTTGCATTACGCCGCCATCAATGGCAGCTCCGAGATCGTCAAGCTGCTGCTGGATGCCTCGGCCTATATCGATGCCGAATCCCCGGATGAGAAAATGACTCCGGTCATGCTGGCCGCCATGCGCGGCCGGGTGGCGGCGGTGGAAGTGCTGCGCGACGGCGGCGCCGATCTCACGCTGAAGAACAAGGATGGCCTGACCGCGATGGATCTGGCGCGGCGCTATGGGCAAACCGAAGTGATCGAGGTGCTGCAGGAAAAACCGCGTTTCTGAACGGTTTTCTTCCATCCATAAAAAATCCCGGGCTACCTTACGGCGCCCGGGATTTTTATTAGCCGTAGCCCGCTATCAGGGCACGAGGATCTGGCGACCAACGTCCTTGATGTCCTTGGTGCCGGTCAGCGCCATGCTCACATCCAGTTCCTTGCGCAGGATTTCCAGCATCTGGGAAACGCCTTCGCCGCCCATGGCGCCCAGGCTGTAGAGGAAGGCGCGGCCGATCATGGTGCCCTTGGCGCCCAGCGCCACGGCCTTCAGGATGTCCTGGCCGGAGCGGATGCCGCCGTCGAACCAGACTTCGATCTGGTCGCCAACCGCTTCGGCAATCGCCGGCAGCGCCTGGATCGACGACATCGCGCCGTCCAGCTGGCGGCCGCCATGGTTGGAAACCACCAGCGCATCGGCGCCGGTCTGGGCCGCGATCTTGGCATCTTCCACGTCCAGGATGCCCTTCAGGATCAGCTTGCCGCCCCATTGTTCCTTGATCCAGGCAACGTCGTCCCAGTTCAGGGTCGGGTCGAACTGGCTGGCGGTCCACTTCGACAGGGTTTGCACGCCGCTGCCGCTGTTGCCACCATTGATGTGGCCGGCCAGGTTGCCGAACGTCTTGCGGCCGCCCAGCGCGCGCAGCGCCCAGCCGGGCTTGCTGGCCAGGTCGAGCAGGGTGTCCAGGGTCAGCTTGGGCGGCACCGACATGCCGTTCTTCAGGTCCTTGTGGCGCTGGCCGAGGATCTGCAGGTCCAGCGTCAGCACCAGGGCCGAGCACTTGGCGGCCTTGGCGCGGTCGATCATCGATTTGACGAAACCGCGGTCACGCATCACGTAAAGCTGGAACCAGAACGGCTTGGTGGTCACGCTGGCGACATCTTCGATGGAGCAGATGCTCATGGTCGACAGCGTAAAGGGAATGCCGAACTTCTCGGCGGCGATGGCGCCCAGCATTTCGCCGTTGGCCCATTGCATGCCGGTCAGGCCGGTTGGCGCAATGGCCACCGGCATGGTGACATCGTGGCCGATCATGGTGGTGCGCGTGCTGCGCTCGTCGACATTGATCGCCACGCGCTGGCGCAACTTCAGCGCGGCCAGGTCGTCGTTGTTGGCGCGATAGGTGCTTTCGGTATAGGAGCCGCTATCGGCGTAGTCGTAGAAGGCCTTGGGAACCCGTTTTTTCGCCAGCAGGCGAAAGTCTTCGACACAGGTCATGACCGGCATATTGTTTTCTCCGTAAAAATGAAACGCGGCACATGGCCGCGGGGCAGGGTGGAGCGCCGGCACGAACCGGAATCGGGGCTGCTCCGAGCTTGTCACTATGCTAGATCAAAGCGGTGATGCGTGGGGTGAATCCATTTCCGTCTATCCATGAAAATTTTATATGACCCAAGGCCCGGAAGGTATCGGAAGAACCCGTGATGAGCTATGGGTTTGGGCTGATATGGGAGCGGATTTCCCTGGTCTGGCACCCGGCTCAGGCGGCCACGATCCGGGCGGCCGCGATGCCGCTGCGCACAGCGCCTTCGAGCGTGGCCGGATAGTCGCCGGCCACATAGTCGCCTGCCAGCGCGAGCCCGGACGGCAAGCCGGTATTGATCGGCCGTTGCAGTCCTGGTGTGCAGGAAAATGTCGCGCGCTTTTCGGTGATTACCTTGCTCCATTGTGGAATGGACAATTCGGGGCGCCCGAAGTCAACCGCCAATTGTTGGGCGATGCCATCCAGCAGCGCCGCGTGGCCGTCTGCGATGGCTTGGCCGGCGGCGCTGACGACTACCGCCAGCAGTCCTGCATCGGCAGCATCGGCGCTCAGTTGCCCACGGTCAAAGGCAAATTGCCCCCATGCACGGCGCTGCGGATCGTCGGCCAGTGCGCAGAACGGCAGCGGCAGGCGCAGTGTCGGCGCATATTGCAGGTAGCAGGTAGTGATCGGTTCGTACGCCAGTGCGTGCAAGGCGCTGGTATCGCAAGCGCTTGCCGGCCCCCGGGCTCCATCCAGCAATTGCGCGGCTGCGTCGGCGCCGGTGGCGATGATTATCCCGGCGAATTCGCCAAGATTGCCGCCCTGACGGTCTTCCAGGCGCCAGGTGCCGGCATCGCCAGTGGCGTGCAAGCAGCCGACCGCAGTGCCGGTGATGGCTTGTCCGCCGCGTTGCCCAATGTACGCTGCGGCGGCTTGCGGCAGGATGGCGCTGAGGTCGATACGCGGAATCAGCATGTCGGACGCCGCACGGCGTGCGCCCAGGCTATCGCGCAGCACGTTCAGGAATACCTTGGCCGACGCGCGTTCAGGGGGCGTGTTCAGTGCGGCGATGCAGAGCGGATTCCACATCAGCCTGATCAGGCGCGGCGTCTGTTCGAAGCGTTCCAGCAGTTCGGCCACGCTGCAGTCCTCGTGCAACTGCCAGCCCATCCAGCGCGCGGTGGTGGAAAAACGCGCCAGCGCCATCTTGTCTTCCTTGCCCAATCCTTTGGCGCGCAGCAACGCGATGGCTACATGCAGCGGCGCTGGCAGGCGCGGTGCGACGAAGTCCATGCCTTCGCCGCCGGCTTGCAGCGGATAGCGCATCTGCAGCGGCAGGCGCAGCAAGGCCTCGGCCGGTTTCACGCCGACTTGCTTCATCAGTTTGAGCGAGGCGCCATAAGCGCCCAGGAGGATGTGCTGGCCATTGTCCAGCGTGCGGCCGTCAATCTCTATGCGGCGTGCACGCCCGCCGAGGATCTTGCCGGCCTCGAACAGGCTGACCTGGCTGCCGGCCGCCGCCAGCGTGACCGCTGCTGCGCAGCCGGCCCAGCCGCCGCCGATGACGGCGTAGTGGCGCGCGGAGTCGTTCGGCATCAGCCGAACACGTAGGTTTTCCACGCCAGCCACAGTTTGCGGATGGGCGTGAGGGAGATGCGCTGGTTCAGCACCTGGTAGCCGTCGCGCTCGATTTCATCGAGCAGGGTGCGGTAGATCTCCGCCATCATCAGGCCGGGGCGCTGTGCGCGGCGGTCTTCCTTGGGCAGCAAGGCGAAGGCTTCGTCGTAGATGGCGTGGGCGCGCTGCACCTGGAATTTCATCAACGCTTCGAAGCGATCGCTGTGGCGGCCGTTGAGGAGGTCGGCGGCGGTCACGTTGAATTGCTGCAGTTCGTTGACGGGCAGGTAGATGCGGCCACGGCGGGCGTCTTCGCCGACATCGCGGATGATGTTGGTGAGCTGGAAGGCCAGGCCCAGCTTTTCCGCATAGAGCAGGGTGCCGCCCTGGGTATGGCCGAAGATGCTGGCCGAGAGGATGCCCACCACGCCGGCCACGTGCCAGCAATAGCGCTGCAGGCCGGGGTAGTCGAGATAGCGGCTTTGGTCGAGGTCCATCTCCATGCCATCGATGATGGCTTGCAGGTGCTCGCCCTTGAGCTGGTAGACGGCCACGTGCGGATGCAAGGCCTTGGTCACCGGGTGGGTCGGGTTGCCTTCCAGCATGGCGGCGATTTCCTTGCGCCACCACATCAGCTTGGTGCGGGCCACCATCGAATCTTCGATTTCATCGACCGTGTCGTCGACTTCGCGGCAGAAGGCGTACAGCGCCGTGATCGCGCGCCGGCGTTCCGGCGGCAGGAACAGGAAGCTGTAGTAAAAGCTGGAGCCGCTGGCGGCGGCCTTCTGTTGGCAGTATTCGTCTGGAGACATGGGTAGCGGCGGTGGGTGCGTGGCGTACAAATGCCTTTTGTGACCTTTTGGCGCCGGAACAGGCAAAATCCGGCAAAGGCGCTATGCTAGCCGAGTGCGCACAGGAGGGCAAATGCGGCGCTACCATCGTATTGCGGCGGGCCATGATGTCCATTAAGCTCAAGGCACCAATTGCCGCCGTAAAAATACGCGTGAAGCCTATAAAAACAGGGCGGTTCCTGCCGATATAGAGGCAACTGAACGATCGCACGGACAAGGAAGACCGCACGCGGATGGCACGATGCGGCGCAACAAACGACCGATAACCTTGGAGGCTGGAGACGTCATGGACAGACTGGAAATCTTTCGCAACATCGCTTCGCAGGCCGGACGGGGGGAGCTGGTGTTCCCGGCCAACGTCAGTGCTTCGATCAAGCTGCAGCAGGCATTGTCGGATCCCGACTGCCACCTGGAGCAGGCAGCCAAGCTGGTGATGGCCGAGCCGCTGGTGTCGGCGCGTACCGTTGCCATTGCCAATTCGGCCGCTTACAACCGCTCCGGCGGCGAGATCAACAACGTGCGCGTTGCCGTCATGCGGCTGGGCTTCCGTACCCTCAACACCATTACCACTTCGGTCATCGTGCGCCAGCTGGGCCGCACCATCAGCAATCCGGCCATGCGCATCAAGGCCGCGCAGCTGTGGGAACACTGTGCCCACGTGGCGGCCACTGCCCACGTGCTGACTTCCAAACTGACCAATGGCGACCCGGAAACGGCGATGTTCGCCGGTATCGTCCATGAAGTTGGCGGCTTTTACCTGCTGTCGCGCACCGATGAGTTCCCGGATTTGCTGGCGGGCGGCGTCGAGGATTGGGCCGAGTATGGCGAGAAGATGATCGGCCGCTCCGTGCTGAAGAAGCTGGGGGTACCGCAGCCAGTGACGGAAGCGATCGAGTCCCTGTGGCATGGCGTGCGGGTGCTGCCGCCGGTCACCATCGGCGATGTCTTGCTGCTGGCCAAGGAGCTGTCGCCGGTGCCTTCGCCGTTCCAGCGCACGGTGGCCGAAGCCGGCATCGGCGGCGAGAGCCTGGTTGATGACTACATCGGCGACCAGTCGTTGCGCGGTTTGCTGGACGATTCGGAAGAGCAGATCCGCTCGCTCACCACGGCCTTGCTGGTCTGATAATAGCGGCTCCGATGCTGTAGCGCCCGCCCGGCTGGAATGGCCTGGCGGGCGTTGTTACATGGTGAGGCCGCGCCAGCCTACCGTCAGCCAATCGGCCTTGCCCAGCTTGGGACGGTGACGAAATACGTCGCCGTTGACCCGCTCGATACGCTCCAGGATGTGCAATCCGCCTTGGACCACCAGCCGCAGCTCCCAGCCGATCCGCCCTGGCAGGCGTTTTGCCAATGGCGCGCCCGAGAGCATCAGCGCCCGCGCACGTTCTACCTCAAACCGCATCAGCGCTTGCCAGCGGGCATCCGCCTGGGCATCGGCAATGTCTTGCTCCTTGACGCCGAATCGCTCCAGGTCTTCCAGTGGAAGATAGATGCGCGACTTTTGCCAGTCGATGGCAACGTCTTGCCAGAAATTGATCAGCTGGAGTGCGCTGCAGATGGCGTCGGAGTCGCGTAAATTTTGTTCGGTCGGCGCTTCGTACAGGTGCAACATCAAGGCGCCGACCGGATTGGCCGAACGGCGGCAATAGTCCAGCAGATCCTCATAGTGCGCATAGCGGGTGGTCACGACATCCTGTTTGAAGGCCGAGAGCAGGTCGCGCATGGGCTGCAGCGGCAACTGGTGTTTTCGTATGGCGTCCTGCAGGCGGCGGAAGATGGGGGCTTCACAATGCCCCGCTTGTGCGATCAGGTCGAGCTGCTGTTCATAATCTTGCAGCGCGGCTAGGCGCTGTGCGGGCTGGGTATCGCCCTCATCGGCAATATCGTCGGCACTGCGCGCGAAGCCATAGATGGCGCTTACCGCAGGCCGCAGGCGGGCAGGCAAAAGCAGGGAGGCGACAGGAAAATTTTCGTAGTGGTCGACAGCCATGAAGCCGCTTTTCTATTCGCATTGAAAAATGTCGAGCCGACTATAATCGATGCGCGTTGGCGGCGCCACCCCGGAGTGTTTTCAATGGGCCAACTGCTCCTGCATGGGGGCGGCGTCAGTCTGCGCTTTATAGATTTCATAGCCGCTCTTGCCATTGCGCTTGACCTGATACATCGCGCTGTCGGCACACTGGATCAGTTCCGACAAGTCGCGCGCATGGTGCGGATAGAGGCTGATGCCGATACTGGCGCCGAGCATATACTGGCTTTCGCCGACCTGTACCTGCTGCATCATCTGGGACAGCAGTTTCTTGGCCACTTCAAAGGCCTGCGCTTCATTTTCCAGCTGGGTGCCGATCACGATGAATTCGTCGCCGCCCACGCGGGCGCAGATGTCGGTGCTGCGCACGATAGCCTTGATCCGTCCGGCGATGGCCTTGAGCACTTCATCGCCTACGTGGTGCCCGGCCGTATCGTTGATGGGCTTGAAGTTGTCGAGGTCGATGTAGAAGATTGCGACCATATGGTGCGGGCGCGTGGCCAGCAGCAGCGCGTGGTCGAACAGGGTGTTCATGTAGCGCTTGTTGTTCAGGCCGGTCAGCGGATCGAGGAAGGCCATGTCCAATGCCTTGGCTTCTGCTTCCAGCAAGCGTTTCTGGAACTGCGAAAGCGTCGCCGCCAGCAGCGACATGTATTGCAGCAACACCAGCACGGTGCCCAGCAGGAAACCGTTCTTGAACCAGCTCGGATAGAGTTCGATGAGCACCGGTCCGCAGAGCCAATGGATGCCCATCGCAGCGGATGCGACAGCGACCGGCAGCAGCCAGCGAGGGATTTCGCTGCGGTTTTTGTAGCTGGCCCATGCCATCCAGAACATGAATCCCGCATTCGCCACTGAATATCCCACGTTGCGCACGAACGGCGAAACATCCGCCATCCATGCGATCAGCAGCCACACTTCGGCCAGTGCCGCCGTGAGCCAGAACCAGCGCCACTTGGCATCGAGATTCAAGAATCGGCACAAGCCGGTCAGCAGGAAGGGTTTTTCCAGAATGTTGATGGCGGCATAGATGGAAACGATCAGGCGCACATCGTGGGTGGGGATCAGCAGGATCAGGCTAAGGCGAGCCAGCAGCGCGAAGGAAATTGAAATGGCCCACCAGCCGGAACCGGAATTGGTGCGTGGAATGCGGCGGGTCCAGAGAAACAGAAGGAAGAAAACGAAATAAACGCTGAAGCCGAAGGTATGCACCATCTCGTACGACATGACCATTTTTCTGCCTTTGCAAGTTACATCACCCGTTCATTGAAAAGCGCTCGGAGCCGCGATGAACCGCTTGCAGGCGAAACGCTTGGTCAATGATTCCCCATATGGCTGGGTTGGATAATAAACAAGGCTAACCGTGCGGTAAACAAAGTGTTGGCGATACGTGCAATTTATCCACAATCCTTGCCTGGCAAGGCTTTGCGCGTACCGTAAATTATTTCCGGGCGGCTATTTTGGCGTGAGTTTTGGTGTGTGAAGGCGAGGCGGCTGGATGTGCTTGTATGTATGACGGCGCATACGTGCAGAGGGGGGACATGCCTTAGAACTTGTCCTTGAGCAGTGCTTCGATGGTCGCAATGCGGGTCTCGACGGTATCGAGCAGCGATTTGGGCATGGTGCCCCCGGCTGCCAATTGCGATGCCAGCGAACGTGCAATGCCCATGGCGCCCTGGGTGAACTGCCGGCCATCCTTGGACAGCACCGCAGCGGCGGTAAACAGTGTCGAGAACAGGATCTGGTCGGCCGTATTGTTCTCGATGAATTTATTGAGCAATGCGTTGTGGCTTTGCTTCAATGCGTCGAATTCTTCCTGAGTGGGCATGGTGGTTCCTGAACGGCCTCCGAGTTCCTGAGTCGTTCAGGACAGGGAGGCATGCAATATCAAGGGATCGTCTGGTGCGAGGAGGGGGACTCGAACCCCCACACCATTGCTGGCGTCAGGACCTAAACCTGGTGCGTCTACCAATTTCGCCATCCTCGCTAAAGGTGTCGGACATCGGTGCGATAGCAGTCTGGAAGCGCCGTTGCAGCAGACTTGCCGCTACCGATGCGGGTAGCATTTTCGTAAAGCGCGCTATTGTACTGCATGCCGTTGCGCATGTCTGTGTTTTTCGGAAACGCCCGATTTCCGGCGCAGCAAACGGCTGCACCGGCTTGCAGCCTGCTGCCGGAAGTTGCGTTTTGCCGGTTCGGTAGTACCATGCCGGGCCTGGCTTTGCGCCAGTTTCAATATCATCTTTCGGGAATTGCCATGACACGCTATCGCCATTACAAAGGCGGCATCTATGAATTTGTCGGCGAGGCCACGTTGGAGTCGGACCTGACGCCCATGATCGTCTATCGCGCTGCCAACGGGACCTTGTGGATACGGCCGCAGGAGGTCTTCCATGAAATGGTCGATGTCGACGGCAAGCAAGTGCCGCGCTTCGAGCTGCTGGTCGACTGAACCGGTTGCTGCCGACGCTAACGGCACATTGTTGCTTCAAGTCTTTTTTCCGATTTCACGTTCACATTCACCGCAGGCAGATATTCATGAAACTCAATGCGCACTCCCTGGCTTGCCTTTTTCTCTGTGTCGGCGCCGTCGTGGCAGGCAGCGCGGTTGCCGATGAGCTTGCGGAGGTGAGTACGGCTTTCCGCTGGCTGGGCAAGAACGATCGTGTGGTCATCGAAGCCTATGACGACCCCAAGGTGCTTGGGGTGACCTGCTATGTTTCCCGTGCGCGTACCGGCGGCGTCAAGGGGACGGTCGGCCTTGCCGAAGACAAGGCGGAAGCATCAATCGCCTGCCGCCAGGTTGCCGCTACGGTGCAATTCAACGGTAAGCTGCCGGTGCAGGAAGACGTGTTCACCGAACGCATGTCCATGCTGTTCAAGCGTCTGCACGTGGTGCGGGTGGTGGACGTCAAGCGCAATACCCTGGTCTACCTGACCTACTCGGACAAGCTGATCGACGGCAGTCCGATGAATGCGGTGACGGCTGTGCCGGTGGCGGCGTCGGCGCCGATTCCGGTCAAGTAATTATCGCGGTTATCCGCCGCCGCCCACCGGCGCTGGTTGCTTGCCAGAAATCAGCACCTTGCGCGGTGGCCGCGATGCGAGATGAAATTCTTGCAACTGCCAGCGTTGGCCTGTGTTTCAAGGCAATGCGGGCACTTTGGATGGGCTTTGCGAGGCCGCGTGTCCAATTTTGGACTCCGCGCGGTTTTTGCGTATAAAATAGAGAGCTTTAGCGCGGTCGGGCAGGCCGTTTCTCGTCTGGGCACATCAATGCGGATGGGAAAACGAATGCTCCGGCTTACGGAATTCTTAATTATTTGGACGATTTAAATGGCAACTGCAGTCGAAACCCTGAGCAAACTCGAACGTCGTATGACCCTGACTTTCCCGCTGGCCGATGTTCAGGCTGAAGTGGAAAAGCGCCTGAAGGTGCGTGCCCGCACTGCCAAGGCGCCGGGCTTCCGTCCAGGTAAAGTGCCGATGAAGATGGTTGCCGCACAGTTCGGCTACCAGGTCGAAACCGAAGTCCTGAACGATAAGGTCGGCCGTGCATTCAATGACGCAGCAGTCGAGAACGACCTGCGCGTGGCCGGTTTCCCGAAGATCGAGCCGAAGACCAGCGAAGAAGCCGGTGAAGGCGCGCTGGCATTCGACGCTACTTTCGAAGTGTATCCGGACGTATCGATCGGCGACCTGTCCGGCGCGGAAGTCGAAAAGACCACCGCATCGGTCTCCGACGCTGAAATCGACAAGACCATCGACATCCTGCGCAAGCAGCGCGTGCACTACCACGTCAAGGGCGAGCAAGGCGCGCACGGCGACGGCGGCGCCGACCAGTCGGCACAAAACGGCGACCGTGTGACTGTCGACTTCGTCGGCAAGATCGACGGCGTGGAATTCCAGGGCGGCAAGGCCGACGATTTCCCGTTCGTGCTGGGCGAAGGCCGCATGCTGCCGGAATTCGAAGCGGCTACCCTCGGCCTGAAGGTAGGCGAATCCAAGAGCTTCCCGCTGCCGTTCCCGGCGGATTACCACGGCAAGGATGTGGCCGGCAAGACTGCAGAATTCACCATCACCCTGAAGAAGGTCGAATGGGCGCATATGCCTGAAGTCGACGCTGACTTCGCACAGTCGCTGGGCATCGAAGACGGCGACCTGGCCAAGATGCGCGAAGACATCAAGAAGAACCTGGAACGCGAAGTGACCGCACGCACCAAGGCCAAGACCAAGGACAGCGTGATGGACGCGCTGATCAAGGTCAGCGACCTGGAAGTGCCCAAGGCCCTGATCGAGCAAGACGTCGAGCGTCTGTCGGAAATGGCCAAGCAAGACATGGCCCAGCGCGGCATGGACCCGAAGGTCATGCAGCTGCCGAAGGAGCTGTTCACCGCCCAGGCTGAGCGTCGTGTCCGTCTGGGCCTGATCCTGGCTGAAGTGGTCAAGCAAAACAAGCTGGATGCCACCGAAGAACAGGTCAAGGCACAGATCGAAGACTTCGCCCAAAGCTACGAAGATCCGCAGCAAGTGCTGAAGTACTACTTCTCCGACCGCCGCCGCCTGGCCGAAGTCGAGGCTCTTGTTTTGGAAGAAAACGTCGTCAACTACGTTCTCGGCAAAGCCAAGGTTTCGGAAAAGCCGGTTTCGTTCGACGAACTGATGGGCAATCAGCCTCAAGCGTAAGCCGCTTTTCTCGCGTACTATCAAAACACTTTACGCAAAGGAAGGCACATGACAGGTCTGATCAAGGAGTCTGCACTGGACACGCAAATGCTCGGCATGGTGCCGATGGTGATTGAACAGAGCGGCCGCGGCGAGCGCGCGTACGACATTTACTCGCGCCTGTTGAAGGAGCGCATCATTTTCCTGGTCGGACCGGTCAATGATGCTTCCGCCAACCTGATCGTCGCCCAGTTGCTGTTCCTGGAAAGCGAAAATCCGGACAAGGATATTTCGCTCTACATCAACTCGCCGGGCGGTTCGGTTTCGGCCGGCATGGCGATCTTCGACACCATGCAGTTCATCAAGCCGCAAGTGTCGACGCTGTGCACCGGTCTGGCCGCGTCCATGGGCGCGTTCCTGCTGGCGGCCGGCGCCAAGGGCAAGCGTTTCTCGCTGCCGAATTCTCGGATCATGATTCACCAACCCTTGGGCGGCGCCCAGGGGCAGGCATCGGATATCGAGATCCAGGCGCGTGAAATCCTGTACCTGCGTGAGCGCCTCAACGCTATTCTTGCTGAAAAGACCGGCCGCTCGGTCGACCAGATCGGCAAGGATACCGATCGCGACAACTTCATGTCGGCTGATGCCGCAGTGGAATATGGTCTGATCGATAAGGTATTGCACGAACGCGCTTGAGTTTGCGCTGCAGTAAAACGCGTAAAAATGCCCGGACGAATTGCCGTCTGGGCATTTTTTTTAGGAATTTCGCAAAGAACGGCTTTTTCGGCTCTGTTTCCTTGATAAATCGGGACGGAGATGACATATAAATGTCACATGGCGAAGTGGGAATTGAACCGAATGGTCGAAAATGACCAAGCCGTGACGAATCCGCATTTCGCAGGTATGATCAGGCCGTAAATTATCTCCTTTAGCTCTATGTCTGAGAAAAAATCTTCTAGCGGCGAAAAATTGCTTTATTGCTCTTTCTGCGGCAAAAGCCAGCACGAAGTCAAAAAGCTGATCGCCGGCCCTTCGGTATTCATCTGTGACGAATGCATCGATTTGTGCAACGACATCATCCGGGATGAAGCCGCCAGCGTGGAGTCTGTTCCAGGCACCAAGTCGGATTTGCCGACCCCGCAGGAAATCTGCGACCTGCTGGACCAATATGTGATCGGTCAGTCGACCGCCAAGCGCATCTTGTCGGTGGCGGTGTACAACCACTACAAGCGCTTGAAGCACTTGGGCAAGAAGGACGATATCGAGCTGGCCAAGAGCAACATCCTGCTGGTCGGCCCCACCGGCTCCGGCAAGACGCTGCTGGCGCAGACGCTGGCGCGCATGCTCAACGTGCCCTTCGTGATTGCCGACGCCACCACGCTGACTGAAGCCGGTTATGTGGGCGAGGATGTCGAGAACATCATCCAGAAGCTGCTCCAGAACTGCAATTACGAAGTCGAGAAGGCGCAGAGGGGCATTGTCTACATCGATGAAATCGACAAGATCTCGCGCAAGTCGGACAATCCGTCGATTACCCGCGACGTGTCGGGCGAAGGCGTGCAGCAGGCGCTGCTCAAGCTGATCGAAGGCACCATGGCATCGGTGCCGCCGCAGGGCGGCCGCAAGCATCCGAACCAGGATTTCGTCCAGATCGACACGACCAACATCATGTTCATCTGCGGCGGCGCGTTCGATGGCCTGGCCAAGATCATTTCCGACCGTTCGGAAAAGAGCGGCATCGGCTTCTCGGCCAGCGTCAAGAGCCAGTCCGAGAAGACGGCGTCCGAAGTGCTGCTCAACGCGGAACCGGAAGACCTGGTGAAGTTCGGCCTGATTCCGGAGCTGGTTGGCCGCCTGCCGGTCATCGCGACCTTGAACGAGCTGGATGAGGCTGCGTTGATCGAAATCCTGATCGAACCGAAGAATGCCTTGGTCAAGCAGTATGCCAAGCTGTTGCAGATGGAAGGTGCGGAACTGGAAATTCGTCCCGCCGCCATGAATGCGATTGCCAAGAAGGCGTTGGCGCGCAAGACCGGTGCACGCGGGTTGCGCTCCATTCTTGAGCATGCCTTGCTCGACGTGATGTATGAATTACCCAGCCAGCAGAATGTGGCCAAGGTTGTGGTTGATGAAAACACCATCACCAACGGCGCCAAGCCGTTGATGATCTACCATGACCAACCGAAGGTTTCCGGCGCCTGAGGCGCTGGATTCCCAAGAAGCAAGGAAGCGTCGCGGTGCAATGCGGCGCTTCATGCAGGAACAGGCCGCATAAAGTCCGGTATCCGCCAAACGCGGTAAAATAAACCGGCGCAATTCACTCTGGCTTCCATCGCAAAGCCACCCGAGGGCGACTTCGTGTGTGGCTTTTTTATTTTGTTGCGATCATGACATCGGTCTTTCTGTCCTGATTTTTTAGCTCAGCCGGACTTGTGTTTTGGTCACTCGTGCCAACATCATTCCCAGTATTCATTGATAAGGCCCGCCATGACGACTCCAATACTTACAGAACAATCGCAGTTGCCGCTGTTGCCGTTACGGGATGTGGTTGTGTTCCCGCACATGGTGATTCCGCTCTTCGTCGGTCGTCCCAAGTCGATCAAAGCGCTGGAAGCGGCCATGGAACAAGGCAAGAGCATCATGCTCGCGGCCCAGAAGGCCGCGGCCAAGGATGAGCCTTCCGCCGATGATATTTATGAAATCGGCTGCGTCGCCAATATCCTGCAGATGCTGAAGTTGCCGGACGGCACGGTCAAGGTGCTGGTCGAAGGCGCGCAGCGTGCGCGCATCCACCACATCAGCGAACTCGAGACGCATTTCGTGGCCGACCTGACTCCGGTCGAGTCCGAGCAGGGTGACGACGCTGAAGTCGAAGCCATGCGCCGCACCATCGTGCAGCAGTTCGACCAGTACGTAAAACTGAACAAGAAGATTCCTCCCGAGATCCTGACCTCGCTGGCCGGTATCGATGATGCCGGCCGCCTGGCCGACACCATTGCCGCGCATCTGCCGCTCAAGCTCGAGCAGAAGCAGGTCATCCTGGAGATTTTCAACGTCGCCAAGCGTTACGAGCACCTGCTCGGCCAACTGGAAGGCGAACTCGACATCCTGCAGGTGGAAAAGCGCATCCGTGGCCGCGTCAAGCGCCAGATGGAAAAGTCGCAGCGCGAGTACTACCTGAACGAACAGGTCAAGGCCATCCAGAAGGAGTTGGGCGAAGGCGAAGACGGCGCGGATCTGGAAGAGCTGGAAAAGAAGATCCTCGCGGCCAAGATGCCCAAGGAAGCGCTGGAGAAGGCGCAGGGCGAACTCAAGAAGCTCAAGCTGATGTCGCCGATGTCGGCCGAGGCGACCGTGGTGCGCAACTATATCGATACGCTGGTGGGATTGCCCTGGAAGAAGAAGTCCAAGGTCAACAATGACCTCACCAACGCCGAGAAGGTGCTGGAAGGCGATCACTACGGCCTGGACAAGGTCAAGGAACGCATTCTTGAATATCTTGCCGTGCAGCAGCGCGTCGACAAGCTGAAGGCGCCGATCCTGTGCTTCGTCGGTCCTCCGGGCGTCGGCAAGACTTCGCTGGGCCAGTCGATCGCCCGCGCCACCAACCGCAAGTTCGTGCGCATGGCGCTGGGTGGGGTGCGTGACGAGGCCGAGATCCGCGGTCACCGTCGTACGTACATCGGCTCCATGCCGGGCAAGATCCTGCAAAGTCTGTCCAAGGTCGGCGTGCGCAACCCGCTGTTCCTGCTCGACGAAATCGACAAGCTGGGCATGGATTTCCGCGGCGACCCGTCGTCGGCCCTGCTCGAAGTGCTGGACCCGGAACAGAACCACACGTTCTCCGACCACTACATCGAAGTGGACTTCGACCTGTCGGACGTGATGTTCGTGGCGACCTCGAACTCCTTCAACATCCCGCCGGCATTGCTGGACCGGATGGAAGTCATCCGCCTGTCGGGCTATACCGAGGACGAGAAGACCAGCATTGCACAGCGTTACCTGCTGCCCAAGCAGATCAAGAACAACGGCTTGAAGGAAGGCGAGATCAGCGTCGCCGAATCGGCGATCCGCGACATCATTCGCTATTACACCCGTGAAGCCGGTGTTCGTTCGCTGGAACGCGAAGTGTCCAAGATCTGCCGCAAGGTCGTGAAGATGCTGCTGCTGAAAAAGCAGGAGAAGAAGGTCACCGTGACTTCGCGCAACCTGGACAAATTCCTGGGCGTGCGCCGCTTCGATTTCGGCATCGCCGAAAAGGAAAACCAGATCGGCCAGGTGGTCGGGCTGGCATGGACCGAAGTGGGCGGCGACTTGCTGACGATCGAGGCGGTCAACATGCACGGCAAGGGGCAGATCATCCGCACCGGTACGCTGGGCGACGTGATGAAGGAATCGATCGAAGCGGCCCGCACCGTCGTGCGCAGCCGTGCCCGCAAGCTGGGCATCAAGAACGAAGTGTTCGAGAAGAGCGATATCCACATCCACGTGCCTGAAGGTGCGACGCCGAAGGACGGCCCGTCCGCAGGTATCGCCATGACGACCGCGCTGGTATCGATTTTCAGCGGCATTCCGGTGCGCGCCGATGTGGCGATGACGGGTGAAATCACGTTGCGCGGTGAAGTACTGCCGATCGGCGGCTTGAAGGAAAAGCTGTTGGCGGCGCATCGCGGTGGGATCAAGACTGTATTGATCCCTGAGCAGAACGTGAAGGATCTCGCCGAGATTCCGGACAACGTCAAGAACAAGCTCGAGATCGTCCCGGTACGCTGGATCGACAAAGTCCTGGAAATTGCGCTGGAACGTCAGCCGGCTGCATTGCCTGAAGATGAGGCGATTGTCGAATCGGCGGTTGCTCCGAAGGACGGGGCTGCTGATCCGGTGGTCAAGCACTGACAAAGAGCTGCCGCAGATAAGCGAAACAGCAAGTTAAGAAAACGCCTCTTCGGAGGCGTTTTTTTTCGGGCGCCGCTTCTGGTTTGATTTCCCTGCGGAAAATGATCTTATCGCCATAAAATTGCCATCAAACCCGGAAACCCGCTTGACACATGGATTTGCGGCTTGTTTAATAACCCTTGCGGGATTTTCCGCAAGGCAAGCGACGGTGAAAAGACTCTGCCGTTGAGTCGCAAGCGCTGTCACTAATAATCAAACTTATTTGTACAAGGGGCGTAAGTGAATAAAGGCGAACTGATTGAACATATTGCCGGTGCCGCAGACATCTCCAAGGCCGCCGCAGGCCGCGCGGTGGATGCCTTCATCGGCGCAGTGAAGACCACGCTGAAGAAGAACGGCACCGTGACCCTGGTTGGTTTCGGTACCTTCGCTGTCGGCAAGCGCGCCGCACGTACCGGCCGTAACCCGCAGACCGGCGCAGCGATCAAGATCAAGGCCGCTAAAGTGCCGAAATTTAAAGCTGGCAAGGCACTGAAAGATGCTATAAAATAACGGACTTCGCTGCTGGTGACAAAGCAGCAAACTGTTAAGGTATCGGGGTGCTTAGCTCAGTTGGTAGAGCGGAGCCCTTACAAGGCTTAGGTCGGGAGTTCGAGCCTCTCAGCACCCACCATCGGTATCGAATAGTTGAACCAGTTCAGGAGTGGTAGTTCAGTTGGTTAGAATACCGGCCTGTCACGCCGGGGGTCGCGGGTTCGAGTCCCGTCCACTCCGCCAGATAAAAACGCCCGCGTAAGCGGGCGTTTTTACGTTTACACCCTGATTCGCGTAGCGAATCTTCCGATTGGAATCGGAGTGGAGCAAGCCGCTTGCGCGGCTTGCGGCGGGGCGAGAAGGGAATCGCTTGCAAGCGATTCCGCGGCCTGCAGCATGTAGGAGAGTCCCGTCCACTCCGCCAGTTAAAAAGGGCCTGCTCATTGAGCAGGCCCTTTTTCTTTGTGTGTCCAGAATTGGGCGTACATAAGGCGCTACCGGGCAGGCAAGAATCCATGCGAACAGCCAATCGGTTTATTGAGCGGTCATAGATTCTTGCGGAAGAAAGCGAGCACCCTGGCATCAAGTTCCTGATGAAAGGCCGCCCGATCAAAGCCGGGAGCATCCGAGCAGATTTCGGGTACTCGCTTTGCCATCTCAATTGGGCACGGTGGTAGAAATGCGAAATGTCCCGAGTTCGGCACTATCTGAAATTCGACCACTGACGTCAATGCGTGAGCAACGGCGGTGACGCTTTCCGGTGTCACGCCGTCGCCGCCGTACTTGGATTGCCAGAGCTGGACAGGCACCTTCACATTCTTGAAACTCTCATCGGTAAAAAAAATGCTAAGCGGATCAGCGATCACGGCCGCCTTGATGCGCGTGTCGTGAGGCAGTACCGGTAATTCTCCTTTACGGGCCCGTTCGCAAACAAGGGGATCCTTATCCTCGCATAATTGCTGAGCGTTGCTGAAAAAGGGGATGGCGCCAATGGCAACGAGCCCGGTATAGCCGCCTCGCGAGAAACCGAAAAATCCCACGCGTTCGGCATCGATCCTTGATGCGTCGCTCCATGAGCCGAGCATGAAATCAATTGTTCGCTTGATGTCGGCCGGTCGCTGAAGCAACACAGAGAAGTCGCTGTTGCGTCTTCCGTTTGTGGCATGGTCGCCATGGTTAATGGCCACGACAATAAACCCGGCATTCGCCAGCGTTTCTGCGGTGTCGAAATGACCAAGAAAAGTCCCGCCCCAGCCGTGGGAAATGACAACAAGCGGCAGCTCCTTGCCGTCAACAGGGCAATCCTTGGCGACGGACATGACGTAGGAGCCAATTTTCACGTCCTCTGGTTGTTTTGCGCATGGATACCAAACTGCGCCTGCCAGTGCCGAGCCATCGTGATCGGCAGGGATTTCCAGGAGGCGAAAACCGGCAGCCTGTCCCGTGGTTGCCGCCAAAACAAGAATGGCAGCGAGGAAGAGTTTCAATGTTTGCATCATGAGGATTAATCCCTCTACGGATCACCCCGGTATGAAGACATGAATCTCCGGTATGGTGATGGGATGCCGTCTGGTAACAAATCGGACGGCTGTTGTTATAGAATAAATCAAAAATAAAATTAGAAAAGCATGGAGATACCACAGGCATCCATTTCAAGAGGTTGACGGACGTGCGCAGGCGCGGGCTGTTTCCGCAGCAGGGCAATATGAATAGAATCCAAACGCTGATGTGAAGCGGAACTGTTGGAGTTTTCTGCATGCCGAAAAAAATGCCGGCCTTCAATCAAACCAAACTAGCCACGGCCAGCACGGCCATCTTCTTCTTTCTGGCATTGCTGCTATCGGTTTGCGTAGCCGGTTTTTCGTATCACTCCGTGCGGGATTTCGAAGAGCGCGCGGTATGGGTGCAGCACACGCATACGGTGCTCAACGTACTGGAAGAGGCGCATTCGACGTTGCGCGACACTGTCAGCAGCGCGCGCGGTTATGCCTTGTCGGGCAATGATGAATACCGGGGCAATTTCGAAGCTGGTGTGCGGCAGCTCAACTCCCTGATGCATGAGCTGCGCCTGCTCATGCACGACAATCCAGCCCAGTTGCAGAAACTATCGGTTACCGAAGACCTTGTGGCACAGCGCCTGGTATTGGCGCGCAAGTTGCTGGAGCTCGCGCCGAAGACGTCCCAGGCGCAACTGCTGGAAGGCAAGACCCTGAGCGATGAGATCCGCGCCAATTTCCTGGACATGAAGGGTTCGGAAAATGCATTGTTGGCCACGCGCTCACAAGAGACTGCCTCCAGCGCCAGGATCACGATCCTGGCAGTGCTTGGAGGTAGTTTGCTCAGCATCGTCCTGCTGGTGGTGGTGTACCGGAAACTCAGGCTCGAGATGGCAAAGCGCGCAGATGCCCAGCAAAAGACCCAAGCTTACACCAACGAAATCGAAGACCTGTATAACAATGCGCCCTGCGGTTATCACGCGGTGGATGAGACAAACAAGAAAATCATCAAGATCAACGACACCGAACTGAAGTGGCTGGGCTACACGCGCGATCAGGTAGTGGGCAAGATGACCCATGCAGAGCTGCTGGCGCCGGAAAGCGCCGAACGTTATGTCAGGGAGCTGTTGCCGCAGCTCCTGCTCAAGCGGGAAATCATCAGCCAGGATTTGAAGTACCAGCGCTCGGATGGGTCGGTATTCACGGCATTGCTCAACGCTACCGCCATCCTGAATCCGGAGACCGGCCACCTGGTCAGCCGTACCGTGATATACGACATCTCGGAGCGCAAGCGTGCCGAGGACGAGATCGAGGCGCTGAACGCCGACCTGAAGCGCCAGGCCTTGCATCTGCATAACGTGAATAAGGAACTGGAGAGTTTTTCGTATTCGGTATCGCACGACCTGCGCGCGCCGCTGCGCGCCATCTCCGGTTACGCGATGATTCTCGAAGAGGATTATGCCCAAGTGCTGGAGGACAAGGGCCGCGAGCAATTGCAGGTGATCCGCCGCAACGTCAAGAAGATGGACGAGCTGATCAACGACCTGTTGAAGCTGGCCAAGTCGACGACCGGCGATCTGGCGCCGGAACGTTTCGCCATGGAAGATCTGGTGATGCAAACGATCAGCGAGCTGCGGCAGGAAAACCCGCGCGTGACCTTCGATGTGGCCGCGATGGGCAGCGTGGTAGCCAATCGTGGGCTGGTGGCCCAAGTCTGGGAGAACCTGTTGAGCAACGCGATCAAGTTCAGCAGTAAAAGTGAACAGCCTCTGGTGCGCGTGACAGCCGAGGAGGGCGAGGACGAGATTGTCTATGGCGTACACGACAATGGCGTGGGTTTCGACATGCGTTATGCGCACAAACTCTTCGGCACGTTCCAGCGTTTGCACCGCCAGGAAGAATATGCCGGCACGGGTATCGGGCTGGCGCTGGTGCAACGCATCGTGATCCGCCATGCCGGCCGCGTCTGGGCGGAAAGCACGCTCAAGGAAGGCGCCAGCTTCTACTTCTCCCTGCCGAAAAAGGGCCTGCTCCCCAACATGGGCGAGCAGCCGTGAACGATAAGCGCGCGGCAACCGGCAGGCAGGCCATGAGCGCCGCCCCGGTTGTATCGCAACGCATTTTTGAGAGCCCAGGACCATGAGCATTCCGCTTCGCGTCTTGTTTGTCGAGGATATGGAAGAAGATGCCGTACTGATGGTGCGCGAACTCAAGCGTGCGGGCTTCGAGCCGACCTGGCTGCGGGTCGACGATGAGCCGGCGCTGTTGGGCGCATTGCGCGAGGCGCGCTGGGACATCGTCATCTCCGACTATTCGATGCCGGCCTTCAGCGGTGTGGAGGCCTTGAAGATCGTCAAGCAAGACAACGACCAGACGCCGTTCATCATCGTCTCCGGCGTCATCGGCGAGCAGACTGCGGTCGAGGTGATGAAGGCCGGCGCCCAGGATTATTTTTTGAAAAGCGCCATCGCACGCTTGCCGCACGCAGTGGAGCGTGAACTGCGCGATGCCCAGGCGCGGCGCAAGCAGCGCGCCAGCGCCCAGGCGCTGCGCGAGATGCAGGCGCGCTTCAACGCGTTCATGAATGCGGCGCCGATGCCGACCTGGATCAAGGATGCGCAGTTGCGCTACAGCTATGTCAATCCGGCGCAATCGGCTTTCTTCGGCATGACGCCCGGCGACATGGATGGCTTGACCGATTTCGACCTGATGTCGACCGGTGCGGCGCAAGCGTCGCAAGAGAGCGACCGCAAAGTGCTGCAAGACCGGTGCGAACTGCATACGCAGGAGACGGTGTTCGACTACAACCACAATGCCCGCATCCTGGATGTGGTGCGTTTCCCGATTCACGGGGAAGGCAAGGGCGATATGGTGGCGGGATTGGCGATCGACGTTACCGAGCGCGAGCAGTCCCGGCGGGAGCTGGAGCTGGCCATCCAGCGCCAGCAATTGCTGTCTTCCCGCGTGATCGAAGTGCAGGAGCGCGAACGCCAGCATCTGGCGCGCGGCCTGCACGATGATGTCGGCCAGTCGCTCACGGCGTTGAAGATCACGCTGGAAACCATCAGGAAGAATGGCTCGCTGGAAGGCCCATCGCTGCAAAACGGCATCGACATCGTCACCGCGGTGCTGGCGCAGGTGCGCAGCCTGTCGCTGGACCTGCGCCCGCCGCAGTTGGACAATCTCGGCCTGATCGCGGCCTTGCGTTCCTATGTCGAACAGAAGTCCAGGCTGGCCGGCGTCAGCGGCTGGTTCGAAAGCAGCGGCCACGATGACGGGCTGCACCATGACATCGAGAACACCGCTTTCCGCATCGTCCAGGAAGCCGTCACCAACATCCTGCGCCATGCCAAATGCAAGAATATCCGGGTCAAGATCGACCGCCAGCAGGACCAACTCTACTTGTGCATACGCGACGATGGCCAGGGCTTCGACATCGAGACGGCACGCAGCAATGCAATTTCCGGCACCAGCTTCGGGTTGCTCAATATGGAGGAACGCGCGGTGCTGGTCGGCGGTTCCATGGATATTTCATCGGCGCCAGGCGAGGGGACGGAAATCGTCATGCATTTGCCGGTTGCGCCTGTCGTGAGGAGAATTTGAGCATGCAGACACGAATCGTACTTGCCGACGACCATGCGCTGGTGCGCAGCGGCATCAAGGCGCTGCTGGCTGCCATGCCAGGGGTGGACGTGGTGGGCGAGGCTTCCGACGGCAGCGAGGCAATCGAGATGATCGCGCGCCTGAAACCCGACCTGGTGGTGCTGGACATCGCCATGAAAGGCATGAATGGCCTGGAGGCACTGCGCCGTTTGCGCGGCGCTTACCCGGCCATGCGGTTCTTGATGCTATCGATGTACGGTAGCGAGGAATATGTGATGCAGGCATTGAATGCCGGCGCCAACGGCTACCTGTTCAAGGATTCCGCCGCCACCGAACTGGAAAAGGCGTTGGTCGAACTCAGGCAAGGCCGGCAATACCTAGACTCGCACATTTCGCGCGAGGCGCTGGACAACTACATGAAGCGCGTATCGCAAAACGGTACGCCGGCAGAGGTATTGACGCCGCGGCAGCGCGAGATCCTGCAACTGATCGCCGAAGGCAACAACACCAAGGAAATCGCCTACCAGCTCAATGTCAGCGCCAAGACCATCGAGACGCATCGCGCGCAACTGATGGAGCGGCTGGATATCCGCGACGTTCCCGGGCTGGTCCGATATGCGATTCGCACCGGCATTGCGACGTCGGATAAATAACCGATTGATGGATGGAGATCAGGAAAACCCTGATTTCTTTTGAAATCGCCTATGCAATAATCTGCAGAGGAAAGGCTTGAACTGGCGTCTGTACTGGCTTTCAGGCGGATTGCCGATGATGCGAACGGACTGGACGCGATGGCGTTGCGGAGGGAGCCGCATCGATGAGGGCGCAGAGCAGTGCATGGGATGGCCGGAAAGTGGTCAGATTAATAACAATAGTTCCAGCTTGAAACTTATTGAAGGAAGCGACCCTTATGGATATCGGGCAATATGACATCATCCTCGTCGACGACAGCCAGGAAGTGGCAGAGTTGACGCGCCTTGCCCTGGGCACCCGCAAGCTGGCTGAAAAAATGACCTGGTTCGCCGATGCAGAGCTTGCGCAGGATTACTTTTTTGCGCAGGGCGGATATGCCGACCGCAAGGAAACGCATCCTTCCCTGATTCTGCTGGATCTCAACCTGCCGCTGATGAGTGGGCATGATTTCCTGCAGATCATCAAATCCAATGCCGCGACCGCGCACATCCCGGTCGTGATGTTTTCATCCTCGGAAGACCAGCGCGACATCGACCAGAGCTACCATCTGGGCGCCAACGGTTATGTGGTGAAGTCAGCCGATCCGAAGGAATTCATGGGAACGGTGGCCGATACCGGTACTTACTGGCTTAACCGCAACCGTCCCGCGCGCGGGAACGAAGGGCCGCCACCGGGGCGTTCGCCTTCCGCTTCCGACCGGTAATTCGATAAAAAAAGCTGCCTGCAGGCAGCTTTTTTACATTGCTCTTCTAATCTCTTCTAATGCGCATTCACGGTGTCTTTACCCGTGGAATTGGCGCAGTCCATCGAGGTCGTTGATGGTGATGCTGCCGTAATCCACTTTCAGCAAACCGGCTTTTTCCAGCACCTGCAATGCCTGGTTGGCGCGCTGGCGCGATGTGCCGGAAAGATTGCCGACTTCTTCCTGGGAAATCTGCAGGTTCAGGCCGATGCCGGGATTCAGGTAGGGGTTGAACAGCGCCGCCAGGCAGCGCGCTACACGCGCATCCGGTTCCAGCATGCGGTCGTATTCCACCAGCGAAATGAACAGCCCCAGGCGCTCGTTCAACTGCGTCACCAGGAAGCGGTTGAACGGGATGCTGTTGTCCAGCAGCCAGATGTAAGTGGCTTTGGGCATGTAGAGCAACTCGCTCTCGCGCAGCGCGACCACGTCATACTTGCGCGGTTCGTCCTTGAGCAGGGAGCCTTCGCCCAGCCAGCCGCCGTTGGCCATGCCGGCGAACGAGACCGTCTTGCCTTCCGGTGAGACGCTGCTCATTTTCAGCAAGCCTTCATGCACGCCGATCCAATGCGTCACCGGATCGCCCTTGCGGCATACATAGCCGCCAGCGGCAATCTTGCGGCTCGATACCTCGGATTCCACCCGGGCCAACTGATCTTCAGTCAGTGCTTGCGCCCAGATGCTTTTTGCCAGCATGGTTCTTATTGGTGTCTCCGTCATGATGCGTCGCAATATCGAAAGTTTGACAATTGTCGGTGAGATGACATCCGCTGGCAACAACTGACTCTACTATCATCCCAAAAAAGCAGTCATGAAAAATACAGGACGGCTGGCACGCAAGACTTCACGGCGGATGCAGTAAGACCGACGTAAGCAAGGCGGCACAGACTGATCCGACACCGGATATTTCCAGCATCCTGGCAATATCCTCCGAGCCTACAAAAAGAAGGTGGGAAGATGGTGGAGACGAGACAAGAGACGGAAACGCAAACGTTTCCGCAGCTGCTGCTTGCGCACGCGCAGACACGGCCGCAGCGACCGGCCTTCCGCGAGAAGGACCTGGGCATCTGGCAGGCCACGAGCTGGCAGCAGGTGGCTGATGAAGTGCGTGCCTTCGCCTGTGGACTGGCGGCGCTGGGGTTCAAGCGTGGCATGAGCCTGGCGATCATCGGCAACAATTGCCCGCGCCTGTATTGGGCGATGTCCGCCGCACAGGTGCTGGGCGGCATGCCGGTGCCGCTGTACCAGGACGCCCCGGCTGCCGACATGGCCTATGTGCTGGCCGACGCCAATGTCGACTTCGTCATGGCCGAAGACCAGGAGCAGGTCGACAAGGTCTTCGAGATCAAGGAAAGCCTGCCGCGCATCGCGCATGTCATTTACGACGATGAGCGCGGCATGCGCAATTACCATCAGCCGGAGCTGCTGTCGTTTGCTCGCGTTCAGGAACTGGGCCGCGCCTACGAGCGCGTGCATCCTGATTTCTTCATGAACGAAGTCAAGGCCGGCAAGCCCGACGACGTTGCCATCATCCTCTATACCTCCGGCACCACCGGCAAGCCCAAGGGCGTCTGCCATTCGCACCGCGCGATGATCACCACCGCGCGCACGCTGGTGGAGTTCG
The DNA here is from genome assembly GCF_001189955.1 of Herbaspirillum chlorophenolicum. Lineage (GTDB taxonomy): Bacteria > Pseudomonadota > Gammaproteobacteria > Burkholderiales > Burkholderiaceae_D > Herbaspirillum > Herbaspirillum chlorophenolicum. The sequence continues at coordinate 50,820 of NZ_LFLT01000009.1, read as the reverse complement.
ACCGCCTCAACGAAGAGGACGACATCCTCTGCTACCTGCCGTTGGCCTGGGTGGGAGATTTCCTGTACTCGTTCGCCCAGCAGCACGTGGCGGGCTTCTGCCTGAACTGCCCGGAGTCGCCCAATACCGTGATGAGCGACCTGCGCGAGATCGGCCCGACCTATTACTTCGCGCCGCCGCGCGTTTATGAAAATATCCTGACCCAGGTGATGATCCGCATCGAGGACGCTGGCTGGATCAAGCGCAAGATGTTCCACGGTTTCATGCGCGTGGCGCGCCGTGTCGGCATGCGCATCCTCGACCGCAAGCCCGGTGTCTCGCTGGCCGATCGCCTGCAGTACGCGTTGGGCGACCTGCTGGTGTATGGCCCGCTGAAGAATGTGCTGGGCATGTCGCGATTGCGAGTGGCCTATACCGGCGGCGAAGCCATCGGTCCCGACCTGTTCGATTTCTACCGCTCACTGGGCATCAACCTGAAGCAGCTCTATGGCATGACCGAGACCTGCGTCACCATCTGCATGCAGCCCTCGGGCGACGTCAAGCTGGACAGCGTCGGCCGGCCGATGAAAGGCGTGGAGGTACGCATCGCCGATAACGGCGAAGTGCTGGTGCGATCGCCGGGCCTGATGAAGGAATACTTCAAGCGCCCCGACGCCACCGCCGAAGCCATCGACGCCGAAGGCTATTTCCATACCGGCGATGCCGGCTTCTTCGACAGCGACGGCCACCTCAAGATCATCGACCGCGCCAAGGATGTCGGGAAGATGGCTTGCGGCAGCATGTTTGCGCCCAAGTACATCGAGAACAAGCTGAAGTTCTTCCCCTTCGTCAAGGAGGCCGTCACCTTCGGCAACGAGCGCGAGCAGTGCATGGCCTTCATCAACATCGACATGGATGCGGTCGGCAACTGGGCCGAGCGGCGCAACTTGCCGTACAGCGGCTATACCGACCTGGCCGCCAATCCCGCCGTGTACGAACTGGTGCGCGAATGCGTGGAAAAGGTCAACGCCGACCTGGCGGCCGATCCGTTGCTGGCCGATTCGCAGATCCACCGCTTCCTGATCCTGCACAAGGAACTCGACCCCGATGACGAGGAGCTGACCCGTACCCGCAAGGTGCGGCGCGGCTTCATCGCCGACAAGTACGCGGTGCTGATCGACGCGCTGTACGACGGCCGTGCGTCGCAATACATCGAGACGCAGGTGAAGTTCGAGGACGGCCGGCAGGGCATGATTTCCGCCGACCTGAAGATCGCCGAAGCGAAAACCTTTGCGGTGCTGGGACGCGCGGCCTGAACGGCGCGCCGACGCATACATGCAGCCACACGAACCGGGCCTGTTGGTCCGGCCGAATCCAAGCGTATCCTGACCTATCGATGAATACGATCATGAAGCGACACATGACTGCAGAAATTTTCCCATCCGGGCTGCCGCCCGTATTGACCCCGGATGCGCAGGCCGAAGGCACGTCCGCCAATGGCCGGCAGATCGGCGGCGTCATCCTCGATCTGCAGAACATCTCGCTGTCCTTCGGCGGCGTCAAGGCGCTGACGGACATCTCCTTCAATGTGCGCGAACACGAGATCCGCGCCATCATCGGCCCCAATGGCGCCGGCAAGAGCTCGATGATCAATGTCATCAACGGCGTCTACCATCCGCAAAAGGGCAACATCATCTACCGCGGCCAGCAGCGGCGGGGCATGCGCCCGAGCACGATTGCACGCCAGGGCATCGCGCGCACTTTCCAGAACATCGCGCTGTTCAAGGGCATGACCGTGCTCGACAACATCATGACCGGACGCAACACCAAGATGCGTTCCGGCCTGTTGTCCAACGCGCTGTGGTGGGGCGCTGCGCGCAACGAGGAAATCGAACACCGGCGCAAGGTGGAGGAGGTGATCGACTTCCTTGAGATCCAGCATATCCGCAAGACGCCGGTGGGGCGCTTGCCCTACGGCCTGCAAAAGCGCGTGGAACTGGCGCGTGCGCTGGCGGCAGAGCCGGGCATGCTGCTGCTGGACGAGCCGATGGCCGGCATGAACGTGGAAGAGAAACAGGACATGTGCCGTTTCATCCTCGATGTCAACGACCAGTTCGGCACCACCATCGTGCTGATCGAGCACGACATGGGCGTGGTGATGGATATCTCCGACCGCGTGGTGGTGCTGGACTACGGCAAGAAGATCGGCGACGGCACGCCCGACGAGGTGATGAACAATGAAGAAGTGATCAGGGCTTACCTGGGCACATCGCACTGAATCTGAATCGAACAAAAAAATAACAAGAACGAAGCGGCAAGGAGACGACATGCAATTCTTTTTCGAAGTGGCGCTGAGCGGTTTGCTCTCCGGCCTCATGTATTCGCTGGTGGCGCTGGGATTCGTGCTGATCTACAAGGCTTCCGGCGTATTCAATTTCGCCCAGGGGGCGATGGTGTATTTCGCGGCGCTGGCGGTGGTGGGCTTGATGGACAAGGGCATGCCGATGTGGGCGGCGGTGATCGGCGCCTTCGCCGTCATGATCCTGGTCGGCCTGGCGACTGAGCGCTTCGTGCTGCGCAAGCTGGTCAACCAGCCGCCGATCACGCTGTTCATGGCCACCATCGGCCTGGCGTTCTTCCTTGAAGGCCTGGGGCCTTTGTTGTTCGGCAGCGAAGTGCGCCCGATCGACCTGGGCATCGTCGACGAACCCATCATGTCGGTGATGGACAGCATCGGCATCGGCATTTCCAAGTTCGACCTGTTCGCTTCCGGCATGGTGGTGGCGCTGGTGGCCGTGCTGGCGCTGTTCTTCCAGAAGACCAAGGTCGGCCGCGCGCTGCGCGCCGTGGCGGATGATCACCAGGCGGCATTGTCGCTGGGTATTCCGCTGCAGCACATCTGGGCAGTCGTATGGGGAGTGGCCGGTTTCGTTGCGCTGGTGGCCGGCCTGCTCTGGGGCTCGCGCAACGGTGTGCAGTTCGCGCTCACCATGACCGCCCTGAAAGCGCTGCCGGTGCTGATCCTTGGCGGATTTACCTCGATTCCCGGCGCGATCGTCGGCGGCCTGATCATCGGCGCTTCCGAGAAGCTGGCCGAGATCTATATTCCGCCGGTCATGCAGGATGCCTTCGGTGGCAATTTCGGCGGCATCGAAGGCTGGTTCCCCTACGTGTTCGCGCTGCTGTTCCTGCTGGTGCGGCCGGAGGGATTGTTCGGTGAACGGCATATCGACCGGGTGTGAGTGAAACAGTAGTCAATACATTGGAGACGCACCATGCTGTACCGTGAAGCAGGACAATTCAAGACAAGCTACATCGCCGACAGCCAGATATTCCCGATCCGGCAAGACCGTATCGTTTTTGCGCTGTTCATGGCAGTGGCCTTTGTCGCCGTACCTTTCATGGGAACCGAGTACTGGTTCTCGGCGATCCTGATCCCGTTCCTGGTGTTTGCGCTGGCCGCTCTTGGGCTCAACGTCCTGACCGGCTATGCCGGCCAGCTTTCGCTGGGTTCGGCAGCCTTCATGGCGGTGGGCGCTTATGCCGCCTATAACTTCCAGTTGCGGGTAGAGGGCATTCCCATCCTGCTTACCTTCATCCTGGCTGGCGGCTGCGCGGCGTTGGTGGGCGTGCTGTTCGGCTTGCCTTCATTGCGCATCAAGGGCTTTTATTTGGCAGTGGCGACACTGGCGGCGCAGTTCTTCGTGGTGTGGGCGCTGACCAAATTCGCCTGGTTCTCCAACAACAGCTCATCGGGCGTGATCAGCACGCCCAAGATCGACCTGTTCGGCATCGACATCAATACGCCGGTCAAAAAATACCTGTTCGTGCTGGCCATCGTCTGTGTCATGGCGCTGGTGGCCAAGAACCTGGTGCGGTCAAGCACCGGCCGCGCCTGGATGGCCGTGCGCGACATGGACGTGGCGGCCGAAGTGATCGGCATTCCGCTGATGCGCACCAAGCTGACCGCCTTTGCCGTCAGTTCCTTTTACTGCGGCGTGGCCGGTGCGCTCTACGCATTCTGCTACCTGGGATCGGTGGAGCCGGACGGCTTTTCGCTGGACCTGTCGTTCCGCATCCTGTTCATGATCATCATCGGCGGTGTCGGCAGCATTCTCGGCTCTTTCCTGGGATCGGCTTTCATCCTGCTGCTGCCGATCTTCCTCGATAACGTCTTGCCGCCGCTGGCCGCATTCCTCCATCTGCCGTTCACCAATGCCACCGTTTCGCATATCCAGCTGATGGTGTTCGGCGCGCTGATCATCTTCTTCCTGATCGTGGAGCCGCACGGGCTGGCGCGGCTGTGGCAGATCACCAAGGAAAAATTGCGATTGTGGCCGTTCCCGCATTGACGGGGGGCGAGCGAAGATTCATGAGTTGGAAGGGCCGGCTTGTGCCGGCAACGCATAAGTCGGAAACGACAACACAACAAGGAGACGAGACCATGAAGAGCATGAAACACCTGATGCTGGCAGCGGCAACTGCCGCCAGCCTGCTGTCCACGGCGCTGCCGGCCGCGGCGCAAGCCAACGACCAGTTCATCGCCATTCCCAGCTACCGCGTGGGGCCCTACGGCACCAACGGCCAGTCCTACTACGGCGGCTATGTCGACTACCTGAATTACGTGAACATGAAGGACGGCGGCATCAACGGCGTCAAGCTGTCATGGGAAGAATGCGAGACCGAGTACAACAACGCCAAGGGCGTGGAGTGCTACGAGCGCATGAAGAACAAGAACCCGGTGACCAAGGGCACGGCGATCAACTCGATGGCCACCGGCATCTCCTATGCCCTGATCGACAAGAGCGCCGAAGACAAGGTGCCGCTGCTGATGATGGGCTATGGCCGTACCGATGCGGTGGACGGTTCGGTGTTCCCGTATGCCTTCCCGCTGGTGACCACTTACCAGATGCAGGTCTCGGCCATCGTCAAGTTCCTGGCCAGCAAGAACGGCGGTTCGCTGGCCGGCAAGAAGATCGTGTTCCTGTACCACGATTCGGCCTACGGCAAGGAGCCGATCGTGGCGCTGCAGGCTGAGTCCAGTATCGGCAAGTTCAAGCTGATCGAGATTCCGGTGGCGCATCCCGGCAACGAGCAGGGCGCGCAATGGCTGCGCATCCGCCAGGAGAACCCCGACTACGTGATCTTCTGGGGCTGGGGCGTGATGAACCAGACCGCGCTGAAGGCGGCCCAAAAGGTCGGCTATGCGCGCGACAAGATCATCGGCTCATGGTGGGCCGGTTCCGAGGAGGACACGATCCCAGCGGGTGACGCTGCCAAGGGCTACATGAGCGCGACCTGGAACGTGGCCGGCAAGAACGTGCCGGTGATCGCCGACATCGACAAGGTGGTCTACGGTGCCGGCAAGGGCAACATGCAGGACAAGAACAAGGTCGGCTCCATCCTGTACAACCGCGGCGTCTCGGCGGCCATCGCCACGGTGGAAGCGGTGCGCACCGCGCAGGACAAGTTCGGCAAAGGCAAGGTCATGAGCGGCGAGCAGGTGCGCTGGGGCCTGGAGAACCTGAACATCACCAATGCCCGCCTGCAGCAACTGGGCGCAACCGGCCTGCTGCCGGAGATCAAGACCTCGTGTGAAAACCATGAAGGTTCCGGCATGGTGAAGATCCAGCAGTGGGACGGCAGCAAGTGGGTGCTGGTGTCTGACTGGATCGAAGGCAACAAGAACCTGATCCACCCGTTGTTCAAGGCTTCCGCCGCCAAATACGCAAAAGAAAAAGGCATTACTCCTGCCTGCATGAAGTAGGCGCTTGCGCCGGCGGCCTTGCACGTCTCCCATTCGCCGCCGGTGCTTTTTTGAATTGCGAACGAACATGAATATCAATAGTAGTGCGGCGCTCTCGATCAATAACATCGAAGTCATCTACGACCACGTGATTCTGGTCTTGAAAGGCGTCTCGCTGGACGTCCCGGACGGCAAGATCGTGGCGCTGCTGGGCGCCAACGGCGCCGGCAAGAGCACAACGCTCAAGGCCATTTCAAACCTGCTGCGCGCCGAGCGCGGCGATGTCACCAAGGGCAGCATCGAATTCCGCGGCGAGCGGGTCGACCGCATGACGCCCAACGACCTCGTCAAGCGCGGCGTGATCCAGGTGATGGAAGGACGGCACTGCTTCGGCCACCTGACCGTGGAAGAGAACCTGCTGACCGGCGCCTACACGCGCGGCATCAGCAACGGCGAGGTGAAGCAGGAGCTGGAAAAGATCTATGACTATTTCCCGCGCCTGAAGATCAGGCGCAAGTCGCAGTCGGGCTACACCTCGGGCGGCGAGCAGCAGATGACGGCGATCGGCCGCGCCATGATGGCCAAGCCGTCGATGATTCTGCTGGACGAACCGTCGATGGGCCTGGCGCCGCAGATTGTCGAAGAGATCTTCGAGATCGTGAAGGACCTCAATACGAAGGAAAAGGTCTCGTTCCTGCTGGCCGAACAGAACACCATGGTGGCGCTGCGCTATGCCGACTTCGGCTACATCCTGGAAAACGGCCGGGTGGTAATGGAGGGGGCGGCACGAGATCTGTCGGATAACGAAGACGTCAAGGAGTTCTACCTCGGCGTGTCGTCTGGCGGGCGCAAGAATTTCCGCGACATGAAGTTCTATCGCCGCCGCAAACGCTGGCTGGCTTGAGACGGGGGCGACATGGCAGACGGCAAACAAGCCCTCGCGGAATTGGATGCGCTGGAACGGCGTGACCCGCAGCAGCGTGAAGAGCAACTGATGCAGCGCCTGCCGCAGTTGCTGGCGCGTGCGCAGGCGGCGCCGGGCTGGGCGCGTATTTTGCACGGCATCGATGCGCAGGCGGTACGTTCGCGCGCCGGACTGGCGCAATTGCCGGTCACGCGCAAGTCGGACCTGAGGGAGCTGCAGACGCGCGAGGCGCCGTTCGGCGGCCTCAACAGCACGCCGGTGCGGCAATTGCGGCGCTTGTTCGTGTCGCCTGGGCCGATCTACGATCCGGAAGGGCATTGTGCCGACTGGTGGCGTTTCGCCAGCCCGATGAAGGCGCTGGGGCTGGCGGCCGGCCATATCGTGCAGAACTGTTTCGCCTATCATTTCACGCCGGCCGCCTTCATGGTCGAAGGCGCCGCCGCCAAACTGGGCTGCGCGGTCATTCCGGCCGGCATCGGCCAGACCGAGCTGCAGGTCAACGCGATGGCGGCCCTGAAACCGGACGCCTACGTCGGCACGCCATCCTTCCTCAAGATCATCATCGAGAAGGCGCGCGAGATGAATGCCGACATCGGCAGCGTGCAGCGTGCGCTGGTGAGCGCCGAGGCCTTGCCGCCGTCGCTGCGCAACTGGTTCCATGAGCATGGCGTGCCGCATGTGCTGCAGCTGTATGCCTCGGCCGATATCGGCAACATCGCCTACGAGACCATGAGCGAAGGGGCGGTCAATCCCGGCATGGTGCTGGACGAGGAGCTGATCCTGGAGATCGTGCGCCCCGGCACCGGCGACCCGGTCGCCGAAGGCGAGGTGGGGGAGATAGTGGTGACCTCGTTCAATCCGGATTATCCGCTGCTGCGTTTCGGCACCGGCGATTTGTCGGCGGTGATTGCCGGCGCTTCGCCGTGCGGGCGCACCAATACGCGCATCAAGGGCTGGATGGGACGTGCCGACCAGACCACGAAGGTGCGCGGCATGTTCGTGCACCCGTCCCAGGTGGCCGATGTGCTGCGCCGTCATGGCGATGTGATCAAGGCGCGGCTGGTGGTGAGCGGCGAGATGGCCAATGACATCATGACCTTGCATTGCGAGGTCGGTGATCCGCAAGACCCCGCCATCGATGCGGCGGCCGTGGCCGGCAGCCTGCGCGAGCTGACCAAGCTGCGCGGCGAGGTGATGTTCGTGGCGCCGGGCAGCCTGCCCAACGATGGCAAGGTGATCGAGGACGCGCGCAAATACGAGTGACGATCGGGGCATGATTACGTCTTGTGCAACGGCGCATTCGCGCATAGAATCTTTCGCGGAGCATTCGCTCCAACGTCGCTCGGACGGTTCCGGGCGCTGACGTGAAAGTCCAACATGACGCAATCCGCAGATCCGCGCGAGCCTTCGCGCACGCCTGACGTTTCTTCCTCTTCCTCTTCCTCGCCTGTCCCTGAAACCAACGCCATTCCGGTCAGCTTTCCGCGCATCGACCGCCTGCCGCCGTACGTCTTCAACATTACCGCCGAACTGAAAATGGCTGCGCGCCGCCGCGGCGAGGACATCATCGACATGTCGATGGGCAATCCGGACGGCCCCACGCCACAGCACATCGTGGACAAGCTGGTGGAAGTCGCGCAGCGGCCTGATACGCACGGCTATTCCTCGTCCAAAGGCATCCCACGGCTGCGCCGCGCGATTGCGCACTGGTACAAGTCGCGCTACGAAGTCGACTTCGATCCGGACAGCGAGGCCATCGTCACCATCGGTTCCAAGGAAGGCCTGGCGCACCTGATGCTGGCCACGCTGGACAAGGGCGATACCGTGCTGGTGCCCAATCCAAGTTATCCGATTCATATCTACGGCGCGGTCATTGCCGGCGCCAGCATCCGCTCGGTGCGCATGAGCCCGGGCGTGGACTTTTTCGCTGAGCTGGAACGCGCGGTGCGTGAGAGCTATCCGAAACCCAAGATGATGATCCTGGGCTTTCCGTCGAACCCTACCGCCCAGTGCGTCGAACTGGAATTCTTCGAGCGCGTGGTGAAGCTGGCGCGCGAGCACAACATCCTGGTAGTGCACGACCTGGCCTATGCCGACATCACCTTCGACGGCTGGAAGGCACCCTCCATCATGCAGGTGCCCGGCGCGCGCGATGTCGCGGTGGAATTCTTCACGCTCTCCAAGAGCTACAACATGGCCGGCTGGCGGATCGGTTTCATGGTCGGCAACCAGAAGCTGGTGGCGGCGCTGGCACGCATCAAGAGCTACCACGACTACGGCAGCTTCACGCCGGTGCAGGTGGCGGCGATTGCCGCGCTGGAAGGCGACCAGTCCTGCGTCGAGGAGATCCGCGCCAATTATGAAAAGCGCCGCAACGTGCTGGTCAAGGGCTTGCATGAGGCCGGCTGGATGGTCGATGTGCCCAAGGCATCGATGTATATCTGGGCGCGCATTCCCGAACCTTACCGTGCATTCGGCTCGCTGGAGTTCGCCAAGATACTGCTGGAACAGGCCAAGGTCTGCGTTTCTCCGGGCATCGGCTTCGGGGAATATGGCGACGAGTACGTGCGTTTTGCGCTGATCGAGAACGAGTCCCGCATTCGCCAGGCGGTGCGGGGCATCAAGGCCATGTTCAAGGCCGCCCGGGGAAATTAAAGTAGTCGCCGCGCCGGCAGCGGCTGGCGCGGCGATATGGGCATATTTGCACCGGTGGTATTGTCTGACGGCAATTCAACGTGCGGTTCTGCGGAACGCGTGCCGCATCTGCCGGTCTGAAACAAGTCATCCCTCGTTTCACTCATCATCATTTCATTATTATGAAAAAAATAATACTCGCCGCCGTACTCGCCGCTACTTCCGTGGGGGCCATCCTGCCTGTGGCGCAAGCCCAGGTTTCCGTCAACATCAATATCGGCGCGCCGCCGCCGCCGCGTGTGGAGCGTATGCCGCCGCCGCGCTATGGTTACATCTGGGCGCCGGGCTACTGGGACTGGAACGGCCACGCCCATGTCTGGCGCGAAGGCCGTTGGATGCGCGAGCGTCCCGGTTATGCTTATGCCCAGCCGGTCTGGCGTGAAGGCCCGCACGGGTGGGAACTGGATCGAGGCGGTTGGCGTGGCGACCGTCGTCGCGATGACGAAGACGGTGACCGCGACCATGGACGAGGCCATGATCGCGACCACTGCCCGCCGGGACATGCGAAAAAGGGCGAGTGCTGATTACTCTCCGGCTGTCTGGTTCGACTGCCAATAAGAACGGCCGCGACGTGCAATACGCCGCGGCCGTTTTTCATTGCGCTGCCAGGTTGTCGGGCGCTGCCGGTTCAGACCCTGTCCATCAGTGCCGATACCGCAAACGAGACGATGCCGGCGCTGATGCACCACACCGCGAGGCGGTACTGCGGAATGAATTTGGTCACGAAGGGCAGCAGAAAATACAGCACGACGGCAATCAGGATGCTGGTGATGAGTCTTTTCATTGTCATGGCGATGTTGGTTGAACGCTGGCCGCTATGATAGTGCGATTTCGCCCGGTAGTGGCGCTTGCGTGCACAGGACGGCCCGGAACCGCTTAGTGGGCCGGCTTAGCGGGAGCTGCCGGCGCCGTTGGCGTTGCCGGTTTGGATTGCGTCGCTCCCGGAGGCAGATTGCTGTCGGCTGCGTCGTCGGCAGGGTGCCCGCCACCGTGGCGGTTGAAGAATTCAACGATGGTGCGCGACGCGTCCAGGTTCTGCGAAGCCTTGCCGCTATTGGGCATGGGCGCGGTGCCGCCTGGCCAGTTGTGGCCGCCGCCCTTGATCTCATAGAGCACCACTGCCTGCGGATCGCTCTTGCTGTGGTAGGTGTATTGGCGTACCGAGGTGCCATCGCCTGCGGTGTCGGGGATGTCGTTCACGTCAGGCTTGGGATCGGCGCCGTTGGCCTTGACCCAGGTGTCGATGGTTTTGGCGACCGACAGGCGCGGCACCTGGGTTGCTTCCTTGGGGCCGATGCCGCCCAGGAACGGGATGAACGGATCGTCGCTGCCGTGGATGTGCAGTATCGGCACGCCGGCTTTTACCGTCTCGGGCGGCAGGTCCAGAACCGCGCTGACCACGGCCACGCCCTTGAACAGCTCCGGCGCTTCAGCCGCCATGCGGTAGGCCAGCATGCCGCCATTGGACAGGCCCACGATATAAACCCGGCTGCGGTCGGCCAAGCCTTCGGACACCAGCTTGTCGATCAGTGCGCGGATGAAGGCGACGTCATTCACCTTGTGCATTTGCGCGTAGCCGCAGCAACCGCCGGAATTCCAGGTGCGCGCATCGATGGTCAGGCCGGTGCCGTTGGGGTAGGCCACCATGTAGCCGGCCGCCTCGGCGATTTCGGTCAAACCGGTGTTGCGCGCCAGCTGGGAACCGGTGGAGCCGCTGCCGTGCAGGGCGATGATCAGCGGCTGCGGTACGCCCTGGCCGCCGCGTTCGGAAAAGTAGGCGCGCGCCAGGTTGCCTACACGTATCGACTTGAGTGACAGGTCGACTGCTTGCGCAGGTGGGCTAACGAGGGCAAGGCACAGTCCGGACAGTAAACAAGCCCGGAAGAAGGCGAGAAGGGGAATTCGGATCGTCATGGGCAAGCGTTCAGAACATGGCTGAACAAGTTCTAAGGCGTTGACGCAATGTTAACGCGTCGATCCGGATGCGGAAAGGAGATTTACACCCTCGTTGAATGGGACTCCCGCCGCCGTTTCCTGCTGCAGATGGGCAGAGCCGCATGCGACAGAGGAAACGGTGCGGATGCGGCAGCTTCAGCCGCGGGCCGGGATGCTCAGGCCCTTGATCACGGCCGGACGCGCCACGAAGGCTTCCAGTGCGCGCGCCACATTGGGGAAATCCTTGAAACCGACCAGTTCGCCCGCTTCATAGAAACCGATCAGGTTGCGGATCCAAGGGAAGGTGGCGATATCGGCGATGCTGTACTCGTCGCCGGCCAGCCATGCGGTGTCGGACAGGCGCTTGTCCATCACTCCCAGAAGGCGCTTGGATTCGTTGACGTAGCGGTCGCGCGGACGCTTGTCTTCGTATTCCTTGCCTGCAAAGCGATGGAAGAAGCCCAACTGGCCAAACATCGGGCCGACGCCGCCCATCTGGAACATGACCCATTGGATCACCTGATAGCGCGCGGCCGGATCGGCCGGGATGAATTTGCCGGTCTTCTCGGCCAGGTAGAGCAGGATGGCGCCCGACTCGAACAGCGACAGCGGTTTGCCGCCAGGGCCATTGGGGTCGATGATGGCGGGAATCTTGTTGTTCGGGTTCAGCGACAGGAACTCCGGCGACATCTGGTCGTTGGTCTCGAAGCTGACCAAGTGCGGCTCGTAAGGCAAGCCGGTTTCTTCCAGCATGATCGACACTTTCACGCCATTGGGCGTGGGCAGCGAATACAGCTGGATACGGTCGGGATGCTGGGCCGGCCATTTGTTGTTGATGGCGAAGCTCGACAATGCGTTGCTCATGTTAAGAACTCATTTCATCAATAGGCGTAAGTGCGAGCGAGTCCTGTTTGGGATGGAGTGCAAGGCGCGAATTTGGGTCAAGACTGGGCGTCTTGACCCAAATTCGTAACGCAGCAATCCGCCCAAACAGGCCGCTCCCGTTGGGTTCTGTTTAGAAAGGGCGCTGGCCGCGTTGCGCTCCTTGAGTGTGGCACCGCCACACGACGCGTCGCGCGCCTTGCCAGCGCCCTTTCTGAACAGAACGCATCTTACGCCTATTGATGAAATGAGTTCTTTGTCCTAGGCAGGAGTGAATCGGGGATCGAATTCCTGCGCGAACTTCTCGAAAGCGTCGACCGCGACCGGGCGGCAGAAGAAATACCCTTGGTAGGCGTGGCATCCGGCATCGGCCAGGAAGCTGCGTTGGGCATCGGTTTCCACCCCTTCGGCGATGACGCCCAGGCCCAAGCTCTGGGCCAGGTTGACGATGGTCTTGGCGATCGATGCATCGTTGGGATCGATCAAGACGTCGCGCACGAAAGACTGGTCGATTTTAAGCTGATTCAGCGGCAGCCGCTTGAGGTAGGACAGGGAGGAGTAGCCGATGCCGAAATCGTCCAGCGAGAACTCCACGCCATAGGCCTTCAGCGCGAACATCTTCTGGATGATGTCTTCGACATTGTCCACCAGCAGGCTTTCGGTCAGCTCCAGCTTCAGGCGCCGCGGATTGGCGCCGGTACGTTCGATCGTATCGAGTACCGTCTGCACGAAATCCGGCTCGCGGAATTGCTGTGCGCTGACGTTGACGGCGATGGTCAGGTGTTCGGTATGCCGGCCCTGGGCCCAGATGGCCAGCTGTTTGCAGGCGGTTTCCAGCACCCAGTTGCCCAGCGAAAGGATCAGGCCGGTTTCTTCGGCCAAGGGGATGAAATCGCCCGGCGGCACCATGCCGCGCTGCGGATGCTGCCAGCGCACCAGCACTTCGGCGCCCGTCACGCGGCCGCCTGCGACCACTTGCGCCTGGTAGTGCAGCAGCAGCTGGTCGCCTTCGATGGCTTTGCGCAAGCCGGACTCCAGCGCGGCACGCTCCAGCACCACGGTCTGCATCGCCGGGTCGAAGAAGCGCAGGGCGTTGCGGCCGGTTCCCTTGGCTTTGTACATGGCGAGGTCGGCTTGCTTCATCAACTCGTCCACCGATGCCTGGCGGCCGCGGAAGATGGTGGCGCCGACACTGGCGGTGGTGCGGTATTCGACATCGTCGAGCTGGTAAGTGTTGCCCAGCGTGGCCAGGATCTTCTCGCCGATCGCCTTGGTCTGGTTGGCGGCTTCCTGGGGATGTTCGTTCAAGCCCTCCAGCACCACTACGAACTCATCGCCGCCCACGCGCGCGACGGTATCGTTTTCACGCACGCTGGTCACCAGGCGCAGCGATACCTGTTTGAGCAGCAAGTCGCCTTTCTCATGGCCGATGGTGTCGTTGAGCGTCTTGAAGTGGTCAAGGTCGATGAACAGCAGCGCCGAGCAAGTCTTGCTGCGCGCAGACAGCGCAATGGCCTGCTTCAGGCGCTCCAGCAGCAAGGCGCGGTTGGGCAGGCGCGTCAGGGCATCGAAGGAGGCCAGTTCGCGGATGCGCTCTTCGGCCAGCTTGCGGTCACTGATGTCGTGATGGGTGCTGACGTAATGGGTAACGTGCCCGTCCTTGTTCTTGACGGCGGAGATGGTCAGCCATTCGGGATAAACCTCGCCATTCTTGCGGCGGTCCCAGATCTCGCCCTGCCATTTGCCGAAACGCTGGATGCTTTCGCGCATCTCCTGGAAGAAGGCGGGGCCGTGGCGGTCCGAGCGCAGCAGGTTGGGGTGCTTGCCGACGATTTCTTCAGACCTGTAGCCGGTGATCTCGGTGAAGGCCTTGTTCACGCGCAGGATCTTGCTGTTGGCATCGGTAATGAGCATGCCTTCGCGCGAATCGAAGGCCACCGCGGAGATGCGCAACTCGGCTTCGATCTGCTTGCGTTCGGTAATGTCGCGGCTGCTGGTGCGGAAACCCGTGAAGGTGCCGTGCGGATCGGTAATCGGCGCCGACGACAACGACAGCCAGAACACCGAACCATCCTTGCGTACGCAGCGGAATTCGACATCCTCGCGCTTCTGGCCATCCATGCACTTGGACAGCTCGGCGCGGATGCGCTTTTCGTCTTCGGGATGCACGATGGTGCCGACGAAATCCTTCATCGCCAGGCATTCCTCGACCGTGTAGCCGGTATAGTCGCTCACCGCATGGTTGACCCAGCGCGGCCGGCCGTCCAGGCCCCACCAGACTTCCCAGTTGACGGTGCAGTCGGCGATGGCGCGGAACTGTTCTTCGCTGGTGCGCAGCTTGGCGGTCATCTTCTGCGCCAGGCGCACCGCGCGCACGCGGGAAGACATCATCAGCCAGGCCAGCAGCGACAGCGTGATGCTCATGCCGATGCCGGTGGCGGCGATCAGGTGTTCGGCGTTGCGGCCGAATTGCACGGTGAAGCTGTCCAGCGTGCTCATGCTCAGCGTCCAGTTGTGGTTTGCCACCACCAGGTATTCCGTGGACGAAATGCGCGGCGGCTGTGTCTGCGGGCCGTCATTGCGCGAACGGTAGAGCAGGGCCTGCGGCACGGTTTCGACGCCGTCGTACAGCGAGAAGGCAATGCCGCGCGTGCTTTCGCCATACAGGCTGGCGATCACGTCGGTCATGCGGAATACCGCATGCACCCAGCCCAGCAGGTTGGCGCGGCGCTCGGCGATGGTGCCTTGCGGCTTGCCGCGTTCGTACAGCGGCAAGTACATCAGGAAGGAGGGTTCGGTCTTGTTGTTGTTTTCCAGATCCAGTTCGATCTTGCCGGAGATGGCTGCCATGCCGGAGTCGCGCGCTTTTTCCATGGCGACGCGCCGTACCGGGTCCGACCAGTGGTCGAAGCCGAAGGGGAGACGGTTGCGGCCGACGTAAGGTTCACGCAGGGTCAAGGGGGCATAAGCGTCGCGGCCGCCGGGCGGGCGGATCGCGTAGCCGTCCATGCCTTGCTTGCGCATGCGCTCCAGGTGGGCGTCCAGGCGCTCGGCGGGTATCCATTCTTCAATCGAGATGGCCTGGATGCCGGAGAAATTGGCATCCAGGTTCAGCGAGCTGACGTAATCGTGGAAGTTGCCGCGGTCGATGGCGCCGGTGGCAGAGACCAGCCCTTGCACGCCATGCAGCATCTGCTCGTAGGACGCCATGCGCTGTTCGATGCGGCTGACCGTCTCGCGCAGTGCCGAGGCGAACTGCGAATGGAGTTCCTTGTTGGAGGCCTGGCGCTCATGGTCCCAGGCGACCCAGGTCACGCCCAATCCTGTGATCAGGATCAGCAGCGGGAGCACAATCTTACGGATCCAGTTCACGGTTTGGCCTGGTCAACCATCGAAGCAGCCAGCTCCGGGTTGAAGTATTTTTCGAAGATGCGCAGCACGGTGCCGTCGGCCAGCATGCCGTTGACCAGTGCGCGCCACTTTTCCTGCTCGGCCGGCGGCAGTGCCTTCCTGGACATGATCAGTCCATGCGGCATTGAGGGGTCGTTGAAGCCGATGACGGCGGTGACATCGCGGATGCGTTTTTCCTGCACCGCCGGATAGTCGAACGGCTCCATGATCATGCCCTGGATGCGGTTGAGCAGCAGGGCTTCATATAAGGGTTCGAGGCCGCCGGCCTGGCTTACGCGGTTGGCGGCGGCGAGCTTGTCGACCAGGCGGTTGGCGTTGTCGCTATAGCGGAAGCTGCGGATGACGCCGAGCTGGAAACGCTCGTTGCGCGCGAAATCTTCCATTCGCGAGATGCCGGAATCCTTGCGCACCAGCAGGTAGTACTTGTTCCTGAAGTACCAGGCGAAGGCGGCGAACTGCTCGCGCTCGCGGTTGGAGATACCTGAAAGGCTGAAGTCCAGCGCACCCGACTCGATCAGTTGCCAGATGCGCGCGCGCGACATCAGGCTGACGTTGATCTTGCAGCCGCTGCGGCGGATCAGCTCGTCGGCGAAATCCTTGTCGATGCCGGTATCGGTGGCCGACGAGTACAACAAACCATGGTCGTGCAGCGCCAGCGTAAACGGGCGGGAGCAATCGGGGCCGGAAGGAGCGGCAAGAGCAGGGTTGGCGAACGTGAAAAGGGCGATCAGCAGGGCGGTTGCGCAGGCTGATGAACGTACTGCGCGATTGCGAAAGATATGACTGAAGAAAATACCCGTCCCCTGTTTGTACTCCGCCATTGGGACACATGGGCGCAGGAGCGAGTGTGCAGCATGCGCTGCTTGCCTTCGTCCATCGGCCAGTGCCTCTCCCGATCGGCCGCGCGGGCGCAGCCGTATGCATATGTGTTGATGCCGACCTGTTCGCAAATGGTATGACCATTTAATGAGCATACAAGCTACATAAAACAAGTCGATTTATTGAAAAAATTCTAGATCAACGCCGAGCGATGTTACCCGAGCACAATGCAATCCGCAACAGAATGCATTGAGCTTTGCAATCGCCATGGTTGAGCTGTCGCAGGGTATGAACGGCAGGCGCGGCGACAGTGTGCGTAGAAGTTGGGAGAGGAAAAAAAGAGGTGCCCAAATCGGGTGCAGGGAAATGCGAGTAGCGAAGCGGAGGGGGCGTTTGCGGCGCTAAAGATTGGTTAAATCGGCAAGTTTGCGCAGCGTTTGCCGACGGCGGTATGCACCCGCCACCGGCGCTGATCGGACGCTCAGATGAACATGCCGCCCGACACCTCGATGCGCTGGGCGTTGATCCAGCCGTTTTCCGGACGCAGCAGCGAGGCCACGGCGGCGCCGATGTCATCTGGCCGGCCGGCGCGGCCCAGCGCGGTCTGGCTGGAGACGAAGGCGTTGAGTTCGGCATTGTCGCGCACGCGGCCGCCGCCGAAATCGGTTTCGATGGCGCCCGGCGCCACGGTGTTGACGGCAATGCCGCGTGCGCCGAATTCCTTGGCCATGTAGCGCGTCATGACTTCCACGCCGCCTTTCATCGCGGCATAGGCCGCATAGCCGGGCAGGGAGAAGCGCGCCAGGCCGCTGGAGGTGTTGATGATGCGGCCGCCATCGGCAATCAGCGGCAGCAGCGCCTGGGTCAGGAAGAAGGTCCCCTTCAGGTGCACGTTGTACAGCTCGTCGAAGACTGCTTCGCTGGTCTCGGCGATCGAGGCATGCATGCCCATGCCGCCGTTGTTGACCAGGTAAGTGAGGTATTCGGCGTTCCAGGTCTGCTTCAGTGCGGCGCGCACGGCGTCGGCAAAGCCGGGGAAATTGCGGCTATTGGCCAGATCCAGTTGCAGGGCTACGGCCTTGGCGCCGATGGCCTGGATCTCGTCCACCGTCTGTTCGGCGGCGGCGCGGTTGCTGACATAGGTGATGATCACGCCGACGCCGTCGCGCGCCAGGTGCAGGGCCGTGTTCTTGCCGAGGCCGCGGCTGCCGCCGGTGACCAGGGCGATGCGGGGAGTGGTGTTGTCTGCTTGGGTCATGCTGGGCTCCTGTCGATGAAGAGTGGAAAGTCGTGCGGTGTGCCTGACTACGAAGCCCAGTATATTGAGAAGGTTTTTGTTAATAAATTTCTTATTTGATATTAGACTTTTCAATATTGAATAATAATTGGAGCGTTCCTTGAACCAGCTCGACACCCTCCAGATCTTCCAGCGCGTGGCCGAACTGGCCAGCTTCAGCGGGGCTGCGCGCCAGCTTGGCCTGCCCAATGCCACCGTCTCGCTGGCGGTGCAGCAACTGGAGCAGATGCTGGGTACGCGCCTGCTCCAGCGCACGACCAGGCGCGTGCAGATGACCGGAGACGGCGAAGCTTTCTACCGGCGCAGCAAGGAACTGCTGGATGATTTCGAGTCGATGCGCGCGATGTTCCGGGCCGGCGGCAAGTCGCTGACCGGCAAGCTGCGGGTGGACATGTCCAGCGCCATGGCGCGTGAGGTGGTGCTGCCGGCATTGCCGGCCTTTCTTGAGCAGCATCCGCAGCTGGAGATCGAGCTTTCCGCCAGCGACCGCCGCGTAGACCTGGTCGGCGAGGGCTTCGACTGCGTGCTGCGCACCGGGACGCTGGACGATTCATCGCTGGTGGCGCGTCCCATCGGACATCTGGTTCAGGTCAATTGCGCCAGTCCGGCTTATCTGGAGCGGCACGGCGTGCCGCGCACGCTGGACGACCTGGCGCACCACAAGCTGGTGCATTACCGCCAGGTACTGGGCGGCCGCTCGCCGGGCTGGGAATGGTTCGACGGCAAGGAGACCCACTATGTGCCGATGGCGGGCAGCGTTACCGTCAACAGCACCGAAACCTACGATGCCGCCTGCCAGGCGGGACTCGGGATGATCCAGTTGCCGCTGGTGGGGGCGCACAAGCGCAGCTTGCTGGTGCAGGGCGCATTGGTGGAGGTGCTGCCGCAATACCGGCCGGCGCCGATGCCGGTATCGTTGCTCTACGCCAGCCGCCGCCAGGTGCCGGCGCGCGTGGCCGGGTTCATGGACTGGCTGCACGCGCTGATCTTGCCGTTGACACGGGAAGGACAGGACAGCGGCATGCCGGTGTAGCGGCGAAAGGAGATGCTCAGGCCAGCGCAGTACGTCCGGCCGGATCGATGGTGACGGTGCCGCGGCCGATTTCGATTACGCGGCCGCCGACCTGGATCGCGCCGCTTTCCGACACTGAAAGATGCAAGCGGGAAGGGCGGTCGACTGCCGCGCCCTGGTCGATCGCATAGCGCGCCGGCAGCGCATGGCCGGTCGCCAGTAGCCAGCCGCCGAGGTTGGCGCAGGCCGAACCGGTGCCCGGGTCTTCAGCTACGCCGCCGCCTTGCTTGGTGAAGAAATAGCGCGCCAGCACATTGCCCGGTTCGCTGTCATCGAAAGCGAATACGTAAGCCGTCTTGCGGCCCAGGCTGCTTTGCGGCCAGTGTTCCAGCGCGCCGCTGTCGGGCTGGGCGCGGCGCACTGCCGCAGGGGACTTCAGCGGGATCAGGAACTGGTCGGCGCCGGTATCGACCCAGATGGGATCGCCTGCGAGGTCATCCACCGGCAGGCCGACCAGGGCTGCGACTTCGGCCGGCGGCAGTGGCGAGGGGGCGGTCTTCGGGCTGCCGGCGCTGGGTGCGGTGAAGGTCCAGACATCACCCTCGGCGGTCACCGGCACCACGCCGGCCTTGAATTCCAGTTTCAGCGCATCGCCGGCATGCAGCAGCTCGCGCACCACGTGCGCGGTGCCCAGGGTGGGATGGCCGGCGAACGGCATCTCGTAGCCGGTGGTGAAGATGCGCACGCGCGCATCGGCTACCGCCGAAGGCAGGATGAAGGTGGTTTCCGACAGGTTGAACTGCAAGGCCAGCGCCTGCATGGTGGCGTCGTCGATACCGCGTGCATCTTCAAATACGCACAGGGGATTGCCGCCGAAGGTGGATTCGGCGAACACGTTGAGCAGGCGGTAGGCGTAGGTGGAGGGCATGGTGGTCTCGCAGCGATGGAAGGAGTGGCTGATTCTATCGGCTGCCCAAGCTGCGAGACAGATACAGTTCACTCATCCACGGCGATACAGTTGCGGCCGAGCTGCTTGGCTTTGTACAGGCGCTGGTCGACGGTTTCCATGAAATCGATGCGCTGGTCCTGGCCGGAAGGGATGATGGTGGATACGCCAAGGCTGACCGTGACAACTTCCGCCACTTGCGAAGTCTCATGCGGGATCGCCTCGTCCAGCACTAGTTTGCGGCAGCGTTGCGCCACCTGCAGTGCCGCCTTGGCATCGGCCTCCGGCAGGATCAGCACGAACTCCTCGCCGCCATAGCGGGCGAAGAAGTCGCGTGAGCGGGTGGCTGCCTTGGACAGCACGGCGGCCACTTTCTTCAGGCATTCGTCGCCGCGGATGTGGCCGTAATGGTCGTTGTACTGCTTGAAGTAGTCGATGTCGAGCATGATCAGCGACAGCGGCGCGCGATTGTTGAGCGCATTGGTCCACTCCACTTCCAGCGCCGAGTCGAACATGCGGCGGTTGGCCACGTTGGTGAGGCCATCGCGATAAGACAGCGCCTCCAGTTCCTTTTGCAGCTCGACCAGATGGGCCTCGGTCTTTTTGCGTTCGGTGATGTCGAACATGAAACCGATCAGGGAATTCGGGCTGCCGTCGGGGTTGCGCACCACATGCACCACGTCGCGAATCCAGATGTGCTCGCCGTCGCGCGTGAGGGCGCGGTAGTCGGCCTCGTGGTCGATGCCTGACTTCGATTGCGAGATGCAGAAGTTGACCACCGCTTCGCGGTCTTCCGCATGGATGCGCATGGCCCAGTCTTCGGCGGTGGCCCAGCTCTCCGGCGTCCAGCCCAGCAGTTTCTCGATTTGCGGGCCGATGTAGGTGAACTTCATCGTGCTCCAGTCGATTTTCCACGGAATCGCCTTGGTTGATTCGAGCAGCGTTTTGTAGACGGCGCTATCGGGCTCCATCTGGTCTTTGGTCTGTTCGCTCATGTGTATGTGAGTGATTCGAAAATTGTTGTTGTATGGAAATTCGTGTCTTCCTTGCTGCATGGAGAAGAGCACGAAGCATTCCATGGGAGCCACATGCGAGTATCGGTTGGGCGCAAGCATACCGCGTATGGATGGCCGTCGCATGAAATCAGGGGCAGCAAGGCGCGGTGCAGGATCACCTGCGGAAAGGGATGGGTATCATTTTTCCTTATGGCCCTATCCCCAATCGGTATTTCCACGTCCGAGCGGCACGGGGATAGACTTCAGTCACAGCAGTTTTCGAGACGGAGATTGTTGTGATGACCGCTACCACGGTCGAAGTGTCTGACAGTAATGGGCCGTACCCGGCGCGGTAATGGCAGACGCTATCTGAATCAAAATTTTGGAGACAAGCAATGGAAATCCGTTCGGCAGCTGAGCCTGTCGGAACGACGGCGCCAACCGTAGAAGGCGTACGCGATTCCGATCTGGCTGCGACCCAAGTGAGCGCTCACTCGCCGGTCCCCGGTAAAACCGAGGGTAACCCCGGCAACTCCGCAACAGGCGGCTTGCATACCGCCGTTGCACATGCATCTGCGAACCGCATGGGCGGTTCGCCTGACATTGTCCCGCTGGCGCCTGTCAGCCTGGACGACAAATACACCGCCACCGAAGGCTCGATTTATCTCTCCGGCATCCAGGCCCTGGTGCGCCTGCCGATGCTGCAGCAATTGCGCGACCGGCAAGCGGGCCTGAACACGGCCGGCTTCATTTCCGGCTATCGCGGTTCGCCGCTGGGCGGGCTGGACGAGGCGCTATGGAAAGCGCAACCGTACCTGGAGACGCATCGCGTCAAGTTCCAGCCCGGCGTGAACGAAGACATGGCCGCCACCGCCGTCTGGGGCACCCAGCAAGTCAAGCTGATCGGCCCGTCCGAATACGATGGCGTATTCGCCATGTGGTACGGCAAGGGCCCCGGCGTGGACCGCTGCGGCGATGTGCTGAAACACATGAACCACGCCGGCACCTCTCCCCATGGCGGCGTGCTGCTGGTGGCCGGCGACGACCACGGCGCCTATTCCTCGACGCTGCCGCACCAGTCCGACCACATTTTCTCGGCATCGATGATCCCGATGCTCTATCCCTGCAACGTGCAGGAATACCTCGACCTCGGCCTGCACGGCTGGGCCATGTCGCGCTATTCCGGCTGTGTGGTGGGCTTCAAGGCGCTGGCCGACACGGTCGAGTCGAGCGCCTCGGTGGACGCCAATCCCTTCCGCATCGATATCAAGTACCCGGCCGATTTCGTGATGCCCGAAGGCGGCCTCAGCGCTCGTTTGTCGACCGACACGCTGGGCGTGCAGGCGCGCAAGCAGGAAGCGCTGATGCAGGACTACAAGATCTACGCGGCGCTGGCCTACGCGCGCGCCAACAAGCTCAACCGCGTGATGATCGACAGCCCCAAGGCGCGGCTGGGCATCATCGCCTCCGGCAAGTCCTACCTCGATGTGCTGGAGGCGCTGTCCGAGCTGGGCATCGACGAAGCCTTCGCGGCCGAGATCGGCCTGCGCCTGTTCAAGGTCTCCATGCCCTGGCCGCTGGAGCCGGAAGGCGTGCGCGAATTCGCGCAAGGGCTGGACGAAATCCTGGTGGTGGAAGAAAAGCGCCAGATGGTCGAATACCAGTTGAAGGAACAGCTCTACAACTGGCGCGACGACGTGCGCCCGCGCGTGATCGGCAAGTTCGATGAAAAGGGCGAGTGGGTTGCGCCGCGCGGCGAATGGCTGCTGACTTCCAAGGCAGACTTCTCGGTGGCGCAGATCGCGCGCGTGATCGCCGCGCGCATTGCGCGTTTCCACACCAGCGACCTGATCAAGGCGCGCCTGGCTTTCCTCGACGCCAAGGACGCGGTGCTGTCCAAGGCCGTCAACACGCCGCCGCGCCCTGCGTACTATTGCTCGGGTTGTCCGCACAACACCTCGACCAAGGTGCCCGAAGGCAGCTTCGCACTGGCCGGGATCGGCTGCCACGTGATGGCTACCGCGATCTATCCCGAATTCAACAAGCTGACCACCCACATGGGCGGCGAGGGTGCGCCCTGGATCGGCCAGGCGCCGTTCTCGCAGGTGCCGCACGTGTTCGCCAACCTGGGCGATGGCACCTATTTCCACTCCGGCTATCTGGCGATCCGCGCGGCGGTGGCAGCCAAGGTCAACATGACCTACAAGATCCTCTACAACGACGCGGTGGCGATGACCGGCGGCCAGCCGGTGGACGGCACGGTGTCGGTGCCGATGATCGCGCAGCAGATGGCGGCCGAGGGCGTGCAGCGCATCGCGCTGGTGTCGGAAGACATCGGCCGTTATATCGGACGCAATAGCGATCGTTCCAACCTGCCGGCCGCCGTGACCGTGCATGACCGCAAGGACATGGACGCCGTGCAGCGCGAATTGCGCGAGCTGCCGGGCGTGACCGTGATCATCTACGACCAGACCTGCGCCGCCGAGAAGCGCCGCCGCCGCAAGAAAGGCGAATTCCCCGACCCGAACCAGCGCCTGTTCATCAACGAGGCCGTATGCGAAGGCTGCGGCGACTGCGGCGTGCAGTCCAACTGTACGTCGATCCTGCCGCTGGAAACCGAATTCGGCCGCAAGCGCGCCATCGACCAGTCGTCCTGCAACAAGGATTACTCCTGCGTGAAGGGCTTTTGCCCCAGCTTCGTCACCGTCACCGGCGGCAAGCTGAAGAAGTCGAAGGCAGGCGTGAGCAAGAAGGGCGAGAGCGACGATTTCGGCGCATTGCCGCAGCCAGTATTGCCGTCCTGCGCTACGCCGTTCAACATCCTCATCAACGGCATCGGCGGTACCGGCGTGATCACCATCGGCGCGCTGATGGGCATGGCTGCGCACCTGGAAGGCAAGGGCGCTTCGGTGCTGGACATGACCGGCATGTCGCAGAAAAACGGTTCGGTGACATCGCACGTGCGCATCGCCGCCACGCGCGACGCCATCCGCGCCCAGCGCATCGCCACCGGCGAGGCCGACCTGATCCTCGGCTGCGACATGCTGACCGCAGGCTCCTTCGACGCCATTTCCAAGATGCGTCCGGGCCGTACGCGCGCCGTGGTCAACGTGCACCAGCAGCCTCCGGGGCAGTTCGCCAAGAATCCCGACTGGCAATTCCCGTTCGAGGAGGTCAAGGCGCTGATCGTGGAATCGGTGGACCAGCAGGCCGACTTCATCGACGCCACCCGCCTGGCCACCGCCCTGATGGGCGACTCCATTGCCACCAACCTGTTCATGCTGGGCTACGCCTGGCAGCGCGGCGAATTGCCGCTGACCGAAGCCGCGCTGCTGCGCGCCATCGAGATGAACGGCGTGGCCATCGAAGCCAACAAGACCGCCTTCCTGTGGGGCCGCCGCGCGGCAGTGGATCTGGCCAGGGTGGAGAAGATCGCCGTGCCGGCGCAACCGGTAGTGCTGCGCATGCCCGAGACGCTGGACAAGCTGGTCAAGCGCCGCACGGCTTTCCTCACGGATTACCAGAATGCCGCCTACGCCGCGCAGTTCGCTGAAGTGGTGGAGGCTGTGCGTGCCGCTGAAGCGCCGCTGGGCGGCGACAAGCTGGCCCTGGCGGTGGCGCGCAACTTGTCCAAGCTGATGGCTTACAAGGACGAGTATGAAGTGGCGCGCCTGTACACCGACGGCAAGTTCATGCAGCAACTGGAGCAGCAGTTCGAGGGCGACTTCGCCTTGAGCTTCAATCTCGCCCCGCCGATCTTCGCGAAAAAGGATGCACAGGGCCACCTGGTCAAGGCGCGCTACGGCAGCTGGATGTTCAAGGCATTCAAGCTGCTGGCGAAGATGAAGGGATTGCGCGGCACCGCCCTCGATGTCTTCGGACGCACCGAAGAGCGCAGGATGGAGCGGCAATTGATCGTCGATTATCGGGAGCTGGTGCTGGGCTTGCTGCCCAAGCTGAATGCTGCCAATCTCGCGGTAGCCGTTGAGTTGGCGCAGTTGCCCGATCAGGTGCGCGGCTACGGGCATGTCAAGGACAAGGCTGTCCAGTCGATGCAAGCGCGACGGACGGCGCTGCTGGCGCAATTCGGCAAGCCGGCTCTGGTCAGGGCGGCATAACGACGCGGGCCCCTGCTTTTGCAGGGGCGGCGGCGTTTGAATTGCGGCAGCCCGTCGTCCCTGCGGAAGCAGGAACCCGGCGTCGTCAGCTATTCCGGCCAATGTCGCCTGCGCGACAACTCATCTCCCCAAATTCCATTAATCTAGACCCATATCAAGACCAAAACAGGAGACACGCATGGACTTTGAACTCAATGAAGATCAACTGGCCTTCCAGCAAAGCGCGCGCGACTTCGCCGCCGGCGAGATGGCGCCGCATGCGGCCAAGTGGGACGAAGAGTCGCATTTTCCGCTCGATGTGATCGCCAAGGCCGGCGAGCTGGGCTTTTGCGGCCTGTACACACCGGAAGAGGTCGGCGGCCTGGGCCTGAGCCGGCTGGACGCCACCGTCGTGTTCGAGGAACTGGCGCACGCCTGTCCGTCCACGGCCGCTTATCTCACCATCCATAACATGGTGAGCTGGATGATTGCCTCCTGGGGCACCGCCGCCATCAAGGACGAATGGTGCGAGAAGCTGGCCGCCGGCCGCAAGATCGGCTCCTACTGCCTGACCGAGCCCGGTTCGGGATCGGATGCGGCATCGCTGAAAACCACTGCCAGGCTGGTGGACGGCCACTATGTGCTCAACGGCTCCAAGGCCTTCATCTCCGGCGCCGGTTCGACCGATGTGCTGGTGGTGATGGCGCGCACCGGCGGCGAAGGCGCCAAGGGCGTTTCCGCCATCGTGGTGCCGGGCAATGCGCCGGGCATCGCTTACGGCAAGAAGGAAAGCAAGATGGGCTGGAACAGCCAGCCTACGCGTACCATCAGCTTCGACAACGTCAAGGTGCCGGCCAGCCATTTGCTGGGCAATGAAGGTGAAGGCTTTATCTTCGCGATGAAGGGGCTGGATGGCGGCCGCATCAATATCGCCACCTGTTCGGTCGGCGCCGCGCAGGCCGCGCTCGATGCCGCGCATGCCTACATGAAGGAGCGCAAGCAGTTCGGCCGTCCGATCGCCGACTTCCAGGCGCTGCAATTCAAACTGGCCGACATGCAGACCGAACTGGTCGCCGCGCGCCAGATGGTGCGGCTGGCGGCGGTCAAGCTCGACAATAAGGCGCCCGGCGCCACCACTTACTGTGCGATGGCCAAGCGCTTTGCCACCGACCTGGGCTTCCGTATCTGCAATGAGGCGCTGCAGATCCACGGCGGCTACGGCTACATCCGCGAGTACCCGCTGGAACGCTATTTCCGCGACGTGCGCGTGCACCAGATCCTGGAAGGCACCAACGAGATCATGCGCGTGATCGTCTCGCGCCACCTGCTCAATAGCGACAATCTGGACGACATTCGCTGACCCTGTTTCGTTGAAAGGCATTCATGAGTACCTATACCAATCTCAAGCTGGAAAAGACCAACCACACCGCCGTCCTGACATTGTCCAACCCGCCGGCCAACACCTGGACGCGCGATGCGCTGGCCGGCCTGACGCAACTGGTCAAGGACCTCAACGCCGACCGTAACATCTACACGCTGGTGGTGACCGGCGAGGGCGAGAAGTTCTTTTCCGCCGGCGCCGACCTGAAGCTGTTCGCCGACGGCGACCGCGCCATGGCGCGCGAGATGGCGCGCCGTTTCGGCGAAGCGTTTGAAACCTTGTCCAATTTTCGCGGCGTCTCGATCGCCGCCATCAATGGTTATGCCATGGGCGGCGGGCTGGAATGTGCCCTGGCCTGCGACATCCGCATTGCCGAGGAGCAGGCTCAGATGGCCTTGCCGGAAGCGGCCGTGGGCTTGCTGCCCTGCGCCGGTGGCACGCAGAATTTGCCGTGGCTGGTCGGCGAAGGCTGGGCCAAGCGCATGATCCTGTGCGGAGAACGCGTCAACGCGGAGACCGCTTTGCGCATCGGCCTGGTGGAAGAAGTGGTAGGCAAGGGACAGGCGAAGGCACGCGCACTGGAACTGGCGCTGCAGGCCGAGAAGCAAAGCCCGTCGTCGGTGGCGGCCAGCAAGAAGCTGATCCAGGGGGCGCGCCACAACCCGCTGGGCACCATCCTGCAGACCGAGCGTGAACTGTTCATCGACCTGTTCGATACGCAGGACCAGAAGGAGGGCGTCAACGCCTTTTTGGAGAAGCGCAATCCACTGTGGAAGAACAGCTGACATTTTCCCGGGAAATGGGCCACGCATCGCCGGCTTTATGCCGGCGATTTTTTTGAGGATGTCCGGCTCCCAAACGGTTGCCCCTTGTTTGGGTATCATGCTGGCTTTAGCCTTCGCCCGCCTGCTGCCATGAACATCGAATACAAGACCGACATCGCCCTTACCGTCGAGCAGTTCGTCAACGTGCTCTCTCGCACTTCGATGGGCCCGCGCCGTCCGCTGGACGACCTCGAATGCATGAAGGGCATGGTGGAGAACGCCAATCTGGTCGCCACCGCATGGGACGGCGAGCTGCTGGTCGGCGTGGCGCGCTGCGTGACCGACTTCACCTATGCCTGCTACATGTCGGAACTGGCCGTCGATGAGAGTTACCAGCGCCGCGGCATCGGCAAGGAACTGATCCGCCATACCCGCAACCGGCTCGGCCCGCACTGCCGCCTGCGCTTGCTGGCCGCGCCCGATGCTGCGGACTACTACGGATACATCGGTTTCGCCCACAGCCCGCGCTGCTGGGAGCTGACGCCGGGCAACGAACTCAAGTAAGCCACGCAACATCGGGCCAGCAAGCCAGCCCTTATCCAAGCGCACACATCCATGATCGAAATTCGTCCCTTTTCCCTAGAGCACGCAGAAGGCGTGGTCAAGGTCATCCTGCCGATCCAGCAACAGGAATTCGACATTCCCATCACGCTGGAAGGCCAGCCCGACCTGAACGATATTTCCGGTTTCTATCAACAGGGCAAGGGCAATTTCTGGGTCGCGCTGGATGGCGGCGAGGTGGTCGGCACCGTATCGCTGCTCGATATCGGCAACGACCGGGTGGCGCTGCGCAAGATGTTTGTCGCCGCCAGCCATCGCGGCAGCGAGCACGGCACCGCCAGGCGCCTGCTGGACGGCGCCATCGGCTGGGCCAAGATGCAGGGCGTGAAGCAGGTTTATCTGGGGACTACGGCAAAGTTCCTGGCGGCGCACCGCTTCTATGAGAAAAACGGTTTCGCACTGATCGAGAAAGCCGCGCTGCCGCCTTCGTTTCCGGTGATGACGGTGGACACGCGCTTCTATGTGCTGGATTGCGCCTGATAGATAAAGATCGGCTTACAGCTTGCGGCCGCTTTTCACGCCGAAGTAAAACCATTCATTGCCAGCCAGCGCCTTGGGGTTGGGGAATACGATGTAACCGTCATCCGGCGCCGTCACCGCTGTTCCATCGTGGCGGTGGCCGATGGCCTGGCCTTTGGCCACGCGGTCGAAACTGGCCCATTCGCGGGTGAAGGCGTCGGCCGGATGTTCCATGTCGATCACGTCGACCAGACGGATGATCTCGATTTCCGGACGAGGCGGTTCCAGCGGCAGTTGCGCCATGCCGAGCAGGGCCAGGGTCTGCAGGATCGCATGGTAGGCGACTTCCGGTGCGTGCGGGTCGTCATGCTGCCCGCATTCCAGCGTGATGCCGTAGACGCCCTGGGTACGGGCGAATTCCGTCGTGCCTACGCCATAGTTGCGATCCAGCAGGTCGGGAGCGCCGACTTTTCCTTCCTTGCGGCGGCGTTCCACGCCGCGTGCATAAGTGCCCATCCATCCTTCCACGATGCGTGTCGTTCCCAGATGAGCAGCCATGCGCTGTTCTGCCTGCGCATGCGAGAAGGGTTCGATGTCGCCATCGTTGTCTTCCGGCCCCAGCATGGCGAAGGGAACGCCGGCGGTATGGAAGGAGTGCAGGTCGAGCAGCACATCGTGTTCGGCGATCCACGGGCATAGCACGTTGGATATCCTGTCTTCGAAATTGGCCGGCGCCGCATTCACCCGCATGTTGCGGTTGAGGTTGCGTTCGCCCTGGCGTTGTTTCTTCTGGTAGGCGAGGGGATTGGTGACCGGCACCAGTGTCAGCAGGCCGCGCGTGAGGGCGAGGGCGCCGCTGTCCAGTTCGCGCAGCAGCCGCTCGATGGCGCGCGTGCCGCAAGTTTCGTTGCCGTGTACCGCACCCAGCACCAGCAGGCGTGGGCCGGGTTCAAGCGCGGCGAATTGATGGCGTTGCAAGGTACTGGGGATGCTGCTGGAAATCATGAGGAAATCTGTTGTTCTGGCGATAGCATGAAAGATACTCCGGTTCGCGCGGGTGTGCCAGAGACGGGGCGGACGTGCATTCTTTTATCTTCTTTAGTCCATGCGTTCCCAGCCAGGCGTCGCGCAAGAGGCAACCGCGTCGTGCGGGTGCAGGCTTTCATGGTGGCTGACCGAAACCGAGCAGGCGCTGAAATGCTGCTCCAGTGCCCACCGCAGGCGACGCGCGGCATCTTCCACGTACATCAGGTTGGCGCCGTTGAGCAGGGCGAATGCCTGTTCGTCGGCGCGCTTGACGGCCGTCTGCACCGGCGTGGCCAATGCCGTTTCGGCGCAGTTGATGAGTGCCGGTAGCGGCAGCGCATCGGCATCGGCGGAAAGCCTGATGCGCACCTCGGCCTCACTGCGCTGGCTGTGCGGCGTGGCCAGGCTGGCCCTGGCGGAAATCCAGTCGAGCACATCGCCGCGCGCGACCAGGGCGGTATCGCTGAAATCTTCCGCAAAAGCATCGCGCACGGCCTGTCGCGAGAGGGCGGCCGAACAGGGGCAGGTGGAGGAATACTGGATGCGCACTGCCAGTTCCACCCACGTGGCGTGGCCGCGATGCATGGCCTGCACGCTGACCGGATAACTCTTCCAGCCTGCCAGACCAGCGGTGCGCAGCGCCGGCCGTTGTTGCAGCAAGCCGAATTCCAGCCCGATGCGCGCCGCACGCGATCCGCAATCGGCGTGGCTTTCAATCATGTCGCGCAGCAGCCGCTGCAGTGAGCGCGGCGACAATTCCCCATGCTGGGCGAACGTACCCAGCAAGCGGTACAGGCGCGACATGTGGATGCCTTTGGCGTGCGGATCGGGCAAATCCACGGCAAGGTCTGCCGTGGCCGCCAGCGGCGCGATTTCAGGGCTGCCAGGCATCAGGGGGATGGCGATGCCGCGCATGCCGACCCAATTCAGCGCCAAGGGAATGGCCGAACTTTCGTGACGGGCGACATCGGGGAGTGTGGACGCCACCGTCAACCCCATAGCGGAAAGGGATCTGCCATGCGCACCCAGCCCAGCGGGCCTTGCGCCATTTCAGCATCGTCCAGCAGGCAGGCATCCAGTCGGGCGCGCAGCATGGCCTGGTTCAGGTCCATGCCGATGAGCACCAGCTCCTGGCGCGCATCGCCGACGTTCTCATCCCATTGTTCCATGATGAAGTCGACCGATTCCTGGTCTTGCGGCCATTGTTCGCGCGCCACGGCGGCCCACCATTTTCCTGCCAGCCCGTGGCGGCATACGCCGCCCGCCTGCGACCAGGAGCCGGCCTGCGCCGGCCGGCTGGCCAGCCAGAAAAAGCCCTTGGAGCGCACCACGCCCGGCCATTCGGTGTTGATCAGGTCGAAGAATCGCTTTGGATGAAAAGGCCGGCGCGCGCGGTAGGCGAAGCTGGAGATGCCGTATTGTTCGGACTCCGGCACGTGTTCGCCGCGCAGCTCCTGCAACCAGCCCGGCGCCTGCTGCGCCTGTTCGAAGTCGAACAGGCCGGTATGCAGGATCTTGTCCAGTGCCACGCTGCCGAAGGTTGATGTTTCGATGCGGGCGCGCGGATTGAGGCTGCGCAGGATGGCCGTCAGCCGTTCCAGTTCCTGCGGCGACACCAGGTCCAGCTTGTTGAGCACCAGCACGTCGCAGAACTCGATCTGCTCGATGAGCAGGTCGACTACGGTGCGGGTGTCTTCCTCTCCCAGCGATTCGCCGCGTTGTTCCAGGCTGTCCTGCGAGCTGTAGTCCTTGAGGAAATTGTAGGCATCGACCACGGTGACCATGGTGTCCAGCCGCGCCACATCGGACAGGCTGGCGCCGTCTTCGTCGGTGAACGTGAATGTCTCGGCGACCGGCAGCGGTTCGGAAATGCCGGTGGATTCGATCACCAGTTGGTCGAAACGCCGCTCGCGCGCCAGCTTGCGCACTTCCAGCAGCAAATCTTCACGCAGCGTGCAGCAGATGCAGCCGTTGCTCATCTCCACCAGTTTTTCATCGGTGCGCGACAGTTCGGCGCCGCCGTTCCTGACCAGGGCGGCATCGATATTGATTTCCGACATGTCATTGACGATGACGGCCACGCGACGGCCTTCACGGTTATTGAGGATGTGGTTGAGCAGGGTGGTTTTGCCGGCGCCGAGAAAGCCTGAGAGCACGGTCACGGGAAGCCTGCCATCGGCAGGTCGTTGCAGGGTGGTTGTTTGCATGGAAAAAGGGCCGTTGGCGTAAAAAGGAGGCGATGGATAGGGGCTGGATAAATGCAACAGAGTTGCGTAATATCTCATAAATGCAACTTAGTTGCAAATGTGGGGCTGCGGGCCTCCCTGAGAAAAAAGCCGCTTCGTGCTAGCATTGCGCCTCGCAATCAGGAGGCTTTTTCATGTCCAATCTCTTTCCATACAAGGGAAATTCAGTCATTCCACAGGTTCAAAAAATGGACAATGGAAAATTCATGGCCTGCTTCGTGATCCACGAAGGCAAGGACAGCAACGGCAAGTTGCGCTACCAGCGCAAGTCACCGACCAATGAGTTCGATTCCGAAGATGAGGCGGTTGCCTACATCCTGGATTTCTCAGGTGACTGGATCGACCAAAACCCCCTCTGAGCCAACGCTGCCGGCATACACCAGGCAACAGGCCATACGAAAGAGCCGCATAGTGCGGCTCTTTTTCATTTCGTCCCCACCGCTTGCGCAGAATTCGCCCGGCGCGTGCGACAAATTGCCACATTCGCAGCGCACGGCGCGCGGCCTACAATGAGCCGCTTATCCTTGCCACTTCCATGCATGCCGTGATTCCGCATCACGGAGTGCGGTTTCCTGCCATGACCACCCATACCTACCAGCCGGCCGCCAGCGTGTCCGGCCAGCGCAAGAGCGCATCGGCGCTGGCGGCTTTGCTGCTGCGCCTGCATTTCTACATCGGCCTGTTCGTCGGCCCGTTCATCCTGGTGGCAGCCGTCACCGGCACGCTGTTCGTGGTGACGCCGCAAATCGAGACGCGCATGTATGCCGACCAGTTGTTCAACCGCTCGCAAGGCGCCGCGCAGCCGCTGGCGGCGCAGGTGAAGGCGGCAGAGGACTATATCGGCGAAGGCCCGCGTCTGTTTGCGGTGCGTCCGGGCAAGGAGCCGGGCTGGAATACCCGCGTGATGTTCAGCCAGAAAGGCTTGGGCGACTCGGAAAGCCGTGCGGTCTTCATCGACCCGGTGAGCCTGGAAGTGAAGGGCGACCTGACCGTCTACGGCACCAGCGGCACCTTGCCTTTGCGCACCGCGCTGGACACCCTGCATCGCAACCTGATGCTGGGCAGCCTGGGCCGGAACTACAGCGAGCTGGCGGCATCGTGGTTATGGCTGGGCTCGCTGGGCGGCCTCTGGCTGTGGTGGAGTACGCGGCGCAAGACGCGTGCTGCCACGCGCCGGACGATGAACGCGCGCCGCCTGCATTCGCTGCTGGGGCTGTGGATCGTGGTCGGGCTGGTGTTTTTCTCGGCGACCGGACTGACCTGGTCGAAGTGGGCCGGCGGACGCGTCAATATGCTGCGCGCTTCAATGGGATGGGTGACGCCTTCGGCCTCGATGCAATTGCAGCCTGCCAGCACGGGCGCCGATGCCGGCATGGGCGAACATGCCGGGCACATGGGGCACCACGGATCGGATGGCATGGCCATGCTCATGCCAGCGGCCGGCGATCCGGCGCGGTTCGACCTGGTGCAGTCGATTGCGCGCCAGGGCGGCATCGATGCCAGCGAGATCGAGATCCGTCCCCCGCGTGCGCAGAACCAGGCGTGGATGGTGCGCGAAGTCGACCGTTCCTGGCCGACCCAGGTCGATACGGTGGCAGTCGATCCGGATCGCATGGCCATCACCAGCCGCGCCGATTTCGAGACGTTTCCGTTGGTGGCCAAACTGATTCGCTGGGGTGTCGATGCGCACATGGGCATCCTGTTCGGCGTGTGGAACCAGATCCTGATGGCGGCCTTCGGTATCGCGCTCACGGCCATGATCGTGCTGGGCTATGTGATGTGGTGGCGCCGCCGTCCGGCAGCCGGAACCGCCCTGGCGCCGCTGTCCGAGGCCTTCGTACGGCTGCCGCCGGCGCAGCGCACGGCGGTGGGCGCACTGGCCATTGTCCTGGGATGGAACCTGCCGCTGATGGGCCTTAGCCTGTTGCTGTTCTTGCTGGCGGATGTGTTGCGCTGGCGCTTGGCCCGTCGCTGAGATCATCCATCCTGAACCATTCGCTGCCGCGTTGCATGAAGGACTGTGACGCGGCCAGTGAGAAGCTATTCTGCCCGGGCTCCCAGCCCAGCCTGTGCACCGTGATCTGATGCGCTTCAATCTGCAGCACATTGAATGAATTGACTTCGCCGCGCCCGCGTGTGGAAGTGGCTGTTCCTGCTTGCACTACCAGTGCCGAATAGCCAGGGATGTTGTAGCGTCCGGCGCTGCTGACGGCCGAACTGATATGTGCGTGGCCTGCCAGCAGAAGGTCGGCGCCGCATAGCGCGAAGGCGCGCATGGCGGGTATCGCCTTGCCGACCAGGCTGTGGTGTTGCGGCCCCGGCGGCAAGTCGAAGGGGTGGTGGGTGACGATGATCTTGACCATGTGGTCGCCGACAGCGGCCAACTGGCGGCGTGTTATCTCGATCTGGCGGTCGTTGACGCGGCCATCCTTGATGGTCAGCGAGCGCGCGGTGTTGATGCCGACCACCACCATCTCATCATCCATGAAAACCGGATGCAGGTCTTCGCCGATATAGCGGCGGTATTTGCGCAGCGGCTGCAGCAGCCGTGCGGCGATGTTGAACAGCGGCACATCGTGGTTGCCCGGCACCACCAGTTGCGGCTGCGGCAGGGCGTCGAGGAAGTGGCGCGCCTGCTTGAACTGGGCGCTGCGCGCACGCTGGGTCAGGTCGCCGGACACCACTACCAGGTCGGGCTTGAGTTCATGCACCTGCGCGATCAAAGGTTCGATGATGGCGGTATCGATGCGGCCGAAATGCAGATCCGAGAGATGGATGATGGTACGCATCAGTGGTCCTTCCGCAATGCTCGGATGATGGCCGGTTGGACTTCCGCGGGAATGGGGCGCGCTTCGCGATCCGGCACGATCACTTCCAGCGAAGCCGGGCGGATGCGGTATTGCAGCGGCGTCTGCATGATGGTGACCTCGCCGTCGGTGGCTACTAGCATACGTTTCTTGTGCGTTTCGATCAGGATGTCGTGGGCAGTGAGCGCGTCGAAGTCGTGCGCCTCATGCAGCCGTCCGAACAAGGCGTTGACGGCCAGGCGCAAGAGGCCGAGGCGGCCGGTACGGTGGCAGACGTAGAGGCTGAGTTTACCTTCCATCAGCGAAGAACGCTTGCCGATATCGAGGCCGCTCATCAGGTATTCGTTGTTGCCGATGAAGACCAGGGGCGTATGCCGCCAGTGGTCCTGGCCGCCGACATGCAGGCGCACGCGCAGGAAGGGATAGCGCCGCAACGCGCCCATTGCCGCCCAACTGAAGGCCAGCCATTTTCCGCGCCCCAGGCGGGCTTGCTGCTTCTCTCGCTCGCGCACGATGTCGGGATACAAGCCGAGGCTGGAATTGTTGATGAAGGGCACGCCGTTGACTTCGCCGCTGTCGACGCGGATACGCCAGCCATGGGCGATCGCGGCGATGGCATCTGCCAGCGCCAGCGGGATGTCCAGGTCCTTGGCAAAATGATTGAGTGTGCCCAGCGGCAGCACGCCCAGGGCGCTGCTGCAATTCGCATCGGCAATCAGCACGGAGGCCACCGCGTTGACGCTGCCGTCGCCGCCGCCCACGGCGACGATCCCGATCTTGTCGTGCACAGCCTGGCGTGCAGCGGCCAGCATGTCTTCGCCGCTGGTCGCGAGGCATACACTGGCGCGCAAGCCATGTCTGGCGAACTCCGCAGCGATGTGTCCGGCCAGTTCCTGCGCATGGCCGCCACCGGCCTTGGCGTTGATGACCGCGACCACGTCGGGCCGCTCTTGGCCGGTATCCGGTTGTTGTTTGCTTGCCGGAAATCCGGCGGGCCTGGTTTTTTCTGGGATCGGATGTGTCGTCATAGGCGGCGCTGTAGAAGGGCCGGCACATGAGCCGGAAATCAGTTGGAGCGCGGCCGCGCCCAATAGTGCCGGTGCACCGTGAAAACCACCGTGGTGCACAAGGCGAACCAGGCTGTGCCCAGCAGCATCGCACCCAGCACATCGCTCAGGAAATGGGCGCCGAGATAGACCCGGCTGAAGGCGGTCAGCAGCACCAGCAGCAAGGCCGTGCAGACGATGGCGGCTTGCGTGCCGCGTGTGCCTGTGTGCAGCCGTTCGCCAATACGCCCGGCCAGCGCAGGCTGGTGGAGCAGGTAAGCCGCCAGCATCGCATACAGCAAGGTGGCGCCGATCGTATGGCCGCTGGGAAAACTGTAACTGTGCAGCACCAGGATGGGATCGTTGAAATGCGGGCGCAGCCGTGTAAAGACATGCTTCAAACCAAAGTTGAGCAGCATGCCGCCCGGCAGCACCAGCACAAGGTCGACCGCCCAGTGCCACTGCCGTTCGCGCACCATCTGCCACAGCAGCAGCGCACCCATGGCCAGCACGCCGATGGTGCCATGCAAGTGAGTATAGCCGAGCAGCAGTTCCGTCAGGGGCGAGAAGGCGTGGAGGTTGAACCAGTCGGCCAGTTGCTGGTCGAGCCGCACCAATGCACCATGGGTCGTGACTTCATAGGCGATCAGGGCGAACAGCAGGAGAGTGGCCGCCACGGCCAGTACGGCGGTGACGAGGCGCGCCTGAAGGAATGCGCGATAAGGGAGAGAGGAGTGATGTGGCCGGTATGTCATCCGGCCATTCTAGCGCGGCGCGAAGGACGCGCGCCGCACTTGAGCCGGCTCAGGCGCAGGGATCGCTGCCCAGCGCGATGGAACGCAGCGACGGCAGGTCAAGCAATTCCACGTCGCGGTGGTTGACGTCGATGACACCGGTTTTCTTGAAGCCGGACAGCAGGCGGCTCACGCTTTCCACCGCCAGGCCGAGATAGTTGCCGATTTCCTCGCGCGTCATGCGCAGCTGGAAGCGGGTCGAGGAGTAGCCGCGGCTCACGTAGCGCGACGACAGGTTGACCAGGAAGGCCGCCATCTTCTGCTGCGCGGTCATGCTGCCCAAGGTCAGCATCACGCGTTGCTCGCGCGAGATTTCCAGGCTCATCATGCGATGGAACTGGCGCAGCAGGATCGGCATGTCGCGGAACAGGTCTTCCAGGCTGGCGAAGGGAATCTCGCAGACCTCGCTGTCTTCCAGCGCCACCGCTTCGCACAGGTGATGGCCGGCGCCGATGGCATCCATGCCGAGCAATTCGCCGGCCATCTGGAAACCGGTGATCTGCTGGCCGCCATTGGGGTTGTGCTGGAACGTCTTGAAGTGGCCCAGCCGGATCGCGTACAGCATGTCGAACTTGTCGTTGACGTGGTACAGCGTCTCGTCGCGCTTGACCTTGCGGCGGCGGTTGATCACTTGCTCCAGCCGTTGCATGTCGCCCTGGTCCAGCCCCATCGGCAGGCACAACTGGTGCATGCCGCAGGCGGAGCAGCCGGCACGCAGCGCCTGCACGGTAGCGCCGGATGAAGAGCGGGGCGAGGCGGAGGGCGATAAGCTGGACATAAGTAGTTCGGATTCCTTCTTCATGTTTGCAGCGCAGCAAGGATTACTGCTTTGCAATCGGATAGCACCATCATAGGGTGCTGCAGGCACATTCAAATCGACGGACAGCGGGGGATCTCTGTTCTTGTACCACAGTTCCAGAACAGGGATGCTTCCCGGGCAGGCCGTTCGGAAACTTTCATCTGTTGCATACAGCGCTTGCATCCGGGCTATCTGCCGCACGGATGCGTTTGCTTATTTGATGAGTTTCAGAACATCCCGAAACAGCGGATGCCTGGCGTCGCGCATCCATTCATAAGCCACCATTTCTACGGTCACCGGCACCGCGCCCGCCTGCTGCAGCCGTGCGAAGGCGGCGTCGCGGTCGCTGGGCTTGCGCGATCCGCAGGCGTCCAGCAGCGGCAGTACCTGATAGCCGTGCTCGAGCAGTGAGAGCGCTGTCTGCAGCATGCAGATGTGCGCCTCGCAACCGGCGATGACGATCTGGCGCGCGGCACCGGGCAGGGCCGGCAGCAGGCCTTCGGCGCAGGCGTCGAAGTGGCTCTTGGCCAGCGTCTGGCCGCACAGATGGCGTATGTCGGGATGGTTGGGGCCGAGCTTGTCGGGGATCTGCTCGGTGCCGATCACGGGTACGCCGAACAGGCCGGCAATGGTGGCCATGCGCACGGCCTGCGCCAGGATGGCCTGGTTGTCATGGATCACCGGCAGCAGTTTTTGCTGCAGGTCGACCACCAGCAGCGCGGATTGGCTCACATCGATCAGCATGGGCATGGTTCTCGTCAAATGGGTGAAACGGCTGAGCCGGATGCGTTGGCAGGAATTGAATGGTTTGTGTCATTGACGCCATACCGGCCCAAATCGACAATTTTTCCTCCGATAACATACCAGAGCGAAAAACCATGACAACACCGCCGACAGGCCATCCCGGGCAGCAATTCGACCATGTTAAGGCGGCTTCCTTACCGCAGCCTTATGCAGCAGGAAGATACAACCCGACGGTGCTGGCGGTATGCCAGGGCCTGTTCACCTGCGCCATCTCCATCGACCTGACGCTGACCGCGCTGACCGGCTGGCAACTGGCGCCGGACAAATCGCTGGCGACCTTGCCGTTCGCCCTGATCACCGTTGCCGGCGCGCTCGTTACCTGGTTTGCCGCCTTCCTGATCCAGCGCCTGGGACGGCGCTTGTCGTTCGCATTGGGCGCCGCCAGCTGCTGCGTGGGTGGACTGGTATCGGTATGGTCGATATGGCATGGCGACTTCTGGACCTTTTGCGCAGGCACCGCGCTGGTCGGCGTGTTCCAGGCCTTTGCCCAGTATTACCGGCTGGCCGCGGCCGATGCCGTCTCCGACGAATTCAAGAGCCGCGCCATCTCCACGGTACTGGCCGGCGGCGTGATCGCGGCCATCGCCGGGCCCGCGCTGGCCGCATGGAGCAAGGATCTGTTCCCGTCGGCCCTGTTCGCCGGCGCCTATCTGGTGGTGGCTGTCATGGGCGCGCTGTCGGTGCTGGTTCTGCTGTTGCTGTACCGCGATGTGGCTCCTTCGCAGGGATCGGCCGATGCCGGTGCACAGGCCTCGGCGCCGGCGCGCACGCTGGGCCGGATAGCGCGTACGCCGGTATTCATCGCATCGGTGGCCAACAACGTGGCAGGTTCGATGGTGATGATGTTCATCATGACCGCGGCTCCGTTGGCGGCGGTGGCTTGCCACCATCGCATCGATGACGGCGCGGCGATCATCCAGTGGCATCTGGTGGGCATGTATGCGCCATCCTTTTTCGCCGGTCGCCTGGTCAAGCGTTTCGGCCTTGGCGCGGTGCTGATGGCCGGGCTGGCGCTGAACCTGGCCTGCGCCGTGACCGCGATGGCTTCCACCAGCCTGCCGGCTTTCTACGCGGCGCTGCTGTTCTTGGGGATCGGCTGGAATTTCATGTTCGTCGGCGGCACCACCTTGCTGGCGCGCTCCTATACGCCATCCGAACAGGCCAAGACCCAGGGTTTTTCCGAACTGCTGCGCTACGCCGCTACGGCGCTGGCCACGCTCGGCGCAGGCCCCTTGCTGGCGCGCTTTGGCTGGCAGACGCTCAACGTGGCGATTCTGCCCATCCTGCTGCTGAGTGCGCTGGCCACCGCATACTGGATGCTCGGGCAGCGCGCCGGCCAGCCGCGTCCGGCTTGACGAGCGCATGGGATAACATCGAGAGAGTCCAACGAGATTTTGCGAGGCAGACAGTGAGCCCCAGTTCACCGAAGAAAAATGTATCCGCCCAGCCCATGCGCGTGGTGGTGCTGGCCTACGAAGGCATGAACCTGCTCGACCTGTCCGGACCGCTGCAGGTGTTCGCCACCACCAACCGGCTTGCCGGCGAGGCTGGCCCGTACCGTCTGCATGTGGTGTCCGCCAGCGGCGGCAGCATTGTCACCGGCGCCGGCTTGCCTGTCGCCACGCAATCGCTGGCGGCGCTGGATGCCGAGCTGGAATCCAGCGCCGGCATCCATACGCTGATTTCTCCCGGCGGCAGCACGGGCGAGACCTTCGTCACCGATGCCGCGCTGGTGCAATGGATACGCCGTCGCGCACCACAGGCGCAGCGGGTGTGTTCGGTCTGCACCGGCGCCTTCCATTTGGCCGAGGCAGGCGTATTGGACGGCTTGCGCGTGACCACGCACTGGAATTGGGCCGCCGAATTGCAGCGGCAATATCCCCGGCTGGAAGTGGATGCAGAGCCTATTTTCATCCGGCAAGGGCGTATCTGGACTTCGGCCGGGGTGACTGCCGGCATCGACCTGGCGCTGGCCCTGGTGGAGCAGGATTGCGGGCACAAGCAAGCCATCGCCACGGCGCGCCAGCTGGTGATGTTCATCAAGCGCCCGGGCGGGCAATCCCAGTTCAGCATACCGCTGGCCTCGCAATCGGCCGGGGCGGGGCGCTTTGTCGAATTGCATGCCTGGATTGCCGCGCATCTCGGCGATGACTTGCGGGTGGAAAACCTGGCGGGCTACGTCAACATGAGTCCGCGCACCTTTGCCCGCGCCTACGTCGCCGAGCTTGGGCGTACGCCTGCGCGCACGGTGGAGCTGATGCGGCTGGAAGCCGCCCGGCGTGCGCTGGAAGAAACCTCGTTGCCGCTCAAGCGCATCGCCACCGATGCCGGGTATGGCGAAGAACAGAACCTGCGCCGCGTGTTCCAGCGCCAGCTGGGCGTGAGCCCGGCGCAGTACCGCGAGCGGTTTTCCGCGCATTGACCGCGATCAGGACTTGAGCGGCTCCAGCGTCCTGAGTTCGGCCAGCGAATCGAGCCACCACGACAGTGCCGGCCCGGCGCGGTAATCGGGCTTGTAGACGCATTGCACCGGCAGCTCGGAGCCCTGCGGCGGATGGTGGATGGTGGCGATGCTCACCAGCCGGCCGGCGGCGAGGTCGGCCTGCACCACATGCAGCGGCATGTTGCCCCAGCCCATGCCGGCGCGCAGCAGCGCGTGCTTGGTGCCGAGGTCGCTCATGCGCCAGGTCAGCCGCGAATGCACCGAGAAGTCTTGCCGGGCGGTGAGTTCACTGCGGTCCGACAGCACCAGCTGGGTCTGCTGCAACAACAGCTTTTCAGAAACACGCCCCTTGACCTGCGCCAGCGGGTGGTGCGGCGCCACGACCGCCACCAGCTTCACGCTGGGCAGGGTGATGCGCAGCAGGTTGGGCGGGGTAGTCGGCAAGGTACCGAGAATGCCCAGCATGGCGCGCCCGTCCAACACGCGTTCGGCCACCGCGCCCAGCGCCTCGATATCCAGCCGCACCGTGACTGCCGGAAAGGCATCGCGGAAACGCCGCAGCAAATCCACCAGGCACGCCGTGGGAAAGAACACATCCACCGCCAGCGCCACTTCCAGCTCTTGTCCCTTGGCATACGAACTGGCGCGCACTTGCAGCGAATCCACATGATCCAGCACCTGGCGCGCATCGGCCAGCAGCGCCATGCCGGGGGCGGTCAGTTGCGGCCGGTAGCCGCTGCGGTCGAACAAGGTGACACCCAGTTGTTCTTCCAGCGTGGCGATGGCATAGCTGACCGCCGACTGCGCGCGCGCCAGCTTGCGGGCCGCCGCCAGGAAACTGCCGTTGTCGGCGACCTGCACGAAGACGCGCAACTGGTCCAGGGAAAGGCGTTCGATGTTCATGGGTGAGATGTAAAACTATATCTAATAATTAGATATTGATTATATAAAGATAATCAGTTTTGTTTGTCCGATATTTTGCTTATTCTGTTGCTACCGGTTGCAGCAAACAGTGGCAACACTTACTGATCCGCCGGGAAATTGAAATCAGGAAATATTCCAAACCAAATCCCACACGGAGAGGCACACCATGATCACCAATATCAACATCTATCGCATCGGCCGCATCCTGCTGGCATCGCTGTTCGTCGTTTCCGGCATCTTCAAGATCCTCGGTTTTTCCGGCACGGTCGGCTACTTCACCAGCCTGGGTCTGCCTGTGCCCACGGTGGCGGTAGTGGTGACCATCCTGGTCGAAGTCGGCGGCGGCCTGCTGCTGATGTTCGGCCGCGGCGTCAAGCCGGTGTCGCTGGTGATCGCGCTGTTCACGGTTGGCGCGACCTTGTCGGCCCACCATTTCTGGAACATGGAAGGCGCTGCCGCACAAGCGCAGCTGACCCAGTTCCTGAAGAACCTGTCGCTGATCGGCGCTTTGCTGCTGGTGTCGTCCATCGATCCGGAAGCCCAGCCCGAGCGTCCCCACTAAATCGCCGCCTGTGCCTGGAACATCGCCGGCCAGGCGCAGGAAACCGCATTGAATGAAATTGAATCACCCAGGCAGCCGTCCATGAGCCGATGACATTGGCCCATGATGCGGACGCACCCAAGGAGAAAGCACCATGAACACCCCCTACACCCGCCAGATCGAACGACTCGTCAACGGCATCCCTACCCAGGATGGCGCCGGCGTCAGCCTCACCCGCGTGCTGACCCATGACCTGCAACGCCGCCTGGACCCGTTCCTGATGCTGGACGCTTTCCATTCGGACGAGCCCAGCGACTACCTGGCCGGTTTTCCCGACCATCCGCATCGCGGCTTCGAGACCGTGACCTACATGCTGGCCGGCCGCATGCGCCATCGCGACAACGCCGGCAATGAAGGTTTGCTGGAACCGGGCGGCATGCAGTGGATGACCGCCGGCCGCGGCCTGGTGCACTCCGAGTTGCCGGAACAGGAAAATGGCCTGATGAGCGGTTTCCAGCTGTGGGTCAACCTGGCCGGCCGCGACAAGATGACCGATCCCGGCTACAGCGACATTCCGTCCGCCGGCATCCCCGAGGTGTCGCCGCAGCCCGGCGTGAAGGTGCGCGTGCTGGCAGGCGAAGCGTTCGGCACGGCCGGTGCGATCCACCGCGACACCACCGAGCCGCTGTACCTGGATATCGCGCTGGAGGCGGGCGTGGCCATCGACCTGCCGATCCCGGCCACGCACAATGCCTTCCTGTATGTGTATGAAGGCAAGCTGGCGGTCGGCGCAGAAAGTGGCGACCGCAGCGAACGCCGGATGGCCGATGCCGGCCGCATGGCAGTGCTCAACAATGCCGCCGGCGCCGCAGGGGTGTCGGTGAAAGCGGAGCAGGGCAGCCGTTTCCTGCTGATCGCCGGCAAGCCCCTGAATGAGCCTATTGCCCAATGGGGGCCGTTCGTGATGAATACCCGCGAACAGGTCGAGCAGGCCATCGACGATTTCCGCGCCGGCCGTTTTTAAGCGGATATCTTGAACGGATTATTCCGAGTCCGATAACAACCGCGGGCGCCCCAACCAGGCGCCCGTCATCTGGGAGTACTGTATGAGCAACATCCGCCACAAGATCCAGGGCCTGACCCGCGACATCGGCTTTCCGGTACGCCGCCTGCTGCCGGCGGCCGCGGCCCGCACCGTCGGTCCCTTCGTGTTCTTCGATCACATGGGACCGGTCGAATTCGATGCCGGCACCACTGAAGGCGATGTCCGCCCGCATCCGCACATCGGCCTGGCCACCGTGACCTACCTGTTCTCCGGCGCCATGATGCACCGTGACAGCCTGGGCGTGGTCCAGCGCATCACGCCGGGCGCGGTGAACTGGATGGCCGCCGGCCGCGGCATCGTCCATTCCGAGCGTGTTCCCGAAGACATCCGCGAGCAAAAAGTGCCGGTACACGGCCTGCAGATGTGGGTAGCCTTGCCGGCCGGCGAAGAAGACGGCGCCCCGCTGTTTCACCATTACCCGGCCGAGCAAATGCCGGTCGTCGAAGTTGGCGGGGCCAAACTGCATGTGCTGGCGGGTTCGGCCTTCGGTGCAAGTTCGCCGGTGGCGACCGCCAGCCCCACGCTGTACGTGGCCGGCAGCGCGGAAAAGGGCGCCGAGCTGGAGATTCCCGCCGATGTCGCCGAGCGCGCCGTCTATGTGGTCAAAGGTGACGTGTCGCTGGATGGCGAGCCTTTGGAGGCCGGTACGCTGGCCATCCTGGAACCGGGTGCTGCAGTCGCGCTCAAGGCCGGCAGCGACGCGGTCTTCATGCTGCTGGGCGGCGAGCCGCTGGATGGGCCGCGCTTCGTGTGGTGGAATTTCGTCGCCACCTCGAAAGACAAGATCGAAGCCGCCAAAACGGCCTGGAATGCGCGCGATAAGAGCATGTTCCCGGACATCCCCGGCGAGACCGAATGGATTCCGCTGCCGGTGCATTGAGCCAATTCGTCGCGCACAAAGGAAAACCGCCTGCCGCAGTCAATGCGGCAGGCGGTTTCTTATTGGGGGAAAGGAATTACATCAGGCCGATGATGCGGCCCATCTCGGCGATGTAGGGGCTGTCTTTCAATACGGCGTTTTCCACGCTGTCGGCGGCCCTGCGCAACGACTGCCAGGAGTCGCGCACCGAGCCGGTATGCGGTTGCGGCGCCGACAAGTGCTCCTTCAGGCGGGCGATGTCTTCGCGCAGTTGTTGCGCGTCAAGGCTGTCGGCAGGCTGTTTCTGCAATTCCAGTTCAAATTCGTTCACCATCTGCAGCAAGCGCTGGTGGTTGAAGTCCGGCGTATCCGTTTGCGTGTCGCTCATCTTTTCTCCTTCGGTTGTTGGCCGTTCTCCATCATAGCCAGAATGCGGCAGTGCCGGCGAAAAAAGCTGCCGGTAATTTGCCCGGCATCAAATGCCATGATCGGTTGGTTGCCGTCTGAAAAGGCAAGTTCCCCAAGCGCGGCGGCAGTGCGCTTTGTTACACTGGCAGCTGTTTCCGGCGGAACCCTCATGGCGCCGCCATTCTTATTGCCAATTAATGACCATATCCCAAGATTTCGCTCCCCACATCGCATGGCAGGCCGACGGCGCGCAGCAGACGCTGCCCTGGCATTCGGAAGCCGGCAACGGCCCCCCAAAACGCGTGGTGGAGGCGGACGACCAGATTCCTGCCGATACCGCCTACAAGCTGGCCTGCGAAGGCACCGGCCTGTTGTGGCGCGGCGACTTCCAGAACGCACGTTTGTTGCTGCAGGCCCTGGGCCGCCGCGTCGATCGCGCGCGCGAGCGTTTCGAAACCAAAAAGAAGGTGGCCGAGAAGGATGCGGCAGCGCAGCCGGCCCAGGCCTTTCACCACCAGCGGCAGATGCAGGCGCAGCGCGCCCGCATCCTGGGCATGCTGCTGATTCCCTTCGATTCCGGTTTCAGCATTCCGCTGCGGCGCGCGCCCGATGTGCACGATGCCTGCGCCGAGGCGTATGGGCCGCAATTGGGCGCCCAGCCGTTTGCAGCATCGTTGCGCGAACTGCAGGGCTTGATCGGCGCTCATGAGTGGCGCAAGAAGGGCGTGGAGATCGCTTCGCTGGGCGCACGCATCCATCCTTACTATGGCGTGTTCTCACCGGTGCGCGGCGAATACGTCGAGCTGGTGGCGCAGGCGCCGCTGCCGTCGACTGCGCTGGCTTTCGACATCGGCGTGGGGTCCGGGGTCTTGTCGGCGGTGCTGGCCAAGCGCGGCGTGCGCAAGGTGGTGGCGACCGACATGGATGAGCGCGCACTGGCATGCGCGCGCGAAAACCTGAAAAGCCTGGGGGT
This sequence comes from Herbaspirillum chlorophenolicum, assembly GCF_001189955.1. Taxonomy (GTDB): domain Bacteria; phylum Pseudomonadota; class Gammaproteobacteria; order Burkholderiales; family Burkholderiaceae_D; genus Herbaspirillum; species Herbaspirillum chlorophenolicum. Next base: position 6,082 of record NZ_LFLT01000009.1, on the reverse strand, counting down.
GCTGGCGCAGGTGGAGTTGCACCAGGCCGACCTGTTTCCCGCAGGCCGGGCGCCGCTGATCGTCTGCAATCCGCCCTGGCTGCCTGCGCGCCCCAGTTCGCCCATCGAGCACGCCGTCTACGATCCGGACAGCCGCATGCTGCTGGGCTTCCTCAATGGCCTTGCCCAGCATCTGGAGTCGGGCGGCGAAGGCTGGCTGATCATGTCCGATTTTGCAGAACACTTGGGCCTGCGCGCCCCCGGCATGCTGGCCGAAGCAATCTCTGCCGCCGGCCTGGAAGTGGCCGGCCGTATCGACACCAAGCCGCGCCACGGCAAGGCCGCCGATCGCGACGATCCGCTGTACGCGGCGCGCAGCAAGGAAACCACTTCGCTGTGGCGCCTCAAGGTACGTGCCTGACCATCCAAACCAAGGGAGCCGACGATGAACGCCAATGCCATCCATGCCGTATTCCTGCGCTGCACGGCCCTCATGCTGGCGCTGGGTTGCGCAGGGCAGGCATCTGCCCAGGGGGTGACCGCACGCGACCTGGGCGGCAGCTACGGTACGCATAACCAGGTGGTTCCTGTCCCGGTGCCCATTCCGGTGCCGGACCCGCTGAACCGCAACCAGCAACTGAGCGAGCCGATCACCACGTCCGGCAATAGCTGCACTTGCCAGGTGGCCCAGGCCAGCGGTAATGCCTGCATGATTTTCCTGCGCACCAATGCGGCGGACTGGATTGCCAAGAACGCGCCGCAGACCGCCATGCGCTCATCGGCCGGCGGCCGTTTCTACGATGCGCCGTTCAGCCTTGCCGCAAGCGCCTGCGCCGGCCGCAAGGTGGCGCCGGGTGGCATCAAGGTGCATTGGCTGGACCGCAGCAATGCGATCCTGGAATGGAAGTGAAAAATTGCCGGAGATACGGGGGCTAAGCGATACAGTCTTCAGCGTCCGGCAAATTCCCGCGCCAGTTTAAGGAAGTTCTGCTGCGTCGGCTCGCCCGTTCCGCTGCGGCACACCAGGTTGATCGGCGCCAGCAGCGCCGGCCTGGCATCTTTCACACGGCAATACACCACGCTCTCCCGGTGGAAGCTCTTCATCGAAGCCGGGACCACCGACACGCCCACGCCCGCGGCCACCAGGCTGATGTTGGTCAGCATGCGGTCGATTTCCAGCGCGATCTTCGGGGTGAAGCCGGCGTTTTCGCAGGCTGCGATCAGGTTGGAGTACATGCCCGGCGCGCCGTGGCGGCGCACCAGAATGAATTCCTCCGCTGCCAGCGCGTTCAACGAGACTGAAGGCAGGCTATCGTCGGCCGCCGATGTGTCGCGCTTGCCCGCCAGCAGCGGGTGGCCTGCGGGCAGGATCAGCAGCATTTCCTCTTCCAGCAATTCGTGGAAGGCAATGCCTTGCGGCTGGGCCACGGGCTGGCGCAGGAAGCCGATATCGACCTTGCCATGCATGACGTCTTCGGTCAGTTCCGCCGCATTGGCTTCGGTCAGCGCCATATGCACGCGGGGATAGGCTTCGCGGTAGGCGCGGATGATGCCGGGGATCAGGGGGTGCGCTGCCGCCGAGCTGGTGAAGCCGATGGCGATGGTGCCGGCGAAGCCTTGCGCTGCACGTGCGGCTTTTTGCGAAGCCAGTTCCACGCTGTGCAGGATGGCTTTGGCTTCTTCCAGGAAGACTCTCCCACCGGCGGTCAGGTCGGCGCCCTTGGGATGGCGGCGCAACAGCTCGAAGCCCAGCTCCTGTTCCAGCAGGCGGATCTGGTGGCTCAGCGGCGGCTGTTGCATGCCCAGCCGTTCGGCGGCACGGGTAAAGTGCTGTTCTTCCGCGACCACGAGGAAATAGCGGAGATGGCGCAATTCCATTCAATCTGTCTCCATATTTTGTTTATCTGGAAATATTATTTTTGATATATTTTACAGATCCTCTCTGCACTGTATGCCGCCAGCAATGACGGATATCCCTTAGCGTACGCAGCGGAGACTTGGCCGGTAGACTCCATGCTGCAGCCATCGCCAGGATGGCCGGGACACAACAAGACAAAAAACACGAAATAAACCAAAGAGGGAGACAGCGCCGGTTCGACGGCGTCCAGCATCGATGTCGGGGAAGATATTCAGGAACGGTCTGGTTCAGATGGCGGCAGCGATTGCCGCGGGTATCGCCTTGGGCCAATGGCAACCCGATCTGGCCGTGCAGATGAAGCCGTTGAGCGATGGTTTCGTCAAGCTGATCGGCATGCTGATCGGCGTGATCATGTTCGCGCTTGTGGTATCGGGCATCGCCGGCATGCAGGGACGGGCCCAGACCGCCAAGGTCGGCGGCAAGGCGGTGCTGTATTTCGAGGCGATGGCGTTGCTGTCGCTGGCGGTCGGTATCGGCGCCGCGGTGCTGCTGGAGCCGGGCAGCGGTTTTCATCTCGATTTGTCGGCCACGGCAGCGGAGGCGGCGGGTAGCACCGGCGGGCAGATGGTCTCGGGCTACATACGCCGGGCCGAAGACTTTCGTTTCGACCAGTTCGCCCTGGGCCTGATCCCCGATAGTTTCGCTGGCGCCTTCGTGTACAACAACAGCTTGCAGATCCTGCTGGTGGCGGTGTTTTTCGGCGTCGCGCTGGGCCACCTGTCGGCGGTCAATCCCCGCATGGCGCAACTGCGCGATTTCATTGAAGCCATCCTCGGCGTGCTGTTCGGGATGGTCAGCCTGATCCTGAAGCTGGCGCCGCTGGCGGCGTTCGGCGCCATGGCCTTTACCATCGGCCGTTATGGCCCGGGCTCGATGCTGCCGTTGCTGCGCTTCGTCGGTGCGATCTACCTGGCCAGCATTTTCTTCGTCGCGGTGGTGATGGCGCTGGTGGCGCGCGCGGTCGGCGTGAACCTGTTCAGGATGATTGCCTATGTGCGCGATGAGCTTCTGCTGGTGGTCTTCACGGCCTCGTCGATGGCGGCATTGCCGGGGCTGATCGAGAAGATGGAAAAGATCGGCTGCTCGCGCAATGTGGTGCGGCTGGTGCTGCCGGCCGGCTACAGCTTCAATCTTTCCGGCACCAATCTCTACCTGGCGATGGCTACCCTGTTCCTGGCGCAGGCCTCGGGTGTGCACCTCGGCGCATGGCAGTTGCTGACGCTGCTGGCGATCGCCATGCTCACTTCCAAGGGCGCCACCAGCGTGACCGGCTCCGGTTTTATCGCGCTGGCGGCGACGCTGGCCGCGTTGCAGATGGTGCCGGTGGGCGGAATCGTGCTGTTACTGGGCGTGGAGCGGCTGATGAAGTGCCGTTCGCTGACCAATGTGATCGGCAATTGCCTGGCCTGCGTGGTGATCGCCGTATGGGAGCGCGAGTTCGACCGTGAGGCGATGCGGCGCGAGCTGGGGGGCGAGTGAGGGCCTGTTCAAGCCTGCTCTTCGGCAGGCGCCTGCCACGCCGGAAAATCCAGCACTACCGAAAAATACCCTTGCGCCGTATGTTCGAAGCGCATGCCGCCGGCATGCGCGCGCATTACTTCTTCCACGATGGACAAGCCCAAACTTGCGCCCATGCGGCCCTCGCCGCGCGGTGAAAAGGGTTTGCGCAGCCGTTCCCAGTCGGCGGCGGGGATGCCGGGGCCGTCATCGATGAAGTGCAGTACATAACGCGCTTCATTGCGCGCCTCATTCGCCTCAAGCCGCACGTGCAAGAGGCCCGGGGAGCCGTATTGCAGCGCATTGTTGAGGATGTTCTTGATGGCTTCACCCAGGCTGATGGCATCGCCGCGGATGAAGCAGGGCGCTTCCGGCATGTCCAGCGCCAGGTCGGGCGTGCGTTCGCGGTTGGACAGCACATCGGTCATTTGCGAGCGCACCAGCTCACCGAGGTCGATGCGTTGCTGCAGGCTGATGTCGCTGCGGTGCTGCACCATGGCGTGGTTGATCAACTGGTTCACCAGCGCGCCCAGGCTGCGCGTGCGCTCGCGCAACTGGTCCAGGTGGCGCTGGCGCTTTTCCTCGCTGGTCTGGGTTTCCAGCAATTCCATTTGCGATACCAGGGCGGTGACCGGGGTACGTAGCTGGTGGGCGGCGTCGCCGATCACGCGCCGCATGGTGGCGCGGTGTATCGCCAGGCGCTGCATGAAGGCGTTGATGGCGGAAACCAGCGCGTGGGTCTCGGCCGGCACGGTCAGGTTCAGCGGCGAGAGGTCGTTCAGGTCGCGTTCGCGGATGGCGGCTTCGATACGTTTCAAGGGCGCCAGCGCCTGGTACAGCGTGAACATGGCCGCCACCAGCGTCAGCACGCTCATGGCGATGATCACCAGCAGCGCCTTGCTGCCCAGGCTGTGTGCGAACGACATGCGGGCATTGTTGGTCTGCACCAGTACGATCACCGCCCACGGATGCGGGCCGTCGACCGGCATGCGGCGGCCGATGATGGCCATGCGCACCGGTGTGCCGAGATATTCGCCATCGCGCAGCAGCGGGCCTTGCTCCAGCTTTTCCCACGGGATATCGGGGCGGAATTCGCCATCGCCGGCGATCACCCGGCCTTGCGGATCGAGCACGACGTAGATCGCATGGTCGCCGGTGCCCAGCATCGAGAGTGCGGCCAGCGGCACGTCGACGTTGACGGCGCCGTTCTCGTACCAGGTGTTTTCCGCAATCTGCAACGCGCTACCGGAAAGGATGCGGTCATAGGCCTCATTGGCTGCCAGCTGGGTCGAGATCCAGATGGCGATCAGCAGGGCGGCGGCGCTGATAGTGAGCACCGCGCCCACGCGGGTGACCAGCCGGGTATAGAGCGAGCGTCCGGCGACGACGTGCTGCGTGCGCGGCTGCATCAGTGGAGCGCGCCGCCGTCGGCAGGGGCGTGCAGCACCAACTGGTAGCCCAGGCCGCGCAGGGTGCGGATCTCGAAGGCGGCGCCGGCCAGCTTCTTGCGCAGGCGGGCAACGTATTGTTCGACGGTATTGGCGTTGGGCGTGTCGTCTACCGTAAACAGGCGGTCCATCAGTTCGTCCTTGTTGAAGATGCGGCCGGGGCGGGAGGCGATGATCTCCAGCAGGGTCACCTCGCGCCGGGTCAGCTCGATCGGCACGCCGTCCAGCGTGGCGCTGCGGCTCTTGCGGTCGATGCTGACGTTGGCGCAGTGGATCAGGTTGGTCGACTCGCCGCCGCTGCGGCGCAGCAGCACACGGATGCGCGCGTCCAGTTCGCGGAAATCGAAGGGTTTGATCAGGTAGTCGTCGGCTCCCAGGTCCAGCGCTCGCACGCGCTCCTCGATCTCGGCGCAGGCGGTCAGCATCAGCACCGGCGTTTTCTGGCCGCGCCCGCGCAATTGCTCCAGCAGCGAGAAGCCATCCTGCTGCGGCAGCATCACATCCAGGATCACCAGGTCGAAGGAATCGGCCATGCGGCGTCCGGCGGCAGCGCCGTTGCTTTCCCACTCCACGGTATGGCCGATACGGGCGAGGTGGGAGACGATGGCTTCGGCCACGTCGGAGGTGTCTTCGACCAGCAGGATACGCATGGGTTATCTCAAGTTTGTTGCGGTGCCGCAGCCGTAGCGGACCTACAGGTGGAAATCGCCCGCGGCTTCCGGCTGGTAAAGCACTTTCTCAATCAAAATATGGCAGGTTCGGCCCGGAATCCGCCAGTCGATGGTATCGCCTTCCTTGTAGCCCAGGATCGCGGTGCCGACGCCGGAGCAGATCGACAGCTTCCCGGCACTGCCGTCCGCGTCCTGCGGGTAGACCAAATCCACCTCTATTTCCTCGTCGTCCAGATGCAGCAAGGCTCTTGAGTTCATCGTGACCACATCCCGCGCCACCTGACGCGGATTAACGACAGTGGCTCGCTCGATCTCGTACTCCAGCTCGACCACATCCGGGCCTTGCTCCAGCATGACCAGGTTCCTGAGTCGGGCCTGGTCGATTTCAGTGATGTAGATCTCGGCGGGGCCACTCACAGGACCTTCGCGCAAGAGCTGAAAATAACGCTCCGAGCTCATGGCATATGACTTCAGCGTGGGCGTTTCGCTGTCAAGCAGAAAACCGCAGCCCAGGAATGCCTTCAGCGCAGTCTCGTATACACATTCCGAGACCACGAGACCAAGGCGAA
>NZ_LFLT01000089.1 GCF_001189955.1 Herbaspirillum chlorophenolicum | reverse complement strand
GTTGAGAAGCGTACCCAAGCTTTGTCAGAATTGGCGCCAATGGAGTTTGGCAACAAGCCCAGCGATGGAGGACATCTACTACTCAGTGCCGATGAGTTGGAGGGGCTCGCCATTACGAAAATGCAGCGCGAATTGCTCATTCGTCGAATCTACGGGTCGGAGGATTTTATTAATGGTGGTTCACGGTTCTGCGTTTGGATTGAAGATGAAAACCTAGCAACTGCCGAAGCAATTCCCGCGCTCAAAGAACGCATTGAAGCAGTGCGCGCTCTGCGGCTCGCGAGTCCCGACAAGGGAGCTAGGACTATTCTCGCCAAGCGTCCGCATCAATTGAAGTTGATGCGCATAGGGCGGGAATCCACACTTGTCGTGCCAATCCACTCTTCCGAGCGGAGACCCTACCTGCCAGTCGGTCTCACGGACAACCGGAGCACCCTGACAAACGCCGCCTACGGTCTTTACGACGCGCCGCTCTGGAATCTCGCACTGATCGCCTCTCGGATTCATCTTGTCTGGATCGCCACCGTTTGCGGCAAGCTTGAAACGCGCTACCGCTACTCCAACACCATTGGCTGGAACACCTTCCCGGTCCCCACGCTTACCGAGAAAATGAAGGCCGACCTCACGTGTTGTGCCGAGGAAATTTTGCTGGCTCGAGAGCATCACTTCCCGGCCACCATCGCCGACCTCTACGATCCCGACAAGATGCCCGCCGACCTACTGGCGGCGCATGAGCGCAATGACGAAGTGCTGGAGCGCATCTATATCGGCCGTCGCTTCAAGAACGACACTGAACGGCTTGAGAAACTGTTCGACCTCTATACCAAGATGACCGCTGCGGCTGCTCCGGCTAAGGGCAAGAAGCGCAAAGCGGGAGCCAGCGCATGAGTACCCTTACCGAAGTCGATAAACGCTATCTTGAGAAAATACTCGGGATGGAAAGCGGCTATCTTCTCGATTACAACGATATGACGTTTGGTCAATTCTTCAATCGCCATAGGGTCGATATTCACGGTGCGAAGTATCAGGCGTACGGAACCTCCAAGGCCAAGAAAATGCGCGCATTCTGGGAGAGCGAGCCGGATGCTTTGGTTGGCAAGGTCTTATCTGAAATGCTTGATGTGTACGAGGCAAGCTGTAAGCTGAACAATAATGCAATTGATGCAGCTGTTCTTCAAGAGTCGCGGAAGAGTGCGGATCGGCTTTTGGGAAAACCACAATCCGAGCCATCTTTGAAAACCGGCGATGATTTCTTGAATCGTGAGTTCGCGATACCCAATATTCAAAATCTTCCGATAGCAGCTTCGGTTGTACCAATTATTGAAAGTCGCCTAGCCGAAGCGCGGAAAGCCTTAGGAATAGGAGCACATCTTTCAGTGATCTTTTTATGTGGAAGCGTACTTGAGGCAGTTCTGCTTGGAGCTGCCCAGAAAGAGCCTGCTCGTTTCAATCAGGCAGCCGCCAGCCCAAAGGCTAATGATGGCAAGGTAAAGTATTTTCCAGATTGGAGCCTTGCCCAATTTATTGATGTCGCCTGCGAGATTGATTTGCTTAAACCAGACGTAAAGAAGTTCAGCCACGGCCTGCGAGATTTCCGCAACTATATTCACCCATATGAGCAGATGGTGTCGCGCTTCACGCCGGATGAACATACGGCGAAGCTCTGCTTTCAGGTTCTAAAAGCAGCACTTGCAAGTGTTGCAGGGGAGAGAAAATAATGATCGAGAAAAAATCCATTCCCTCCGTCTCTGTCACCTACGCCCGCAACAGGGCATCAACCAAGGCCAATGCGCTTGGGATGCGCCCCATGCAGGAGCGCGCCTACGAGAAGCGCGGCGAGCAATACTTGCTCATCAAGTCGCCGCCCGCATCGGGCAAGAGCCGCGCCTTGATGTTCGTGGCACTCGACAAACTGGCAAACCAGGACGTGAAGCAAGCCATCATTGTCGTGCCGGAAAAGTCCATCGGTGCCAGCTTCAACGACGAGCCGTTGTCGAAGTATGGCTTTTGGTCCGCCTGGAAGGTCGAACCCAAGTGGAACCTGTGCAACGCGCCGGGCAACGACAACGGCGGCAAGGTCAAGTCGCTGGGCGCGTTCCTGGAAGGCGACGACACGGTGCTAGTCTGCACCCACGCCACCTTCCGGTTCGCGGTCGATGCTTACGGCGTGGAGGCGTTCGATGACCGCCTGATCGCGGTCGATAGGTTCACTTTAATTATTCATCTAGTTAATTGAAATTAATAGATTTTTTGTTTTGAAGGGTGATCGGTTACCCCCAAAAGTACCCTCAAATGTGCTGGATTCCGTGGGATTCGACTGGATATTCACCTTGGTCGATAGGCATGGAGAAATAGTGCTTCATCGAATTTTCTGTGTGTTGTTTTTATCTTACGTTTCGCCTGACAAATTAGAATGCTGACGTTGGGGTTTGATGAGAGATCAGCATATGACAAATATAGAAAAAGCAGGCCAAGCTGCTTGGCGAGAAAAACTTGAATACGTGCGGATTGCCGGTGCCGCCGAGACGATTGGTTGTACGGTGGACGAACTCTTGCATCTGGGAGCCATCGGCGAAGCGACGGTTTTAGCTCCTGTTGTTGCTGAGGGGGATTATGAATGGCCAGTCTCAGAAACCGGGGAGAAAAGCTGGGATAACCCTTTCGTAGAGAAATTCGATAGAAGTGATCGCGTCATCTTGCACCGCAGGGATGTTGCCAAGATCGAGGCTGTAGGATGGGTGATCCCTTGGTTGTTCTTTTCTCCCAATGTGGCTCGGTACGTCGCTAAGAAATCTCTGTCTAGCAATGCGGGGGAGCAGTCAAATGTTATTACTTTGATCGAAGAGCGTGCCGGTACCGTGCCATGGTATGCCGTAGAAACGGGCTTGGAAGCACTTCGAGATGACTTGATGCCAAGAATTAAAGACACGAAGGAGAACCGTACAACGGTAGAGCATCTTTTCCTGTCTATGGCGGAAGTCAAAAGACTAAAAGAAAACGTTCCGCAAGATGGCGCGGCTGAACAACGCAAGGATATTTTGCCTCAAGAGAAGCAGCCAAAACACGGCAATGTTCTCGCTAATGAGGCAAAGGCTAGTGAAATGTTGGCTGCTGCGATGGCTTTGCGATTGGCGTATCCAGAGAGATGTGAAGATGCAACCGCATGGACAGACACGCTTATGGATTTATCCGCGCTTATTTGGGGGACGGACAGAGAGCCTCCGCGTAAAGATCGCTGGCTAAAAGAGCAACTTAGCAAAATTATTCAGGAGTCGTCGAAACTTAAAAAGTGGGAATCTGCCGAGTTGAACGGGAGAAAGATCGTCAAAGAATTTGACGATTGAATACCACTGTGCGAGTAATTTTACTCAGCACGGAGTAATTTTTAGTCTGCATGATTAGCCTTTCGGCCCCCTTAGGATGCGACCCATGCCGGTATATCCCGGTGCCGTTCTGAGAGGGCCGATATGGCTGAACAACTACGCAATGCGCTCATCAAGCGCCAGCAACTCCTTGAACTCACCAATCTGAGCAACACAGCACTTTTCGACAAACTCAATCCGAAAAGCCGCTATCACGATCCTAGTTTTCCAAAGCGTATTTACTTGTCTTCGAGGACGGTGCGTTGGCGCTTGGGCGATGTTCTTGACTGGATCGAAGCCTGTCCGCGTGATCCCATGATCAACAGCAAAGGGCTTCAATAATGGTTCGCCTCGCTAAGTATTCTTGCCTGGCGCAATTGCAGATTAGTCGTCGCTACGCCAGTCGTACCTTTGTGCTGCATCACTAGAGGGCGCGATGAAATTTGACCAATACAAGGCGCAACCGTACCCAATTGATGCGTTCCCACCGCAGATCAGGGATGCAGTAGAAGAGGTAATTCAGAACTCGCAGGCGCCTGATGCTCTGGTCGCAATGGAGTTTTTATCTGCGATGTCTGCATGTGCTCATCTGTTGTACGACTACGCATCGCCGACTGGTTCAACAAAGCCAGTGTCGCTGAATATCATGATTATTGCAGATTCGGGAGAGCGTAAGACTTCGGTGCATACCCTCGTATCGAAGCCGTTGTACGAATTCGAAGAGCTGAGCATGGGGCAGTACAAGGCGGAGTTGGCACAGTACGATACTAAACTGAAGGTCTGGGAGACGATTAATAGCGGTTACCACAAGCAGTTGAAGAAACAAGCTGAAAAGCAGGCCGAGAAGTCTTCCGAGCAGTGGAATGAAGAGCAAGTGCCTATTGTGGAAGATCTGTCTGAATCGGACGAGCGCAGTGGGATGCTGTATCAGGCGGATTCGTTGCGTGACGATATCAAATCGACGACAGGGGGGGCGACTAGCGGTGGCCGCAAGCCACTGAAGAAGCGGGTCGAGAAGCCGGAAGTGGAACGGGAACCTAACGTGGACGCGTTGTTCTCGAAAATTCTCGAACACGGGAAACTTAAACCTGATAAGCCACGTTTGCGTAGCTATATCTGTCAAAACGTTACAGAACGTGCCTTCATGGACTCACTGGAGGGCGATGGCGCGGCGATAACCTGTATGTCCGATGAAGGAGGCATTATTGTTAAAGGTGGGATTTTTAGGTTCTATGAGCGGATAAACAAAGCTTGGGATGGTGCTTCGATACTTAAAATGGATCGAAGTAATGGTGTTAGTGTCGTTGCGCAAAATCCCCGTGTAGCGGTTTCGGCGATGGTTCAGCCATCCGTGTTTAAGGATTTAAATATTAAACAAGGAGACGGTTTGCGAGGTTCTGGGCATTGGGCACGTTATTTGGTCGGTTGGCCGGAGTCCACCCAAGGATATCGTTATACCGATACGTTGGATTACGACTGGGTCTATTTGTCCCATTTTCATTGCAAAATGAAGGAGGTTTTAGCCGAAGATGCTGACCGCAGAAAGTCTGGAGCTGGTGATCGTAAAGTTCTCGTTTTCTCCGGCAGAGCAAAGAATCGCCTCCTGACGTTGATTAATAAAACAGAGGATCTTATCGGCCCTCAAGGTAGATACAACGACGTTAAGGATGCGGCATCTAAGGCAGTGGAAATTATGAGCCGTCTGGCTGCATTGCTGCATGTGTTTTCAGGCGAGGAAGGCGAAATATCGCTTGCAACACTTAATTGTGCAGTTGATCTGTATAACTGGCATATAGCGGAATTCAAGCGCATTTTTGCTGATGGAGACGTAATGACACTTGCTGTAAAAGATGCACAGGTGCTTGAAAAATATCTGCTACGCACGGTATGGAACAGGGAGCATGACGATGTTCCGAAGAATATGGTGCGTACCTATGGACCACTTCGAACCAAGGAGCGCTTGGATGATGCCGTGGAAGTGCTAGTGCGGGATGGGATAATTTGGATGGATCAAGGACGCAATAACACAACTTTTATTAACCTGAATCCTAATTATTTTCGGACACGTGCCAGGTGATGATTTGGTGGTGAGCGAAGCGGGCATCGGGATTTATTGAGGCAGGGGGGGCGACCCTCCTGCCTTTTTGTTTGCATTTTTCCGCAATGTATGCCATGCCATGCCAAGCTTAGTTTCTGCAGCTAATAAATCGAGCAAAATGCAATGGCAGTGCGGTCAATATAATGCTGTTCGTGCTGTTAACAGCACGAACAGCATTGCTTCAAGGAAGCAAGTCTAAACGTTTAAGCGGGATTCTCTACGAAGTTGTTGGTCATGCGTATGGTTTGTTGATAAAAGTTAGAGCAGGGGCATTCCGCAATCGGCACGCCACTCATTCATCATGTCATTGCTGATAGGCGCATCATCCCCCATGCCGCTGCGGAAGTCTTTCAGCTTGGCGTCATAACAAGCCTCTTTTGATCCTCCTGCATTGGATGGCGCTGGCGCTGCACCTGGC
>NZ_LFLT01000088.1 GCF_001189955.1 Herbaspirillum chlorophenolicum | reverse complement strand
AATCAGGGTCGGCTTAAAGAGGCAGCATTACTTGAAATCGAACCATATCGGGAGGTCGCCACGTGCGTGGGATTTCTCACAACCTACATGCGCGCGTCCCGGAAAACGCTTTCCGAAATTTCCACAGAGCTACAAGTATTGAGTGAACAGACACGCAAATTAACCCCGCCATCTGCCGCCGACATTGTATTTTCGCCGCCAATTGCGAAGAAAGACTGATGCAGTATGCTCCGCACTATGAGTTGCAAAATTGCGCATTTAACGCTATACCAGTGCGTAGTCGAAAACTCGTTGGAGTGTAAAAATGGGCGTTCCTGAAGGCGTCGATAATTTCAAGAATTATCGAAATTCGAAGATTGATGCGTCCCTCAAACTACTGCGTGTAGCCCTCGACGACGTCAAAAAGGGAAAAAAGAAATTCACTACTAAATCTGACCTCGTCAACGAGATGTCAGAGCGCACTGGTATTCATAGGACCACACTTGGCCGGAACGAGGCCTACCTACGCGAAATAATGAAGCACCTCACCAGCCAAGCTGGAGCTAGCACTTTCGTAATTCCCGAAGATGCGACTCCAGAATTGCTTCGCCAAATGGTGATTGATGCCAAGCTAGAAAACTCCCAATTGAAAGCCAAGTTGGAGAAAAGAGAACGCCAGGAACGAGCTGCCACAAATTCCTCTCCAACTTCTCAGCTTGCTTTCGCTGACACTGTATTCGTGCTTATGAAGGTGCTTGACCGCATGAATACACCTGAGCCGTTGTTCAGAGTCGACCTTGAAAAAGGACAGATTCTTGATTTGGCTGAAGACCCGGGCGCCCGACAAGTTGTTGTCTCTGGCCCTCGACTCAAGCATTTCATAGAAGCCATGAAAACCTGGCAAGAGCAGAAACGCTGACCCTAGCCGCCCAATTATCCGCGCTCAGCGCCCCGGCCGGCACATCTCCACCCACCGCAGCATGTCGTCGTACTGCCCATCATCCAAGCCTCTGGCATCGTTGTGAGCGAGCATGCTGGCGAAGCGTGCCAAGGTTTTCTCCGTCGACGAGCAGATGCCTTCTCGCCCGTTCATTCCAGGCTCCCCTGAATCGGCGAGTACACGGCGCCCAGCACTATCGACAAAGCTCTCTGGCATCACCCTCGATGCCGGCGCCTCCCGAACCATCTTAATCCAGCGCTCCAGGTCATCGTATTGACCGCGGTTAAGTACGCCAGCGGTCCAATCCGAAAGCCTGGATGCGAAGAGCGCCAAGACCATCTCAGTCGTCGAACCCACCCCCTCGTTCCCATCCATCCACGGCTGCCCCGATAGAGCCAACACGTGATGGCCATTCCGGTCGATGAAGCTTTCTGGGGGATACACTCCGTCTTTCCTGTTCATCTTTGAAGTCCCTCTCAGTAGCGATGTTGCCTATGTCAGAACCCCTGACATTTTCGGCGGAACCTTGCAGTCTAAGGTAGAGGGGACTTACCATCAAAATGGACTTAAGTATTTGATAATACTGGACTAAAAATTTTGCAACAGAAGGTGAATATCCGCTCTCAACACTCCTGATTCGTCCCGAAAGACGGTAGTCTTTGCTGCGAAATTGCCCAACGTTCAGCGAGCACGAAAATGGACTACGAAAAACTAGACCAAATAGCCCGAGAAGCATGGCACGGCGACTATACGCGTGTGGGGACACTCTCGATAGGTGAGCTTCTCTACGTGGCGCTTGCATCTGGCCGCATGCGCGAACTGGCTCCCGACTACTCTATCCCCTACGCTGTTGACCGCATCGGACCAGAAGCCATGGCACACATGCTGACTATGTGGCGTTCTGACTGCCAACCAAGGGACTGACTTTGCACCGCTTGTTGTCGCATTTACGTGGGCGTCACCGATTGGAAATCAAACCGGCAATTGGCAGCTCCTTTCCAAGTCGAACCATGTTGCCCATTGAGAGTATGTTTCCAGTGGCTATTGAGGCTGTCATCCCATCTTCTCGACGAAGACTCATGACAGTTCTTGGTTGCTTGAATTTACAAGAACGGCCCAGGGATTGGCCCCCTCGGCCCGAAGACTCGGGCCCTGCGCCTTGTGGTGCTCCAAATAGACCCAGTTAAGCCTTGAGGGCAGTCTGGCCCGGACCAGTTCGCTTAGGTCTGGACGTTTGAGTTCTTCCAGAATGAAGCCAAGGCGTTGAATGTTTGATATTTCGAACTCAGCCACGAGTGCGTTCTGAAGCCTCTTTTTAGAAAAATTAGGTAATAAGTCACGTATCGCGTGTACAGCTCGACCCGCCCCTCCTATGCGATGGGCGTAGCGCATCAGGTCAAGCGCAGTCACTTCAGGCGTACTGATTTTTAAAGGAGCATAAGCTTTAGGCAGGTATGAAGCAGGGACCTCCGCCACCGTCTTCTTCACAAAAAACTGTACGCGGACGCGGCCGACTTTTAATTCTCTTAGTGGGCGATTGGTTAAAACCTGGGTAACCTGTACGGCTTGATGCGATGAGCCATATTCAGCTGCTGCGGTGAGTAGGCCTACGTAATACGGCTGCTCGATTGATTGAAAATAGGCATCAAGCCACCAGAAGGCTGGTGGTGCTCCCATGGGAAATTGTTCTGGACTCACAATCAAGAAAAAATCCTGACGCGGCGACACTCTGGTGACGTACTTCCCTAAGCGTTTGACTTGGTCGCGCGCGGCTGTATGGGATAAACCTGTCGCCTTCTGCAGCTCAGCCAGGGTAAAGGTTATTTTTCCTCTTGTCTGGCAAGACTCGACAAATCGACGTGCCGCGTTCCAGTTTCGAGGCGTAGCAACAATCTCTGAAGATGCGGAATCGTCCTGAATCATTTCCATAACTGGCCATAAGACACATAGATACGCCATCAGTTGTTTTCCAGTCCGACCGATGGCATGTCATCCCAACCATCGACACGCGGCGGCCCTTGTGGGATTTCAGCCATCAGGGCGGCCAGCTTGTATCGTGGGCGGGACGGCACTTCTACGGTCAGCCGGGCGAGCTTTTCACCAAGCTCGCGTGCTTCCATCACCCTGGCAGGCGACAGAAAATGGGGTTTCATCGCTTCATGCCCGCAATCTCAGTCGCTACAGCATTAATATCCGCAATCACAGACAAAAGACTGTTTGTTGCTACAGGAGCTCCGCAGTCGGGATAGCCGTTCGAACATCAGCCAAAGCCGACCGTATCGCCTCTTCACGGGAAGTGGATTGGCGCGAGAAGTCCAGTGCCACATACCCCTCCCTGCCGATGCCGACTAATGCATCAGTACAGCCAGCAGCGCCGAGTCGCTCCACAACCTTGTCAACGTCAGAGTCGGATGTGTGGAGCTTGAATTTCAGGGTAAATTCGTAGTTCTTCATGATGGACATGGCTACCACAAGCTCGTGAGGTTACAGTTGCATCAGCCTGTTGGCCTGGCCCGTAGCGTACTCAGCGATATTGGCTACCAGCTCCCGCTCTACGCCCAGATAGCAAGCGTCCACGGCCAGCGCCGGCGCCACCTCAGTCACGGCTGCTCCCATACCCATCAATTCGCGCATGACGTTCTCAATTGGGATTCCTGCGACTTGGGCGAAAGCCTCCAGGTCAGATGCTACGACCTTCTCAGCCAGGAACTGGTCCCCGAAAGCCATGGCCATCTCTTGGAAAATCTTCTCTCCGTACACTTGGACCGAGACTAGGTCATAGAACGGCGCCGGCATGATGCCGTTGGCGGTCTGGCGGAACGAGATGTTCTTTCCGTGCGCGTCCGAGTTGCCAATCATCAGATTAAATAGCGCCCATCGAACGATGGTCATCTTGGCGGCTGGCGCGTCCTCAAAATGTAATTCCAACCCGAAGAGCTTCTCAAAGCTAACTCCGTAGCGTCTCTCCGGTGACCGGCCGTCATGCCATCCGAGACATTCATACTTCCTCGAGCTGGGCATATCCAAGGCCTGGCATGCATCAATGATGTGCATCCTGCCGACTCTTCCTGGCTGCAGCACGTCAGCACCTGCCGCATATGTCCTGTCGAACCGGTCGATAAGCAAGACCGGTTCCGGGACGCGGTGGATTTGTACACGGGGCACATCAAGACCAACCGCTGCGGCCAATGACATGCAGAAGTGCTCGTTGGCGACTAGGTGTGGAGTTCCTTTCCCCTGAGGTTCTGGCTTCAGAATGTGTGTCGAAGTGAGCGAGCCGCCGGCCAAGAACAGACTTTTTTCATGAAAGATGACTTGGAGCTTGTCCTGAACGCCGGCTAGCGACTGGTACCAAGTACCATCCCACTGAGCAAATGGAATCCCACGGTGGCGAGCCTGGATGCGCTCTGAAATCTCATCATCGTCGATTTCCTGCAGAAATGGTGCTTGAGCCGAGGGCAAAGCACCAGTCCCGCTGTGAAAAATGAGACTTGCAGCGCCGGCTGGTTCTGCTCCAAAGAGGTGGCCCATGGCGAACAGGTTGTCGGCGCTCAGTCGGCTATATCTCATTATGGCCATTCGAGCATCGCCTTCGGGCATCAGGTTCTCTACGAAACTGTATGTTGTCCTCCATTTGAATCCTTCTGCAGTCATCGCAAAGTGCGGCGACAGAGGGAATGAATCAGGGGATGCCTGCCAATGTGGGTAGTAGTAGAAGTCGAATTCTGAGCGACGTAATTCGCAGCGTATATTCCCGATTGCTTGCGCATAGCTCGCGACCAAAAGATGGCGTATCGCGCTCATAACCTTTCTCTGTCACTCAGATGCCAAATCCCGGAAATCCCGGCATAGCGTTCAGCCGACCGGCGATACGACCATTCGAAGATGTCGGCTGCGATGGAGACGTCTCCAAACTCGTAAAAGCCCAGCATCGCCATCATGTAGTAGTGGACGTCGATGTCGATGAACGCAATGGGGGCGCAGCGTGCCTTCACGAGCGGGATGTTCGCCACCACCCGGCTAGCCTGTGTATTTCCTTCAATGAAAGCCTGGAGATAGGCGATGTGCAGCCATAGGAAGAACGCGGCCTCTACGGGATTCTTGATTTCGGCTGCTTTGGTGCATACCAGCTCAAGCATCTCATCTATCTCTGGCGCTCTGCGCAAGGGCCGATATCGAGACTTTCCAACTTGCGTATGAACCGTTCGTGTTCGCCCAAGATGACGCGTTGCCAGCAAGTCCTTCATGATTTGGACATGTGAGTTTCGGATGAAATCGATGGAGAGTGGCCACTGTCGTCCATATCGCAAGACCATTTTGATTGCATCAGCGTTCGATACCAGCACGGCCTCGTCCCGCCATCTCGGGTTGTCTTCCTCAAGTATTTTCTTGGCGTCATCAAGCGACATTCGCTCACGCTCCAAGCGGCATGATGCCCATGAGAACTCTAGGACAAACTTATCCATCACCAGCGAGGGCATGTAATGATTGAAGGCCGCTTTTATTTCCCCAAGCGCTGCCAGCTTGTCAGCCACTCCAGCTGGGAGCAATGAGTCCACATTTGGACGATACTGTTTCAGGAGTTCTGGCCGATAGTTACTAATCGGGCGCTCCTCCCAATGTCGCTCCAACGCCGCAAATAGCTTCGCCGCTGCTTGACTCCAATCTGGGGATTCATCTTCCTTCATTAGAGAGGTTCCGACGCGCGTGTCCGATACCGTGTCCTGAGCTCGAAGCATGTCGAGCGCAATGTCTACCCGAGTCTTCACCGAAGGTGTCGTCGGCTCCAAGAGTGTTCTCAGGGCCTTTGATGTCGGCTTCGGGATGACGACCATTTCGAGATGAGCGATATCCAGCAGCGCTAGCAAAGTAGCTACGTTGCAATCAGCATGGTCGGTCAGCACGCCGCGCACAACCTCTGGTGCCAAGCCTGTGCGCTTAAGGATGCTTTTAAGGACGATGTCTTCACTGATGCCGTGCTTTTCCATGTAGGCCAGGACGAGCGCGGCTACGTCGCCTATCATTTTCACCATATTTAGCTCCGACGTAACTTGGGATTCAATATGTCCTCGAGGTGAAAGCCAGCATATCGTTGGGCAGATTGCATATAGGCCCAAGTGAACAGGTCTGTTGCGATTGATGCGTCTCCGAACTCGTAGAAGCCCCACATGGCTCGTTGGTAGTCGGCTCTATGCACGTGAGCGAAGGTGATAGGCACATGGCCGGCCTTCAGCAAGGGGATGTTCATGGCGGCACGGCTGGTGCGATGGTTGGCCGTATCGAAGGGCTGTAGATACGCCAGATGCAGCCAGAGAAAGAAGGAAGATTCAATGGGATGCTCGATGGCACGGGCCTTATCGATGAGCATGTCCATCAGCTCAGATAACGCGCGCTCATCACAGAGGGGAGAATATTGGCTGCAAGGAATGTACATAGACTCCTCGCGATAGCCATTCATGACTTGCGGCGGATGACGCCCGTGGACATGTTCTGCTTGTATTGTGTGGATTCTGTCGCAAGTAAGGTCGAGACCATCAACATTCCAAATTAGATGGTCATAGACCGCCCAGTGATTCAAGACATCATGAGTGTCCCGGTCATCGACCAGCGTTTTCGCGGAGAGCAGATTTCTCGCTCCGTATCGCGTGAAGCGGCTTCCTCTCAGTCGCGCAGGGGTGCCCCAGATGAAGTCCATCATGAAC
>NZ_LFLT01000087.1 GCF_001189955.1 Herbaspirillum chlorophenolicum | reverse complement strand
CCCGCTGGAGTCGCCGAAAAAATGGGAAAGACAGAGTCGCTTCGCTCCGACTGTCTTTCTGATCCATTTTTTCAGCGACTCCAGCGGCTGGTCAGAAGCGGACTTCGTAACCGGCTCGCCTTCTGCATTGCGTTACTTTCCCTCGCCTGCGGCTTCGATGTGGTGGCTCGCTATCTTGCTTTCGCCGTCGTCCTGACGAAAGTCAGGACCCAGTGTCGTTAAAGCCCCAACTTCGCCATTCAGGCCTTCGCCTTGAAACTACGCAAGAAATCCAACAGGATCTGCCCCGACACTTCCGCATCATCCGCCGTCATGGTTTCCAGCGGATTATGGCTGATGCCGCCATTCCCGCAGCGGGTAAACAACATGCAGACATCGGTCATCCTGGCGATCGCCATGGCGTCGTGTCCGGCGCCGGAGGCCAGTTCGAACGGTGTGATGCCGGCGCGTTCGGTGGCGGCGGCGAGTTGTTGCATCAGCCACGGCGCGCACGGTGCGGCGGGGGCGGAGACGGTTTCTTCGATCTTGGCGTCGACGCTGCGGCGGTCGCAGATTTCACCGATCTTGGCCAGGATGTCGGCCACGGCGGCCTGGCGCACGTCGTCGCGGGCGGCGCGGATGTCCAGCGAGAGCTGGCAGGCGCCGGGGATGACGTTGGTCGAGCCGCGCGGTACCTGCAACTGGCCGATCGTGCCTACCAGCGAGGCGTGCTGGTCTTGCGAGCAGCGCTGTTCGACGTAGAGGATGATTTCGGCGGCGGCGGCGCCGGCGTCACGGCGCATGTTCATCGGCGTGGTGCCGGCGTGGCTGGCTACGCCCTTGAGATCGACCAGGTAGCGCGAGCTGCCGGCGATGGAGGTGACGATGCCGACCGGCAGGTCGCGATTCAGGAGCACCGGGCCTTGTTCGATGTGGACTTCCACGTAACCCAGGATGTCGGAGGGATCGCGCGCGATCTGCGGGATGGCGGCGACGTCGTGGCCGGCCTGGGTGATGGCGTCGCGCATGGTGATGCCGTCGCGGTCTTGCAGGTCCAGCAGGTTCAGGTCGAACTGGCCGATGACGGCATTGCTGCCGAGGAAGGTGCTCTTGAAGCGTACGCCTTCTTCTTCCGAGAAACCGATCACTTCGAAGTGGAAGGGCAGGGTTTCGCCGCGTTCGTTCAGGTGCTTGACGGCGGCAATCGCCAGCAGGATGCCTTCGCGGCCGTCGTACTTGCCGCCGTTGCGCACGGTGTCGTAGTGCGAGCCGGTCAGCAGGGTCCTGGCCTTCGGGTCGGTGGAGAGGTAGCGGCCGACCACGTTGCCTACCGCGTCGATGTGCACGTGCATGCCGGCTTCGCGCATCCATTGGGCGATCTGGTCGGCGGTGCGGCGGTGGGTGTCGGTGAGGTAGGTGCAGGTCAGCGCGCCTTCGTCTTCCGACAGTGCGCCGATCTCCTCGGCCCATTGCATTACCGTCGCGCCCAGTGCCGGCTTGTAGCCTGCCAGGTCGTTGATGCGCATTTCGGCGATGCGGCCGATCTGGCGCAGCGCTTCGCGCAGTTCGTCTTCCGGCTGGTTGCGCAGGCGGCGGGTGAAGGTGGCGATGATCTGCTGGCGCGTCAGGCCGGCGCCGGTCGGGCCCTTGACCGCCAGGATGAAGGGGAAGCCGAACTTGGCGTTGTAGTCGGCGTTGAGCTTTTGCAGCGCGGCGAATTCTTCCGGCGAGCACAGGTTGAGCCCGGCCTTGGCCTGTTCGCCGGTGGATTCGGCGGTTAGCTCGCCGGCGATGGCGGCTTTGCCGGCCAGTTCCGGGTGGGCGCGGATCAGGCCCAGTTGCTCGGCGCGGCTGGCGTCGGCGACGACCTTCTGCAGCGCCAGCTTCAGGGCGGTCAGGCTGCGGAACGGGCGCTGCGCTGCCGCGCGCTCGGGAATCCAGGGAGAATGCTCATAAATGCCATGCAGGGCGGCGATGAAGGCGGAGGCCTCGGCGTTGTTGAGTTGTTCCA
Source organism: Herbaspirillum chlorophenolicum (assembly GCF_001189955.1). Classification (GTDB taxonomy): domain Bacteria; phylum Pseudomonadota; class Gammaproteobacteria; order Burkholderiales; family Burkholderiaceae_D; genus Herbaspirillum; species Herbaspirillum chlorophenolicum. Next base: position 4,940 of record NZ_LFLT01000087.1, on the reverse strand, counting down.
GTGTCGTCGTCATGTGCTTGCCGGGCGGATTGGCCGCCCGGTCCCTTCGGTTATTTGGTGTTGCAGCGTTATGGTGCTTCGCGGTTGGCCGGCATCTGGTTTTTACGATTGTCGGCCGCGATTGTTGCGCTTGGGTGTCGTCCAAAGCCGCCATGCAGGCGGCTTGAGGCGGCAACCTAGACTGTAAAACATCTCGGCCCGGATGGCATCAACGGTTTCATCTGGGCCGTATGCGATTTCGCTTATCACGCGGCGGATATATGCCTTATCTCCGCCGCGTTTTCCTCAGTGGTCCGAGCTTTGCGCCGCGGCGACTGCATAGCGCGCCACGTCTTCCTGCGAGCCGCGGCCGTTGAAGAACAGGTTCAGGATCACCGCCATGGCCGAGGCCAGCAGGATGCCGCTGTGGAAGATGGTGCCCAGGACGTGCGGCATCTTGTCGAAGAAGGTCGGCGCGACGATGGGGATCATGCCCACGCCGATGCTGATGGCGACCACGAAGAGATTGTTGCGGTTGGTTTGGAAATCGACCTTGGAGAGAATCTTGATGCCGGTCGCCGCCACCATGCCGAACATCACAATGCCGGCGCCGCCCAGTACGAACTGCGGGATCGAGGCCGCCACGTGGGCCATCTTGGGGAACAGGCCGAAGGCGATCAGGATCACGCCGGCAGCGACGCAGACGAAGCGGCTACGTACGCCGGTTACACCCACCAGGCCGACGTTCTGCGAGAACGAGGTGTAGGGGAAAGTGTTGAACAGGCCGCCGATGACCGTACCCAGGCCGTCCACGCGCAGGCCGCGCGCCAGCGTCTTGTCGTCGACCTTCTTGCCGACGATGTCGCCCAGCGCCATGAACATGCCGGTCGATTCGATCATGGTCACGATCATGACCAGGCACATGCTGATGATGGAGGCGATGTCGAACTGCGGCATGCCGTAGTGGAACGGCTTGATGAAGGCGAACCATTCGGCCGCGTCCAGGCCGGTGAAGCTGATCTTGCCCAGCGCGAAGGCGATCACGAAACCCACCACCATGCCCATCAGCACCGAGATGTTGGAGATGAAGCCCTTGGTGTATTTGGTGATCAGCAGGATGGAGACCAGCACGATGGCGGCGATCGACAGCGACAGCGGCGAGCCGTAGTCAGGGTTGGGAATCTTCACGAATACGCCGTCCACCAGCTTGCCGATCACCGGCTGGCCGCCAGCGGCCCAGTTGATGCCCACGCCCATGAGCGAGACGCCGATCACGGTGATCACCGTGCCGGTCACCACGGGTGGGAAGTAGCGCATCAGCTTGCTCATGTAAGGCGAAGCCAGGATACAAAAAACGCCGGATGCAATCACGGCGCCATAGATGTGGAGGATGGAAAGAGAAGGATTGTTGGCCATCGCCACCATCGGTCCGACGGCGGCAAAGGTGACGCCCATCATGACCGGCATCCTGATGCCGAATTTCCAGATGCCGGCACTTTGGATGATGGTGACCAGTCCGCAGCAGAACAGGTCGGCGCTGATCAGGTAGGCGATTTCGGATTTGGGAAGGTTCAGTGCGCCGCCGATGATCAGCGGCACGGCGATGGCGCCGGCGTACATCACCAGCACGTGCTGCATGCCCAGTGCGAACAGTTTGAATATGGGTAGGCGTTCATCCACCGGATGGCTAGGGGTTTGCATTGGCTGTCTCCTGGTTTGTTTTTTGTCTCGAAACCTGACATGTGACCGCGCCTGTCCTGGCGTGTCTTGTCGCTTGAAATGTGGTTCCGTGGTCAGTGCCTTGTTCCGTTTCTTTTGTTCGGATACAGGCCTGGTGACTGGATACTAATGCAATCCCATGGGCCGGATATATAAGGTACGAGATACCGCTTTGCAGACCTTGGATATATGCGGCATCGGCGATTCGAATCGTTTTTCAGTGGTGTGCTGCCCCAACCATCATCTTGGCCGCGGCGCTGATCTGGGCGCGCAGCCACTTGTGCTCGGTGGCCTGGTGCACGCGCTCGTGCCACAGCTGGTAGAAACGCAGCGGCGGGAATTTCACCGGCACCGTGTAGCTTTTCAGGGACAGCAGCTTCTCGTAGAAGCTGGCGAACTGCTGGCCGGCGGTCAGCACCAGGTCGGTCTGCGCCACCATGTAGGGCAGCATGCGGAAATGGGCCGACTCCACCACCACATTGCGGCGCAAGTTTTGTTTCTCCAGGAAAGTATCGATGGTGCCGTGGTAGCCGGGCAGGATCTGCGAAGGCGCGGCATGCGGCAGCGAGAGGTAATCCTCGATGCTCATGGCGTCGCGCGCGGTGCGCTTGGCGTAGGCGCAGTCGGCGCGCATCAGGCAGACGATGGGATCGTCGAACAGCTTGGACAGGTGCAGGTGCGGCGGCGGTTCGTCCCAGTTGGCGATCACCAGGTCCAGCTCGCCGTCCGACAGCAGGCGCACGTAATCGGTCTCGGGGCCGAGCGCGTGGATCACGATGCGGCTCCTGGGCGACTCGCGCCGCAGCCGCGCAATCACTTCAGTGAAGAAGGGCGTGTTCATGTAGTCCGGCGCGGCGATGTGGAAGGTGCGCTCCTCATCCTGCGGCACGAAGGCGGTCTTGGGTACGAACAGGCGCTCGGTCTCGTCCAGGATGCGCTTGGCCGGCTTCAGCAGGCTTTCGCCGTGCTGGGTCGGCACCATGCCGCGCGCGCCGCGCACCAGCAGCGGGTCGCCGGTCAGCTCGCGCAGTTTGCGCAGCGAGGCCGAGATCGACGGTTGCGGCTGGTTCAGTTTCAGGGCGACGCGTGAAACGTTCTTCTCGCACAACAGCAGATAAAGAATACGGATGAGGTGGATGTCGAGATGGTCTGGCAGCCTGGACATGGGAATGTCTCCGGGTTCATCGTTAAAGGGCATGGTGATTGCCCAATACGTGCTGGGGGGCAGGTGACGGTTTTTCGTTCACTCTGTCGGCGCCCGTGACCGGGATCGCGGGCGGCCTGGTTTATTGCGTCACATGTTGTTGCGGGTTCGCGGCGGCGGCACAGGACATGGCGCCGGACGGAATGCAACCACCATGCCATGGCCAATCTGGTTCGCCTTCGTGCGCCGGCCGGTCTCTGCGGCCTTTTTTGCTTGCCTGCCCAGGCAGGAGGGCATGGGTGGCAAGAGTTTGGTTAATGGAGTGAATTGCGCACGACCGCAAGCGTCCCACATTTACGAGTCATTTTTGTATATGGACACGCGTATGTCAAATATACGTTGTGAGCCATGTTTAGAAGTCCGGGGCCGTTTATCTTCTGTGCAACCGGCCCATGCCACGGAAATTGCCGAATATCAGGTGCGATTGTACGAAGCATGGGACGGAAGTTCCAAGAACAGATGGTATGAAGACGCCGTTCAACATCTTGAACAAGCGCTAAGAAACCATCGGGTCGTAGCGGCAGCGACGGCAGGAGACCGGTACGGTGCGGCAAGCAGCCGCGCCAGCCATTCCCGCCTCGCAGGAAGCTCTCATCCACTCAGAATTGCATTGCTGCACGGCACTGTTGCCGTTGCGCCAACCATCCTGCAGCCGGGTGGACGAGCTTTCATGACGGCCCTTTACTGAGGCAATGCCTCGCCTGTCCGGAGTTGCCTGCGGTGGCGGACGGGAATCCTAAGTTGGGGAAGACATGGAAGCATTATTGGTATCGTATGGCATCGAATGGGCCAACCTGCTGGTGCGCTGGCTGCACCTGATCACCGGCATCGCCTGGATCGGTGCTTCATTCTATTTCGTCTGGCTGGACAACTCCATCCGTCCGCCCAAGCCGGGCAGCGACCTGGAGAAGAAGGGCGTGTCCGGCGAACTGTGGGCAGTGCACGGCGGCGGTTTCTACAACCCGCAAAAATACCTGGTGGCGCCGGGCGAACTGCCGGAAGAACTGCATTGGTTCAAGTGGGAGGCATATGCCACCTGGATCACCGGCATCGCCATGCTGTTCATTGTCTACTACTTCAACGCTTCGGCGATGATGGTCGACAAATCGGTTGCGAACCTCTCCGGCCTTGAAGCCGTGGGCGTGGGCATCGGCACCCTGGTGGTGGGCTGGATCGTCTACGACCTATTGTGCAAGTCGCCGCTGGGCAAGAAGGAAGGCCTGCTGGGGCTGTTGATGTTCGTCTTCATCGTGGCCGTGGCCTACATGCTCACGCACCTGCTGTCCGGCCGCGCCGCCTATATCCACGTCGGCGCCATGATCGGCACCATCATGGTGGGTAACGTGCTGATGGTGATCATCCCCGGCCAGCGCAAGCTGGTGGAAGCGATGAAGGAGGGCAAGTCGCCCGACCCGATCCACGGCCGCCGTGGCAAGCAGCGCAGCGTGCACAACAACTACTTTACGCTGCCGATCCTGTTCATCATGATCAGCAACCACTACGCGATGACCTATACGCATGCGTATAGCTGGCTGGTGCTGGCGGCCATCATGGCGGCCGGCGTGCTGATCCGCCATTTCTTCAACCTGCGCCACAAAGGCAAGGTCTCGATCGGTTATCCGATTGCCGGCGTGGCCCTGCTGCTGGCCGTGGCGGTGGCGATCGCACCGCGTCCGGTGGTGCCGGTGGCCGCTGCGGCTGCCGTACCTGCCGCAGATGGATCGGTTGCTGCGGCAGCCGCGGCACCGGCAGCGCCCGATTTCGCCAAGATCCAGGCCATCATCACCCAGCGCTGCGCGAGCTGCCACTCCGACAAGCCGACCCAGGCCGGCTTTGCTACCGCACCGGCAGGCATGATGTTGCAGACGCCCGACCTGATCCATCAGCACGCCGCCAAGGTCTTCCAGCGCGCCGTGCAGACCAAGGACATGCCGCTGGCCAACATGACGCAGATGACGGACGAGGAACGTTCCGAAATCGCCGCCTGGTTCCAGGCCGGCGCCAAGTAAGCCAAGAGAACAAGGAAAACCCATGAACA
>NZ_LFLT01000086.1 GCF_001189955.1 Herbaspirillum chlorophenolicum | reverse complement strand
CTCCTTGTGTGGCGCATCGTTGGAATGAATTCTACGGAGGAGGTCCGAACAGAAAGATTGCTGAGTTATTACAGATTTGTAATGAATGCAGCGGCAGGCTCGGTCAGAATATCGACGTATTCGAGGAACCAAATCATGCACATCTTGCTGGTAGAAGACGAACCAAAATCTGGGGATTACCTACGCCGTGGCCTTACCGAGTCGGGTTTTGTTGTCGACTGGGTGCAATCAGGAATTGACGGCCTGCATAACGCACAGACGCTGGAATACAAGCTCATTATTCTGGATGTGATGTTGCCAGGCATGAACGGCTGGGACATTTTGCGAGAATTGCGCCGCACCCACGATACACCGGTGCTCTTTCTCACTGCTCGCGATGAAATCGAGGATCGCGTGAAGGGTTTAGAACTGGGTGCCGACGACTACTTGGTCAAGCCATTTGCGTTCACGGAGCTGCTCGCAAGGGTACGAACGTTGCTACGCCGCGGCCCGAGCCGTGAATCTGACATCATCGAATATGCCGGCGTGCAGCTGGATGTACTTCGGCGCAAAGTTACGCGGGATGGGCAGCGAATCGATTTGACCGCTAAAGAATTTGCCTTACTGCACATGCTGATTCGCCGCCCAGGAGAAGTGCTCTCCCGGCCTCAAATAGCCTCGCAAGTCTGGGACATGAACTTCGACAGCGATACCAACGTCGTCGACGTCGCCGTGCGCCGACTACGCGTAAAGCTTGACGACGGCTTCGAGAGCAAACTTCTTCATACCGCCTGGGGCATGGGCTACGTGTTTGAGGCGCGAAATTGAACTCCAGAAACCCAGCTTCGATGACATCACGTCTAGTGGCTCTATTTGCACTAGTGGCGATTATCACATTCGCGGCTGTTGGCACTTATCTTTATCATTCGTTATACGTTCAGCTGGAACGTAGAGACGACGAAGAGCTTATAGGTAAGAGCCGCTCGATTGATCACCTGGTACAAGAAGCAGGCTCAATCGAAAGCATCAGGGGAAATAAGCATGCCATGTTGGATACCATTAGCGGCCACGACCAGCTCTTGGTACTCATCACAGATTCATCCGGCGCCACCATTTTAAAGAACTATGTTGGCCGATCTGGAGTCGGAACACCACTCTTCAACAGTCTAAAAACAACTCAAGTCAATGCCCTTCAAAGCATCGACTTAGACGGTGCCAGCGCACGTCTAATCGCCAGCAAGCCCAAGACCAGCGCCGGCGAGGAGACCATAGTGGTGGTGGCGCGCACTGCTTCTGACCGCATGGAACTGCTTTCCGAATATCGTACAGAGGTATGGTACGCAGCGTCGATCGGTACGCTTCTCGCAACGCTCTTGAGCTTCTTCCTTGTTCGCGGCGGGCTTCGACCACTGAGGTTAATGGCCGCACAAACGCATGCGATTTCGGCAAATCGGCTCGATACCAGGCTAGACATCCGCTCGGCCCCCAAGGAACTGCACGATATCGTTGAATCATTCAACGCAATGCTGGATCGCCTACATCGTAGCTTTGAGCAGTTGACGCAGTTCTCGGCGGATCTGGCGCACGATTTACGCACCCCGCTCAACAACCTGATGGTGCAGACGCAAGTCGCTCTGGGTAAGCAACGATCTATTGAAGAGTATCAGGGCCTACTCAGCTCCAACATCGAGGAATATGAGCGCTTGGCGCGGATGATGGAAAGCATGCTGTTCCTGGCGAGGGCAGAAAACGCCCATGTCGCCGTGAAGCCTCAGATGCTCAATGTCGAAGATGAATTGGCCAAGATTGCAGATTACTTCGAGGGCATTGCTGAAGAAGCGAAGGTCCGGATTGTCGTCGGTGGAACAGGAGAGATTTTCGCCGACCCGATGCTTTTGCGCAGGGCAGTTGGCAATCTAATTTCCAATGCAATCCGATACACACCTGAAGAGCGCATTATCCGGGTTGAAGCAACGGACGTAGGTAATGCGACCATCCTAACAGTATCCAATCCTGGAGAGGGAATCCCTCCCGACGTCGTTGGGCGAATCTTCGACCGCTTCTATCGGGCAGATCCGTCACGCAGCAGTGCGAGCGGATCCAGTGGACTCGGTCTGGCGATCGTACGCTCAATCATGACGTTGCACGGCGGCGAAGCAGCCGTCAAGAGCATCCAAGGTGAGCGGACAATCTTCAGCCTTACGTTCTTCAAAGAAGCCAAGATCATGCGCCCCAAAGGCGTCTGACCACTACCATCGGCGAGGCAATGGGCGCTCGCCACCTCCCATCATTCTAGAGAGTAATTTAAGTTGAAACGACTTGGATATCGGCTGCTCCTGGGCATTGGCGGGCTTGCTGCCTTTTGGATGCTAGGCATGATCAGTGCCAACGAATTCGCCAAAAGCACGGTCTTGATGTCCACCAGCCTGCCCGGAATTGCCGGTATATTTATCGCAGTCCCCTATTTCCGTTTGCGCCCGCGGTGGCTGACTGTTGTTAGTCTGGGAATCATTTCTCTATTCTTCTTCGACGCCGCCTTGAAGGGATTCTTGCGCGACTACTTCGGCCTTCGGCCGAATCCGATTCTCGTTTTGCACGCAATTTTCAACACTAATCCCGACGAGACCAACGAGTTCTTCCTGCACAACTGGCGGAAGCTGGCGGAGGCGGGAGGAATCTTTTTGTTCGTCGGCGCTTGGATCTTCTGGTTCGAGAAATGCTTATCCTTCAGGGAAGCACGCTTGCCGTTGAACACGCTACGCAGGTCCGGCTTCATCAGCATAGGGCTTCTACTAACGGCCTTCCTGGCATTGCATTTCAATCCCACGATGGCGAAAGAAAATCCTGCTTTGTTCTGGCCAATTCGATACATGGACTATCGCAGCCAGCTAAAGCAGGCACAAGACATGCAGCAAATCGTTGCCCGCAATATGGCACAACGATCCGAGTGGAAGGTACAGTACACCGGCCCAGCCAAGAACACGGTTGTTTGGCTAATCGGGGAAAGCACGAATCGCAGCAATATGTCGCTATATGGCTATGACCGTAGAACTACCCCTATGCTGGACGCAATGCGAAACCAGCTGATCGTCTTCCAAGATGTGATCTCATCAGAGCCGGCTACCATGTCGTCGCTGATGAAGATGTTCACGCCTGCCGATCTTGTTTCCCCTGACGCGTGGAATAGCAAGCCTGATGTTTTAATGTTAGCCAAGGAGGCTGGTTACAAGACATTCTGGATTTCTAATCAGGTCCCGAATGACGGCTGGCTCGGTCTTGTCTCCGAGCGTGCAGATGAGAAGCTATTCATCAACAAGGGCGCCGGCCGCGGAGAGAACAATTTCGACGGAAACCTATTACCTGGACTTGAAGCCGCACTAACCAATCCGGCCCCCAAGAAGCTCATTGTCGTGCATCTGCTTGGCGCTCACCCCACCTACGACATGCGTTACCCATCGTCATACGCCAAATTCAACGACGTCAATGATGCCGTCGCAGAACAGCTTTCAGCTGCAGGACGCTCAATCTGGATCCGACAGTTGCGCAACGAATATGACAACGCGATCGCCTACAACGACTTCGTCGTGGCAAGCATGATCAAGAGCACCATGGCATCTTCCCCCGGGGCGGCAAGCCTGCTCTTTAGTGCCGACCACGGCCAGGAAGTAGGTCACACGAGAGATCATGCAGGGCAATCGGTCGCGGATCCTTCCGGTTATGAAATCCCCATGCTTCTCTGGACCAGGTCATTCTCAGGAAAGAATGCCGTCGACAAAGCAATTCTAGAAAATCGCCCCTATCAAACGGACCATCTTGAACACACCATCATGGGATTACTCAAGGTCGAATCTCGTTACTACTCGTCGTCTCGGGACATCATGAGTGACGCTTTTGTCAGCGAAGACTTCTCCAACGGACTACGCAGAATAAACGGACGTCCGTATTTGCCACGGACAGTGACGTTCAACCAGCCACCGGCGAAGGCCGGCTCCTAGAGCCGCGAAACGCGTAGCGGACAGAGAACAGCCAGATGGAAAGCATCGTGTCAGTGCCATCAACCAAGCTCGAGATCAAATCTGACAGAAAATTAATAAATGATCTTGGAATCATTCATTTCTGCATTTCTCCAACCTTCTTTATGGTCGATACCGGGGGAGAATCAACATGGAGAAGTCTCGAATTGCCGAGCATTTTCACGCGAGTGCTCAACTCAAGATCGATGCAGTCCAGTCTCTTGAAGAGCCCATTCTCGATGCCATTAAAGCAATATCAGCTACGTTAGCCCGGGGATCGAAAATTCTTTCCTGTGGCAATGGTGGCTCGGCCGCCGATAGTCAGCATTTTGCTGCAGAGCTGGTAGGTCGCTTCGAGCGCGAACGCAAACCTCTTCCTGCCATCTCGCTCACCACAGATACCTCAATCTTGACCGCAATCTGCAACGACTATGGGAATCAGGAAATATTCTCCAAGCAGGTGCAGGCTTTAGGTCGCAGCGGGGACCTCTTGTTGGTCTTTTCTACGTCCGGGAACTCCGAAAACATCCTCGCAGCTGTGCAGGAGGCCCATCAACAGGGGATGCAAGTTGTTGCGCTCACTGGCAAAGGCGGTGGTCAACTAGGCAGATTACTCACACCGCTGGACATCCATATCTGCGTTCCACATGAACGCACAGCGCATATTCAGGAGGTGCATCTCACAGCCCTGCATTGCCTATGCGATGGCATAGATAACTTGCTGTTCGGATCTGTTCCGGGTCACGACCACGGAGGTTAAAAGATTACAAACTTGTAATAACTACGCAATCTTTTTCTCGATATTGCCTCGGTAAAATCTATTTCAATACCCAGCGCCACGGGCAACCCACTTGCGACTGAAACAGAAAAATGACTTCATCCCATACTGAGGAAGATCGCGAAGATTTTGAAGGAGACGGAGATCTTTCCGATCTTCTCAACGAATTGCGCGTCCTGTTACCCGCTGCCCAGTTGCTGACCGCGTTCCTCATTACGCTGCCATTTAACAGCGGATTCTCACAGATCGTTGAATCAGAAAAGTGGATATTCCTGGCCACATTCTGCTGCTCACTAACTAGCCTAGTTCTGTTTGCCGCCCCGGCAGTGCAGCATCGGATATTACGTCCTCTCCGGGATCGTTCACGCTTCAAGACGCTAGCTTCACGCCAGATGTTATGCGGCGCGGTATCACTCTCGTTTGCGCTCGTCTTAGCGAGCAACCTGGTCGTCTCGCAAGTCTTCGGCCATCTTCGTGGCGTCTGGTTCGCTATGGGGACCGGAGTGTTGATCTTCTCGCTTTGGTGGCTGCTGCCACTCAGATTTCTCCGCGACCTTTCAGGCACTCGCCCGTTAGTCATACGTAATGGGTCTGATATCTAGAAGGCGGGATTTTTCAATGACGTCATGTAAGCCGTTCATTTGGCGTCTTCATTTTATAACGGAGTACACGTGAGTTTTCTTCGCAAAATAATCGGACGCCACCATGGCGAAAAGCGCCGGCATGGCGATACCGGCCACCACGGCAACAACAATCAATATGGCAGTAGCGAACACGGCGGTCACAGCAGGTATAGCCCGCCCCCCACTGGACGCGGACGGAGTGCCACTCCGATCGGCACTAGCTGCCCGCGGTGCTTCACCGTCAGCAGTCCTGGCGCCAGGTTTTGCCACGAGTGTGGCAGCGGCCTAACAGCCATCGCTTGTACTCAGTGTGGTAGCGGAATGCCGTCTGGCACCAAGTTTTGCGGCCAATGTGGGACCTCTTCCACATAACTGCAGCGTGGAAAGCTCCTCCCTTTTAACGGCTTAGGCCACGAATCACCGCCAAGAGTAATCATGACAACAAAACTACGCCTCGATATTCCCGTTTTGCTCCCAGATGTTGAAGATGCAAACGACGTCTGTGTTCGACGCCTCATCGACGAAATCGGAACACAGGCCGGCGTAGTTAATGTCCATGTCCGTCCGCCTCGTGGCGCCGGAGTGTCACAGCTGTGCGTCCACTATGACACCGCGCAGTTGCCCTTTGGTCGCATCCGAGAAATCGTGACCGCTGCAGGCGCAAAGGTTTCTGAACGCTATGCGCACGTAGTCTGGAAGGTCAGCGGAATCAACCATCAACGGCGGGCCCGAACTGTTGCGGACCATCTGCAAAAGCTACCTGGTGTGTTAGCCGCAGATGTCGCCACCACGAGCAGCGTGCATGTTGATTTTGATCGTCAGCAGTGCGATATACCAAAACTCACGGCCGCATTGAAGAGCCTGGGTGTGAAGATTCTTGATCAAACTGTTGCGGCCGAAAATTCTCCTCCGGCAGAGGGGCAAGAAGATACACACGATCATCAGCACTCCCATACGGATGGCGAAGGTGGTGGAGACCATAAGCACTCGCATGCCCATGGCTCGAGTCACGCCGAACATGGAGGAAAGGATGCTGAGCACTCTCATGAACATGGCGGCATGCTTGGCGCCAATACAGAGCTGATCTTTTCGCTCTTATGTGGCGCACTCCTGGGCATCGGCTGGGTCATTGAAAGATTCGTTGCTGGCATGCCGGCCTGGCTTCCCATGGCGTGCTTCATTTCGGCATATTTCTTCGGTGGCTTCTACACTGTCCGGGAAGCCGTCGACAATATTCGGCTTAAGCGTTTCGAAATCGATACGCTGATGCTGGTCGCTGCGGCCGGCGCCGCAGCGTTGGGATCGTGGGCAGAGGGCGCGCTTCTGCTGTTCCTGTTCAGCCTGGGGCATGCACTAGAACACTACGCCATGGGTAGGGCAAAGCGCGCGATCGAAGCCCTGGCCAAGTTGGCCCCCGAAGTAGCCTCCGTACGTAGAGACGGGCAGATTACGGAAATCCGGGTCGAGGAGCTGCGAGTCGGCGACGTGGTGTTGGTGCGCCCGAACGAGCGCCTGCCAGCAGACGGATTTATCGTTGTTGGCAACTCTGCGATTAACCAAGCCCCAGTTACCGGGGAGAGC
>NZ_LFLT01000085.1 GCF_001189955.1 Herbaspirillum chlorophenolicum | reverse complement strand
GGCGAGATCGTGAACAGGTTCTGCGAAGCCCGGTTGGACGTTGTCAGTCGTCGCCCAGTTCCGCCAGCAATTCGGCCTGGTGCTCGGTGATCAGGGCGCTGGTGAGTTCTTCCAGGTCGCCGTCCATGATGAAGTCCAGCTTGTACAGCGTTAGGTTGATGCGGTGGTCGGTCATGCGTCCCTGCGGGAAATTATAGGTGCGGATGCGTTCGCTGCGGTCGCCCGAGCCGATCAGCGACTTGCGGGTGGCCGCTTCCTTCGATTGCTGCTCGCGCAATTGCACGTCCTTGATGCGCGCGGCCAGCACCTTCAGCGCGGAAGCCTTGTTCTTGTGCTGGCTGCGGTCGTCCTGGCATTCCACCACGATGCCGGTCGGCAGGTGGGTGATGCGCACCGCCGAATCGGTCTTGTTGATGTGCTGGCCGCCGGCGCCGGAGGCGCGGAAGGTGTCGATGCGGATGTCGGCCGGATTGATTTCCACGTCCTCGACTTCGTCGGCTTCCGGCATCACGGCCACCGTGCAGGCCGAGGTATGGATGCGGCCCTGGGTTTCGGTGGCGGGCACGCGCTGCACGCGATGGCCGCCCGACTCGAACTTCAGGCGTGAATAGGCGCCGAAGCCGGCGATGCGCGCGATCACTTCCTTGTAGCCGCCCAGTTCCGATTCCGAAGAGGAAACGATCTCCACCTGCCAGCGGTTGCGCTCGGCGTAGCGCGTGTACATGCGCAGGAGATCGCCGGCAAACAGCGCCGACTCGTCGCCGCCGGTGCCGGCGCGGATTTCCAGGAAGATGTTGCGCTCATCGTTCGGGTCCTTGGGCAGCAGCATCTTTTGCAGGTCGCCTTCCAGCGCTTCCATGCGTGCGCGGGCGGTATTGATTTCTTCCTGCGCGAACTCCTTCATGTCCGGATCGGCCAGCAGTTCCTGCGCGGTCTTGATGTCGTGGCCGGACTGCACGTAGTCGAGGTAGAGCGCCACCAGCGGGCCCAGCTCGGCGTGTTCGCGCGTCATCTTGCGGTAGTTGTCCATGTTGGCCGTGGCGTCTTCCTGCGCCAACAGGCTGTTGAGCTCTTCCAGCCGTTCGGCGAGCTGGTCGAGTTTGGCGAGCATCGATGGTTTCATGTGCTTGTATACGGTGAAAAGGTGTCTTGCGGAACCGTTGCGCCGGAAAGAAGGGCGACGGCAAGGCGGTGGCCCATGCGCGGAGCACGGGCGCGAAGAGGGAGAAACGCTAACGCTTGGTGCGGAACAGTTGCGGCAGCAGTTCGACCAGCTGGCTGCGCTGTTCGCCCTGGGCGTGATGCAGGGCCTGTTGCGGGCCGTGCAGGAACTTGGCGGTCAGGCCCTTGGAGAGGGCTTCCATCACCGCCTCGACATCGTCGCCCTTGGCCAGCATCTTGCGGGCGCGTTCCAGTTCGGCCAGGCGCAGCGCCTCGCCGGTTTCGTGCAGGTCCTGGATCAGCGGCACCATGGCGCGCGTGTCGATCCAGTGCATGAAGGACTGCACGCGGGTTTCGATGATGGCTTCGGCCTGCGCCACTGCAGCCTGGCGGTTTTCGACGCCGCTCTGCACCACCGAGGCCAGGTCGTCCACGGTGTACAGGAAGACGTCGTCCAGGCGTGCGACTTCGGATTCGATGTCGCGCGGCACGGCCAGGTCGACCATGAAGATGGGTTTGTGGCGGCGCGCCTTGACCGCACGCTCGACCAGGCCCAGGCCGATGATTGGCAGCGAGGACGCGGTGCACGACACCACGATGTCGAAGCGGGAAAGCTGCGCCGGCAGGTCGGCCAGGCGGATCGCGCTGCCGTTGAAGCGGTGCGCCAGCGTCTCGCCGCGTTCCATGGTGCGGTTGGCCACTGTCAGGCTTTTGGGGTTTTGCGCCGCGAAGTGGGTGGCGCACAGCTCGATCATTTCACCGGCGCCGATGAACAGCACGTTCTGCCCAGAGATGGAATCGAAGATGCGCTGCGACAGCCGCACCGCCGCCGCCGCCATCGACACGCTGTGCGCGCCGATCTCGGTGGTGGTGCGCACTTCCTTGGCCACCGCGAAGGTGCGCTGGAACAGCTGGTGCAGGTAGGTGCCGAGTCCGCCGGCGGCATCCGCCTGGCGCACCGCATCCTTCATCTGGCCCAGGATCTGCGGTTCGCCCAGCACCATCGAGTCCAGCCCGGAGGCGACGCGGAAGGCATGGCGCACGGCATTGTCCTGCGGCAGCGCATAGAGGAAGGGACGCAGGTCGGCGTAGGGGATCTTGTGGTACTCAGCCAGGAACTGCGCGGTGCGGTCGATGGCGAAATCCACGCCATCCTGGCCGGACGCCGCGGCAGCATACAGCTCGGTGCGGTTACAGGTGGAGAGGATGGCCGCTTCGCCGGCCGAGATGATGCGGTCATTGCCGCCGAACCAGGCGCGCGCCGCCGCCACCGCCTGACCGATCTGGTCAGCGGGGAAGGCCACTTTTTCGCGCAATGAAACCGGCGCGGTAGTGTGGTTGAGTCCGACGGCGAGCAAATGCATGGAATGACGCGGCTTTCGATGCCGCTGGGCTGAAATTCAGGGCCAAAATCGACCTTTTACGACGAAGCTATTATACCCGCTGTGCAATAAGGGGTTTGGCGACGGGCCGATAGTCGGTATTCATCCCTGATATGGATCATGCTTTGACATATGCGCCAGCACCACTGCGGCGTAGCGCCCAGGTTGTTCCAGGTCGGGGAAATGCCCGCAATCGTCGAAGCGGATCAATTCTGCTTGCTGCAGCAATTGCTGCAGCGAATCCGGCGGCGTAGCGCGATGGGAGCGGTCCTGCGTCCCCCATACCAGCGTGCAGGGCAGGTTTGGCGTGCGCTGCAGCAGTTGGTCTTCCTTCAACAAGCCTTGCACTACGCTTGCCAGGCAGAAACATCCTCCTTGGGCGAACGAGGCGCTTGCCGCCTGTTGCAGGAATGCCGCATCCCGTCCCGGCGGCAACGCGCTGCGATACCACAGGTGCGCCATCTTCCGGCGCGCCATCCAGGCCAGCGCCTGGCCCAGTACCGGCACCCGCAACGGACGCGGGATCATGCGGTAAGCCCAGGCTTGCATCGCCGGCAGCGAGGGCGTTTGCGTCAGGATCAGGCCGGCTACGCGCGGCGAACGCTGGGCAGCGCGCAGCGCATACAGGCCGTTGGCGCAACTGAAGGCCAGCGTCGCCCGCCAGATATCCAATGCTTCCAGCAACGCCAGCACGGCATCGGCGCCCTCGTCCAGCGAATGGCGGTAGCGTGGCCCGGGCAGCGAATGGCCGAAGCCCGGCATGTCGAAGCACACCACCCGGTAGTGCGGCGCCAGCACCCCGATGAGTTCGGCGTAGTGGGCGACGACATTGGGGCCGTCCGGAGTCAGGACGATGCAGGGGCGGGAAGAGCCGGCGGCCGGCGCGCCGGTATCGGCCACATGCAGCGGGCCGGCGCGGGTGGCCAGCGTCTGCACGCGCACGCCCGCGAGGCGGTGCGACAGTGCGGCCAGCAGATGGTCCAGCCGGGCGCCTGCCATGTCAGCCGGCCCCGGAGCCGGTGCGCTCCAACTGGTAGCCGTAGCCATAGACCGTGGCCAGCTTGTAGCCATGTTCCGGTTTCAGGCCGAGCTTGCTGCGCACGCGCGAGACGTGGGTGTCGATGGTGCGCGTGGGCACCTCGGGCTCGGTGCCCCAGATACGCTCCTGGATGAAAGCGCGCGACAGTGGACGGCCGAGGTGCTCCAGCAGCAGCAACGCCAGTTCCGACTCCTTCCGGGTGAGCGCGGCATCCAGCGACGGACGCTCCAGGCAGGAGACGCGCAGGCGGTCCAGGTCGAACACGAAGCCGCCGCTGTGCACCACGGACCCCTCTGCCTGCGGATCGGCCGCATGCGACAGCAACTCCAGCCGCAGCGCCAGCTCGTTGCGGCGGATGGGTTTGATCAGGTAATCGTCGGCGCCGGCCGCGCGCAGTGTTTGCAGCAAGTCCTTATGTACCGGTGATGCCAGCAATAGCACGGCGGGGGCGATGCCACCATCTTGCGAAGGAGGTTCCCGCCAGGCGCGTAAGCCGGCTTCGAGCGGTGCGGCTTGCTCTTCCAGTCCGTCCAGATCGATGACCAGCACGGCGACACCCTCCAGGCGGGCAGCCGTCAAGCCGTCCACGCCGACATAGGCCGAGCAGTTGCGTGCGGCGGGCAGCTGGCGCAGCAGGGCTACGCAGTCGGTGGAGGAGGAGAGAATCCCGATCTTCATCGCATCAGGGAAGGAAGAAAAAACAGCGTACCGGGACGTTGCCGCCATCGCCCTGAATTGGTTCAGGGCGACGGCAGGGATGCGAGACGTTAAGGCAACTCAGACCGGCGCCGAATCGGCGTCCGGCAGCACCACGTTCACGTCCAGCACTTCCAGGTTGCCCTGGCGGTCCAGCGAGATCTTGATGTCATCCGCATTGACCTTGGTGTACTTGGAAATGACTTCGATCAGTTCCTTGTGCAGGGCCGGCAGGAAGTCCGGGCCCTGGCGGCCGTTGGAGCGTTCGCGGGCGATGATGATCTGCAGCCGTTCCTTTGCTGCAACCGCGCTCTTGGGCTTGGTCGGGAACAGGAATGAAAGCAGGGACATGTCACTTACCTCCGAAAATGCGCTGCAGGAAACCCGGCTTTTCGTAGTTGGTGAAGCGCAGCTCGACGTTCTCGCCAAGGAAGCGCGACACCACATCCTGGTAGGCCAGGGCCACGTCGCTGTCCTTGATGTGGATGGCGGGGCTGCCCTGGTTGGAGGCGGCCAGCACCGATTCCGATTCGGGGATGATGCCGATCAGCGGGATGCGCAGGATTTCCTGTACGTCGGTATGCGACAGCATTTCGCCGCCCTCCACGCGCTTGGGCGAGTAGCGGGTGATCAGCAGGTGTTCCTTGACCGGTTCGCCGCCGGCCGAAGCGCGGCGCGACTTGGCCTGGATGATGCCGAGGATGCGGTCGGAGTCGCGCACCGAGGACACTTCCGGGTTGGTCACCACGATCGCCTCGTCGGCGAAGGTCAGCGCCATCACGGCGCCGTGCTCGATACCGGCGGGCGAGTCGCAGATGATGTATTCGAAGTCCATCTTGGACAGGTCGCCCAACACGCGCTCGACGCCTTCTTCGGACAGCGCGTCCTTGTCGCGGGTCTGCGAGGCCGGCAGGATGAACAGGTTGTCGCAGTGCTTGTCCTTGATCAGCGCCTGGTTCAGCGTGGCTTCCTTATTGATGACATTGATCAGGTCGTACACCACGCGGCGTTCGCAGCCCATGATCAGGTCCAGGTTGCGCAGGCCGACGTCGAAGTCGATCACGGCCGTCTTGTGGCCTCGCATTGCAAGGCCCGATGCGAAACTGGCGCTCGACGTCGTTTTACCGACGCCGCCCTTACCGGAAGTCACAACGATGATTTTTGCCACAAAAAACTCCTTAAGAAGAACAGTGCGCTGATGCGATTCAGCCGTATTGGATTGGGTTGCGTTGCGTAATTCAGTATTGCGTTCAAGCCGCCTGCATCGCCAGCACGTCGATGCGTTCGCCGTTCAGGCGCACCTGTACCTGCTTGCCCGCGATCTCCGCCGGAGGGCCGTTCTCGAAGGTTCGATAGACCCCGGCGATGGAAACCAGTTCCGCTTCCAGCGAGGCGGCAAAGATGCGTGCCTCGGTGTTGCCCGAGGCGCCGGCCAGCGCCCGTCCGCGCAGCGGCGCATAGACGTGGATGCTGCCGTCGGCGATGATCTCGGCGCCATTGTTGACGGCCGCCATGACCACCAGGTCGGCGCCGCGCGCATAGATGCGCTGGCCGGCGCGCACCGGGGTGTCGACGATCATGGTGCGTGCGGCCGGGGCGGCTGCAGGAGCGGGCGCCGCAGGCGGTTCGGGCTGCGGCGCGGGCTTGGCTGGCGGCGCTGCTTTTTGCACGGCAGTTTCCTGGGCGCGCACATTGGCTGCCCCGGCACCGGCTACAGCCGAACTGTCGATCGCCAGGCCGTGGGCGACGATGCCTGCGTGCAAGTCTTCCGGCGCATTGCGTACGGCCACGGTGTTCAGGCGGAACGCCTTGAACAGGCCGACCAGCGCCTGCCAGTCGATGTCGGCAGCAGTCGCGCCTTCCAGCGCGCCGATGTCGAGTACCGCAAACTCATCCTCGAAGAAGTCGGATACGCCGCCGGTCATGTCCTTGAGCGCCTTTTCCAGGGCGGCAGGATCGGTTTCATGCAGGATTGCCGAGATGGCAACGACGGTGGATATCTTGATTTCGATCGGTTTGCGGGCTTTTTGCATAAATCGTCTGGTCTGGAACGGGGGACATCGGTTCCCGTAAATATTGGCTGTGCATTATACAGGCAGGCTGGCGCTGCGATAGCGGCCGACGGGGCTTTTCGGCGGGATCAGGGGGCAGGCGCGGCCGCTTGCCCCACGGAGTCGGCCGGGGGCGACAGGAGCTGTTGCAGGGTCTGCAGGTCGCGCATCACCCATTTGGCGTCTTCGGTGAATTTCTTGTCATCCATGCCAGGCTGGCGGAACAGGGTGAATGTGAGTTCGCTGGCCGCGTCGCCATTGGCCACCACCCGCATCGGCACGGCCACCCGCGCGCCGCCGGGCAGCGTCACCTCGTGGTCCAGCACGCCGTAGGGATTGGGTTCGGCGAAACGGATCGCCACCTTGCCCGTTTCCCCCTCGGCTACCCAGGCGCCGCCTTCCTGCGTCAGCCCTTGGCCCAGGCCCGAAGCCCATTGCGCCATGTTGCGCGGATCGGAGAGAAAGGCGTAGGCCTGCGCTGCCGCCACGGGCAGCGTCACATGCAAGACAAGAACCGGCAAAGGGGCGGACATGGCGTTCTCCAGAAGGGGCGATGCGCCATTATCCCTCCATCGCGGCCTTGTGCCGCGCCCAAATGCATGGGTCCATGAAAAACGGCCGGGAGCGTCTTGCGACACCCCCGGCCGTTGGCTTGGCGGCTGCCCCGGCGCGCCGGGGATTGCCAGCCTTGGTCCTTAGAACCTGTTCCCGCTCTCA
>NZ_LFLT01000084.1 GCF_001189955.1 Herbaspirillum chlorophenolicum | reverse complement strand
GCCTTTGTGCCCATTTACGGCACCGTCGTCAGCTCGACGATTGCAATCATCATTGCCGTACCGGTCAGCCTGGGCATTTCCATCTTTCTTACCGAGGTGGCACCGCGTTGGATGCGCGGACCTGTCGGTACTGCAATTGAATTACTGGCTGCAATTCCCAGCATTATCTACGGTATGTGGGGTCTATTTGTGTTTGTTCCATTTATGGCCACCTATGTGCAACCGTGGATGATCGATCATCTCAGCGCGATCCCTTGGATCGGGATGCTTTTCGAAGGTGCTCCCATTGGTATCGGCATGCTCACTGCGGGGATTATTTTGGGAATCATGATCATTCCCTTCATCACCGCAGTCATGCGCGACGTGTTCATGTTGACGCCACCGGTATTGAGAGAGTCGGCGTTCGCATTGGGCGCAACAAAATGGGAGGTCATCTGGCACATCGTGTTGCCTTACACCCGCTCTGCCGTTATTGGCGCGATTTTCCTTGGCTTAGGGCGCGCACTGGGTGAAACGATGGCCGTGACATTCGTGTTGGGAAACGCCCACGATCTGACGATGTCGCTCATGCAGCCCGGAAACTCAATTGCAGCAGCGTTGGCCAATGAATTCACTGAGGCAGATTCGGAGATCTATCTCTCGTCGCTCATTGGACTCGGTTTCATATTGTTTGTGGTCTCGTTCATTACCCTCGCCATTGCAAAGCTGATGCTGTTGCGTACGGGCCATCACGACGATTCACACTGAGGAAAATCATGTCCAATCATTACTTCCGCAGACGCCTGTTTAATCGCATTGTGCTTGTCATCTCAACGATGGCGACGCTGTTCACGCTCTTTTGGCTGACCTGGATCATGCTGACGACGATCGTCAATGGTTATGAAGCCTTGAATTTGAAGCTCTTTACTGAAATGACACCACCACCAGGCGAAGCCGGCGGCCTGCTCAACGCCTTCTATGGCAGTGCGGTGATGGTGCTCATTGCAGTCCTCGTCGGTACTCCAGTCGGCATCTTGGCCGGAGTCTTCCTTGCAGAGTTTCATCGACGTACTCGAACGGGTGAAACTATTCGATTCGTAAACGACATTTTGCTTGGCGCACCATCGATCGTCGTGGGCCTGTTCATTTATGAGCTTGTAGTCCGGCAGATAGGACATTTTTCAGGATGGGCCGGCGGACTCGCTTTGGCAATTATCTTGTTGCCAGTGGTCGTCCGGACAACCGATGAAGCGTTACGCCTCGTTCCTCATTCCATGCGAGAGGCCGCATTGTCCCTGGGCATTCCAAAGTGGAAAGTCATTTCTATGGTGGTGTCGCGTGCGGCCAAGGCCGGTATTCTGACCGGTGTTTTGCTGGGCTTGGCTCGTATCAGTGGTGAGACCGCACCTTTGCTCTTTACTGCTTTAAATAACCAGTATTGGTCGCCGTCGCCAAATGGACCTATGGCAAACATTCCTGTCGTCATTTTCCAATTCGCAATGAGTCCTTATGAGCATTGGCATGCCCTCGCTTGGGCGGGCGCCTTGATCATGACGCTCTTTGTATTGTTTCTGGCCGTTACGTCTCGTTTCATTATCAATCGTGGGAAGACTATTCGATGAATTCTCTTGCTCGTTCTGAAGTCGGCCACGCAGCGGCGGTGTCTTCGAAGATTAGTGTCAGGAATCTGGATTTTTACTACGGTAAAAGCCATGCGCTAAAGAACGTTTCGCTCGACTTCCCGTCAGGAGAGATCACCGCCATTATTGGCCCATCGGGCTGTGGAAAATCGACCTTGTTGCGTGTCATGAACCGGGTGTATTCCATTTACCCGAAACAGCGAGCCGAGGGACAGGTCTTGTTGGACGGCGACGACATCCTGAACCCCAAATACGATATCAATCAGCTGCGCACGAGAGTGGGAATGGTGTTTCAGGCGCCGACGCCTTTTGCCATGTCGATTTACGAAAATATCGCCCTGGCTTTGCGCCATCATGAAGAACTGAGCAAAGGGGAGCTAGATTTTCGAGTAGAGACCGCATTAAGACAAGCGGCACTGTGGAATGAAGTCAACGGTGATCTGCACAAGAGCGCATTGGGCCTGTCCGGTGGACAACAGCAACGTCTTTGCATTGCACGAGCAGTGGCCACCGATCCTGAAGTGTTGCTGATGGACGAACCTACTTCGGCACTCGACCCTAAATCCACGTCAAAGATTGAAGAGTTGCTTCATGAACTGAAACAGACCTATACCGTGATCATCGTGACGCACAACATGCAACAGGCCGCACGGACGTCTGATCGGACAGCCTATATGTACTTGGGCGAATTGGTCGAATTCGGTAAGACGGAAGATGTATTTCATCACCCTTCGCACAAAAGGACAGAGGAATACATCACCGGACGGTTTGGCTGAAACAAGTACAGGAGGCCCTATGCAAAGCCATACCTCAAAACAGTATGATCACGAACTCGACGATCTTTTGCGGGGCATCGCCTTTATGGGCGGTCTGGTGGATCGGCAAATCGGACATGCACTGGAGGCAATGTCAGGGCGTTATGTGAGCGATCCATATGGAAAAATACAGGCAACGGAAGACGAAATCAATCAGTATGAAATCAAGCTGAATCAGCAATGCTCACACATCATCGCGTTGCGTCAGCCGATTGCAAATGATTTACGTCTAGTGATGTCTGTCGTAAAGACGGTCAATGATCTGGAACGCATTGGCGACGAGACCAAGAAAATCGGCGTGACCACCGTCAAGTTGCTGGAGTCCGCCCACTTCACTAACATCCTGCTGCAGGAACTTACTGCGATGCTGACCAAGGCAAGAAAGCTGGTTGCGTGGGCGTTGCATGCGTTGACAGAGCAGGATTTGAGCGCGACCGCGGCAATCCTGAATGAGGATAGTTCTATCGACGCTGATTACAACGACGTTTTGAAGAAGTTGATTTCTTTCCGACTAGGGACGCCTGAACAGGTCGCTGCCGCTGTCGACCTTGCTTTGATTGCCAAGGCAATTGAGCGCATCGGTGACCATGCCACCAATATTGCCGAAAGCCTGGTGCGTGTCGTTAAAGGAAAGGATATCAGTCACTTGCCGCGTGACAGTCAGACCTTACAGTTGCAGAGCGATTAAACCCTTGTCGGCATCAGGGATGCGTCGATTTGTATTACGTCGCCGTTTCCTTGATGCCGAGTTTTTTTGCTTTGTCCCACAACGTCTTTCTACTGATGCCGAGCGCGGCGGCCGCTTGCGTCATTTGCCCCCCATAGTGATCCAAAACCTGGATCAGATAGCGACGTTCCTGTTCCCGCGTGTATTCTGCAAGGCTGACGATACCGGAGGTGCCGGGTGCCTGTGCGCCGGCGATACCTTCAATGACAGTGCTGGCGAGGTCAAAATCTTCCGGTCGCAGCAACGGATGCGCTGTAAGCAGACAGGCGCGCTCGACGGCGTGTTTAAGCTCCCGTACGTTTCCAGGCCATTTCTGAGCGCACAGGAAATGCAAGGTTTGCTCAGAGAGCATCCTTGGCGAGGCCGGATGGGTCTGGTTCCATTGCTCCAGAAAAAGTTTGGCAAGCCAGGAGATGTCCTCGGCGCGCTCGCGCAAGGGCGGAACGCGTAGCTGAATAATGTTGATACGATAGTACAGATCTTCCCGGAACCGGCCTGACTTGACCTCTTCGCGGATATCCCGATGCGTGGCGGTGATAAGTTTGAAGTCGACCCTGATGGTTTTTTCGCTGCCCAACCGTTTAAAGGAGCGGTCCTGCAAGACACGTAGTAGCCGTACTTGGGCTGCGACAGGCATTTCCCCTATCTCATCCAGGAAGATGGTTCCGCCATCGGACTGCTCAAAATAGCCACGATGCGCCTTAACCGCCCCGGAGAAAGCACCTCGTTCGTAGCCGAACAGTTCTGCTTCAATGAGGTTTTCGGGGATGGCGCCACAATTGACGGTAATAAAGGGCTTAAGTTCTCCCACTGCTGATTGATGTAGTACGCGCGCGAGTTCTTCCTTGCCAGCGCCGGATTCACCGCTGATAAGAATCGAATTCCACTGATTCCCCAGTTTGACGGCCATCTCCTCTAGCCTGCGGATTTCGCGAGAAATCCCTAGTGTTGGCTTATTTGCTTTCGTCAACGGGCCACCACGGCCATCGGTCAAGAAACGGATGCGACTGACCAGGTGCTCCATCTCTAGAGGTTTAGTCAGATAGTCGACAGCCCCCTTCGATATCAGACGATCGGCCTGCGCAGGCGTACCATAGCCGGTGATGAAAATAGCCGGATAGTCGATGAACCCTTGGTCTTGGGCACGCTGATACAAGATCTCACCACTGATGTCCGGCAAGCGGATATCGCATATCAGGCAGTCGAACTTGCGTTGCTTCATGCGGCTTAGGGCCGCCGCGCCGGATTGAATCCATTCATGGTCTATCTGCTCCAGCATGAAGCGGTCGCAGATAGACTCACCCATGATTGGATCGTCTTCAATGAGTAAAACACTAGGCATATAAATTCTCCAAAGGAGCCTCGAAAATAGCGAGCGTGCCGCCGTCGCCTGGAATAGGCGCAATTTCGAGACTTCCATTCAACTGCTTGGTTAGCTGAAAGCAGACCCACAGGCCTAAGCCGGTGCGTCCGTACGCATCTTGTGTGGGAACCGCGAATTCGCGCTGGGAAGAAATCGATTGACCGTCGTTGGTCACATGGATGTGTAGCGAGGCTCGATCGCTGACGATCAGCACAGTGACTTGTCTCTCAGCCGCCTTAATTGCATTGAGCACCAGATTCAAGACAATTTGCCGAATGGGGACCGCTCTTATTCCCAGCTCGTTCTCCGGACAGGTGATTGTCCAATAGACCGAAATATTTCTAGCGCGCGCTTGTGGTTCTGTGAGGAGCTGTAGATCGTTGAAGTCTTTCAGCGTCAGCGGCGTGTGTTCGCGTCGCGCCTGGGCCATCAACGCAGACATGGAGTCTTGGATTTGTCGCAGGCCACGCTCAATAAGACTGATTGTCTTTTCAACGAAGGGATCATCGTAGCCATGCATTCTCAGATTGCTGACGGCGTTGAGCATGCCTCCAAGAGGATTGTTAATCTCATGCGCGACGCTTGAGGCGAGTTTACCGGCTAAGGCCATCCGCTCGGCAGATTGAATTTGTTGCTCTAACTGCTCCTTGTTTTCCAATTCGTGAAACATTGTGACGAATTCACGATGCAACTGCCCGATCTCATCGCTCCCGATGTCCGCATGGGGATCAATCAATGCGGCCTGTCGCTCCCCGATATTGGCCATGCCCATTCTCAAGCGATTGAGTGGGGAGACAATTTTTCGTCCCAGTTGCCAACCGAGCGGCACAATGACTGCCATTGCGATCGCAGTCAGAATCAGCATTCTCCACAGCAGATCTCGGACTTTGGGCAGCGTCGCATCCTGGCGGCTTAATACGAGGACCGTGCCAAGTCGTCCCGAGTCCTCCGAATACACCGCAGCGGCGCTACCGTAGACGTCGTTTGATCGCTCATTGGAGACGGAAAATAGGCCACTTGAGCGCTCTTTCTGATCAGTGTTTAAGACGAGTTTTCGTAGGCTGGACGGCAAAATGCTGAGTGAACTCATGACAGGGAATTTCATGGGGTCTGATGCGACCAGAATTTGTTTTTGATTGTTCAGTACGATGATTTCGGTGCCGGTATCCACTTCACTGGCGGCCAGAATCTGCTTGTAAACATCCCAAATTTCGTCCCGGGCGATGGCGCCTTTTGCCGACGCCGCAATGGTGCCGGCGATTTGTTGGACGCGTGTAAGCGATTCACTCTGAACGTAGCTGACCAACAAATAGTAGGTTGCGATGAAAACGCCGATGGCCGAGCCGATACTAACCAGGCAGAGCGCGAGCGGGACTTTGACGAGATAGCTGAGATTATTCAGTCGCATCGCATCCTCTACAGGCCTACGCGATGCATTGTTGCTTCAATTGACGCAAATTGTGCTGGTGTGCCGGAGCAGAAGCTGTCCAGGCGCAGTTCGCCCAATAATTGCCTGCCGCCCTCTGTCTCATGCATGGTCTGAAAGGCTGTTCGTAACCGTTCGGCTAAATGGCTATCGAGGCTCTTCAACGCCACGAAAGGTGGAAATCCGGCCGCTTCCGATGTGGACAATATTCGCGTCGCCTTAGTGCTGGAATCAGACAGCGCTGCAAGACTGTCCCAGACATAGCCGTCGACCGAACCTGCATTGGCCAATCCTTGGGCAACCGCACGAATAACGCTTTGATGCCCGAAAGTGAAAAAATGCTTTCGAAAGTAAGTCGAATCTTTGACATTGAGCGAGGCAAGCAGGCTTTGGGCGTACAGATAACCGGAGTTCGACAGTGGGTCGGAGTAGGCGAAGACGCTCCCTTTCAAATCAGTAAATGTGCGTGCATCTGGAATGCTGGTGCCGGCAATGATGTAGGAATGGTAGGTCGGGGTTCCTTGATAAACCGGGACAGCAATCAACTGCATCACCGCCTTATGCTGAACATACGGATAGCCGCAAATCCACGCGGTATCAATTGTTCCATTTAGCAATTTTTCGACGATATCGGCATAGCTACGGCGTTGAACGAATTCCACAGAACGCCCAATCGCGGCCTCCAGATACAACCGGAATCGACCTAAAAAGCCGGAGCGTTCATCCAGAAATACGGGAGTCAATCCAATGCGTACAGGAGCATCTGCCCACGCCAGAAGCGGCAGAGCACCAAGCTGTGCAACGAAGAGTCTCCGACTATTATTCATGGTGTTACGAAAATGTAACGTCTAAATTTATTTGACAGTATATTACGGCGAAGTAACAATGCAAGCACAATAACCGGAGACAGACGCGATGCTAGAACAACCTGTTCGATGGCTTAATTCCTTCGTGCCTGCGGTTTCGCTGCGTCCTTTAAGTGGCAGCGAGCCGGTGCAAGGCGCTATCGTTGATCGCTTCGCCAGGCCACTGCGGGACCTGCGCATCTCCGTCACCGATCGCTGTAATTTCCGCTGTACCTATTGCATGCCCAAGGAGATCTTCGATAAGGACCATACCTATCTTAGTTCGACTGCGATGTTGAATTTCGCGGAAATCGAACGTGTAGCACGTGCAGCAGCCCAGCTCGGCGTCACGCAACTGCGGCTTACCGGCGGGGAACCCTTGTTG
>NZ_LFLT01000083.1 GCF_001189955.1 Herbaspirillum chlorophenolicum | reverse complement strand
ACCATGTCTTCGGGGACGACATAGTATCTATCGAAGTCCGCGCTAAATTCGATAACAGGAGTCTCATTCAGACAGTAGACCTGGAATTTTCCGTTATTCAGCGGAATTGTTGATAAGGTCAGATGCTCAGGAAGCTGGGATATCTCATCATTCCATGACCAAGGACTCAAGTAAGTATGCGCGGGCGATATTCCACCGATGATGATGGGTCTCCGCCCTTGGTCTCTGATGCGACGGCTTTGTTCCTCAAGCGCGACGACAAATGCGACACGGTCATCGTAGCTGGGATTAATTTCGTCATAAACCGAATCCGGTCCGACCGGCGCAATGCATTCACTTTCCAGTTTGCATTTCAAGACATGGTTGATGACAAAATCGCGCATGTACCCGGCTAATGTCTCGACATTGTCTACGTTGACACCACTACCAATCTCTTCAAGCAGATAGCGCTTAGTTTCGGGATATGTGAATTCAGAAGGTGCGATACCAGTGAGACTTGAGTATTCGATGCGCGTGATGAAAATAGGTAGATTTTCCGCATCTAAAAGAGCTCTGCAAAACTGGTCTTTATACGTTTGAATCAAATTAGCACTGACGGCAAGCGACTGAATCTTCTCAACCCATGTGTCGCGCGCTGTCGTAGCTAACAGATGAAGAGCAGCCTTTGTGCGCGTGACTGCCAGTTTTCGTGAATGGTGAGAGTCAAAGAGACTCCGCAGGCGCCCCCAAACAGAGAAGTTTTGAAGAAGGAATTCGCGCGAAGAAATTTCCTCATGCAGACGCTTAAGGTGATGTTCAATCATCTGTAGACGGTCAACATTGTTCCTCCACAATTTAATGAAGGCGGCAGATTCACGAGTTCCTCCACCACGGTCAGGGGAAACTATTAGGAGCAGGAGGACTTGTGCTGCGAGCATGGTCTCTATCGTGGCATGTATCCCAGTCCAGGAATAGGTCCATCCTGGAATGAGTGTTTCATTATTTTGATTACTACTCTCCCATTCTGCAAAATTGTCGATTCTCGAACTGCCGCGGTCGGAGCTGTAAATCTCGCTCAGGATAGAACTGAGTGCTTGGTCAAAAGAAAGCAGTCTTTTGGCATCAATTTTTCCTCCAGCGAAAAATCCTTTACCTTCAATTAAACCTACGGCGAGTTTTAGTCGGTGCTCGTCGATGTTAGGGCCATTTTTTGCGTTGTGTATGAACTGCAGGAGCAAGTAGAGTCGCATCGACTCCCAATATCGCTTGATAACAATAGTGAGCGCAGTGCAGCTTGCCTCGACTGGAAGAACTTCGCCATTCTGGCTCAAAGTGATTTGAGCCTCCTCCCAAGACTGATTGGCGATTTGAATCGTTAAATTCTGATTTTGAGTTATCGGTTGAGTACCTGGAACCTGTAGAGAATACGCACGTGTTCCCCACCATTTCATGAAGCAGTCGGCGTAGCGTAAAGACGCAGTAACGTCGCGTCTTGATACCGAGGCGATGAGAACTGATGCAAGATTCTCGACGTGCTTTGCATAGAAAAGCGCACGACTGCTGTGAGCTAGCCACATCTCGACATCCGATGTTGATGGGTCCCGAGTTTTATCCCAACGAATAGTTCGATTGCCCCAGCCGCCAATTAAGACGCGTAGAGCTCTATCATAGATTTTGTCGAAAAGAGGAGGAAGGACTCCTGTGAAACTTTGAGCGCCGTGCAAAGATGTTTCATCAATCTTTTGTGCCCACCACTTGCCAATGTTAGTTGCAAGCATAGTCCCAATAAATTGAGCATCGATGTGGGTCTGAGGCGGGCTCATAGGTACATCGTATGTAATAGCGCCATCTGCGCCTGAGAGCTCAGTAAAGATGCTAAGGTCCTCGCCGATTCTGCTAATTGCTTGGATGCCGACATCGCGATAGAGCCGTATCCACTGCATGCTCAAAGTCTCACTTAAGAAGGACCCAGGATTTGTCCCAAGAATGGTTGCGTTCGAGGTTTCGCCAGTTATACGTATCGAACTGGCATTGAGAAGTAAGTTGTGAGTGCTAATCAGGCGCCTAAGGGCTGCTAAAGCCATTTCGGAACGGTTTTCATCCATCAACGCGCGAATCTCAGATGACACTTCCGAGAGCATTTCGGTGGTCGTTAGCTTAGTTGAGGAATTCCGAGATGAGCGAAAAATAAATGCGTACCAAACTAGGCATTTCTCGTACCATCTTAGTGAAGGGCCGTCAGAAACGCGGCAGAGGTGAGTTTTACCGCTATAAGAGTTATGTAGCGAAAGATTGAATACAAGAACAGGCTTCGCTTCACCCGGGCTTGGATTTGCACGTTTAAGCCACTGTCTTGCGACGAAAATGAGCACTCGTCCGCGTACGTCGTGTACCGTCTTTTTCTTTTTCAGTATTCTGGCAACCTGCGGCAAGCCGCCCATTGGGAAACCGATTCTAACTAGCGGCGCATTGTCTGCTGCATCGTCGGCGTTTCTGAACTCAAATAATGTGCTTGCGTAATGACGGCGATGGCTTATCGCTTTTAGTTCTTGAGTCAGTGCGATTCCAACTGCCGCGCGTCGGAAAGCATTATCGCGCTCGCTATCGCGAAGGAAGTGAACGGTTCTTGTGAGATAGTTTCCTGTCAGGAGAACATTGATAGTGAGCCAGAAGAAATCGGTGAGGATGGTCGCGGCGAATAGAATAGGATGGTTATCGGCTTCGAAGTATGGGGTCAAGAAATACTGAAGGCCCAGAAAAACAAGAAGAGTAATCGAGCTTGCTCCTGAAGGCATCACTCCCGATTCGATAATGTACACGCGCATCATCCCGCCAAACTGCGAGTTTCGCTGCAGCAGAACTCCCACAAACGAAAGAACAATTGGATAGACCAGTGCAATCAAAGTAGCTTGGACTGTCCAGGGGACACCGGTGAAGGCAGCGATATCAAAGTCGTCCTTTTTCAGTAACGGGAAGCTCCATTGAATTGATGGAAGCCACTCGCCAGAGGAAAGCCATTCTGGGATGAAGGGCCATTTACCTGAAACGCTAAAGCCCAGCAGATTCGCGATATTGTCCGAGCACTCGCTGCCAATTATTTTGCTGATGAACAGCGTCAGTTCCAGCGATTGAGTAGGAAGTAGTACAAGTAGGGCCAGTATTGCTGAGAGCAAGTAAACCTGGAATGCGAAGCGAATAGGATGGTCTGTGCCGGCGTTAAGGATGCGCTGGCGCCGCCCATATCGTATTTCCTGCCGATGCGTATTTTTCTTTTCCCAACTACCTGCTTCCTGACTGGCATGAGGCAGCGAGCGCCCCGATACATTGGTGAGATAGCTCCAGATATTTGTCTTTGACACTCGACCCCCATATAATTTTTGGTATGTTTTCGTAGCTCATTCGCCGTCCCACGGGCGAAGCGTGCACGGTTTGCTTGGCCGCCTTGCTTACATATCGTGAATGTAACTTTACCTCAAGCACTCTAGTCACTGTTACGAGGTCGCAGAAGCTGATGTTTGTGCGTCTTTGTACGTAAGAAAGAGAAATCGCCCCTGATGGGGCGATTTCTCATTTTGGCGGCAGTCTAGGGTGAATCCGTATTCAGAGCTGTCAATGTGGATGCGGTGACGGGCCAGACCGGACTATCATGAGATGTCAGCCCGTCGCATTAATCTTCCGTCAGTTCGTCCGCTTCGTCATCTTGGTTGATAGCTTTCTTGAGCGTTCCCATCATTTCAGCCAAAAAACCGACATTCTTGAAGTCGTCCGGATTGAGTAGCGCGCGGTCCTCGGTAAGATTCACCACGTTGAAATTGGATATATCAACGTTCGGAGGCAGCATTTCTACTGCCAAGATGATTTGCTGGTTGATGCCCACGTCACCATTCAATATTTCAACCATCGATGACAAATTTTTCAAATCTTGCCCCGACTGTTGAAGCGTATCGATTACCAACGGAAATAGTGGTGTGTCGCCATAGGCGGCATTAGACTTCACCATTGCTAGGTGAACGGCTAACAGAGAGCGAGGGCCTGAGCTACCACCAGAATTGCCGCGGTCGCCGGGCTTGGTCTTTTTGATTTGCTCCTCGGCTGGAACATTCAACTTATTTGAGAACCAAGTTACGCTGGTGCTGAAATAATCCCCGACTTCAGTGGTGCGCGCACGGTCTTCGAATATTTTGTAGCCGCCTTTCAATGTTTCAACTTTTACTGCGTAAGCAGAAATCTCTTCCGATAGCTCTGAAGTAACTGCTTCAAAGGCGTTATCCAACGTTTGGGCACTGTGTGCTGCCAGAAGCAGCTCCTTGGCCTGAAGGCCGACTTGTTCTTCACGAATCGTAGAAGTGATTTCACGGCTTTGTTCGCTAACATCAGCTAGTTCTGCGACGAGCCGTTCGTGGCGTGCCACGGCCTGTGATTTTTCAGCGCGAAGTTCAGCAATCAGCAGCGCAAAAGCATGGGCATCCTGCGTCAGCTGCAGTCGAGCATGGAAGGAATTCTCATGTAGCGTCCCACATGTAGGGCACTCAATGTTCTCTTCATTTCGCTCGCTTATGAATCCAAGGTCGTCTGTCAGATTTCGATGGTTTTCAACTGCCAATCTCAATGACGATGAAATCTGTTCTTTACGATTGACTGCTGCAACGAGCTTGGCTCGCAATTCATTTTGACGCTGCTGTAGGTCTCGAGCCTTCTCGCCAAGGTCTACTAGCTCATTCTCGAATTGAGTGGAGCTAAGCACTGGTACATTCTTCGGCAGTATGTCGCGCACGCGCTTGAACGCAGATTTCTGAGTATCAAACTTGTCCTGCATTCCCTTGAGGACATCGGAAGCTTCCTGCCAAAGTTGTTTGGCGGCGAAATAGGCGTTCGGCCTTAGACCAATATATGCCTCAAAAACGGGTTTCTTCCAAGACTTGAACTGAGATAGGTTTTTAAAGGAGTTCCAGGATGCGCCCCATCCGCCGTCCTGGTCGATATATGTCGGCAGCGTGAGGTAGTCAACGCCAAGACGAGATGCGGTCGTGCTCTGTGGTCGTTGGAGCATCAACGTGTAGCCAAATTTATCGGCCATGATTCGGTTCCATGTGCCCATGTTGTCGGCACATGCAATCAGTTCACCGTTCTCAGCAAACAGGCCAAGATTCTTACGTTGGCGAACGACTGTGTACGTCTTGCCTTCATATTCGAATTCCAGCACGCCGATGAAATCAGGGTCCCAGCCCGCGGAGAGTTGCTTTTCTGGCGTACATCCCAAGGTCCAGAACAGGTTTTTGGTAATACGTGATTTACCCGTCCCGTTTGTTCCGAACAGAATCGTCCGTTGAGTCGGGAAGGTCTGTTTCCTTGCCTTTTGCTCGGTCTCCGAGACGAGCCAGAGCGTCTTGAAGGTTACGTTGCGGTTCATTCTGCACCCTTAGGTTGCGAATTAGCCGCAACAGTGAATACGTTGACGTCGATTCCATTCCGAATCACCATGAGAGAAAGTGCATGAATAAAAGGCATTTCAACCGCCACGAAGTCTTGTTTGTTTTTCTTGAGGGCTTCCGCCGTAAGGCGCTCCATGAAGCTGCCCAGCTTTTGAGTATCAGGTCCACGCTCTGCTTTGAGCGTCTTGTAGCAATCCACCAGTGTCGTCACCTGGCGCTTGAACAACGCGTTTGTGCGGTCCGACATCGCCGACAGTAGTGGCACCTTCTGCATCCTAATGTCATCGACCATTGAGAAGTCATGGCCCTCGGCATCCAGGCGATTTAAGACCGCATTAAAGACATCATCGATTCCAGGAGGTGGCTCAGACACTTGGATGAGCGTTTGCAGTGCGTCTTGGCGCGTCATCAGGCGCTTTGCCTTGAGCTCCTCGAATGTTGAAGCAAAGCCGGTGTTCGAACCGCGCTTCCGCATTTCCGACGCGAGCATAGTTGCCGCAATGGCCGGCTGGGAGACCTTGAACTCAAACTTTCTGCGATGAGCTAGGTCACTCAGTTTCCCACTGATGAAAAGGTGTTGCTGCCCCAAAGGGAGGTCAGAACGGTGCAGCCGGATTTCATCGAGCGTGATTGCGCCAGCGTCTAATTCCAGCTGTTTCGCAAGCGCAGTGGAAACAGCTTTCTTGGCAGTTTCTGCAAGACTCTCTAGTCTGTAATCATGCAGATTGACCGAACCCGTACTTTCCTTGAGTTTGATGCTGGTATTGGTAACAAACCGAAGCTTGGTCGGTGCGCCTGAGAACTGGTGCCTTCTCTTGTATAGCTTGCCCAGGATGGAAAGCGGCAACGTGCCGTCTTTGAGCCTTTTGCTGGACGCTTTATGGAGTTCATCGAACGTCCAGGCAGCTACCTGTTCATTCGTTTTGACCTGGCAAAATTCAACTGATGTCGGTGCTGTGGCTGAATCCAAGACAGCAATATCTTCTTTCACTTCGATGCCGACGGCGAAATCGTCTTGCTTCTCCAGTAGTTCTGCAATTAGAAGAACTGCGTACCACTCTTGATACGTGAAACCTTGAGCTGCCACTTGCCCTGACTTATCGTCCTCAGGCTTATCCGCAAGCAGCTCCATCAGCGACTTCTGCACTGTATGCCTCCCCAGGCTTTGTGATTTTTGGAAGATGCGCGAGCTCTTCGTTGGAGCATCGTCACTCTAGCAAAATGTTTTTACATGCATTTCAAGCAAGGATTCTAATGCAAGAAAGCAAGATTGTCCTGTGGCGTGGGAAGTGGCGTTGCGAGCTCGCTGGGAGAGCGGCGCTGCCGGAATTGGACAGTAGTGGTGTAGCGTTTAAGGTCATTCTGTGTACACGATGCTGAACCGAATTCGTTGCGCATCTTGGGCAAGCTCCTCAGAAGAGCGAACACCGCGGGGCCATATCAGTATGGCGCCATCGTTTTTGTGACGAGGGGCGACGTGCATGCGGAAGTGAATACGGTTTGCTCGCCCTCGCTTCCGTTGGCATGAACTCGATGATTTTCTGGCTTTTCCCAGACTCCTTCTGGTCAACTTCCTTCCTCCGCAGAGAGCTTGTGCTCAAACTAAGAACGGCGCCCAGGTGCGCTATATCGAAGAGCGTTCACTACCAATGAGAAGGCTGGTGAGGGCTGCCGGCGGCTCGGGTAGTAGAGGTGATATCCGGCGAACTTCGGGAGCCAATCTTCCAAAACGCAAATCAACTCTCCCTTTTCAACGTGGTCGCCCATTTCATCCGTCGGAACTAAAGCTAGTCCTAGTCCGGCAAGTGCCGCATCTATTTGGGGCGTAAGGGTGTTGAATATCAACGAGCCATCCACGCGAACGTTCAGTTTCTCTCCGCGTCGCTCAAAGTCCCATATGTACAACCCGCCAGAACTGAGCATCCGCTGATTGATGCAGTTGTGTTGTGTAAGGTCGTGAGGCGTTTTCGGC
>NZ_LFLT01000082.1 GCF_001189955.1 Herbaspirillum chlorophenolicum | reverse complement strand
GGGGAGCCAGCCGAGATAAAGCAAATGTTCATACATAAGCGAAAAAGTAATTAAGAAATCATCCATCATTCATATTTCATAGATGATTGGTTACCTTTTCGACCTTATGGATGCCTTGCTCACGTCCTACCGTCCGTGTCGCATTAGGAACGTGTAAGCACGGACGGTGCCAGGCTTATTTGGCAGGACGAATTCCCGTCACGACGGGCGCGGCTCCACTCCCCTTCAATTCGAATGTCACCTGGTCTCCGACTTTGAGGCCTTGTAGCATTTTCTCATCCGATACTTTGAAGCCCATGGTCATTGCCGGCCAGTTTAGTTCTTTGATGGGTTGATGTGCCAAGGTAACGGTTTTTTGCTTCTGGTCGAGGCTCTTGATGACACCGGTCCCATGAGAAATCATTTCGCCAGCATCGGCTTGGCCCATCTTCATGCCTTGCATGTCTGCGGAAAATACGGGCGCGCTGCTGCCCAGCGATGCGGTAAAAAGCATGGCGTACATCAAGTTCTTCATATCAACTTCCTTTCACATTGAGGATAAATTAAGCCGGATTGGCTTTGGGTTGACGACCACGCATCAAACGATACGCGGCCGGAATGACGAACATCGAAAGCAATGGAGCGGTAATCATGCCGCCGACCATCGGCGCTGCAATCCGGCTCATGACTTCGGAGCCGGCGCCGCTTCCCCACAGAATTGGGATCAGGCCCGCCAGGATGACGGCCACGGTCATCGCCTTTGGGCGGACCCTGAGCACGGCACCTTCGCGGATTGCATCCTCCAGTACGGGGACTGAGATAGCACCTACCTGTTGTTCACGGACAGAGACCGCCTGTTTCAGGTACAACAGCATGACTACGCCGAATTCAGCGGACACGCCAGCCAGAGCGATGAACCCGACACCGGTGGCAACCGAGAGGTTGTAGCCTTGAACATAGAGGAACCAGATGCCGCCGACCAAGGCAAATGGCAGTGAGGCCATGATCAATGCTGCCTCATCGAAGCGCCGGAACGTCAAATAGAGCAGCACGAAGATGATCATTAGCGTTGCCGGCACCACCAGCTTCAAACGTGCATTTGCTCGCTCCAGGTATTCGAATTGTCCCGAGTAGGCAATGCTCAACCCGGGCATCAGCTTTACCTTGGAACTGACCGCAGTGCGCAAGTCGGCGACCACAGATGACAGATCCCGCTCCCGGACATCGACATAGATCCAGCCGCTGGGCCGCGCATTCTCACTTTTGAGCATGGGTGGACCATCGCTGATCTTCAGCGTGGCAACAGTTCCCAAGGTGATCTGCTGGCCGCCGCCGGTCAGAATCGGTAGATCGCGCAGGCGCTCTAGCGAGTCCCGAGTCTCTCTCGGGTAACGAACGCTGATCGGATAACGCGCCAGTCCCTCAATCGTCTCACCGACGTTCTCCCCACCGATGGCCGACGAGACGATGCTCTGGACATCAGCGATGTTGAGA
Organism: Herbaspirillum chlorophenolicum; assembly: GCF_001189955.1. Taxonomy (GTDB): domain Bacteria; phylum Pseudomonadota; class Gammaproteobacteria; order Burkholderiales; family Burkholderiaceae_D; genus Herbaspirillum; species Herbaspirillum chlorophenolicum. The sequence goes on along the minus strand of NZ_LFLT01000082.1, from coordinate 6,838 downwards.
CCGTAGTTGGCGGCGGTCAGCCGGTCGATATCGACATCCACGTAACGTCCGCCACTGAGACGTTCGGCGAGCGCGGAGCTGACGCCCGGTACTGCTTTGGCAACCTGTTCAATTTCTTGCGCCGTCTTGTCGATATCGGCCAGGCTGGTGCCTGACACTTTGACGCCAATCGGGCTTTTTATCCCGGTAGCCAGCATGTCTAGCCGGTTACGAATGGGCGGCACCCAGATATTTGACAGGCCAGGCACTTTGACGACCCGGTCAAGTTCATTCACCAACTTCGCCGGCGTCATGCCGGGGCGCCATTGATCACGCGGCTTGAATTGAATGGTCGTCTCGAACATCTCCAAGGGGGCGGGATCGGTCGCACTCTCGGCACGGCCGGCTTTGCCGAAAACACTGGCGACTTCCGGAACCGTCTTGATCAGGCGATCGGTCTGTTGCAGCAGTTCGGCAGCTTTGGATGCGGACAAGCCTGGCAAGGCAGACGGCATATAGAGTAGATCCCCCTCATCCATCTGCGGCAAGAACTCGCCGCCCAAACGGCTGATCGGCCATAAGGTCGTCAACAGCGCAAGCGCCGCAATTGCCAGTGTCGCCCTAGGCCGTCGCAAGACGGCTTCCAGTAACGGCCGATAGCAACGAATCAGCCAGCGATTGAGCGGATTGCTGTTCTCCGAAGGGATCTTCCCGTGGATCATGTAGCCCATCAGGATCGGAATCAGCGTGACGGATAATCCGGCGGCACCAGCCATTGCATAGGTCTTGGTAAATGCCAATGGCCCGAATAAGCGTCCCTCCTGCGCCTCCAGCGTGAATACCGGGATAAACGACAGGGTAATGATCAGCAAGCAGAAAAACAGCGTTGGTCCGACCTCTGCGGCCGCCTCACCAATGACTCTCCAATGGGTTTCCCCCTGCAAAGGTTGCCCTGGATGTCGATGCGTCCACTCTTCAATATGCTTGTGCGCATTCTCGATCATGACAACGGCGGCATCGACCATGGCACCAATTGCAATGGCGATCCCCCCTAGGGACATGATGTTGGCATTGACGCCCTGATACCGCATCACGATGAAGGCAATCATGATGCCCAGCGGCAGAGAGACGATGGCAACCAGGGCAGAACGCAGATGCCAGAGGAACAGGCCGCAAACGACCGCAACGACAATGAACTCCTCAAGCAGCTTGTGCGACAGGTTGTCGATGGCACGATCGATCAACTGGCTCCGGTCATAGACGGGTACGACCTCAACACCAGCGGGCAGGCTTTTTTTGAGCTCTTCCAGTCGGCTCTTGACGGCCGCAATGGTGTCCTGCGCGTTCTTGCCTGAGCGCAGGATGATGACGCCTCCCACCGACTCACCTTCGCCATTGAGTTCCGCAATACCGCGGCGCATCTCCGGTCCGAATTGGATGGTCGCCACATCACCCAGTTTGACGGGTACGCCGTTTTTCCCCGTCGCCAAGGGAATGTTGCGGAAGTCCGCCAGCGCCTTCAAATAGCCGGAAGCCCGCACCATGTACTCGGTTTCCGCCATCTCCAGCACTGAGCCACCGGTTTCTTGGTTGGCCTTCTTGATCGCTTCGACGACCTTGTCTTGCGCGATGTTGTAGGCCGCCAGTTTCACCGGGTCGAGCACCACCTGATATTGCTTGACCATGCCGCCTACCGTTGCGACTTCGGCGACATTGGGCAGGCTCTTGAGCTCATATTTCAGGAACCAGTCTTGCAGGCTACGTAACTGGGCCAGGTCGTGTTGCCCGGTCCTGTCGACCAGCGCGTACTCATAGATCCAGCCGACGCCGGTAGCGTCCGGCCCCAGTGATGCCTTGGCCGAAGCCGGGAGGCGCCCCTGTACCTGGTTGAGATATTCCAGTACCCGGGAACGCGCCCAATACATGTCGGTGCCGTCCTCAAACAAGACATAAACGAAGGAGTCGCCGAAGAACGAGTAGCCCCGCACGGTCTTTGCCCCCGGCACCGACAGCATGGTGGTTGCCAGCGGATACGTTACCTGGTTCTCGACGATTTGCGGTGCCTGGCCAGCATAGGTAGTCCGAATGATGACCTGAACATCCGAAAGATCGGGCAACGCGTCCACTGGGGTGGTCTTGAGCGCCCATACCCCCCAGGCCCCCAGAAAAAGCACACCACACAAGACCAGGAAGCGGCTGCGAAGCGACCATTTGATGAGTTTTTCGATCATGGCGTGCTCCGATCCAGCTTTTCGATCACATAATCGCCATTTCTCTCTTGGAAACCGAAATGCACGCTATCTCCGGTCTTGAGTCCAGCTGCCATCTCAGGCCGCGCCAGTTTGAATGACATTGTCATGGCTCCCCAGCCCAGCGTTGGGACCGGACCATGCGAGAGCGTGATGTCAGGGCCCTGCAGCAATTCAATTTTCCCGGTGGCCTCATTGAGTGGCATCTGGGCGCTTTTGGCGTCAGCAGCTGGTGAAGTGTTCAGCCGCGTGAGCATGCCTTTCAGGCTGGCCTCGGAATCGATGAGGAATTGACCGGACGTGACAACTTGTTGACCGTCAGTGACGCCATCCAGGATGACGCTCTTTCCATCGGATTCTTGGCCAAGCTTCACTTCGACCGGCTGGTAGCGCCCATCGCCGGTTGTGACCAGAAGAATATTGCGCGCGCCGGTACGGATGACCGCTTCAGACGGCACCAGTAGGCTTGGTGTTGCCTTGCCGCCCCCCAAGGTGATTTGCGCATACATGCCCGGCCTCAATTTGCCATCGCGATTGGGCAACTCGGCGCGAACCCGGAGGGTACGGCTGTCGGCGTTGCTCTCCGGCAGAACGGCAAGGATCTTGCCTGTGAATTTTTCGCCGGGATACGCCGCAAAATCCGCTTCCAGCTTGTCGCCGACGTTGACCTGTGCGGCTTGCGCCTCAGGAATTGCCGCTTCTAGCCACACGGTATCGAGCCCGTTGATCCTGGCCAAAGGCGCCCCCGCCGATACCGTCATTCCACTCCTGATATCCAAGGTCTGAATCAAGCCCGCAATAGGTGCAGCGATGGTCACTATCGTCTGAGGTCGGCCACTCTTCTCCACATGGCCAATCAGATCACCCGGCATCCCGAGCAACTGCAGACGTGTGCGGGCAGCCTGGATCAGCGCCACGTCCTTCGTGCCGAGCACCGCCAAAAATTCTGCTTGGGCGCCGGTCCATTCCGGAATGAGTAAGTCCACCAGGGGCGCACCACGTGCAATGACGTCGCCAGGAGCACGTGCGTAGACCCGCTCAACAAAGCCGTTGCTTCGGGACTGCACGATTGCCACTTGGCGATCATTGAGCTGCACGTTGGCGACAGCGCGCACGGTGCTCGAAATACTGCCACGCTCGACCTTGGCGGTGCGCATGCCCAGGTTCTGGCTAATTCCAGGGTTGATCCTAACGGCGGCGCCTTCATCTTGCTCATCCGCGTATTTCGCTACCAGTTGCATGTCCATGAACGGCGACTTTCCCGGCTTGTCGAAACGCTGATTCGGCATCATCGGGTCGTACCAATACAAAACCTTACGCTCGACTTGCGTAGCTGCATTTGCTGGCTCCGTCTGCATGGCTTGAGCTCCGGCAGCACGATGCGCCATCCAATAGCCGGCCATACCGCTCCCGGCGCCGACAGCCACGATCAGCATGGCGATCAGATAAGTGCTTTTTTTCATTGTTGATCTCCCCCATAGGCGAAATAGAGCCGGGCGGCGACTGCGGATTTTTGCGCCTCCAAATCGATGATTTTCAGGCGCTGGTCGACGACTTCTCGGCGTGCCGCCAGGACCGTCGTCAAGTCACTTTTGCCTGCGCGATAGCTGGCGTATTGGAGTTCGGTCTTTTGCTGTGCCAAGGGCAAGACCGTCTGGTTGGCGCGCTCAAGCTGGCGGGTCAAGGACTGGTAGTCGGCCAGATCGCTTTCGAGCTCGTTGGTGTGATCGCGCAGCATGGCCTCGCGGTCTGCATCGATGCGATATAGCTCTTGCTGTTTAGCCGCGATGAGGGGATCCTGCCTTGTCGCGGGGGAAACTGGAATCTCGAACGTGAACTGGACCGACACCATGTTGCCAAAGCGCGGGTCACGTCGCTGATAGGCTAGCTCGACACCCCAATCGGATTTCTTCATCGCCTGCGCTTGGCGCAATTCTGCTTCCGCCTTGTGGCTCTCCGCAGAATAGGCTTCCAGTTCCGGATGCTTGTGCAAGTGATCGCGTAAATGGTCAGCATCGATGCGCAGCTCAGGCAAAGCATCGACCAGTGGCTCATCGGCTTCACCACCCACATAGCGGCGGAGGCCGGACTTGGCCTTGACGAGGTCGCGGATCAGTTCATCACGACGGTCAGCCAATTGAGCCGCTTCCTGCTTCGGCATCACACTATCGGCTACCTGAGTACGGCCAGACGCGATCTGTGCGCGCACGGCATCTGCCAAAAGCAAATTCTCTTTGTCCAAATCATCGAACAGCGAGATCTTGCGTTCCAGGAAATAGCGGTTGAGCCAAGCCAAGGCCGTGGCTCTGCGCAGCTTGAGGCGCTCCACTTGCCGCTGTGCTTGCGCAGTTTCGATCGAAGCTTCGGCTACGGCAACGCGGGCCTGGCGCTTGGCCGCATTGGGAAAATCCTGCATGACGCCGATTTTCTGCATCGTCATAGAGTCGGCATTGAGTCGGCCTCGATCCGGCCCGGAGACGGGATAGTTGTCGATACCGGCAAAGATCTTGGGGTCAGGTAAAGCACCTGCAGGTATCGCCGATGATTGGGCTGCCGCAATTTGGGCCCTGTTGGAGGCCAGGTTGGGAGACTGGCGCTCGGCGATATCGAGCGCAGCGTTAAAAGATAAGGGAGCCGCGTGGGCAAGGCCGGACATCCCCGCTAGCAAAGCAAGCAGGGCCCCGGATATCCTGTGAAAGGACATGATTGTTCACTCCATAGCGTGACTGCGCGAAAAAGCGCGCGAAAGACCACTTGGCGCTCAAGCCAAGCGTGTCAAGAAATCAGCAACGATCAGAGTGAACGAGGGGGACGCCACAATCCGGACGGATCGTGGGAAGGAAGAAACGATTCGGGCAACAGGGAGACCGTTGCGATCAAGGGAAGAACGTGCAGATTAACGTCCGCTGAAGGTGTGGTCGACGGAAACACTTGGCAAATCTTGCAGGCGTCTCCCATCTTGCATGGCGCCGTCGATTTTGATGACTTGTCCCCACTTGACATGCTCATGACGCAAGTTTCGTCCGAGCTGTTTGCGGAGACCGACATCTCCATGGCAGGAGTGACACTACGCATCATTTCGACCATGCGCACAGCCGCCAATCCCTCAAGGGGAATGGCAATGGCTAGCAACACTATCAGAAATGTACGAAGCATTTTCATCGCACAAATTATAGATCATGTCTCGATGAGCTGGGTTTAAATAGATTTCTGGTTCATTCGCTTGCTCAGTTCTAATGCGCTTTCTCGGCGTTCGCTGTATCGGTCGGTCAGGAACGGCGAGACATCACGCGTTAGCAGCGTGAATTTGAACAGTTCTTCCATCACATCGACCACCCGCTCGTAGTAAGGCGATGGCTTCATCCTGCCAGCGTCGTCAAATTCTAGGTACGCTTTGGCCACCGAGGATTGATTGGGAATGGTCAGCATCCGCATCCAGCGCCCCAAAATCCGCATTTGATTCACAGCATTGAAGGACTGCGATCCACCGGACACTTCCATGACGGCCAAGGTCTTGCCTTGTGAAGGACGGATAGCCCCCTGTGTCAACGGAATCCAGTCAATCTGGGCCTTCATGATGCCGGTCATAGCGCCGTGGCGCTCTGGCGAACACCAAACCATACCTTCGGACCAGTTCGCCAGCTCGCGTAGTTCCGCGACCTTAGGATGTGTCTCCGGTTCGCTATCCGGCAGCGGCAAGCCGCGGGGATCAAAGATTTTGACCTCGCCGCCCATCGCTTCCAGCAGCCGTGCCGCTTCCATGGTCAATAACCTGCTGTAAGAACGTTCACGAACAGATCCGTACAGCAGGAGAAAGCGCGGACGGTGGGTCGATGCGCCAATTTTCGAGAAGTCACCGATCGCCGGCACCTTGAACTGGCCGGGATCGACGTTAGGCAGATCAGTTACCTGGTGCGACACGTTGGCCCTCCGCATTGATCACGACTTCGCCATCTTCCTTGGTGAAAGCGCCTTGCTGCGGGTTCGGGAGGATGTCCAATACCAACTCGGACGGACGGCACAGCCTGGTCCCCTTGGTCGTCACGACGAATGGCCTGTTGATCAGGATGGGATTGGCCAGCATTGCATCCAGTAGTTGATCGTCGGTCAAGGTAATGTCATCCAGACCCAGCTCAGCATAAGGCGTGCCTTTCTGGCGGATGGCTTCACGAACCGTCAGGCCGGCATCCTGAATCATCTTGACCAGCTGCTCGCGGCTGGGCGGATGCTGCAGGTATTCAATCACGGTCGGCTCTTCGCCGCTGTTGCGGATCATGGCCAGGGTGTTGCGGGAGGTCCCGCATGCGGGGTTGTGATAGATGATCGTCATGGTGAGGTCCTATTGTGAAATCGGCTCTGATTGCGGGCGAATCGCCGCCGTAGCGAAAAAGAAGAGAATTGCTCCCGTCGCCGCTATGGCAACCAGGGCAGCTATGGCACCGGGATAGCCGCCTCCGACGCTATAGAGGAGCGATGCAACGAACGGACCGGCTGCGAAAGCGATCGTGACCGGAGTTGCCATCGCGCCGCTGATGGCGCCGTAGGCCTCACGGCCATACAACTCGGCTGGCAGCGTCCCGCGAACGATGGTCATGACGCCGTTGCCCATG
>NZ_LFLT01000081.1 GCF_001189955.1 Herbaspirillum chlorophenolicum | reverse complement strand
TTTCGTCGCCTATGCGCTGGGTGAGAAGGCGCCGGACAACAAGCCGATGCTGAAGTACATCATCAATGAATCGAGCTGCAGCGTCGGCCTGAACAAGGGCGAAGAGGCCCTGCTGGCCAAGGTCAACGAAACCATCACCGCAGCCAAGAAGAGCGGCGAACTCAACACGATCGTCAAGAAGTGGCTGAACGTGCCACTGCCTCAGAAGATGGCGACGACCTTCCAATGATGTGCCGATGTTTCTGACGCAATAAAAAAGACGGTGGGCAATCCCACCGTCTTTTTTACTTCCATAGCATCAGGGCCTTCCCCCGGTTCATACCGGCATCCGGCATCGCCCCATCCTGGCAATCGACAGGCGCGCACTCAAACGGCAACATCCATCGGGTCGCTCCAGCGGGCCTTGATCTCAAGCACCTCCGGCAAGCATTCAATGAACAGCGGCACCAATTCCGGATCGAAGTGCTTGCCGCTTTCGCGCTGAATCAACGCCAGCGCATCTTCCACCGACCAGGCGGATTTGTACGGCCTTTCGCTGGTCAAGGCATCGAACACATCGGCGATGGCGATGATCCGCGCTGCCTGCGGGATGTCGTTGCCGGACAAGCCATGCGGGTATCCGCTGCCGTCCCATTTCTCATGATGGTACAGAGCGATGAGCTTGGCCGTCTTCAACAGGCCGGAGGCGTGCTCGCCGATAATATCGGCGCCGATGCGCGCATGCTGCTGCATGATGAACCACTCTTCGGGCTCAAGCTTGCCGGGCTTCTGCAAGATCGCGTCGGGAATACCGATCTTCCCCACATCATGCATCGGCGCCGCATGCAGCAGTTCTTCCGCTTCGGCCTCGCCATATCCAGCGCGCAGCGCCAGGGTTTTCGCATAATGGCTCATGCGGATGACATGCATGCCGGTCTCGTTATCCTTGTATTCGGCGGCCATCCCCAGGCATTGCACAACCTGCAGCCGGGTCTCCCGCAACACATCCAGCTGCACCAGCGACAGCTGGCTCTTGACGCGCGCCTTGACGATCACCGGGCTGAACGGTTTGGTGATGTAGTCCACGGCGCCGAGGTCAAACCCCAATTGCTCATCGGATACCTGGTTCAATGCCGTCACGAAAATGATCGGGATCGCCTGGGTTGCCGGCGCGGCCTTGAGCGCCTTGCAAACGTCGTATCCGGACATGCCCGGCATCATCACATCCAGCAGGATCAGGTCGACCTTTTCCGCCTGCGCCAATTGCAGCGCCTTTTCCCCGTCCTTGGAAAACAGCAGCCGATATTCGTCCTGCAACGTGTGCTTCAATACCTGCAGGTTGGTCGGCTCATCATCTACCAGCAAGATACATTTGCGTTCTTCGTTTTTCATGGCCTTGCACTCTTCGACACTGTCTCTCCCGGCAATCGTCCCGATCGCCGGGAGAGAACTCATTTCATCAACCAGGCCGGGGGGGCGTTCATGTCACTCCCTCGGCAACCAACAAATTCTTATACGGAAGACTTCTGTTCCGCCTTGAGCGATTCCATCAATTTTTTGAGCTGTTCACTGGCGCTCTCAAAATCAAACGACTCGATGGCATCGTGGATCTCATTGCGCAGTTTCGCTTCGCCATTTTCAAGAAGCCAGTTGCTTATCTTGTCGAAATTATCCTCATCCAGTTCGCCATGCTGCAGCCTTCCGCTGAGTTTTTCCAGCGACGACACGATATCGGCCGGGTCCACCGGGCTGCTTGCGGCCGCCGTCATCTGAGAAGAAGACCACTCCTCTTCCTGCAACAGGGTCTTGACCAGGTCCAATTGAATCCTTAACGCTTGCAACTGCTGGAACCACGCCGACGACGGTGTGGCGGTTCCCTGTTCGAGAATCCCGCTCAGGTTCGCCACGGTAAGCAGCCCCAGGTTGGCGGCGGCCCCGCGAATGCCATGCAGGCTTTTGGCCGTCAGCGCCCAGTCCACCGATTCAACGGCGGCGCCCGGGGCCGGCAGCGGATGGCGCGCCTCCATATCGGCCAGGAAGCGGAAAATGGCTTCAGCCATGCGCTCCTTGGTGCGCCACAACAGTTCTCCGCGGGCCCAATCGATGACCTTGTCCTGGCCATCCTGATGGCCGACCGCGATGTACTCGCCGGGCGCCACTTTCAATACGCGCGCAATTTCAGCACGGAGTTTGGGAATATCGAAAGGCTTGCTGGCGAAGCCATTCATCCCCGCCGCTTGCGCGGCCTTCCGGTCCGACTCCATTACGCTTGCGGTCAGCGCAATGACCGGGGTCTTTTCGCGCCCTTGCCTCGCCTCTTCCACGCGAATACGGCGGGTGGCTTCGAGGCCGTCCACATTCGGCATGTGGACATCCATCAGAACCAGATCGTAGCGGTCCGCAAAAAACATCTCGATCGCCTGCGTCCCGTCATTGGCGGCCGTCACCGTATGGCCGGCTTCTTCAAGCAATAGCGTCAGCAGCTCCACATTCTGGGGAACGTCATCGGCAATCAGCACATTCAAGGCAGGCAGCCTTCCAATGCCCAGGGCATTCGCCCGAAACGCCGGCTTCTCGCCGGGCGCCAACGAAAGCGTCACTCTAAAGACGCTCCCTGCCCCCAGCTGGCTTTCGGCGGAAATTGTCCCATCCATCAATTCGATCAACTGGCGCGCAATCGTGGTTCCCAGGCCTGTGCCGCCAAAGCGGCGGCTGATGGAAGCATCGGCCTGGGCGAAGGGATCGAAAATGCGGCTTAGCTGTTCCGGCGTCATGCCGATGCCGGTATCCCACACTTCGATGCCGATCCGGTCGCCGACCTGGGCAATGGCGATGCGCACGCTGCCTTGCTGGGTAAATTTGATCGCATTGCCGACCAGGTTGGTCAATACCTGCTGGATGCGCAGCGGGTCTCCCTTGAAATATTCCGGCACGCCGCTGGCGTAATCGAGCACCAGGTCCAGCCGCTTCTTTTCGGCATTGAGCCGCAGGGAGGTCACGATCTGTTGCGCCACTTCCTGCAGGGAAAAGTCGATATGCTCAAGCGTCACGCCGCCCTTTTCCAGCTTGGTCGTATCCAGGATGTCGTTGAGCAGGCCCAGCAACGAACGCGCCGACTGGTGCACCGTCGTCAAATGGGCGCGTTGGGTGGCGCTCAAATCGCTCTTGAGAAGCAACTCCGAGAAGCCGATGACGGCATTCATCGGCGTGCGGATCTCATGGCTCATATTGGCCAGGAAGGTGGTTTTGGCTGCCGCGGCCTGTTCCGCCTTCTCCGCCACTTCGCGCAACGACGCTTCCAGCGCCCGGCGCTCGCTGATGTCGGTCACAAAACCGACGAACAGGGGTGTTCCCGGCAGGTCGACTTGCCCCACGGCCAGGCGCACCGGAATCAGTTTTCCGTTCTTGTGCAAGGCGATCACCTCGCGCCCCTGGCCGATGACCTTGGCAAATCCGGTGGTCAGGAAATTGCGCAGGTAGCCGTCGTGGCTGGACTGGTCCGGTTCGGGCATCAGCATCTTGATGTTCTTGCCCAGCACCTCATCGGCCGACCAGCCGAACAACCGTTCTGCCGAACGGTTCATCGCTTGCACCGTGCCCTTGCTGTCGATCGTGATGATCCCGTCGACGGCCGTCTCGACGATGGCCCGGATGCGCGACTCGCTCTCTTTCATCATCTGGAACGTTTGCTTGTAACGCATCATCCCGTTGGCCGCCGTCACCAGCACCGTCACGGTAATGGTGAACATGGAAAGCGCCAACGAGGCAAACGTCGTGCTGATGAGGAGCCCGCCCTGCTGGGCGCCGGCCGAACCGATGAAACGGGCCGCGCTCATGCCGGTGTAATGCATACCGCAAATCGCCAGGCCCATGATGGAGCCGCTGGCGATCAGGCGGGTGATACGCCGCATCCTGATGCCTTGCAGCTTGAAGCGCACACCCAAAGAGATGGTCGCCAGTACGACGGCAACCAGAATGGACAGGGCAAAATACAGAGGGTCGTAACGCAATACGGCCGACATCCGCATGGCGGCCATGCCGGTGTAATGCATGGTGCCGATGCCGGCCCCCATCAGCACGCCGCCCGCCAGAAGCTGGGCCATCGACACCCTGGCCCGGGACAGCATACTCAGCGCCACCCATGAGGCGGCCAGTGCCGGGATGATCGACAACGCCGTGATGCCCAGGCTGTAATCCACCGACAGGCACAGATCGAAAGCCAGCATGCCGATGAAGTGCATCGTCCAGATGCCGCCGCCCAATGCGATGGCTCCCGTCGCGATGGCAACATGCCGGTGCAGCCGCTGGGTGGAATGCCTTGCCACATAGGCGGTTTGCAAGGCCATGGTGGCCGAAAATATCGACACGAACAACGACAGCAGTACCAACCCAGGACTGTAAGTGCCTTGCAGAATATCCCCGCCATCCAAGGCACTAAAAAAGAAATTTCCCATCCGCCATCTTCCCCGACACATCAAAAGTTCACATATTTTGTGACATTCTATCCATTAATTGCCCACATTCCGGTTCTGTATCCATCTCGCATCACTTGCCTTCCGGGCCATTTTCTCGCCAATTGAGGAGATCCATACCTCAGTGCCTTAAGGCGAAGCGGCAGCCATGCAATTCTGGCAATAACGCAGCCCCGCTCCGGCCCTGGATTAAAATCCAGGCTGCCTCCGGCCTTGCGTACCCAAAATAATGAACAAACTGAACGCCGCTCCCGCATCCCTGCCCCCGCACACCAGCGATACGCCGATCCGCCGGCGCTCTTTGATCGCCGCCTGCAGCGCCCACGCGATACATGATGGCCTCACGGACGTCATCTATGTCTTGCTGCCGATATGGCAGGCACAGTTTTCCATCAGCTACGCGTTAGTGGGGCTGTTGCGCGGATCTTATTCTGGAGTGATGGCCGGGCTCCAGCTATTGGCCAGCCGGTTCGCAACCCGCTGGGGGAGGAAACGCGTACTGGTGGGCGGAACCGCATTGGCCGGCATCGCCTATCTGATCGCCGGCCAGGCCGGCGGTGTCGCCATGCTGCTGGCCGCGCTGATGATAGGCGGCCTGGGCGCCAGCACCCAGCATCCGCTGGCCTCGTCCATCGTCACCGATACGCATGAAGCCGGCGGCGGCGTCAAAGAGGCGCTCTCCCAATACAATTTTGCCGGCGATATCGGCAAGACCCTGATCCCCGGACTCATTGGCTTGCTGCTCGTGGCCGTCAACTGGCAGACCGGCGCCACGCTCCTCGGACTCATCGGCCTTGCGTTCGCGGGACTGCTCTGGTGGCTGATCCCGGCCCACGTCGACCGCCCGCCGGTACATGCGAAATCCGTCAAGGCAAGCACCGGGACAGGCTCTGCCAGCGGTATGCGGGCACTGCTGATGACCGGCACCATCGATAGCGCCGTCAGAATGGGATTTCTCACCTTCCTGCCCTTCCTCCTGAAAAGCAAAGGCGCCGGCACGGCCAGTATCGGCGTGGCGCTGTCGTTATTGTTCGTCGGCGGCGCTTTCGGCAAATTGTTTTGCGGCTATCTCGGCGCACGCATCGGCATGATGAAAACGGTGTGGATCACGGAATCGGCAACCTCGCTGTGCATCCTGCTGGCAGTGTGGCTTCCGCTGTTCGGACTGATGGCGATGATGCCGTTGCTGGGGCTGGCCTTGAATGGCACCTCCTCGGTGCTGTATGGCGTAGTGCCGGACCTGGCCGCACCGGGCAAGCGCGACCATGCCTTCGCCCTGTTCTATACCGGGACCATCGGCGGCGGCGCACTGTCGCCGATACTGTTCGGACGGCTCGGCGATATGGCGGGCGTTTCCACCGCGGTAATGATGCTGGCGGCAATCTTGCTGCTCACCCTGCCATTGTCATGGAAGGTCAGACAAGGACTCGCCAGCTGAGGAAGGGCCGGTGGCGGACATGCATTGCACTGCTTCGCGGCGGATCGAAGCGTTATTTTCTTAATTATTTCCGCCTGGATATACCGCACATGCTACGTGCCCTCTCTCCTCAAAAAAACCGCCCGGTTTCTCACTGAGCGGCAAGCCGGCAAGAACGACCGCACTATTTGAGACATGTTCGTGCGAACCTCTTCGATCGGCCTCCATTGGACATGACTTTCGGATACTTCTCAGGCATGATTCGAAAAATAAAAAATAGGCCATAGCGCAGCACCACGCACCTTGGCCATAACGAGAGCCATGTCCCCGTCTTATTTTTATATGTTTCCGAATCCCAATGCGGGCATGTCGGGTGGACTGCCTGTTCGTGACAAAACATTCTTTATCGCGGGGGCCTTGAAGAAGGCCATTGGATGTACGGCAGCATGCCTTTAAACAACAATCAGATGCACCGGTATTTTTTATCGTACTAAGCAAATTTCCCCAGAAAATTGCGTGTGCGCCGTAAGGCTCAAGCAAGCTAATTCAAGAAAAATTGGTTACCTGACATAGCTTCCACATTGCAGCACGGGCATCGAACCGCCTCCCGTGGCCGGTTCGATTTCCATATGCGTTTGGTACTTTTTCTGCCCTGAGCAAGCAGTCGAAGTCAGGATGCAATTGGGAAAAACCACAAAGGAAAAATCCCGGCACATCTGAGTTAATGGGGGAATGAGGAAAAGCCTCAACGTTAAGAACAACCTCAAATGAAAATGCCAGCACATCTGAGTTTTGTGTAGCGACATCGGGTGGGGGCATCCCATATGATCCATTGCCAACGCAGCAATGTTCCGTTCATGTATTACTGGTTCGACGGTAAGACCACAATCAGTGTGGAAAACAACTATGTCCGTGTCTATCAACAATATCCCTGCGCCTCCAAACAATCCGAAGGAATATTTTCCGTCACAGCAAACAGGAAACGGCGCCTTGCTCGAACGCAGCTCGCGCCATTTCCATGAACAGGCGCTGGTTGGCATCTACGTGGTCGATGCGGCCGGCTACGTCCGCTATGCCAATCCCAAAATGGCGGACATCCTTGGTTACGATCATGCGGAGGCAATGATCGGATTGCCGTTTTCGGAACTGGTCGCACCGGAAGATCTGGCGCAAGTGCAGGCGCACCATCAGCAACTACGGGACGGCGCCCGCAACCATGTCCGCCATACCCGCCGCATGGTCAGCCAGAATGGCGCCCGGCGCTGGATGGACGTACATGGCAGCGTGGACGAATTCGAAGGCGGTACGGTCCTGATTGAAATGGCGCTTGATGTCAATCAGCAAGTGCAGGCTGCCTGGCATTCGCGCCTGGCCGACCGGGTGTTCGAATCGGCCAGCGAAGGTATCCTCATCACCGATGAAGAATTTCGCATCCTGACGGTCAACCCGGCCTTCACCCGGATTACCGGCTACGGCATCGATGAAGCGATCGGCAAGCATTCGCGCATGATGACCGGCCCCAGCTCCCGCACCAACGTCAACCGCAGCATGCTGGAACAGCTGGCGTCCATCGGCAATTGGCAAGGCGAAATGATGGACCGGCGCAAGGACGGCACCTGGTATCCGGCCTGGCTGTCGATCTCGACCATCCGCGACAACCACGATGCCATTTCACATTATGTCGGCGTCTTCACCGACAACACCATCCGCAAGGAAGCGGAAAACAAACTGGCCTACCTGGCCGAACATGACAACCTGACGGGACTGTTCAACCGCAATAGCCTCATGCGCACCCTGTCCGAGAAGATCGGCAGCGCAGAACAACACGGTGGGAATCTGATGCTTTTTTTCATCGATTTCGACCGCTTCAAATCCGTCAACGATACGCTGGGCCATCACTTCGGCGACCAATTGCTGGTTGCCGCGACCGAACGGCTGCGCCGGCAACTGCGGCAACAGGATGTGCTGGCGCGCTTTGGCGGGGATGAATTCATCGTGGTGCTGGATGACGCCGCGTCGGAAAACATGGCGACCGAGTTGGCGCAGCGCCTCATGAGCAACATGGTCGAACCGTTTTTCATCAACGGCCACAAGATATTCATGAGCGCCAGTATCGGTTGCGCGATCTATCCGCAGCATGGCAAGGATGCCATGACCATACTCAAAAACGCCGATATCGCCATGTACCGCGCCAAAGAACGCGGGAAGAATGCCTTCCAGTTATTTAACAAGGAAATGAGCGTGCGCGCGCTGGAGCAGATGCTGTTGGAAAACAGCTTGCGGCACGCCCTGGAACGGCAGGAGTTCGAACTTTTTTACCAGCCCCAGCTCTCCGCCGCGGACAACAGGATCTGCGGCATGGAAGCGCTGGTGCGCTGGCGCCATCCGACCCGCGGACTGACCGCGCCGGGACTGTTCATCAGCCTGGCCGAGCAAACCGGACTGATCGTTCCGATGGGCGACTGGATTTTGCGGGAAGCCTGTAGGCAAGGCAAAGCCTGGCTGGATCGCGGCTATCGTTTTGGTCGTATCGCCGTCAACCTGTCGCCGTGCCAATTCCTGTCCGACGACCTGCCTGCCGCCATCGATGCCGCGCTGGCGCAAAGCGGCCTGCCGCCATCCATGCTGGAGCTGGAGATCACCGAGAGCGCCATCATGCAAAACCAGCAAGCGGCGACGGCACTGCTCAAGCGCATGCGCGAACTGGGCGTGACCATTTCCGTCGACGATTTTGGCACGGGTTATTCATCCCTCGCGAGCCTGAAGCAATATCCGCTCGATACGCTCAAGATCGACCGCAGCTTCGTCAAGGACATTCCCTATGACGCCGACAACGTTGCCATTACCGAAGCCATCATCGCCATCGCGCACAAGCTGCGCCTGCGGGTCGTGGCCGAGGGCGTCGAGTCGGAGGAGCAAAATGCCTTTTTGCGTTCGGCCGGGTGCGATGTCATCCAAGGC
>NZ_LFLT01000080.1 GCF_001189955.1 Herbaspirillum chlorophenolicum | reverse complement strand
GACGAGATCATAAACACGCTCTTAAAGTCCGGCCATCTTCAATACGGATTCGGGCAGGCGCGCGCCCTGGATCTGGATTGCGCCGGTTGCCTCGTCGATTTCCTTGATGTCGCCGGCATCCAGCGCGACCTGGGTGGCCTCGATGTTTTCTTCCAGCCGATGCAGCCTGGTCGTGCCTGGAATCGGCACGATCCATTCCTTCCGGGCCAGCAGCCAGCCCAGTGCCACCTGGGCCGGTGTGATGCCTTTTTTCAGGGCAACTGTTTTGACGATATCCACGAGGGCGAGGTTGGCCTTGATGGCATCGGGCGCGAAGCGGGGGACATGCGCCCGGAAATCGCCGGCGTCGAACTTGGTATGTTCATTGATGCTGCCAGTCAGGAATCCGGCGCCCAGCGGGCTGAATGGCACGAAGCCGATGCCAAGTTCTTCGAGTGCCGGGAGCAGTTCCAATTCAGGTTCGCGCCAGAAGAGCGAATACTCGCTTTGGACCGCAGCCAGGGGCTGGACCGCATGCGCGCGCCGGATGGTTTTCACGCTGGCTTCGGACATGCCGAAATGCTTGACCTTGCCAGCATCAATCAACTCTTTCACCGCGCCGGCGACATCTTCAATGGGCACTGCCGGATCGACGCGGTGCTGATAGAAAAGGTCGATGCGGTCGGTGCGCAAACGTTTCAAGGCGGCATCGGCCACGGCCTTGATGTGCTCAGGGCGGCTGTTGGTGCCGCCCTTGCGCGTACCGGTTGCCAAATCGATATCAAAGCCGAACTTGGTCGCAATGACCACCTGGTCGCGGATAGGCTGCAGAGCTTCGCCTACCAGCTCTTCATTCAGAAACGGCCCATAGGACTCGGCGGTATCGAACATCGTGATCCCGCGCTCATAGGCATCCAGGATCAGCCTGATCATGTCCTTCCTGTCGGTGCCGGGGCCGTAGACTCCGGTCATGCCCATGCAGCCCAGGCCAAGGGCGGATACTTCCAGGCCACTATTTCCGAGAATGCGCTTTTTCATTTCAACCCTCCTATGATGCTCAGAACACTGGGATGCGAGCCGTTGTCGATGGGGGGAACTATAGGCGGCATGATTCGGCGCGACTAGAGAGTAAAATCAGGAAATACTTTTGATTTTTATTCATATATGCATCGAGAGACCTACAGCGATCTGCTTGCATTTATTGCCGTTGCGCAGGAGTGCAGCTTTACGCGCGCTGCGGCGCGAATGGGTGTTTCCCAGTCCGCGCTAAGCCATACCATTCGCGCGTTGGAAGCCAAGATGGGCGTGCGGCTGCTGACCCGCACCACGCGTAGCGTTTCACCGACCGAGGCCGGCGAGCGCTTGCTGAGAAACATCGCTCCCCGCTTTGAAGAGATCCAGGAACTGCTCTCGCAGATTAATGATTTGCACGATTCTCCGGCCGGGACGGTGAGGATCTCTGCATCTGAAAATGCCGCCGAGACGGTATTGTGGCCAAAGCTTGCAAAACTGCTGCCCAAATTCCCGGACCTGAAAGTGGAAGTCGTGATGGAGAACCGCCGTTCGGACATCGTCGCGGAGCGCTTCGACATGGGCGTGCGTTTGGGCAATGAAGTGAGCAACGACATGGCAGTGGTGCCGATCAGTGCCGGCATGCAAGTTGCGGTGGTTAGTTCTCCGGCTTATTTGTCGAAATACGGCATCCCCCAAAAGCCGCATGATCTGGCCAACCACCAGTGCATCAACTTGCGGATGATGACCCATGGGGAGCTCTACGCATGGGAGTTCAGGAAGGGAAAGAAGAATGTGGAGGTCCGGGTGGATGGACAGTTGATTTTCAATAACGCTCGCCAGATCCTGAGCGCCGCACTTGCCGGGTTTGGGCTGGCCTATGTCCCCCTTGAGATGGCCAGGACCTACATCGTGAAACGCCGGCTTGTCGCCGTATTGGAGGAGTGGAGCCCGGCCTTCCCCGGCTATCACCTGTATTACCCCGGCCGCAAGCAATTGCCGCGAGCGATGGAAGTTGTCATCGAGGGATTGCGGCACCGGCCGGACGAGGAGGATTAAGCGATATGCCCAAGGACGATTTCAACGACATCCTGGCGTTCATCAGCGTGGTGCGAGAAGGCAGCTTCACGCGTGCCGCGGCAAAATTCGGCATCTCGCCGTCGGCGCTCAGCCATGCAATCAGCGGCCTTGAAAAAAGACTGAGAACGCCATTGCTGGTGAGGACCACGCGCAAACTTTCGATGACGGAGGTCGGCGAAAAGCTTTACCTGAATGTTGCGCCCCGTTTTGAAGAGATCGACGCGGAACTCCGGGTCATCGGCGAGATGCACGACCGGCCGGTCGGCACGGTACGGATTTCGACGGCGGAACATGCCGCCAACAGTGTCCTGTGGCCCAAGCTCGCGCCGGTCATGCATGAGTGGCCGGAAATGACGGTGGAGATCACGGTCGACTATACGCTCTCCGATATCGTGTCCCAGCGTTACGATGCCGGGGTCCGCGTTGGCAACCAGGTGGCCAAGGACATGATCGCGGTACGCATTGGCCCGGACATGCGTGTTGCGGTGGTGGGGACGCCTGAGTATTTCGCCAAGCGGAAGAAGCCGCAGACGCCCCAGGACCTGACATTTCACCAATGCCTCAATCTGCGCCTGCCGACGCACGGCGGCTTATTGCCGTGGGACTTTGAGAAAAACGGGCACGAGATAAAGGTGCAGGTCAAAGGCCCGTGGATATTCAATAGCAGCGTCCCGATCCTGCGGGCCGCCCTGGCAGGCTATGGCTTGGCCTTTATTCCTGAAGACATGGCATTGGAGCACATCAAGGCCGGGCGCCTGATCCGGGTGTTGAACGATTGGTGCCAACCGTATCCCGGCTACCATTTGTATTATCCCAACCGCAGGCAAAATTCCAGGGCGCTCGAAATCGTGATCGAGGCATTGCGCTACAGGGCGTAGCCGTTCAGTCCATGCATTGCATCCGGCCTTTGCAAAGCCATTGACTGAAGCACGACAGGCTTCAGTCAACAGGCCCTGATGTTTCAGGCAGTTGCACCGATGTCCAATGCCGGATAGTCGATATATCCCTTGGCTGTGGGCGGTGCGAAGAACGTATTGCGATCGGGCGCATTGAGCGGCGCGCCCAGGCGGAAACGTTCAGGCAGATCGGGGTTGGCCAGGAAAGCGCTGCCGAAGACGGCCGCATCTGCCCGGCCGCTGGCCAGCGCAGCCTCGGCACTGTCCTGGGTGAGGCCGCCGCCGGCCAGATAGCTACCTTCAAAGAGCGGCCGCAGCAGGGCGTGATAGTCGGTCTTGTCGCCGAACAGGGTGACATGCAGGTAGGCGAGATTGAACTGGCGCAGATTCCTGACCAGATAGGTGTAGGTCTCCTGAGGATCGGCGTCGGAGATGCTGTTGTAGTTCATCTCCGGTGAGATCTTGATGCCGACACGGTCGCCGCCGGCTTCGGCCACCATGGCAGCCAATACTTCCAGCACAAAGCGGGCGCGGTTCTCGACTGGGCCGCCGTACTGATCCTGGCGCTGGTTACTGCCCGAAGAAAGGAATTGTTCCGGCAGGTAACCGGATGCCGTATGGAGTTCGACGCCATCAAAGCCGGCTTCCAGCGCGCGACGTGTCGCCTGGCGATACTCGTCGACGACGCCCGCAATTTCCTCCAGCCGCAGTGCGCGGGGCGTTACGTAATCGACTTGGCCTGCATTGGTCCAGGCTTGGCCTTCAGGCCGGATGGCCGAAGGCGCGACCGGAATGGCGCCGCCAAGCAGCGACGGATGCGAAATGCGGCCGCTGTGCATGAGTTGCATGTAGATACGGCCGCCGCGGGCATGGACCGCTTCGGCGATCTTCTTCCACGCCGCTGCCTGGGCGTCGGTGGCGATACCGGGGGTATGGACATAGCCCTGGCCCATGGCCGACGGAAAGACGCCTTCGGTGATGATGAGTCCCGCACTGGCGCGTTGCGCGTAGTAAGTCACGGTGATGTCGCCAGGCACGCCATCGTCGCCGGCGCGCGAGCGGGTCATGGGGGCCATGATGAGGCGATTCGGGGCGATATGGCGACCGATACGAACAGGGGTAAACAGCTTGCTCATGATGAATTCCTTGGTTGATTGCGATAGGGGATCAGGCTCGGCAACCTCTGATTTCACAAACCGAAGACCGCGATGAGGATGCGTTGAACACATCTTCGATTAATTTCATGGGGAGATAAAGGCGGTAAGATGGGAATAATTGATCCATTATTGGGATAATTAAATGGAACTGCTGAACGATATGGCCTTATTCATCGAGGTCGCCAACGTGCTGAGCTTTCGGCGGGCGGCAGATGCCACCGGGGTTCCGAACTCGACGTTGTCACGGCGGATCAGTGCATTGGAAAAGGCGATCGGCCTGCGCCTCTTGCATCGCACGACTCGGCGGGTCGAGCTTACCGAGGCCGGCCAGTTGTATTACGAACGGTGCCGGCGCATTGTCGATGAGGCGCGGATCGCCCATGAGCAGTTGGGCGAGATGCTGGCGCAGCCCAGCGGGATATTGCGGGCGTCTTTGCCGGTGGATTTCGCGACGGTTTACCTGGCGCCGCTGATCGCCGACTTTTCCCGGCGTTATCCGGGCATCAGTTTCGACTTCGATCTGACGCCACGCCGGGTGGACCTTGTTTCCGAGCCATTTGATGTGGCCATCCGCATGGGGGAGCTGCCTGACTCAACGCTGATCGCCCGGCAGCTTGCCCGTCTTTCGGTGCAAGTCTATGCATCGCCACGCTATCTTGAGATGTCGGGCGAACCGGCAGCGCCGTCGGATCTGGCGAAACACGAATGCCTTGGCTTTTCCAAAGCGGGGAAATGGAAGCTGCATCGTGGAGCCGAAACTGTCGAGGTGGATGTCGGCGGCCGCTTCCATGTCAATAGCGTCGGTATGTTCCGACGGCTTGCAACGCTGGATTTGGGGATAATCATGCTGCCCGAGGAAATCGTCGCGGATGATATTGCGGCAGGCAGGCTGCGCCGGATACTGCGGGACTGGGAGGGAATCGAGACGCCCGTCTATGCATTGACGGAGACACGGCTGCTGCCGGCAAAAACCCAGCGATTTATTGAATTCCTGCAAGAGCACCTGAGTAATAAAAGTCATCGGCCGAACCCATGACCATGCATGCAGAGGCATGTAATGCGAGGACGGGAGATTTTCTGCACGCAGAAAAGAATGCATCGCTTCTTAAGGTCGCGTGTATCCGATAATATGAAGAAGCTTCTCGCAGAGATGGCGCATCGGCAGTCAAGTGCGCGACAAGACTAAAACGAGGTCAAGAAAATGGCAATTCCACAAACAATGCTGTCAGTTGTAGCCCGTGATGAGATTCATTTGCAGTTCGCGTTGAAAGAAAATACCGATATCCGGGACCTTTTCAAGGTGCTGGGCAAACTGTGGGAAGCGGAGATAACAGGCATCGCAGATCCGACCCTGAATCGGCATCACCAGCTGGCCGGAGGGACGGCTAATATTGTCCTGGGCGTCAGGCCGGAGCTGTGGCGGAAAGTTTGCCCCGACGATACCCCGGATAACCTCCATTCTTTCGACAAGGATCTTGTCGGCATCAATGGCATGGTCGCCCCGGCAACCCAACAGGACTTTTGGATCTGGATCACGCAATCGAGCGCGGCCACGCTATATGACAGCATGAGCAAGACGGTGGCGCTGCTGCGTCCTTTTGCCGCCCTGGTGAGCGAACAGGTCTGCTTTCCCTACCATAACAATGTGACGTTCGACGGGTTTGCGGATGGCGTCGCCAATCCCAATCCGTTCCGCGCCAATAGCGTTGCGATCATTCCTGACGGCGAGAAGGGCGCAGGCGGGTCGACGGTGCTGGTTCAGAAATGGTCCATGGACGTGGAGAAACTCAAAGCCCTTTCTGTCGGCGAAGCCGAGGGCGTTTGGGGACGGACGAAGGCTGGAAGCCACGAATTGGACCCGTTGCCTGGCAATTCCCATGTCGGCAGAAACCAGTTCAGGAGGAACGGCGAAGAAATGGATATCGTCCGGCGCAATGCCAATTATGGCAATGCGCGGGAATCGGGAATCATGTTCGTTGGCTTTTGCAGCGATATTTCAGTGACGGTGGGAATGCTTGAGCAGATGTATGGAGTCGGCGCCGATGGGATTCATAAGACGGACCGGTTGCTGGATTTTTCCACGCCTCTTTCTTCTGCGATCTATTTCGTGCCAAGTTTGGATGCCTTGGTGAGCGCAGGGATTGCTCCGGAAGATAGCGACTAGATTCCGGTGCAAGCCCCGCGGGCAGTGAATTGTCATCCGTGATGATCCATTAGGCCGGCCCTGAACGATCGGGACCGGTTCAAGGAGAGGAATATGGCGAATCGACGCGAAGTTCCAGGCATCAGGCAATACGATGCACCTGCCGGCGGATGGGGTGCGCTCAAGGCGACAGCGGAAGCCGTCCGTGACCAGATGGCCAGTGTGAAGGCGCCCATCACGCTGTTGCGGACCAACCAGCCCGACGGTTTTGACTGCCCCGGCTGTGCCTGGCCGGACAAGGAGCACCGGTCTACCTTCCAGTTCTGCGAGAACGGCGCCAAAGCCGTGACATGGGAGGCGACAAGCAAGCGGGTGACGCCGGACTTCTTTCAGGAAAACACCGTCTCCCAGCTCCTCAAGAAATCCGATTACGAACTTGAGGACCGGGGGCGGCTCACCCATCCGCTTGTCTACGACCGCGCAACGGACAAGTTCAAGGCGGTAGCGTGGGATGATGCATTTGCGCGGATAGGGGAAATTCTCAGGGGATTGTCCCCGGAGCAGGTCGATTTTTACACTTCAGGCCGGGCCTCGAACGAGGCGGCGTATCTCTTCCAGTTGCTGGCCCGCGAATACGGCACCAACAATTTCCCGGATTGTTCCAACATGTGCCATGAGCCTACCAGCGTAGGCTTGCCGAAATCGATCGGCATTGGAAAAGGCACCGTATCGCTGGACGATTTCGACCACTGCGAACTCATCATTTCCATCGGCCACAATCCCGGAACGAACCACCCCCGGATGATGGGAACGCTGCATGAGGCCGCGCGCCGTGGCGTTCCCATCATCGTGTTCAATCCCTTGCGCGAACGCGCCCTCGAACGGTTCGCCGATCCGCAAAACTGGCTGGAAATGGCCAGCTATGGCTCTACGCCAATCGCTTCCACCTATTTCCAGGTCGCGGGAGGAGGCGACGCGGCAGCACTCACCGGGATCATCAAATTGCTCCTTGATATGGAAGACATACAAGGCAATGTGCTGGACCATGACTTTATCAACACGCATACGGAAGGCTTCGATGCGTTTGCCGCAGGGATCAAGTCCACCTCCTGGGCCGATATCGAGAAAGCCAGCGGGCTCACACGGGACGATCTCGATAAAGTCGCCGTGGCCTATGCAAAATCGAATGCGACCATCATCACTTACGGCATGGGCGTCACCCAGCACAATAAGGGCACTGCCAATGTGCGCCTGATCGCCGACCTGCTGCTGCTGCGGGGGAATATCGGTAAATCGGGCGCAGGCATTTGCCCATTGCGCGGACACTCGAATGTCCAGGGGAACCGGACGGTCGGGATTACCGAAAAGCCTTCTGAATCATTCCTCCAGGGGATGGAAAATGTCTTCGGGTTCAAGCTTCCCCGCCATCATGGCCGCGATGCGGTGAGGACGATGCAAGCCATGATCGACGGCTCCTCGAAAGCGCTGCTTTGCCTGGGCGGGAATTTCGCGGTCGCGCTGCCAGATTCCGGCCAAAGTTTCCCGGCGATGGAAAAGCTCGATTTGAGCGTGCATGTCGGCACAAAACTCAACCGTTCGCATCTGCTGGTGGCCAAGGAAACCTACCTCTTTCCTTGCCTGGGCCGTACCGAGCTTGATGTCCAGGAAAGCGGGACGCAATCGATTACTGTCGAGGACTCCATGTCGATGGTCCATGCATCGGCAGGCAAGCTGGAGCCGGCTTCGGAGTACCTGCGTTCCGAGCCGGCCATCGTTGCCGGTATCGCGCAAGCCGCCTTGCCCGGCAGCAAAGTGCCGTGGAAGGAACTGGTTGCTGACTATGACAGGATTCGCGACCTGATTGCCCGTACAGTGCCCGGTTTTGACGACTTCAATAAACGCATCCGATCGCCGGGTGGGTTCCGGTTGCCGCTGCCGCCGACAGAGCGGAAGTGGCCGACAGCGACAGGCAAGGCGATATTTTCCGTCTATGGCGAAGTCCAGGAAGATGCCGACCTGCTCGGCGGGGAGCACGTCTTTCGCCTGATCACGCTGCGCAGCCATGACCAATACAACACGACGATCTACGCGCTGGACGACCGCTATCGTGGGGTATTCGGGCGACGCGACGTCTTGTTCATGAATGAAGACGATCTCGCCGTATGCGGTATCGAACATGGCGATCTCGTCGACATCGAAACCAGCGTATCCGGCAGGAAGCTTCGGCTGGAGAAGATAACCGCCATCGCTTATAACATCGCACGCGGTTCCGTCGGCGCCTATTATCCGGAGGCCAATGTCCTGGTCCCGCTGGACTACTTCGACAAAGAGAGCGGCACGCCTTCTTATAAGTCAGTTCCGGTTCAGGTGATGCGGCATCCGGTGGAAAACTGAAGCACTGAGCGTAAGCAGGGATCGTTTGGGAGAAAGACGGCGTCTGCCCCCGGCGGGGGGCAGACGAGAATCAATGCGAATGCTGGTGATGGGAATCGGGAAAGTGAGCATGTGTATGCTCGATTCTCGAATGCCTGTGCATATGCCGATGCGCGACTCCCGTTGCAACGGGGAAATCATGGGCATGCTGATGGTGTTCGTCATGCACATGTTCGTGTTCGTGCTCCAGCTCTTCATGAATGTGGCTATGCTGATGCTGCTCGGAGAGATGGAGCCAAATGCCGAGCGCCATCAACAGCCCGGCAATGACCAGCGGCGCGGTGAGCGGTTCACCCAATGCCAGGGCCAATAA
>NZ_LFLT01000008.1 GCF_001189955.1 Herbaspirillum chlorophenolicum | reverse complement strand
CGGGAGTCGGGCCAATGTCATTTCAGGATGGGATGCAAGGCGCAAAACGCAGCCGGGCCGGTTGGCCCGGCGAGGCTTTGCAACGCCGCAGACCGCCTGAAGGGGCATGGGGACAACCCCGGCGAGACCGTGAACAGGTTCTATGCCATGCGCCTCATCAGAAGCGGTGCTGCATACCCAGCGTCATGCCGAACTGGCTGTTGCCGAAACCTGCTTCATCGCGCGACAGGCCGACCAGTTGGTTGTTCTTGGCCTTGGCATACGCGGTGCTGGCGTACAGGTCGGTACGCTTGGACATCGCGTACTTCAGGCGCAAGGAATACATGATCGGATCGGCGTCCTTGGCCACGTTCTTGATGTTCTGGTAATAGACCGTACCGATCAAGGTCATCGCCGGCGTGATCTTGTAGCTGCCGCCGCCCCAGAAGAAATCGCTGCGCAGGTCGGTTGCGCCCGAGGCCAGCGTCTTCTTGTAGTAGCGGTAGCCCAGGTTCAGCTTCCACGCATCAGACGCCTGGTAGCCGCCGGCCAGGTGGGCCGAGGTGGCCTTGTCGTAGGCGCCGCCGGTTGTCGCAGCCGTGCTGTTGTTGCGGTCATAGGTCGCCGCCAGCGAGAAGGGGCCGCTGCCATATCCCAGGCCGACGCCGTATTTGGCGCCCTCGTTCTGGCTGCCGGCCACTTCACCGAAAGCATATGTTGCGCCAATCTTCACGCCGCCGAATTCGCCCTGGTACTTGACCAGGTTGGAGGCGCTGGACAGCATGCCGTCCTTGCGGCCGCCAGTGGCGCCGGCCGAGGTAACCCACGAATAATTGGCCGAATAACCCATCGGGTCGAACGGCAGGATGAAGTCATAGGTGGTGGTGTATGAACGGCCCATCACCACGCGGCCGAAGCCGCCTTCCAGGCCGACGGTGGACTGGCGGTTGAACAGTTGGTTGGCATCGCCGTCAAAGCTGCCGGTATCCAGCTTGAAACCGTTTTCCAACTGGAAGATGGCTTTCAGACCACCGCCCAGGTCTTCGCTACCGCGGAAACCGATGCGCGAGGTGTTCATGTTGCCCGACGACAGGCGGGTAACGCTGCCGCCTTTGCTGCTGGCATTGTTGACGTACTCCACACCGGTATCGAGCAAACCGTAAACGGTCACGCTGCTCTGGGCCTGAACGGCGCCACCGGCGGCGGCAAATGCGGTAGCCGCTGCCGCGGCTGCCAGATGTTTCTTCTGCACTGTAATCTCCTTGGTTGAAAGCTGTTGTAATGGTCTGTGCCGCATATCGCATGCCGTGGGGACGGCTGCGGCTTGTTGTTATTTGCACTGCTGGTGTTACCGGCCTTGCATGTTGCCGTGGCGGGCGCAGCGGCTTGTGGCCATGCGCCCGCCGTCATCCTCTTGGCAGCGGATGAATCAGAAAGCCCATAGCGCCTGCTCCGGCAGGCAAAGCCAGTACTCGCCCTGCTCCAGCCGTTGCGGCGCATAGGCGCGCAATCCGACTGCACCGTTGCCGGAACCGGTCAGACCGCCGGCCTTGAACAGGCATTCCCAGCGGTCGCCCAGGTACATGCAGGTAGAGAGCGGCAGGCGGATGGCGTTGTCGGTGGGCTGGTCGGAGATACGCACCTGCTCGACGCGGATGATGCCGGTGACATCCTTTCCAGGCGCGGCATCGGGGTTGCCGCGCAGGGTCGCCATGGCAGTGCCGCCGTCGAGCTTGAGCGTGACTCGGTCGCCCTCTCGGCTGACCACCTGTGCGGCCAGCTTGTTGTTGCTGCCCATGAATTCGGCGGTGAACAGGGTGTCGGGAGTCTGGTACATGCTCTGCGGCGTGCCCTGCTGTTCGATACGGCCGTTGTTCAACAGCAGGATGCGATCCGAAATCGCCATCGCCTCGCCCTGGTCGTGGGTGACCATCAGCGCGGAAAGTTCAAGGCGCACGATCAGCTCGCGCAGGAAAGCCCGCGCTTCTTCACGCAACTTGGCGTCGAGGTTGGAGAGCGGTTCGTCGAGCAGGATCACTTGCGGGTTGTAGACCAGCGCGCGGGCGATCGCCACACGCTGCTGCTGGCCGCCGGAGAGCTGGTGCGGATAGCGCTCGCCCAGATGGCCCAGGCCAAGTTGCGCCAGCACCTCCTGCACCCGCGCCGCGATATCGCTGGACGAGACCTTGCGCAGCTTCAGGCCATAGGCGACGTTCTCGGACACGGTCTTGTGCGGCCACAGCGCGTAGGACTGGAACACCAGGCCAAGGTTGCGCTCCTCGGCCGGCATCTCGAAGTTGCGCGTGCCGTCGAATACGCGGCGCGTACCGATGTCGATGGTGCCGGCCTTGGGCGACTCCAGCCCGGCCACCGCGCGCAGCAGCGTGGTCTTGCCGCTGCCGGAAGGACCCAGCAGCGCCACCACTTCGCCCCGCTTCAATTGCATCGAGACGCCCTTGAGAATAGGGTTGGCGTGAGCACCGGTACCGTAGTCCAGGTGCAGGTCGTTGACGGAAAGTTCAGACATGATGATTTCTCTTTCTGTTCGAATTAGTCGTGCAGCTTGACGCCGAAGCGCAGCGCAATGCCGAGGCCCACGGCCACCAGCGTGATGTTGATGAAGGACAGCGCAGCCACCAGGTCGACGGCGCCGGCGGCCCACATCGAGACGATCATGGAACCGATCACTTCGGTACCGGGAGAGAGCAGGTAGACGCCGGTGGAGTACTCGCGCTCGAAGATCAGGAACACCATCAGCCAGGCGCCGATCAGGCCGTAGCGCACCAGCGGCAGCGTGACGTCGCGGGTGACCTGGGAGCGCGACGCGCCAACCGCCCGGGCGGCCTCTTCCAGTTCGGGGCCGACCTGCAGCAGTGCGGTGTTGATCAGGCGCAGGCCGTACGCCAGCCACACCACCGAGTACGCCAGCCACACCGAGAAGATGGTCGAGCGCAGCGAACGCAGCGTAGGAATGAAGCTGTCCACCAGCCACAGTGCGACGACGTTGTCGAAGCCCTTCAAGGTGGACTCCAGCAGCGACGGCACGAACAGGAATACCCACAGGAAGGACAAGCCGGCCAACAGGCCCGGCACCGCGCGCGGCACCAGCACGCTGTAGTCGAGGAAGCGGGTGATGCCGTCCTGCTTGCGGTGCATGGCCAGCGCGATGGCGGTGTAGCAAGCCACGGCCAGCGCGCCGCCGATCACGCCGATCAGCACGGTGTTGACGATGCCGCGCACCAGCGAGGGCTGCTCCCATACATCGCGGAAATTCTGCAGCGTCAGCACTTCCAGCAGGTTCACGCCGTCGCCCCAATGCGACACGAACGTGCGCAATGCAATGCCCGACAGCGGAATCACCACCGTGAACAGCAGCCAGGCGGCAATCAGCGCGAACGAGATCCAGCGCCATTTACCCAGCGGCAATGCCTTCTGGCGCGCGCCCTTGCCCTTGATCGAGACATATTTGCTGGCCGATTTCAGCAGCCAGCGCTGCAGCATCACCAGCGGCATGGTCACCGCCACCAGGCATACGGCCACTGCCGCCATCAGGTGGTAGGACGGCGTACCCAGCTTGTTGGTCAATTTGTAGAGATAGGTCGGCAGCACCAGGTGGCCTTCCGGATCGCCCAGCACCAGCACCAGGCCGAACACTTCAAAGCCGAGGAAGAACACCAGCACGCCGGAGTAAGCCAGTGCCGGCATGATCATCGGCAGCGACACATTCAGCGCCACTTGCAGCGGCGAAGCGCCGGCCACGCGGGCGGCTTCTTCCACATCCGATCCCAGGCTCTTCAATGCGGCCGAGGCATACAGGTAGACGTGCGGCACGTGGGTCAGGCCGGCAATGATGACGATGCTGGGGAAGGCAT
Organism: Herbaspirillum chlorophenolicum; assembly: GCF_001189955.1. Lineage (GTDB taxonomy): Bacteria > Pseudomonadota > Gammaproteobacteria > Burkholderiales > Burkholderiaceae_D > Herbaspirillum > Herbaspirillum chlorophenolicum. Next base: position 150,358 of record NZ_LFLT01000008.1, on the reverse strand, counting down.
AGATATTCCACGGGTCGCCTTCGATACCGAAGAAAGACAGCAGATGCTTGAACCACACTGTGTAGAAGCCGACCGGCCCCATCGAGACCACATAGCCGAAACCGATCACCATGGGCGAGACGAAGATAGGCACCATCAGCGCAGGCGCGATCCAGTTGCGCCCCGGCAAGTCGGTGCGCACCATCAGGAATGCCAGCATGCTGCCCAGCGGCACGGCGATCACGGTCAGCCCGGCCGCCAGCGTAAAACCGTTGATGAACGCCTGGTGGAAATCCGGATCATCGAAGATGAAACGGTAGGAATCGAAGCTCAGATGCTTGACGGGCGCGAAAAACGGCGCCGACAGGAAGCTCTGGTAGAAGATCAGCACCAGCGGCACGAAAATGGCCAGCGCAGCCAGTACGACGACCAGGCCGCGCGGCCAGTTCAGACGCAGGCGCCGCTTGATTGGCATGTCTTCGCTACGGGGCAGCGATGTGGTTGTTTGCATGATTCAGCTCGAAAAACCGGAATCTGCCCGCACCGCGTTGCCATACGGCAGGCAAAGCGGCAGCAACGGAGCTGCGGCCAGCCGCGCTCCATGCAGGTTCCTTTGTTGAAAATCGCCGCAACGATGAACCCGTTGCGGCTGGCGGACCGCCTTATTTCTTGGTGGCTTCCTTCCATTGCTTCAGAAATGCCAGGCGCTTGGTCTGGTCCAGGTACTCCAGCAATTCGGTCGACACCGGCATCGGCTTCAAGGCCGCGCCAAGTTGCTTGCTCAGTTCAGCCGAGGTGGTCGCGCCGGTGACATCGCCACGGATGGCGAACAATTGCGCGTCATTGGCGATAATGGTCTGGCCGCGCTTGGACAGGATGTAGTCCAGCCACAGCTTGGCGGCGTTGACGTTCTTGGCCGACTTGTTGATGAAGAGCACGCGCGAGAGCACCAGGTTGTAGTCCTTGGTGAACGCGACGCCGATCGACGGGTCCTTCTTGGCGCGGATCAGTGCATAGGGACCGAGAATGTTGTAGCCGATCAGGTTTTCACCCGAAGAGATGCGTTCCAGCATGGTGCCGGTAGACGATTGCACGCGCGCCGCGACGCCACCCATGGCTCGGGCGAAATCCCAGAATTGCGGATTCAGCTTCAGGTCATAGGTGATCAGGCTGAAACCCACGCCGGACTTTTCGATGTCGTAGGTGGTGACCTTGTTCTTGAACTTTTCCTGCTTGGAGATCAGGAGCTGGGTAAATTCGGCGTGGGTAGTCGGCACTTCGGCTTCCGGCACCAGGCGCTTGTTGTAGACAATGGCAGTCGGCTCGAATGTGGTGCCGTAGGCGGTTTCTTTCCAGTTGGCCCAATCCGGGATGGCCGCGGCTTCAGGCGACTTGTAGGTAAGGCCGTAACCGTCCGACGCCAGCTTGAGCTGCAGGTCCATCGAAGACGACCACATCACGTCGGCAGTAGCGCCGCCGGCAGCCGCTTCCGAAATGAAACGGTTGTACGCCTCGGTCGAGTTCATGTCGTTGTACTCGACCTTCACACCGGGATAGAGCGCGCCGAAATCCTTGATCAGCGACTCGGCTGCCTTGGAATCGGTGGTGCTGTAGATCACGACCTTGCCTTCTTTCTTCGCACCGTCGATGATCTTGGCGTAGTCGGCGGGATAGCCGGCCGGCGCTTGCGCAAAAGCGGTGTTGGTAAAAGCGGCAGGCAAAGCGAGGGCGAGACTGAGCGCGACGCTCAGGCGACGTTTGTGCAACATGTGTTCTCCTTGATATTGAAATGAGGCTGGTTGCGGAGTGCTGAAGAAAACGCCTGACGGCGTTATCGGCAATTCCTGATCAACGAACCAGCCCTAACTCCTGGGACTGCTTGCGGTACTGCGCAACGGTCTGCGCGATGTAATCGGTCAGCGGCTTGCCGGTCATGGCAAAGGGGAAAAGGCCGCTGGCACTGCGTTGCCGCTCGAAAGCGGGGTCGGCCATCGCCTTGTCGAAAAATTCCACCCAGCGCCGGTACTCCGCCTCCGGCACATGCGGGCTCATGTAAAAACCGCGGATGATGGGCCACACCACGTCATACCCCTGTTCGCGCGCGGTAGGCACTACCTGCAGCGGACCCGGCAGGCGTTGCTCGGACAGCACCGCCAATATCCTCACCCGCCCCTCTGCGATGAAGTGCGCCACTTCCGACGCGTCGCCTGAAATCACTTGCACGTGCCCGGCCTGCAGCGCAGCAAAAGAATCGCCTCCGCCCTCCAGCGCCACAAAACGGAACTGCCGGGGATCGATGCCGGCGCGGCCGACGATCATGGACATCTTCAGCCAGTCCTGGCTACCCACCGTCCCAGACAATCCTACCGTCGTCTTGCCCGGATCCTTGCGGATCGCCTGCAGCAGTTCGCGCAAGTTGTGCCACGGAGCATCGCTGCGTACCGCGATCATGCCGTAATCGATGCCTATGCCAGCCACCCAGCGCACGTCATCCACCGAGGCCTTGCCGTATTTCCCCTGCGCCAGGTTCAGCAGGGAACCGCCGGAAAACGCCACCAGCGTATCGGGCCCGCCGCGTCGCTTCGACACGACTGAACTCCACGCCACCGCACCAATGCCGCCGGGCAAGTAGCTCAGTTTCACCGGCTCGCTCCCGGCATCCGATTGCAATACCTTGCGCAGCATCTTGCAGGTAACATCCATGCCGCCGCCGGGCTTGGCCGGCACGATGCATTCCAGCGCGAACGCACGCGGCGCCGCGCAGGCCAACAGGCACACCATCAACAGGATGCGCAGGCTGCTTGCTGTCATCTTTCGCGGCTGCACCGCTCAGGCGCCGGCGCAATATCGGGAATCGGGGGAATGCGTCATGGTCTTGTCTCCGGCTTGATTCTTTTTTGGTGTTGGCGAATGCTACAAGAAAAGTCTTTCAGTCGGCTTTCAGTGATGCGCCCAATGTAAAAAAATCCGGTACGCAATTTCCGCAGTTGCCATCCATGCATTTCAACCTGCCGCATGCATCTGTTAGCATCCGCGCTGGAGACGAGCCGGAAGCATATCGACAACATCCCGGCACCGCATCAACATTATTCGAACAAGGTAGCATCATGCGCATCTTGCTGGTAGAAGATCACGTCGAACTTTCCCGCTGGCTTTCCAAAGCCCTGCAGGACGCCCGCCTCAGCGTGGAATGCGCACACAATGGCGCCGATGCCGACAGCCTGTTGCTGACGCAGGAATACGCGCTGGTGATCCTCGACCTCACGCTGCCCAAAATGGATGGCCTGGAAGTATTGAAGCGCATGCGCGCGCGCGGCAGCCGCACGCCGGTATTGATCCTGACCGCCCGCGGCGGGCTGGCCGACCGCGTCAACGGCCTGAACCTCGGCGCCGACGATTACCTCGCCAAACCTTTTGAACTGGAAGAACTGGAAGCGCGCGTCAAAGCGCTGCTGCGCCGCACACAGAACAATGAAGCGGTCACCGTCAACTGCGGCGCGCTCTGCTTCGACACCGTTTCGCGCACGTTCAGCTACGGCGGCGAATTGCTGGCGCTGACCCCGCGCGAACATGCGGTGCTGGAAGCGCTGCTGGCGCGCCACGGGCATACGGTGCCCAAGGAGAAATTGTTCCAGCAGGTGTTTTCGCTGGACGACAACGCCAGTGTCGACGCCATCGAAATCTACATCCATCGCCTGCGCAAGAAACTGGAACACGCCGGCCCCGGACGCGTCTCCATTACCACGCTGCGCGGCCTGGGCTACCTGCTGCAGGCAGTGTGATGGCAGCACACGCGAAACTGGGCAGCCTGCGCAGCCAGCTGTTGCGCTGGCTGCTGATTCCGCTGACACTACTGGTGGCGGTGGATGCCGTCTCGGTCTACTACAACGCCCTTGAGGTAGCCGACCTGGCCTACGACCGCTCGCTGCTGGCTTCCACCCGGGCGCTGGCCGAACGCGTTTCCGTGGTTGACGACCATGTCATCGCCGATGTCCCCTATGTAGCGCTCGACAGTTTCGAAACCGATACCCTGGGCCGCATCTATTACAAAGTCACCGGCCTGAAAGGCGAATTGGTATCGGGTTACGGCGACCTGCCGCCGGTGCCTCCCGATGTCAAACGGTCGGAAGCCTATCCGGCGCTGGTGCGCTTTTACCAGGCCGACTACCACGACCAGCCCATCCGCATCGCCGCACTGCTGCAACCGGTGTATGACGACAGCATGCGCGGCATCGTGCTGATCCAGGTCGGCGAAACCATGGATGCGCGCAACGGCATGACGCGCAAGATCCTGTTCGATACGCTGTGGCGCCAGGGTACCCTGGTTACCGTGGCGGCGCTCCTGGTGTGGGTTGCGGTGCGCTTCGTGCTGCGTCCGATGATGCAGTTGCGCGGCGAAGTCGAATCGCGCGCTCCCACCGACCTTTCCGGCTTCGACCCGGCATTGGTGCATAAGGAAATGCGGCCGCTGGTGCTGGCCATGAACGGCTACATGGAGAGGCTGCAAACGCTGATCGCGGGACAGCGCCGTTTTATCGCCGACGCCTCGCACCAGCTACGCACGCCGCTGACGGTCTTGAAGACCCAGGCCGAACTGAGCTTGCGCGAACTCAGGCGCGGGCAACACGATCCGGCCGAATTGCGGGAGCTGGTCGAAGGCATGGCGCGCACCACCGACGCCACCGTGCACCTGGCCAACCGCTTGCTGACATTGGCGCGCGCCGAACACGGCGCCGCCGAAGGCGGCACGGCCCCGGTCTCGCTGAGCGATGCGGTACGCCAGGTGGCGCTGGAGTTGTCGCAACAGGCGGTGATGCGCCGCATCGAATTGTCCTTCGACAGCGAAGGCGACATCCGCATCGACGGCAACGCGCTGCTGCTGCATGAACTGATGGTCAACCTGCTCGACAACGCCATCCGCTATACGCCCGAAGGCGGGCGCATCACGCTACGCGTGTATGCCGCCAGCGAGCCCGGCCACGCCACGCGAGCACTGCTGGAAGTGGAAGACAACGGCCCCGGCATCGCGGACGCCGAGCGCGAGCGCGTTTTCGAACCGTTTTACCGCGCCAGCGCGACACAGCACATCAACCCCTCCGGCACCGGCCTCGGTCTGTCCATCGTGCGCGAAATCGCCGCCCTGCATCGCGCGGACATCGTACTGGAACGTTCGCCGCAAGGCGCTGGACTGGTGGTGCGCGTCGCCTTTCCCGGGGTGATCGAGGTGCGGCTCTAAGATCACTTGAAATCCCAGGCCATCTGCTGCGATACCGGCTGGTGTGCGACGCTGGCCGCGCACAGGCCGATGTAGCGCGTCAGCGGCGGCGGTGGCGGGATATCGGCCTCCTGCATGGCGCGATTGCTGAAGGTATAACCCAGCCGCGCAAAGCCGCCATACAGCCGAAGCGCACGCAGCATCAGACGCGGGCTGCAATCGGGCAGGCGTTCGCGGATGCGCGGCAGCAGTTCCGGCAAGCGCTCCAGCGGCAAGATGCCGTAGGCGCCGGGCGGCTCGCCGTCGGCGCATGCCAGTTCGCTATCGATATCGGCGAAGCTGCAGCTGCGCTCCTCACCGGCCGACAGGTGCAGCAGTCCATGCTCCCATTGCGGCCTCAGCGCCGCCGCCGCGATGGCCGCCGCGCACCAATCCACCGGCACCACGTCGATCTTCTGCCGCAGCTCCGCCACGCTGGCGCCCAGGGCGCGCCAGGCGCGAAACACCCAGTAGATGCTGGCCGATGGCGCGCACCCCAACCGGGTGTGACCGACGATGATGGATGGGCGCAGCACCACCAGCGGCAGGGCCGGCGCCATCTTCGCCAGCAACAGTTCGCACACCGCCTTGGAATGGGTGTAGGGCACCAGGTGCTCGCACTCGTCCAGCGGCAGCGCCGCGTTCTCGGCGATGTCGCTGCCGACCGGTTGCCGGCTGCCGCACGCCATGGCAGTGCCGATGTAGATAAAGCGGCGCAGCCGCGCATAACGCTGCAGCAGGTGCGCCAGGATCACGCTGGCATCGACATTGAGCGCCCCCACCGCAGGATGGTTCGCAAAACTGGCATGCGCCGCGCAATGGATCGCGACACCCACCCGCGCCAGGCGCGTGTCGCCGGCGATGGCCTCCACCCGCTCCAGGCTGGCCAGCAGGATCTGCGAAGGACGCAAGCGCAGCAGCTCTTCTTCCGGCACCTGCAAGCAGCGCAACTGCGCGATGACGCGGGCATGGGCGCTTGCCGCATCCGCACCGCGCACCATCAGCAGCAGGCGCGCGCCCTGGCGCTGCCGTATCAGTTCGGCCGCCACCGCGCTGCCGAGAAACCCGGTAGCGCCGGTCAGCAGGATCAGGTCGTCATGATCGTTCATCATGAAAGTCCTTTCTCGATTGGCCCGGGGACGCAGGCCGAAGCCGGGACCGGCGATGCCCGGGCCGCCCTCAATAGCTGTAGGTAACGAAGACGCTGCCCACCGGCGCCGTCTTGCGCTTGACGATAGGGCTGTCGCCGGCGTCGCCGGTAAGCTGCATGGCGCCGGCCGATGCCATCAGGCTCCAGTTGGCATCGAACTTGTGCTTCCAGCCCAGTTCCAGCGTATAGGCGTAGATTCCCGACTTGGCGCCGTGCTGGCGGAAACCGGACGCGGCCGACTGGGCGGCCGTCACGCCGTAGTAGGTCTGCACGTATTTGCGGTTGCCCCAGCTACCGGTCAGGCCCAGCGTCAACTCGTCAGCGCCGCTGGTGTAGAACGGGCTGCTGGCGCCGAAATGCAGCGCGCTGCCGTTATCGCGCTGGGACAGCGGCACCTCGGCTTGCAGCCCGAGGCGCAGCCAGTCGGTCACGGTATAGCCCAGGCTGAGCAGCGTAGTGACCGACCCCTTGATCTCGCCCATGCCGCGCAGGTAATCGCTGCCGGAGCGCCCCATGAAGCCGTTCTGGTTGCTGTCCTTGCGGCCTTCGCGATAGCCCAGGGCGATGCTGTAGTCGACCTTGCCGGCGTGACTGCCATAACCGATGCCGCGCTTGGTGCCGATGAAGAAACCGTTGGACGTCGCGTAATCCAGCGCCAGTCCGATGCCGGCGCGGTTCTGGTCAGAACCGGAATAGCGCGGACCGATAGCCGCGCCCGCGCCCAGCGTAAACACGTCGCCCTTGGGCGTTTCGGCGGCCTGGGTGGGCGCGGCCAATACCGCCAGCGCAGCAACCGCCAGCAACGCAATCGGCGGGCAAGGTTGCTGCAGGATTCGGGATACTACGGAGGGGACGCGCCGTGAATGCGGCTGCCGGCACGATTCGATACTTTGCATGGAACACCTTTCGTTTGCGAAGAAGGACGAAGACGAGGTCAAGCCCCGTTGCGATGCAGTATGGAATCCGAGCATGAAGTCCGGATGAACCGGACATGAAGGAAAAATGAAGCATCCCGGGGCCGCCGGGATGTTGTCGCGCACGCAACAGGCGTGCGAACCTGCGTGTCTTCAGCCATTCTTCACGCGCCGCATATACACTCGCGACATGAAAATCCTACTGATAGAAGACGACCTCGATCTCGGCAACGGCGTGCGCATCGCGCTGGCCGACCATGGCTTCGACGTGGTGTGGGTGCGCCAGCAGGAAGACGCGCTGCGCCAGCTCGACACCGGCGCCTGCGAACTGGTGCTGCTCGACCTCGGCCTGCCCGACGGTGACGGCATGCGCATCCTGGTGCGCCTGCGGCACGAGCGGCAAAACCTGCCGGTCATCATCCTGAGCGCACGCGACGCGCTGGAGGACCGGCTGCGCGGCCTGGACGGCGGCGCCGACGATTACCTGGTCAAGCCCTTCGTACTGGCCGAACTGCTGTCGCGCGTGAAGGCGCTGGCACGGCGCAGCTACGGCTTCGATGGCGACATGCTGGAAGTGCGCGGCCTGACGCTGCACGTGCCGACGCGGCGCGTGATGGTAGGCGAACGGACGGTGGAACTGACGGCCAGCGAATACGCCCTGCTCAAGCTGCTGATGGTGCGCGCCGACCGTGTGGTCACGCGGCGCCTGCTGGAAGATGAGGCGCTGCCCGGCGCCCATGAGAACGCCAGCAATGCGCTGGACGTACATATGGGCAACCTGCGCCGCAAGATCGGCGAAGGCTTCGTGCGCACGGTGCGCGGCGTGGGCTATGTGGTCGACACCGTGGCGCCGTACAAGGGAGGCGAATGATGCGCAATTGGTGGCGCCGTGTGACCGCACCCTCCCTGGTGCGGCGGATCATGCTCGCACAACTGCTGCTGCTCACGCTGCTGTGGTGCGCCTTCCTCACCTACGTGCTGTGGGAAAGCCTGCGCAGCCCGGGGCTGCTGGGCGGCGCCAAGGTTTTCGACACCGTCCTGGCGGTGGCGGACCAGCTGGAAGACCGTCCACAGGCACGCTACGGCGTCCTGCGCGAAATCGACCTGGCGCTGCGCGAGGACTACGGCGCCGGCGACGATTCCGATATCTCGACCAGCCTGATCGTACGCAGCCACGGCAAGGTCATCTACGCGTCCGCAGAAGCCCCCTTGGGGGTGCGCAACACGCGTTACGACACGAATGAGCGCATTACCGTCGACGGACGCGTCTGGCGCAGCCGCACCGCCAAGTCGCCGCGCTCGGATGCCGAGGCCTCGCTGGTGATACCGGGCGATGCATGGGCCTTCTTCATCCACATCAATTCGCGCGGCTACTACGTGCTGCCGCTGCTGATCAGCCTGCCCTTCCTGCTGCTGCCGGCCTGGCTCTCGGTGCGCGTGGCGCTGCGGCCGTGGAGCAAGGTGGCGCGCGAGGTCGCCGAGCGCGGGCCGCACGACCTGACGCCGCTGAAATCGGTACCCAAGCATGAAGAGCTGCGCAATATGGTCGACTGCATCAACGACCTGCTGGCCCGCGTGCGAGAGAGCGCCGGGCGCGAACGCGCCTTCATCGCCGACGCCGCACACGAGCTGCGCACCCCGCTGGCGGCCATGCGCATCAACGTCGAGGCGCTGCAGTCGCACGTGGCCGACGCGCACCAGCGCGAACTGCTGGGCGGCATCCTCAACAGCGGCAACCGCGCCACGCGACTGGTGCGCCAGTTGCTGCTGCTCATGCGCAGCGAAACACGCACCGAAGCGCCGCTGCGACCGGTGGCATTCACCGCGCTGGTACAGGAACGGCTGGCGGCGCTGTCGCCGCTGGCGACCGAACGCGAGGTGGAACTGGAGCTGGATGCGCGCGGCGAGGTATGGGTGGACGGCGCACGCGAAGGACTGGTGTCGCTGATCGACAACCTGGTGGAAAACGCCATCAAGTACAGCCCGGCGCGCTCGCGGATCGAAGTGGGTCTGCACATGGCTGAGCAGGGCGTGCAACTGAGCGTGTCGGACGCCGGGCCGGGCATCGCGCCGGCCATGCGCGAACGCGTGTTCGACCGCTTCTTCCGCGATCCGGACCAGATCCAGAGCGGCAGCGGCCTGGGACTGGCGATCGTCAAGACAGTGGTGCGGGAACACGGCGGCAGCGTCGCGCTGGACACCTCTGCCGAAGGCGGACTGACGGTGACCGTCATCCTGCCGGCAGGCAAACCCGCCGGCTGAATGCGAAGCTCAGGCGCCCTGCAGGCCGTCCAGCACGCGCGACAGCTTGAGCTTGAAGTCGACGACGGGGGCGTCGTCGCCATCCTTGCGCTTCTCGACGCTGACGGCATGGGTCACCATGTAACCGGTATAGGCCGCCAGCAGATCCTTGTTGATGTCGTCGCCATCCTTCAGCGGCGCCCAGCCATGCTGGTCCAGTTCCTGCACCTCGGCCGAGGTACCGTTAAAGGACAGGCTGTAGGCCTGGGGCTTATTCTGCCGGGCGAACTGCAGCAGGAAGTCGGCCACCGCTTTGGTAGGACGATCGCCGGCAAATTGCGTGACGGCGCCGACCAGGGCTGCTTCCCGATTGCTCTTTGCAGTCGACAAGCGGGCTCCGATGCGAGCCTCCAACGCCGGGTTGGCGGCCATCACCGACTGGAACTGCGCGTCACGCGGGTCATCCACCAGTTGCAGGCCGTTAGCGCCGGCCACGATGCGTAGCGCCGGCGGCGCCGACATACCGGCGGCTTGCAGGGCAGAGTTGAGATCGGCGGCCAGCGTGTCGCCGGAAACGGCCTCCGCCTGCGGTACCTGCGAGACGTTCTGCAAGACCTGTTGGAATGCCGACGATGCGCCATTGGCTGCTGTAGCGCTGTAGGCGGTAGCGGGCTGTCCGGTTTGCGTAACTGAGCTGATCATTTTCCTCTTCCTGAAATGACGTGGCGTCGGCTGGTCGGGTTGATCACAAAGTGCCATTGTGAACCGGTTCGTCTCGCCTTTGGCATGAAAAAGAAGGCCTTTTCCCCCGCACTTCCGGTCGCGCCCAGGCATGGCAATGTGCCGGCAAGCGTGTTGTGGTTCAATGATGCTTTCATCTTTCGCATGCACCAACAGAATGTCTCTCCCGCTCCTTAAACTGCCTCCGCTGGACCTCCTGCGCGGCTTCGTTGCCGCCGGGCGCCGCATGAGCATTACGCAGGCGGCGCAGGACCTGTGCCTCACGCAGTCGGCCGTCAGCCGCCAGATCCATGCGCTGGAAGAATTCATGGGAACGCGCCTGCTGGTGCGCGGCCACCGTTCGATCGCCTTCACGCCCGAAGGCGAACGGCTGTTTCGCAGCGCCGACGCCGTCTTGCAGCAACTGCAGGATGTGCTGGGAGAATTGCGCACCGCGCAAGCCGCCAAGCCGGTAACGGTGACTGCCAGCATCGGCGTCACCGGCCTGTGGCTGCTGCCGCGCCTGACGCGATTGCAGCAGCGCCTGCCCGGCATCGACGTGCGCGTGGCCGCCAGCGACAGCCTGGCCGACCTGCGTCACGACGGCATCGACCTGGCCATCCGCTACACCACACCGGCGCTGGCCCCTTCCGGCGCGCAGCGGCTGTTCGGCGAATCGGTAGCGCCGGTAGCGCATCCGCTGCTGCTGGCCGGCGCCAGCGCCGGACAACTGCCGCCGGATGTTCCGCTGCTGGAATTCGATCAGCCCAATGCCTGGCTCATGTGGGAGCAATGGCAAGACCTCGCCAACTCGGGCGCGGGCAAAGGCAAAGGGAAAAAACGCGGCATGCTGCGCTTCAACCAGTACGACATGGTGATCCAGGCTGCCGTGGCCGGCCAGGGCGTGGCGCTGGGACGCATGGAACTGATCCGGCCGATGCTGGAGAGCGGCCAGTTGGTGATGCTGGCGCCGCCGCGCGCGCAGCCCGAGGATGGCCACGCCTATTGGCTGATCCAGGCCGATGCCGAGCCACGGCGCGAAGTGCGCCTGGTTGCCGACTGGATCTGCAGCGAAGCCGAGGACTAGGGCCTGTTCACAAGCGCTAGCGTTCAGAGGCCAACGCCTTGCAATACGCCAGCGCATCCTCCAGCCGGTCATTGCCCCAGAACATTTCATCACCGACGAAAAAGGTCGGCGCACCGAAGATGCCGCGCTGGTGCGCCATCCCGATTTGGGTGCGCAGCCGTTCGCGCCACGCTTCCGATTGCGCCTGCTCCCATAACGCCTGTGCCGGCAGCCCCATCGCTTGCAATACCTCGTGCACGAGCCCGGCATGATCGATGTCGCGGTCGTCGACGAAATTCAACTGCATCACGCGCCGGCAGAATTCTCCGATCCACGGCTGTTCCGCATTGGCCAGCGCGATGCGCGTGGGCGGCACCGCCGACCGTGGAAAGCTGCTGGGACGTTGCCACGGCAAGCCGTACTTGCGGCATTGGCGCTGCATGTCCTTCCAGGTGTAGTCGCCTTTTTCCTTCTGCAGCACGAAAGGCGAGGTGCTCCAGCCCAGCGCGCGAAACACCGGCCCCAGCAAGAACGGGCGCCAGACCACCCGCGCTCCCGCGGCTGCCGCTTCCTGTTCGATGCGCATGACGCTGATATAGCTATAGTTGCTGCCGAAGTCGAACCAGAACTCGATGGCCGGCGCATTCATGCGTGCACCACCAGGCAACGCAACTCGATACTCTCGCGCAGGGGCGCATCGGCCGGGATATGCGGCAAGTCGAACGCGGCATGCGGCGTGAAGCGCGCCACGCCCTGCGTGCGCGAATCGTATTGCTTGAACAGCAGCGCTTCGTGACGGTCCATTTGCGGGAAATAAGACCAGCGATGATGCGCCGCGTGGCGCAACTGGTAAATCTCGCCGGTCCGCTTCGGATAACGCACCTCGCCGCGCACCAGTTCGGTGGGCTGCACGCTGCGTGCGTCGCACACCGCCAGCGGCGTGTCCTGCACCGGCCCCTTGATGGAACGCCAGATATTGATGATGGAAAAATGCTGCACGAAAGGCAGCAGGTCGGAGTCGCGCAGCACCAGCGCCAGGCGGCGGCGCCCCGACTCTTCGGTGTAATCGTTATGGATGCGGCCATTGGCGGCAGCCTGACCTTGCACCGATTTGCGGCCAAAACTCAATGCCGCACGGTCGGCTTCGCGCCTGCGTACCAGATGGTCGAATACGTAGGCATGCGTGCCGCCTGTAGCCATCAGCGCCAGCTCCATCGCTTCGGCGTAATAGGTGGAAACGATCTCATCCTCGTCGCTGAAGTCGCGTACCGCGCTCGGTGCGTCGGCCAGCAGGAAACCGTTGCCGTCCAGCGCCAGCCCTTGCTGCCGGCGGGCGTCGGCGATGAAGCTTTCATGCGCCTCATAGGCGGCGCTTTCCCACGGCATTCCGGGCGGCGGCGTGTAGGCATAACTGACGGGATGGCTGGCATCGGCGGCGAGATAACTCAGCGGCGCGATGACGCCGGCCGCTTCAATGCCCGGGGATGGGAGGCGGGGTTGCATATGCATGGCAGGCTCCTGGTCAATCGGCTGTTCCCTTCCGCCGGAAATGCAGGACGTTGGGAGATAGCTGCATTGGAGCATTCGCCTGCAACGCGATCAAACGAGATTTGCGCCGCTTCACATGCGTATGGCGCATGCGAATATGCGCCACGCATAAAAAAACGGCATCGCCCTGGCGGGCGATGCCGTATCAATGACTACATTCCTCTCAAGACTATTCCTGCATACCGCTTAGAACTTGTGGCGCAGGCCTACGCGCACGACGTTCTGGGTCGAAGCGTCAAACGGTGCGGCGACATCGTAGGCGTTGTTGATGACGCCCGGGTTGCGTGCGTCGCTCGCGCGCAGGTTGCTCCACATCGCGTACACGTCGGTACGCTTGGACAGGTAGTAATCCACGCCCAGGTTGAACTGGGTGGTACGGGCACGGGTAGCGCCGGTGCTGGTACGGGCGATATCGATACGGTCATGGATCACGCTGCCCAGCAGGTGCAGGTTGTCCTTGAGCGCATAGTCGACGCCGATGTCGATCACGTTACCCTTGGTGGCCTGGGTCGTGATGCTGCTGACCAGGCCGGGAGCAATGCCGCCTTGCAGCGGACGCTTGGTCTGCGACCAGGCGCCGTACAGCTTGGCCGGGCCGAACTGGTAGCTCGTGCCCAGGGTGAAGGTCTTCAGGTTGGTGTCGCCCGGCTGCGCGGTGCCGGATGCGGCGGACAGCTTGGTCTGGTAGTACGCGCCGCCGATACCGAACGGGCCGCTGACATAGTTGGCGCCGAAGCCGAAGCCCTGGCCGGCCGAGGTATTGCCCGCCACTTCGCCGAACGAATAGAACAGGTTGCCGGTGAAGCCGCCGTAGTTGGCCGAGTCGAAACGCACGGAGTTGTCGGCGCGCGAACCGGCGACGCGGTCCAGGTTGCCGAAGTGGGCGCCCTTGACGCCATTGCCGCCGAAGGTCTGCACCGAGGTGTACTTGGAGCCGATGTCATCCAGGAAGTCCACCTGGCGGCCGAGGGTGACCGTACCGAAGGAGCCCGACAGGCCGACCACCGACTTGCGGTCGAACAGGGTGTTGGCGCTCGCCATGCCGCCGGTGTCGGCGTTGAAGCCGTTTTCCAGTTGGAACAGGGCCTTGAGGCCGCCGCCCAGATCTTCAACACCGCGGAAACCGATGCGCGAAGTTGCCAGATCGCCCGAGTCGATGCTGAAACGGGAACCATTGGAACCTGGCGTGGTGCCACGGGTAGCGTTAGTGGTGTAGGTCAGGCCCACATCAATGACGCCGTAGACGGTAACGCTGCTTTGCGCTTGCGCGGACGAGGCGACCAGCCCCAGAGCGGCCAATGCAAATGCTGTTTTTTTCATGAATACCCCTGAAAGATTTAAAAATTAAGGCCGAGTTGGCCCCGGATCCATTCTTTGGACCCTGCTGTATCCGGCCAGATGAAGAGACGCAAATGCCCCTGCGGAAGAATCCGCCTTCATCAGGGCCGAATTAAGATGGCGATTTTCGGCGGCGCCGGTTCCCGATTGCGCCGCACTGTGTACAGGACTCTTTGGCCCATGAATCGGCTGCGCATGCTGGTGCGCGCGAGCCGGAAGAGGAGCTGGGCTCCTCAACATAGGCGGCACTATACGTGCCGATTTTTACTTACGTGTTACATGCATGAAATTCTGCTCACGCGACGGCGAGCACGTGAAGCAACGGTTCAACATGCGCTTGCCGGACAGGAATGCGCCCATCCTCTGCCATGCGGAATTCGACATGGCATAACATCTCTATTTATTATTGCAAATAGAAATCATTATTATTTGTGTGATAAAATCCGAACCACGTCAGCTTAGACATCGACAAGAAAAATAGCGTCTGCTCTAGCAAGAGTGCCGTCTAATTCCGTTGTGTTGCGCCAGCCTCATCCCTCTCCACTTATTGATAAGGCTTGCCCACATGGCTCAGCAACCATCGGGCGTCGGCGTCATGCGCCGGCGTCGACGTTCGTCCCTGCAACCGCTCACCCTCGCGTTCGCTATCAACAGCGCCCTGCTCTGCCTGGCCGCTCCGAATGCCGGCGCCCAGGAAAACGTTTCTGCCAGCCCCGTTGCCGGCAACGAACGCCCCGGTAAGAAGCTGCCCGACATCGAAGTCAAAGAAGCACGCGAAGAGCAGCACAAACCCGGCGCCTCGGTCAAAGTCACCAAGGAAGAGCTCGAAAAGCAAGGCGCCGGCAGCTTTGCCGATGTATTGAAATACCAGCCGCTGATCTCGGTGCCCGGCGTCACCGCAGGCACTACCAACACCACCAGCGCCTACGACCATCCGGGCAGCACCAACTACAATATCCGCGGCGTCGAAGGCAACCGCGTCGGCGTGGATGTGGACGATGTCGAAATGCCGGAAGCGGTGGACCGCTCGGCCACTTCCGGCAGCGGCCGCGCTTCCATCAGCACCTTCGGCCAGGGGCGCGACTTCATCGATCCGGAAATGTATTCCGAGGTGCAGGTCGATTCCGGCACCACCACCTCGGCGCGCCCGGCCGGCGGCATCGGCGGCGCGGTCAGCTTCCGCACCAAGTCGGCCGAGGAATACGTCAACGACGCCAAGCCGGCCTACTTCGGCGCCAAGGCCGGCTACAACTCGGCGGACCGTTCATGGAACAAGGGCATCACCGCCGCCGGCGCCTCCGGCATGTTCGACGGCCTGATCGTCTATTCGCGCCGCGACGGCCACCAGGCCGACAACAACAGCGACATCCTGAACGCCTATCCGTCGGACTGGCATTCGGACGCACTGCTGCTCAAGGGCGGTATGCGGATCGATGCCGAAAACAAGTTCACGATCTCGGCCGATCTCTACCGCCGCACCAACGACCTCTCCTATGACGGCTGGAACAACACCGGCACGGCCATTACCGGCAAGTCGGTCCAGCACAGCACCACCGCGCGCAATACCGTCCAGCTGGGCCACCTGTGGACGCCGGCCAACGCACTGCTGGACAAGCTGGAAACCAAGCTGTCCTACCAAAGCACCGACATGCAGGATGCGACGGCCATCACCACCTTAAGCACGGGCGCGCGGGAGAACGACTTCTCGCGCAACAGCAACAAGCAGTTCAGCCTGTCCAGCACCGGCAGCAAGAAGATCGACAACAACAACCTGCGTTTCGGCCTTAGCGCCAGCCAGAACAAGAACCAGCACCAGTTGACCGGCACCTCGCTGGCCAAGCAGCCCTACCCCAACACCAAGACCACGCGCTATGGCCTGTTCGCCGAAGACGAGATCACCTTCAACCTCGACGGCCACCGCCTGGCGCTGATCCCCGGCCTGCGCGTGGACCGCGTCTCCAGCAGCATCTACGACACCAGCAGCTTCGCCAACAGCGCGATCAGCGCGGCGCAGCTCAATGCCCTGTACGGTTCCGGCACGACCAACACCATCGTCAGCCCCAGCCTGAGCCTGGTTTACGACATCGTGCCCAGGATCAGCGCCTATGCGCAATGGAAGCGCGGCGGCCGGGCGCCGTCGGCCAGTGAAATGTACGGTTACTGGAATTCCGGTTTCGGCAACTATGCGCTGGTGGGCAACCCCAACCTGAAAAAGGAAACCAGCGACGCCTTCGACATCGGCTTGAAGGGCGAACTGACCGAAGGCATCACCTTCAACAGCTCGCTGTTCTATACCAAGTACAAGAATTTCATCGCCTACACGCGCTATACGCGCACGGCCAATCCGCAGATGTTTACCAACGTCCAGAGCAACGTGGCCACCATCTACCAGGCCGAGAACCGCGACAACGCCTATATCTACGGCCTGGAACTGAGCACGCGCATCGACCACGGCATGTTCGTGCCGGCCATGAAAGGCATGTACTCGACCTGGGCGCTTGGCTACAGCCAGGGCAAGTCCAAGAGCCGCTACAACGGCGACAGCTACCAGGACCTGGACACCGTGCAACCGGCCAAACTGATCATCGGCCTGGGCTACGACGCCCCCGAGAAGGTCTGGGGCAGCAACCTCACCGGCACGCTGGTCAAGGGCAAGCAGGCCAAGGCCACCAACCGCAACAGCTACGCGAACAGCGGTGCGGCGCTGACCGACTCGACGGTGACCTACTTCAACGTCCCCGGCTATGCAGTATTCGACCTGACCGGTTACTGGCGCGTGGCCAAGAACGTACGCATCAACGCCGGCATCAACAACCTGCTGGACAAACGCTATTGGGATTACGCCAGCGTCTACAGCCTGGAACCGAGCAACGCCAAGGACGCGCAGGACATCCAGTTGCAGACCCGCACCGGCCGCAGTTTCTTCGCGTCGGTCAATGTGGATTTCTGATGTCCGCACGCCGAGGCCTTACCCCCAACGCTTTCTCCTCATTTCATAAGGAACCGACATGACATCCCGCTCCCTGCTGCTCTGCACGCTCTCCGCCAGCCTGTTTCTGGCCGCCTGCGCTGCCCATCCTCCGGCCGATAACGCCAAGGCTGGCCCGGCGCGTCCGGCCGGCGGCCACGGCCGCGAAGCCTTTATCGGCAGTTACGACGTCAACCGCGATGGCGTGGTCACGCGCGCAGAATATGAAGCCGTGCGCCTGCAGCGCTTCAAGAATGCCGACAAGAACGGCGACGGCAAACTCTCTGAAGATGAATACGTCGCCGAATTCGAAGGCCGCCTGAAGGCGCAATACTTCCAGGAGGGCCGCGAACCCGACGAAAACTATACCCGCGCCATCAAGCAGGCTCACGTGCGCTTCGCCCTGCTGGACCGCAACCACGACGGCTTCATCTCGATGGATGAAGAACGCGAGATCATGGACAAGACCTGGGCCCAGGCCGACACCAACAAGGACGGCAAGGTCGACGCCAACGATCCGCCGCCGCCGCGCAACTGATCGCGTAGCAGGTGCCTCCGATGAAGACCGCCTTCACCCGCGAACGCCTGTTGGCCATCCCCCTGCTGCTGGCCGGCCTGGGGTTGGCTGCCGGCCAGGCACGCTCGGCCGCGCTGGAAGTGGAAGTAACGTTGCCCGACATCGCCAGCGCGGCCTACCACCCGCCCTACCTGGCGGCATGGATAGAACGGGCCGACGACAAGCAGTCCGTGGCCGGCACGCTGGCAGTCTGGTACGACACCCGGCTGCGCGACAACCTGGG
This sequence comes from Herbaspirillum chlorophenolicum, assembly GCF_001189955.1. Taxonomy (GTDB): domain Bacteria; phylum Pseudomonadota; class Gammaproteobacteria; order Burkholderiales; family Burkholderiaceae_D; genus Herbaspirillum; species Herbaspirillum chlorophenolicum. The sequence goes on along the minus strand of NZ_LFLT01000008.1, from coordinate 132,380 downwards.
GAAAATATTCCTCAAGGAGCTGCGCACCTGGTGGCGCAAGGCCGGCAGCACGCTGGCGCTGCCGGCCGATGGCGTGAGCGGCCCCACGCGCGGGGCAGGGGTGTACCTGCTGCGCTTCTCCGACCGGCAGGAGCTGCTGGCCGCCTTGCCGGAAGGGAAATACCTGCTGGCCGTCGAAGTGGCCCGTGAACAGGGCGGCCGCACGGTGCTGCACGTGCCGTTTGCCTGGAAAGGCACGGATGGCATAACCGACGCCGGCCGGCAAGACGGAGGTGCCGGTAGCGAGCTGGCGACACTGAAGGTCACGGCCAAACCATGATGTCCAACCATGTCCCCCCAATCCCTCAAACCGCCCTCCCCATGCATACCGTCACCGAACGCCCCGCCCTGCTCTCTTCCCGCCTCAAGACCGAGACAGCTTCCCTGCACGAGCTGATGCATGCCCTGATGGAAAAGGGCCAGCCATTCGCCAACCGCGACAACTACGCGCGCTTTGTCGCCGCGCAATACCGCTTCCAGCGCGACATCGAACACCTGTTCTCCGATCCCGCCATCCAGGCCGCCGTGCCCGACCTCGACGTGCGCGGCCGCGAAACGGCATCGCTGGCCGATCTGGCCGACCTGGGCTTCGATGCCGGGCAAGAAGCGGTCGCCACCGCCGGCGTCTCCATGCCGGGTGCGCTGGGCTGGCTCTATGTGTCGGAAGGATCGACGCTGGGCGCGGCCTTCCTGCTCAAGGAAGCCAAGGCCACGCTGGGATTGAGCGAGACCTTCGGCGCGCGCAACCTGGCGGCGTATCCGGAAGGGCGCGCCGTCGTATGGCGCCGCTTCGTCGGCTTTCTCGACCAGCCCTCGCTGAAGGAAGAAGACCACGATACCGTCGTCGCCGGCGCCGCCGATGCCTACGCCCGCTTCGGCAGCCTGCTCAAGCGTTACTTCGGACTGGTGTGAGCGGGAACGCCATACCGACCGCGATGGACGATCCGGCACAAGGGCATGGCATGCCCCCCGACAGCGACGGCGCCACCGCCAAACTGGCGCCGGCCGCCACCCGCTGGTTGTGGCTGGCGCTGGCTTATGCCAGCCTGGGCATCGGCATCCTGGCGATCTTCATCCCCGGCATCCCGACCACCGAATTCATCCTGCTGTCCGCATGGGCGGCCGGCAAGGGTTCGCCGCGGCTGCAGCGCTGGCTGGAAAACCACCCGGTGTTCGGCGCGATGATCCATCACTGGCGCCACGGCCGGGTCGTCGCGCGGCGCGCCAAGCTGAGCGCATCCATCATGATGAGCCTGTGCCTGGTGATCATGCTGCTGACGATCAAACACCGCTGGATCATCGTCATTGCAGCGATAGGCATGACTGCCGGTGCGATCTGGATGTGGTCGCGGCCGGAACAGATCGTCGACCGCAGCGCCGATGACGATGTACCGAAGTAAGGCAATTCACTTCCTGGTGTCCCAATGAAAAATGGCCTGCACCGTTACCGGTGCAGGCCATTTTCGCATCGAACTTCAGCCGGGAGATGCCGGCGACTTTCAGGTGATCGATGAAGAAACGCGCCACAGGTCGACGCCGCCATCGATGGCATGCTGGTCGATCTGATCCAGCTCGGCGGCGCTGAAGCCCAGGTTCTTCAGCGCATCCAGCGAACCGTCCAGTTGTTCGACATTGCGCGCGCCGATCAGCGCCGAGGTCACGCGGGCATCGCGCAGCACCCAGGCAATCGCCATCTGCGCCAGGGTCTGGCCGCGGCGCTGGGCGATCTCGTCCAGCGCGCGGATGCGCTCCAAGTTTTCCGGCGACAGCATCCTTTGCGGCAGCGACGGCGCACGCGTGGCGCGCGCGCCTTCCGGCACGCCATTGAGGTACTTGGAGGTCAGCATGCCCTGCGCCAGCGGCGAAAAGCCGATGCAGCCCACACCCAGTTCTTCCAGCGCCTGCAGCAAGCCGTTTTCAATGCTGCGGTTGAGCATCGAGTAATTCGGCTGGTGGATCAGCAGCGGCACACCTTCGCTCTTCAGGATGGCCGCCGCCTTGCGCGTCAGCTCGGGCGAATAGGAGGAGATGCCGACATACAGCGCCTTGCCCTGGCGGTGCAGGTGCGCCAGCGCGCCCATGGTTTCTTCCAGTGGCGTGTCGGGATCGACGCGGTGCGAATAGAAGATGTCGACATAGTCGAGTCCCATGCGGCGCAGGCTCTGCTCGCAGCTGGCGATCAGGTGCTTGCGCGCGCCGCTGGGGCCGCCATAGGGACCGGGCCACATCTGCCAGCCGGCCTTGCTGGAAATCACCAGTTCATCGCGGTAAGGCGCGAAGTCCTTGGCCAGCCAGCGGCCGAAATTCTCTTCCGCCGAACCGGCCGGCGGGCCGTAGTTGTTGGCCAGGTCGAAATGGGTGACGCCGCGGTCGAAGGCGCGCCGCAGCACTGCGCGGCCGGTCTCGAAATTGTCGGCGCCGCCGAAGTTCTGCCACAGGCCGAGCGAAACGGCAGGCAACAGCAAACCGCTCTTGCCCACGCGCCGGTAAGGCATCTGGCCATCGTAGCGGGAAGGGTTGGAGATATAGGTCATGGCTATCCTTATCAGGTTCTTGTTTGAATCGACGAATCGATTTTAGGGAAAGGCATCCAGCCAGATGGCAGGTACGCCCTCCTGCTTTTTCACATTGGATATGGCGATCCGATTGGCTTGTTAGACATTGCTTTTCCCGGCCGCGCCGGTCAGCGCGCCGGCAAGATGATGGTGGCAATCAGCCCGCCCTCGGGATGGTTGCGCAACAGCAGTTCGCCGCCGTGGGCTTGCACGATGTTGCGCGAAATGCCCAGCCCCAGTCCCATGCCGCCGCTGTTCTGGGCGCGCCCGTGTTCCAGCCGCACATAGGGCTGGAACAGCGTGCCCATGGCATCTTCCGGCACGCCGGGGCCGTGGTCGCGGATCTCGATTTCAACCAGGCCGCCGCCCGCGCCCTGCAAGGGGCGGATGGCGACCTCGACCTTCTGGCCGTAATACAGCGCATTGTCGAACAGGTTGCCGATGGCGCGTTTCAAGGCCAGCGGCTTGGCCATGACGTTGATGCCGGAGGGCGTAAAGGCGATCTCGTGGCCGGCCATCTTGGCGTCGCGGATCATGCGCGTCACCAGCGCGTCCAGCCGCACCTCGGTGCGGTTCTCGTGGATGTCGCTGTCCTTCACCGACTGCAGCGCGCCCTTGACCATCATGTCGAGCTCATCGAGGTCGTCGTGGAATTCGGTGCGCATGTCGTCGTCGTCCATCAGTTCGGTGCGCAGTTTCAGGCGCGTGATGGGCGTGCGCAAGTCATGCGAGATGGAGACGAACAGCCGCTCGCGGTCTTCCAGGTAGCGCTTGATGCGCTCGCGCATGCCGGAGAAGGCGTACGCAGTCTTGACGTATTCGCGGCTGCCGGTCCCCGGCAATTCCGGCACCGTCTCGCCCTTGCCGAACGCTTCGGCGGCGTCCGCCAGCGCTGCCAGCGGACGGGTCGTCCAGCGCACCACGAGGATGGTCAGCAACAGGATCGCCGCCAGCGACAAGCCCTGCAACACCAGCCGGTCCAGCCACAGCGGATTGCCGCTGTCGAGGAAGTATGGATTGGGCATGAGCGCGGCCAGGTACAGCCACTTGCCGCTTTCGACCTGCATCTGTATCACCAGCACCGGCGCCGAGTTGGGCTTGGTCAGCAGGATATGCTGCACCCAGCTGTCTGGCAGGTCGCCCACCTTGAGGCCGTCGCTGGAGACCTGCAAGCCGTCCGGCCAGGCGAAATCCAGCCTGGCTTCCGGCATGAACGGCAAGTCTTCGCGCAGGGTCTGGGCGGCCACGTCGATGGCGACGGCGGCCAGCGGGTTGGGCGCGATCGGCGTGACCGGCACTGCCGAGCTGTTGGCGTTGATGAAAAAGCGCGTACCGCCCATCTCGCGCAACTGCTGGATCATCAGCGGCCGGTAGTTGGAAGGCAGGCTCATGAAGTAGCGGATCGCCACCGACGCGCTGTGCGCCAGGTGCTGCGCGGCGATGCGGGTCTCGGCTTCGGACTTGGTGCGCAATTGCGCCGCCCAGATCAGGCCGCCTGCCACCTGCGTGACCAGCACGCCGAAAATCATCACCACCGACAAACGGCCCAGCAGGGAGTTGGGCAAGATCCAATCCAGGAAAGCTGCCAGCCGGGCGCGCAGCGAGCGCGGCCGGACTGTTTGCGGAGTCGCCTCCGCCGCAGCCGCAGGTGCGCTCTCGTTCACGGGATTGCTCTCACGCGGCGGCCGCGCTGACGTCGGCCGAGAACACATAGCCGGCGCCGCGCACGGTCTTGATCAGGTGCGGCTGGCGGCCGCCGTCGTTGAGGCGCAGGCGCAGCTTGCTGATCTGCACGTCCAGCGAACGGTCCAGCGGGCCGGCATCGCGTCCGCGCGTCTCTTCGCACAGCACGTTGCGGTCGAGCACGTCGCCCGGGTGTTCGACGAAGTATTTCAGCAGTTGGTAATCCATGCCGGTCAGCGCCACTACCTGGCCGACGCTATCGGTCAGCGTGCGCTCAACGGTGTCGAGCGTGAAACCGACGAAACGGTAATAGCGCGGCGCGGCCGTGCTGTCGATGCCGGTGCGGCGGTGGATGGCCTTGATGCGCGCCAGTAGTTCGCGCGGACTGTAGGGCTTGGCGATGTAGTCGTCGGCGCCCAGCTCCAGCCCGACCACGCGGTCGGTCTCGTCCGAACTGGCGGTGAGCATGATGATGGGCACATTGGACTTGCGCCGTACCGTCTTGCACAGCGCAAAGCCGTCGGTGTCGGGCAGCATCACGTCCAGGATCACCAGCGCCAGCTCATCGGCGTAGCGCTGGAACTCGCCGAGGAAGGTGGCGCCGTCGTGCGCCAGCCGCACCTCGTACTGGTTCTTTTCCAGATAGGCCTTCAACAGGGTGCGGGTCTTCTGGTCGTCGTCGACGATCAATATCTTGCGTGTCATTGTTGGCCTTCCCTAAATGGCTTGTCTCGTCTCATGTCCTGTTCCTTGCCCATCACTGGCCGCGGCTGCGCGATAGTGCCCGCGCGATCGACACCAGCCTGCGTTGCGCCTGTTCCTCGCTGCCCTGGCGGTCGAGGAAGAAGCGCTGCACCTCGGCGATGATGGCGTCCTTGGTGGTCTCATCGGTGGCCATGCGGTGCACCAGGCTGGGCGCCTGGTAAGCCGCGCCCTTGCTGAACGCGCGCCAGGAGTCGCGCGCGCAGCGGTCCATGTGCGGATCAGCGGTGCGCCAGACCGGAATCGAACCCTTGAATTTATTGTATTCCGACTGCACCGCCGGTGAGGTAACGATCTGCGCCAGCGTCTCCTGGGAGACCTGGTGCGAATAATCGTCGGCGAACATGGCCAGGGTGTCGGTACTGTAGAGGTGGTACTCGCCCGTCCCCGGCACCGGGGCGCAGCCGAACTGCTGGTCCACCGTCAGGCCCCAGGCATTGAACTCGCCCTTGGCCCAGTCGCCCATGATGAACATGGCGGCCTCGCCGTTGGCCATGCTGCGCGCGACATCGGGCCATGCCCGCTCGCGCACCGGCTGGTCCATCGACTGGCCGAGCCGGCGCAGGCGCTTGAGGATGTGCAGCATGCGCCCATCGGCATAGGCGGCCTGGTCCATGTCCACGAACAGGCGGCGATAGTAGGCCGGGCCGCTTTCGGCCAGCACCAGGTTTTCGAACAGGGTGGCGACCTGCCAGGCTTCGGCGCTTTGCGCCAGCGGCGTGATGCCGGCGTCGCGCAAGATCTTCGCGATGCGGTCGAAGTCATCCCAGGTCTTGGGTGGCGTCAGCCCCAGCCGGTTGAAGATGGCAATGTTGTAGAACAACGTGTTGATGCGGTGGATGCCCAGCGGCGCGGCCACCACATGCCCGCGGTTGTTCAGCAGCGCCCAGACGCTGGGAAACATCTGCTTTTCCCAGTTGCCTTGCACGGCGACGTTGTCCAGTTCCAGCAGCAAGCCGAGGTCAGCCCATTCGCCGAAGATCACGCCGTTCAATTGCGTGACCTCGGGCGCGCGCCCGGCCAGCACCATGCTCTTCAATACCTTGCCCGCGCCCATGCCGGCGCCGCCCGGGATGGGGACATCGCGCCACTGAATGTTCTGCTTGGCCAACTGGTTCACCACCACGTTGAGGGCACGGCGTTCGCCGGCCGACGTCCACCAGTGCAGCACCTGCAGCGAGGCCGGCGCCGCGGATGTCCCTGGCGCCGACGCTGCGGCCGCGCGCGCCTGCGGCGGCAGCGCTGCAGATACCACCAGCGCTGCCAGCATCAGCAAGGGAAGGGTCGCCAGCATCGCCGCCGTCGCGCAACGGTACGGGACCGATGCAAGCAACGCGCGGACTGGGCGTTTCATTTTTATCATTATGTCCGTGTGCCTCCAAACCGGGAAAGACTATAGCCCGGCGACTGCCGCGCTGCAATTTGCAGCGGCCAGGGCCTGTTGATATTGAATTTGCGAGTGCGAACGGTCATCAGGCGTTGTCTGCCTAGGCGTGGCGACGCGTCGTAGCGGTGCTACGGCAAGGAGCCACAACAACGGCAGGCGACGCCTGATGGCCGTTCCCGGAGGGTTGCCCCCAGAAGGCGCGCTGGCCGCGTTGCCCGGTCTGACTGGTGGGGCCACCACCAGTCAGACCGGGCGCCTTGCCACCCCACCTTCTGGGGGCAACGCATCTCGCAAATTCAATATCAACAGGCCCTAGATAAAAACATTAATTCAATTCATCTCTTGTTAAGAAATGTAATGTTTTCTTTCTTTAGCTTGACCGGTGCGCGCCACGCTCACATTCGCCGATGGGCTTGCATAGCGAGCAGAGGCCGCCGCAGCCCTTTCCCAGCCTGTAAGGATATGTAATTGGCACGCTGGTGCCGTTTCTTATTTTTCCCATTTAAATCAGCATCTTACGCCATTACCGGCGCCTGCCGCACCAAGCTCGCATCACATGCGGTGCAGTGCTACTGTCGCGCCGCTGCCCACTGTCATCGCGCACCTCATTGCCGGTTGCCGGGCCGCACTATCCCGATAGGCAAGAGCGACTAACAGCCAATAAAGCCAGGAGACACACGATGCAAACCAAGCAACAGACCGACGCAGTCATTCCCTTCATGAAACGCGCTGCGGCCACGCTGGCCACGGCAGCCGCATTGGCGCTGTCCATTGGCGGCCATGCGCAGGCAGGCACACTCACCATCGAAAGCTGGCGCGTGGATGACCTGCAGTTGTGGGAAACCGTACTGATCCCCGCCTTCCAGAAACAGAACCCCGGCATCACCGTGAAGTTCTCGCCGACCGCGCCTACCGAATACGACTCCAGCCTGGCCGCACGCCTGGCCGGCGGCACTGCCGGCGACCTGGTGGCCTGCCGCCCGTTCGACGTGTCGCTCTCGCTGTACAACAAGGGCCATCTGGAAAAGCTGGACGGCAAGCCCGGCATGGAATTCTTCGCGCCGGCAGCCAAGACCGCCTGGCAGACCGATGACGGCAAAGACACCTTCTGCATGCCGATCGCTTCGGTGATCCACGGCTTCTTCTACAACACCAAGATCTTCAAGGAACTGAACCTGGAGCCGCCCAAGACCGAGGCCGAGTTCTTCAAGCTGCTCGACACCGTCAAGGCCAATGGCAAGTACGCGCCGCTGGTGATGGGCACCTCCGAGCAGTGGGAATCGCACCAGGTGCTGTTCACCGGCATCGGCCCCAATTACTGGAAGGGCGAGGAAGGCCGCAAGGCGCTCATCTCCGGCAAAGCCAAGTTCACCGACCCGCAATTCGTGGCGGCCTGGGAGTATGAGGCCAAGCTGGGCCATTACCTGCCCAAGGGCGCATCGGCGCAAACCTATAGCGACAGCCAGAACATGTTTGCATTGGGCCGCGGCGCGGTATACCCGGCCGGCTCCTGGGACATCGCCTACTTCAACGGCAAGCTGGACATGGGCGCCTTCCCGCCGCCAGTGCCCAAGGCCGGCGATGCCTGCTACATCTCCGACCACAACGACATCGGCATGGGCATCAACAAGAAATCCAAGAACAAGGAAGACGCCTACAAGTTCCTGGCGTGGCTGGGTTCGCAGGAGTTCGCCGACCTCTACACCAACAAGGTCACCGGCTTCTTCTCGCTGTCGAACCACCTGATCTCGGTGAAAGACCCGATCGCCAAGCAGATGCTGTCCTGGCGCAAGGGCTGCGCATCGACCATCCGCGTCAACTCGCAGATCCTCAACCGCGGCACGCCGAGCATGGAAAACGAGATGTGGAACGTCAACGCCCAGGTGCTCAACGGCAAGCTGGCGCCCAAGGATGCCGCCGCCAAGATCCAGGCTGGCTTCGCCAAGTGGTACAAGCCGCAACAATAAGCGGATGTCATGAGGCCCATGCCACTTCTGGAAGCGGTATGGCCTGATACAAAAACAAAAGGGAGGCCGGATATTGGCGCACCAAGACGCCAGTCCGGTTCCATCCCTCGATATCCCTCTCAGGAGACGCAGTGAAAAAAGTCCGCGCCTGGCAGCTCGTGGTATTTCTCGCGCCTGCCGTCCTCATTTATTCCATGTTCAGCGCCCTGCCCCTGGCCGATACGCTGCGCCTGGGCTTCTACACCAGCAACGATGCGGGCGTGACCAGCTTCGTCGGCCTCGACAACTACCGCACCATCCTGTTCGACCCCGACTGGTCGGCTGCCTTTTGGAATGCGATGTGGAACAACATCAAGTTCTTCGGCATGCACATGGCGCTGCAAAACCCGATCGGCCTGCTGCTGGCAACACTGTTCAGCTTGAAGGGCCTGCGCGGCGCACGCACCTATCGCACGCTGATCTTCCTGCCCACGCTGCTGTCGGTGGTGATCATCGGCTTCATCTGGCAACTGATCCTCTCGCCGCTGTGGGGCGTGGGAGAAAAACTGATGGGACTGGTTGGCCTGGCCGACTGGTTCGGCCCCTGGCTGGGCCAGGAATCGACCGCACTGGTGACGCTGTCGCTGATCTCGGTGTGGCAATACATCGGCATCCCCATGATGCTGATCTACGCGGCCTTGCTGGCAGTGCCTGAAGAAGTGCTGGAAGCCGCACATGCCGAGGGAGCCTCCTCCATGCGCATCTTCTGGCAGATCAAGCTGCCGCTGATCTATCCGACGCTGGGGCTGGTGACCATCCTTACCTTCGTCGCCAACTTCAACGCCTTCGACCTGATCTATTCGGTCAAGGGCGCGCTGGCCGGGCCCAATTATTCGGCCGACCTGCTGGGCACCTATTTCTACCGCACCTTCTTCGGCTACCAGGCGCAGATCGGCAGCCCGACCATGGGCGCCGCAGTGGCCACGCTGATGTTCCTGATCATCCTGGCCGGCGTGGGTACGTACTTCTATCTGGTACAGCGCAGGCTGACCCGCTATGCGCTGTGAGCGCGAGGATACCCCGATGCCCTCTTCCCCTTCTTCCGCTTCCTACGCCGGCTCCGTCTTGCCCGCCTCGCCGGCCGGACCGACACTGATGCAGCGCAGCTTCGGCCCCATCGGCCACCTGTGGGTGCACCTGGTGCTGTGCATCTACGCGGTGATCGCGCTGTTCCCGATCGCGCTGATCCTGATCAATTCGGTCAAGACCCGCAGCGCCATCTTCGACGGCCCGATGGCGCTGCCCACTGCCGACACGCTGACCCTGGTCGGTTTCCAGAAGGTGCTCTCCGGCACCCACTTCCTGCTTTACTTCGGCAACAGCCTGACGGTCACCCTGGGCTCGCTGGTGCTGATCGTGCTGTTCGGCGCCATGGCCGGCTGGGCGCTGTCGGAATATAAATTCCCCGGCAACCACTTCCTCAACTTCTTCCTGGCCATCGGCATCATGATCCCGATCCGCCTGGGCACGGTCTCTATCCTGCAACTGGTGGTGGCGCTGGACCTCATCAATACGCGCACCGCGCTGATCCTGGTCTATACCGCGCAAGGCCTGCCGCTGGCGGTGATGATCCTGTCCGAGTTCATCCGCCAGATCCCGTCCGAACTGAAGGATGCCGCGCGCTGCGACGGCGTGGGCGAGATCGCCATCTTCTTCCAGGTAATCCTGCCGCTGCTCCGCCCGGCCATCGCGACGGTGGCGGTGTTCACCATGATCCCAGCCTGGAACGACCTGTGGTTCCCGCTGATCCTGGCGCCCGGCGACGAGACCCGCACCGTCACGCTGGGCGTGCAGCAATTCATCGGCCAGTACGCCACCGACTGGAATTCGGTGCTGGCGGCGCTGTCGATGGCAGTAATACCGATCCTGCTGCTGTACGTCGCGTTCTCGCGCCAGCTGATCCGCGGCCTGACCGCCGGCGCCGTCAAATAAACCCACACTGGATTGAACATGGCAAACGTAAGCATAGAAAACCTGAGGAAATCCTACGACGGCCGCGCCAATGTGCTGGCCGACCTCAACCTCGACATCCGCGACGGCGAATTCTGCGTGCTGGTCGGCCCTTCCGGCTGCGGCAAGTCGACCTTGCTGCGCATGCTGTGCGGGCTGGAAGACATCAGCGGCGGCCAGCTGGCCATCGGCGGCAAGGTGGTCAATCACCTGCCGCCGGCCGAGCGCGGCATCGCCATGGTGTTCCAGAGCTACGCGCTGTATCCGCACATGACGGTGTACAAGAACATGGCCTTCGGCCTGAAGGTAGCCGGCAGCAGCAAGGCCGACATCGATGAACGCATCCGCCACGCCGCCGGCATCCTCAAGATCGACCACCTGCTCGACCGCCTGCCGCGCGAACTATCCGGCGGCCAGCGCCAGCGCGTGGCGATCGGCCGCGCCATCGTGCGCAAGCCGCGCCTGTTCCTGTTCGACGAACCGCTGTCCAACCTCGACGCCGCGCTGCGCGTGCAAACCCGGCTGGAGATCGCCAAGCTGCACAAGGAGCTGGCCGCGACCATCGTCTACGTCACCCACGACCAGGTCGAGGCGATGACGCTGGGCGACAAGATCGTGGTCATGCACGACGGCCGCATCCAGCAGGCCGGCACGCCGCTGGAGCTGTACCAGCATCCGCAGAACCTGTTCGTGGCCGGCTTCATCGGCTCGCCCAAGATGAACCTGCTGCCGGGTACCGTGACCCATGTCGCCCCGGACGGCCTGAGGGTGGAAATCGCGGGCGGCGCGCAACTGCATGCCGACGTCGCCACCGATGCGGCCAAACCCGGCGACAAGGTGACACTGGGCCTGCGCGCCGAACAGATCCGCGAACACGCGCAGGGATCGGAACACTTCAACGGCACGGTCAACCTGGTGGAGCACCTGGGCGAAGCCAATTTCATCTACCTGACGCTGGATGGCGGACAGGACATCGTGGTGCGCGGCGACGGCAACCGCGACCTCGACATCGGCGAGCGCCTGGAATTGTCGGCCGACAGCCATGCATTCCATGTGTTCGACGCCCAGGGCCAGGCGCTGCGCCGCCTCAAGCCCGGCAACCTGCAATCGTCGCGACGCCATTGAGGTGCTTGCTGCCGCCATGAATACCTCCTCCTCCCACGCCGCCACTTCCGCCAGCGCCGCCATTGCCTATCTGGTCGGCGTGGATGGCGGCGGCACCAAGACCCTGGTGCGCATCGCCACGGCCGATGGCCGCGTGCTGGCCGAAGCGGCCGGCTCCGGCTCGGCCTTGCGCAATGGCGCCGAGGCGGCATGGCGCATCATCGTGCCGGCCATCGAACAGGCATTCGGCCATGCCGGCCATGCGATACCGCCGCTATCGCAACTGGCGGTGGGCGTCGGCATCGCCGGCTATAACGTGGCGCAATGGGCAGCCGATTTCCACGCCACGGCGCCGGCCTTCGGCATGCTGCAAGCCGTCACCGACGGCATCACCACCCTGCTCGGCGCGCATCAGGGCAAGCCCGGTGCGGTGATCGCCGTGGGCACCGGCACCATCGGCATCGCCGCTGACATCGATGGCCGCCAGCGCATGGTCGACGGCTGGGGCTTCCCTTCCGGCGACGACGCCAGCGGCGCCTGGATGGGCATGCGCGCCATCCACCACACGCAGCACGCGATCGATGGCCGTGCCGTGCGCGGCCCGCTGGCCGAGGCGGTGCTGGCGTTCTGCGCAAGCGAATTGCCCACCGCCAGTGGACGCAGCGAACGCGAGACCGTGCTGGCCTGGCTGTCGCAAGCCGACCAGGCCGCCTTCGCCCGCCTGGCGCGGCTGGTGGTGGCGCATGCGGACAACGACGGTGCTGCCCGTGCCATCATGCAAGCGGCGGCCGATGAAATCGAGCTGATGGCCGGCGCGCTCGACCCGCAGCAGCGCCTGCCGCTGGCGCTATGCGGCGGACTGGCCGGTGCACTGGACGGCTATCTCTCTTCCGGGCTGCGGCAGCGCGTCGTCGCCGCTTCAGCCGATGCCGCAGACGGCGCTTTGCTTCTGGTCCTGCAAGCCTTGCAATCCTCCAGGGAGTGACACCATGAACACCATCAAGAATATCCATGGCAATGTGCTGACACCCCAGGGCTGGGTCAGCGGCGAGATCGTCTTCGACGAGCGCATCCGCTCGATCGAAGGCCGGCCGCTGCGGCGTGAACCGCGCCTGATCGATGAAGGCGATTACATCCTGCCGGGCTTCATCGACCTGCACGTGCATGGCGGCGGCGGGCGCGATGTGATGGAAGGCGGCGATGCGGTAGCCGCCATCACCCGCCTGCATGCGCGGCACGGCACCACCAGCCTGCTGGCCACCACCATGACGGCGCCGCTGAACGAACTGGAAAGCGCGCTCAAGGCAGTCGGCGCGGCCTGCGCAGAACGAGCCCGCGGCCGTGCGCGCATCCTCGGCGTGCACCTGGAAGGTCCCTACATCAACCCCGGAAAACTGGGTGCGCAGCCCGACTTCGCCATCGAAGCGTCGCTGGAGCAGGTCGATTACCTCAACAGCCTGGCGCCGCTCAAGCTGATCACCATCGCCCCCGAAGTCGACGGCCACCTGAAGCTGGTCTGCAAGCTGGCCAACCGCGGCCTGAAGGTACAGATCGGCCACACGCTGGGCAGCTACGACGACGGTGTCGCCGCGCTGGCACATGGCGCCTCCGGCTTCACCCACCTGTTCAACGCCATGAGCGGCTTCCACCACCGCGAGCCCGGCATGGCCGGCGCGGCGCTGGCGCACGCAAAATATGCCGAGCTGATTCCCGACCTGCTGCACGTGCACCCCGGCGCCATCCGCGCCGCGCTGCGCGCCATCCCGCGCCTGTATTGCGTGACCGACTCCACCGCCGCCGCCGGCATGCCCGACGGCGACTACACGCTGGGCCGCCAGGTGGTGCACAAATGCGCCGGCGGCGTGCGGCTGGCCGACGGCACCCTGGCGGGCAGCATCCTGACCATGGACCAGGCGCTGCGCAACCTGGTCTCGCTGGGGCTGGACGTGTCGGAAGCATCGCTGCGCACCTCGACCTATCCGGCCGATTACCTCGGCCTGGATGACCGCGGCCGGCTCAGCGCAGGCTGCCATGCCGATGTCGTGGTGCTGGATCGCCAGTTCGCCTTGAAGGCCGTTTATGTGGAAGGAGAAGAGATTGACCTCGCTCATGCCTGATGAGTCACAAATGCTCAAAGAGGCCCGTTCGGCCGCCGACTATGTCGCCGTGCAAGTCACGCGCGAACGCGAACGCTACGCCGAACTCGGCAAGCAGCTGCGCGCAACGCCGCCCTCGGGCATCGTCACCGTGGCGCGCGGCAGTTCCGATCATGCCGCCGGCTATTGCGCCTATCTCACCATGGCGCGGCTGGGCCATATCGTCGCCTCGCTGCCGATGTCGCTGGTGACCTTGAACCGCGCGCCGCTGATGACGAAGAACGCGCTGGCCATCGCCATCTCGCAGTCCGGCCAAAGCCCCGACGTGGTCGAACCGATCCGCTATTTCCGCGCCGGCGGGGCCACCACGCTGGCGCTGGTCAACGATGCAACCTCGCCGCTGGCGGCGGCAGCCGAATGGAGCATTCCCTTGCATGCCGGCGTGGAAACCAGCGTGGCCGCCACCAAGAGCTTCATCGCCAGCCTGGTGGCCGGCGCACTGCTGACGGGCCACTGGCAGGACGATGCGGCGTTTCTGCACGGAATCGACAGCCTGCCCGACGCGCTGCGCCTGGCCGCGGACAGCGACTGGTCAGCCGCCGTCGGGGCGCTGGCCGCCACCGACCGCATCATGGTGGTGGGCCGTGGCATCGGATTTCCGCTGGCGCTGGAAGCCGCCTTGAAATGCAAGGAAACCTGCGCCATCCAGGCGGAAGCCTTCAGCGGCGCCGAGATCAAGCACGGACCGATGGCGCTGATCGATGAGGGATATCCGCTGCTCATGTTCGCCACCCGCGGACCGACCCAGGCCGGCATGGTGCAGTTGGCCGACGAGATGCGCCATCGCGGCGCCAAGGTACTGCTGGCCGCCCCGGCCGATATCCCGCAGCGCGACCTGACGCTGCCGGTGGCGACCACGCCCGACCTCGATCCGATTGTCGCCATCCAGGCGTTCTATGTGATGGCCGCGCAATTGTCGGCGGCGCGGGGAATGGATGCGGATAAGCCGCGCCATCTCAACAAGGTGACCAAGACTAATTGAGCCACGGCAAGCGATAAAAAAAGGGACTCCGGCCAAGCTGGCCGGAGTCCCTTTTTTATTGCCGCCGTTTTTTACTTGGCGTTCAGTTTCGCCAACTGCTGCGTAAGGTAGGTCTGCCGCGACTGCATGTTCGACAGTGTGAGGTTGAGGCGGTTGAACTGGTTGGTGTATGTGTCCTTCAGCGTCAGCAGCCGCGCATTGACCGCTGCCTGCTGGTCGGTATTGACCTTCAGGCTGTCCTGCAAGCCTTTGGACTTGGACGCGACAATGCCGTTGTCACCGAGGAGGCTTTCCATCAGCTTCTGCAGCTTGGGAACGACGCCATCGGTTGAGGTGAAAAGTTTGCTCACGCCCTCGAAGTTCTGGGTAGTGACCTTGGACAGCTTGCCGGCGTCGAGCGCCAGGGTGCCGTCCTTCTGGAAGGAGATACCCACCTGGGACAACGAGATCGAACCTGCGACATCGCTCATGGACGTCATCAGCACGCCGCGCAATTGCGTCATGACGTTCTTGACCGAAGATTCGGCGCCCAGCGGCGCCGAATTATTGACCTCTCCCTTGGTGGTCGACGGCGTCTGCTTGGTCAGCGAATTGACTGCCTTGACCAGGGCGTTGTATGCCGACACGAAGGTGTTGGCCGCGCTGCTCACGCCGCTGGTGTCGTTGGTGATCGACAGCGTGAAATTGTCGGCTGCGGTGGTCACCTTGGACAGGTTCAACGTCACGCCCGAGATGGCGTCGGTCACCTTGTTGCTGGTGCTGGTGACGGTAACGCCGTCGATGGACAGCGTGGCGTCCTGGGCCTTGGCCAACTGGCCCATCGAGCTGCCGGTCAGCAACGCATAATCCAGCGATCCGGTGAGCGCCACCGGGTCGGTGCCCGTGGGCGTGAGCACCAGATGGTCTTGCGTGCCGTCGTTGCTGATGCTTGCCGTGACGCCGGCATTGGCGGCGTTGATCGAGGCGGCGACATCGTTCAGGCCGACAGAGCCGCTGCCATCGAGGTCGGTCGGGGTGATGCCGATCGACTTGCCGCCCACCTGCAGGGTCAGGTTGCCGGCGTTGAAGGCCTGGCTGGCCGGCACGCCCGGCGAGGTCAGCTTGCCGCTGGGGTCGAAGGAAAACGCCGCGAAATTCCCGGTGCCGGTGATGCGCAAGTTGTTGGCGGAGCCGCTGTCCTTGGCAGTGATGACCAGGTGGTCGTTCTTGCCGTCGCTGACAATGGCGGCGCTGACGCCGGCATCGCTGGCGTTGATGGCGTCGCGCACGCCGGCCAGGGTGTTGGTGCGCGGCTTGATGATGGCGGTCGAACCGTTGCCGGTCTTGATCGCCAGCACGCCGCTCTCGAAGGTCGTCCCCGGCGCGATGCCAGTTGAACTGACCTTCTGCGCCTGCGCCAACTGCGACACGCTGACCGTATATTTGCCGGACGCGGCCTTGGTCGCATCGCGCGGCGCCTGGATTTGCGTGACCGCGCTCGGCTGGTTCGACGACGGGTTGTAGTTCAGGTCGGCCAGGCTGCCGTTGGCGGTGATCTTGATGGTGTTGGCGGTGCCGCCGGCATTGGACTCCAGCACCAGGTGGTCGCCGCTGCCGTCGGTGACGATCGAAGCCGTCACGCCCGCCTTCGAGGCGTTGATGGCATCGCGCACGCCGGCCAGGGTCGCATTGGCCTTGAGCGTGACGAAAGTCGGTTGCTCGGTGCCGACCTTGATCGCGATCGAGTCGCCCGCGCTGAAGATCTTCCCGGTGGGGAAACCGCCCGATTTCAGCTTCTGCGCCATCTTCTTGGTCGTTTCGTCGGTATTGACGTCGGCGGTGAAGGGATCGGTGGTCAGGTTGCTGCCGGTGCCGGCATTGCTGACGGTCGGCTTTTGCGAGCTGAAGCTGGCCGTGTTCAGGCCCTTGATGGCGCTCTGGTAGGTGGTCAGGGCGCCCTTGAAATTGCCATAGGCGGAGATGAGCGTGTTGAAAGCGCTCGCCTTGTTCGTCAGATTGGTCAACCGCGATTTGGATTCAGCCGCCATCAGCTGCTTCACCAAAGTCGCAACGTCGAGAGGTCCTGCGGCTGTGGAGACGGAACCGGTGGACGTGGCCATGAATGCTCCTGGGTCTGTGAGTTGTTTTTGGCTTGCCCGAGAAAGGAATATCGCTTCGCTTTGCAATGAGGCTTCTTGATCCTGATTGCGAAAATCTCGAGACGCTGGGTGTCGCCATTTGGACGACTGACACGATGTCAGTCGATCTTATCAAATCTTTACATCACAGGTTACGTAGCAATTCCCGATTTCTTTAATTTATTTCGGCCGAATTTTGCACAAACCAGGAAAAACACGACTCTCTGCTGCAAAAAACGCAAGCAAATTGCGAATCCGGGCATTGGAAACTGGTATGACGACATGCCGACAAGAGTTGCCAGCATGCAAATTGAAGAAGAAAGCGAGGAAGGGGAGAGGAACCGTATCGCCTGATGCAGGCCTACCCGGCGCCGGTAGACGAAGGCAGCCTCATCTCATGTTCGATCCAGTCCACCGCCGACGCGTGCCGCGGTTGCCATCCCAGCTCGCGCCGGGCGCGCAGCGCTTGCACGCGGCTGTTCGATCCCAGCGAATAGCGGGCCTTGTTGAGGCCCCACAAGGCGATCGCATCCTCTTCGCTCAAGTGCTCGATGCGGGCGATGCCCATGCGCCGGGCGATGGCCTTGCCCATATCGGCATACGACGATTCGCCGTTTTCAGCGAAATAGAAACCTTGCGTGTCCGACCGCTCCAGGACCAGCTGGTAGAGCGCGCAGACATCCTCGATATGCACCGTCGCCCAACGGTTGACGCCTCGCCCGACCAGCCGCAGCACGCCGCTCTCGCGGGCCTGCGCCACCAAAGCCGGGATCTGCACGCTATCAGGCTGCAGGCCGGTGCCATGACCATAGATCAGCGTGTTGCAGACGACGATGCCGCGCATGCCGGGTGCGGCCAGGATGCGCTGGTCCAGTTCGTAGCGCGCCCATTTCTCGGCGCCCACCACCAGCGGCGTATCTTCGTCGAATACCTGCGCGGCCAGCACATTGCCGGCCACGGCGTCGCCTACCTGGCTGGAACCGCTGGTATGGAGCAGGATTTTCCCTTCGCTGCCCAGGCCTTCGATGAGCGCTTCGATAGCGGGGCGATGGTCGCTGCTGGCGCAATTGACGACCGCATCCGCACGGGCGGCTTCGGACTTGAGCAGCGCGCTGTCGTCCAGCGTGCCGATCACCGGTTCGATGCCGATCGCACGCAACGCGGCCGACCTGGATGCGTCGCGCGCCAGTCCGCGGATGGTGTGCCCGGCCGCTGCCAGGTGGCGGCCAACCGATCCGCCAATATAGCCTGTCGCACCGGTGATGAAGATGTTCATGGCGCTCTCCGTTTTCTTGTCTTTTGTGGTCCCGGCACGGCAGTCACGCCGCCTTGGCTTTTTTGGCGCCGGCCTTGCGCTTGGCCGGCGCACCTTGCGACAGGATCGCCGACAGCAAACCCGGGAAACGGCTTTCGATATCGGCGTGGCGCAATGTATTCATATGGGTGGTGCCGGTACTCTCGGTCAACACCAGGCCTGCTTCGCGCAGGACCTTGAAATGGTGCGAGACGGTGGATTTCGGGCGGCCGCCGTCGAGCTCGCCGCAGGTCGCGCATTCGACATGCGCGAGGTGGCGCACGATGTCCAGGCGAATGGAATCGCTCAAGGCGTAAAGCACTCGTTCGAGGACCAGTTCGCTGGCGGCGGGGTGTTTGTAGGGGCGCATCTGCAACATGATACACCTTGGGTTATACTGCTTCCATAGTTCGAACATATTCGAACTACCGAATAATCTATCGAATAACCGCTTCATATCAAAAGGCCAATATGTCCGCCCTGTTCCAGCCGTTCAAACTCAAAGACGTAACCCTGCGCAACCGCATCGCCGTACCGCCGATGTGCCAATACATGGCCATTGACGGCCGCGCCAACGATTGGCACCTGTCCCACTACGCCAGCATCGCGCGCGGCGGCGCCGGGCTGGTGATCGTCGAAGCCACTGCTGTCTCGCCTGAAGGCCGGATCACGCCGGCTTGCACCGGCATCTGGTCGGACGACCTGGCCCAAGCCTTCGTGCCGGTGGTGCAGGCGATCAAGGCGGCCGGCTCGGTGCCGGGCATCCAGATCGGCCATGCAGGACGCAAGGCCAGCGCCAACCTCCCCTGGGAAGGCGACGACCATATCGCCGAAGGCGATCCCCGCGGCTGGGCAACCATCGGCGCTTCGGCGATTGCCTACGGCAAAGGCCTGCCCAAGGTCCCCAAGGCCATGACCATCGACGATATCGCCCGCGTGCGCCAGGACTTCGTCGATGCCGCCATCCGTGCGCGCGATGTCGGTTTCGAATGGCTGGAACTGCACTTCGCCCACGGCTACCTGGCGCAAAGCTTCTTCTCGCCGCACGCCAACCAGCGCGACGATATCTATGGCGGCAGCGTGGAAAACCGCGCACGCTTCCTGCTGGAAACCCTGCGCGCGGTACGCCAGGTGTGGCCGGAAAACCTGCCGCTGACGGTGCGTTTCGGTGTGATCGAATATGACGGCCGCAACGAACAGACGCTGCTGGAATCGATCGGCCTGGTGCGGGACTTCAAGGCTGCCGGCATGGACATGATCAGCGTCACCATCGGCTTCACCATTCCTGAAACCAATATCCCCTGGGGACCGGCCTTCCTCGGCCCGGTCGCCGAACGCGTACGCCGCGAAGCCGATGTGCCGGTATCGTCGGCCTGGGGTTTCGGCACGCCGGAGATCGCCGAACGCGTCGTCAAGGAGCAGCAACTGGATCTGGTGATGGTAGGCCGTGCGCACCTGGTCAATCCGCACTGGACATATTTTGCTGCCAAGGAACTGGGCGTGGAACGTCCCTCGTGGACATTGCCGGCGCCTTACGCGCACTGGCTGGAACGTTACTGATCCATTCCGGCCCGCCGCGGTTACGCTGCTGCGTCAATAAAACAGCAGCGTAATCAGCGGCACGCTCGACAGCAGCAGGCATCCCAGGAAAGCGGCGAGGAACAGCAGGGTTTTCTTTCGGTTCATGGACAGTTTGGCAAGAAGAAAAAGCGCGATAAAAATGCGCAAGACCGAAGTGTACCCTCCCCGCCGCATGCGCCCCCATTTCCCCGGCCCATCAAGGGTGCGAACTCAGGCCATGCCGTTGCGTCCAAACGCGCGAAAGCCTGGCCGCTCCGTCAGCAGCTCATAGTAGGCCGCCAGCGCCGGCAAATCCGGACGCGTCAGCGGCGTGCCGAACCAGCGGTTGACCGACAGGCCGACCGGGATGTCCGCCAGCGAAAAGGCATCACCGGCAACATAGGCGCCGGTCTGCTGCAATTTCTGCTCCAGCACGCGCATGAAGCCGCTCCAGTTTTCGATGGAAGCCACCAACTGCTGCGCATCGCCATGCACCGGCGATTTGCGCACCAGCGCCATGAAGGCATAGCTCCATGAACGGTTGAGATCGCTGGCCTGCCAGTCGATCCACTGGTCGATGCGGGCCCGCTCGCGGGGTGCTGCCGGATAAAGCGCACCGCCACCGTATTGCCCGACCAGGTAGCGCAGGATGGAATTCGACTCCCACAGCACAAAGCCATCGTCATCGATCACCGGCACCATGGCGTTCGGGTTCATGCCAAGAAACGCCGGTTCCCTGGTCGAGCGAAAACCGATGCCCCAATCCTCGTGCAGGTATTCGATGCCCAACTCGGCACAGGCCCACAGTACCTTGCGCACATTAATGGAATTGTCCCGGCCGTAAATCTTGAGCACATCCCTCTCCCTTTGCGTTGACCATGCGGATATTAGAACGCATTTCATCAACAGGCGTAAGGCGGGCGAGCCTGGTTTGGGATGGCGTGCAAGGTGGCCCGGTGAAAATCTTCCCAACTGTACCTATGCGGCAGGTGAAGACGCGCATTACACTCGCTGCTCCACCGCATTCGATCGCCGCCATGTCTTCATCGAATATTGCCCGGCTATTCCTGCTCGCCGCCATCTGGGGCACCAGCTTCATGCTCATGCGCATCGCTGCGCCGGTACTGGGGCCCATGCTCACCACCTTCGGCCGCGCCTCTCTCGCTACGCTGGCGCTGCTGGCTTTCGCGCGCTCGCGCGGGGTGCCGCTGCAATGGCGGCGCAACTGGCTGCCTTACCTCGTCATCGGCATCGCCAACACGGCATTGCCGTTCAGCCTGTTCGCCTGGTCCGCGCTGTACATCCCATCTTCCTACATGGCCACCATGAATTCGCTGGCGCCGGTATTCACCGCGCTGTTCGGCTTCCTGCTGCTGGGCGAACGGCTGACCGCGGTACGCATGGCGTCTTTCGTGCTGGGCCTGTTCGGGGTAGGCGTGCTGGTAGGCGTCGGGCCGATGCGGGTCGATGCGATGGTGATCCTGGCCGTGCTTGCCAGCATGGGCGCGGCGCTCAGCTATGGCTTTGCCGCCACCTTCACACGCATGCGCGGCGGCGGCATCTCGCCCATCGCGATTGCCGCCGGCAGCCAGTTCACCGCCTCGCTCTGCCTGTTGCCCCTGGCCCTGCCCAGCCTGCCGCACGCGCTGCAGGCCGGCACCCCGGCATCGCTGCTGGCGGTATCGGTACTGGGCGTGGTCTGCACCGGCCTGGCCTATGCCCTGTTCTTCCAGTTGATCTCAACCGAAGGCGCCACCCGCGCGATCACGGTCACGTTCCTGATCCCGGTGTTCGCCTCTCTGTGGGCATGGCTGCTGCTGGATGAACCGGTCACCACCGGCACCGTGGCCGGCATCGCCATCGTGCTGGCGGCCACCGCTGCCGCGCTGCGCGCCAAACCGTCGGCGCCGCGCGTACCGGGCAAGGCATCGGCCTGACGCCAGTCCGCGCAGCGCAAACAAAAACGCCGCAGGCCCAAAGGCCATGCGGCGTTTTCTTATGCTGCAGCGGCGACGCTTACCAGCCGTATTTGGCGCAAGCCTTGCGGTACGCCAGGCCGGCCAGCGCCACATCTTCCAGGCCGATGCCGATGGCCTTGTAGACCACGATGTCGTCGGCGCGGCGCTGGTAAGGCATGCTGCCGTCCACCGCCTGCGCCAGTTCCAAGACGTTGTTCCAGTCGAAGGTACCCGGTGCGCATTGCACCAGGTCGCCGGCTTCCTGCTGCGCCTGCGGCTTCCATTCGACGAACAGCGCGGCGGCGCGTGCGATGGCGGTGTCGTCCAGCTCGCGCACATTGGCCTTGGAAGCGCCGACCGCCGCCACGAAGACGCCCGGACGCAGCAGCTTGCCGTCGAACAGCGGCGTGGCCGAACGGGTCACGGTCACCAGCACGTCGGCGGCAGCGGCCGCTTCGTCGACCGTCACCACCCGTGCCGGGACGCCCAGCGTGCGGGTAATCTCCTCGGCCAGTTCTTGCTGGCCGCTGATACCGGCCACCAGCACTTCCTTGAACTTGCGCACCTGCATCAATGCCGGCACATGCGAACGCGCCTGCACGCCGGTACCGATAACCGACAGGACCTGCGCATCGGGACGCGCCAGCGCGTCGCAAGCTACCGCGGTCGCAGCAGCGGTGCGCAGGCCGGTCATGGTGTCGGCTTCGATGGTGGCCAGCGGCGCGCCGGTCTCGCTGGAGAACAGCACGATCACGAACTTGAACTGCCCCTTGATGGTGGTGTAGACCTTGGCGCCCGCGATGCCCGCGCCGGGAATCACCGCGCCCATCATCGACAGCATCACGCCATTGGAAGCGCTGGTGCGCACGCGGCCCTGGTGGGCGCCTTCACCGGCTGCCGCGAACGCTTCGCGCATGGCGCCGATGGCGTCTTCGGTGGTAAGCAGCTCGCTGATCTGCTGGTTGCTGAGCAATTTCATGGGGACTCCTTCAATCGGGTAAAAATGTTGAAACGGTTCAAATACAGGCCGAATATGCGAGCATCATCCGCCCGCATGTTCAGCCTTCAGGTAATTCCAGATGCGGTCGATTTCCGGATGGGCGCCGTCCAGGCGGCGATAGACGCGGATATCCATTTCATCGCACCACAGCCCCTGCTCCAGGGCTTCGCTGTCGTTGGGAGCGATCGCCAGCGTCAGCTTGCCTTCCGCCACTTCGCGTGCAACCGCGCTGGCCGGCAGCCAGGCAATGCCGTGGCCTTCCACCGCCATGTTCTTCAAGCCTTCGGCCAGGTCGGTCTCGAAACGGCGGAACAGGTGCACGCGGCGCGGGCTGGTATGCAGCGCCTTCTCGACGATGCGGGAGAGCGACGAATACGGCGAATAGCTGAGGAACGGCAAGGGATCGTTAGGCGCGCCCGGCAACACGTATTTGGGCGCGCCGTTGGGCAGCGTCTTCACATAGGGACGCAGCGGCTCCTTGCCCAGCGACAGCACGTCATAACGCTCGGTGTCGAGGGCGATTCCCTGCTGGCGGTGGTCATAGCAGATCAGCAAGTCGCAGTTGCGCTCGACCAAGGCCATCACGGCATCGTGCACATTACCGGCCATGACCATGGTGGCGATGGCGCCGACTTTCTTTTCGATCTCCGACAGCAGCTTGGGAAACACCGTCAGCAGCAGCGTGTGCGGCATGGCGAACCTGACCGCCGTCTGCGCGCCGGCCAACTGGCCGCGCAAGACCAGCCGCGCCTGCATCGACTGGTTCAGCATTTCCCTGGCGATAGGCACAAAGGATTCGCCGGCCGGGGTCAGCGTGCAAGGATAGGAAGAGCGGTCGAACAGCTCGGCGCCCAGCCAGGTTTCGAGCGAGCGGATGCGGCGGCCGAAAGCCGGCTGCGTCACATTGCGCAGCTTGGCCGAGCGGCTGAAATTCAGCGTCTCCACCACCGAGAGGAAGTCCTCAACCCATTTGATTTCCATTGTTTCCCGCTCCACCTGGCGCACATGGTGCGCCGCCAACGATTCGCCCGGAGCGCACCGCAACGCGGCCGGCCCAAGCCTCCCAGCCCGGCAGCCACTATACAAATGCACACTGCCGGTGTCCCATGCCATTTTGGCATAAGGCGCGCCAGATGCGGCATTGGCATGAAAAATCCATCTGATATGACGATATGCCTGACCCCGAAGGTCCTGCCGCCGCTGCCCACACACGGCGCCCCAAAAAACGAAAGCCCGATGCGAAATCATTCGCATCGGGCCGCTCTTGGCAACTGCTCAGGAAAGAGGAAAGCTCAGGCGCAGCAATTCCCGTCGATATGTTCATCGCGCGTCCTGCGCGAGGCGTCACGGCGGCGCTGCACGCGCCTCAGGCGTTGGGAAACCCGGTATACCGCCCGCTGGGTCAGCATCATGCTGAGCGTTCCCATGCTGAACTCGGCGGCGATCAGCAGCCCGACCAGGGCGGCGAACTGCATATAGACCCTCGGATAGATGGACAAGCCGCGTGAGAACAGTTGGTGCAACATGGATGGTTTCCTCTTTTCTTGTTTTACCTGCTTCAACTACGCAATCACAGTGGACGGAAAGCGCCGGCATGGTTCAACCGCGCGCCCCGCCCGGCCGGCCATCAGGCGCCGGCATAAATCGACGATTGAGCATTGCCGGCGGTTTGCAGGCCGCTATTGGCCGGAGCCGAGGTCACAACCGGATAAACCGAGTCGACCTGATTGGCCAGGCCTTGCTGCTGTGCCTTGGCCAGCTCAGCCTTGACGGCGGCGCGGGTGGTATGCGAAACGAAAGGCTTCTCGACCGGATACGGTGCTTCGGCAAATGCCAGGGAAGAAGCGGACAGGGCCAGTGCGGCGGCGACGATATACTTTGCAGACATGATATTTCTCCTTAGGGTGTTGAGTCGGATATTCGCTATTACATTCAGCGGTACATGTTTCGGTTATGTGAGATGACATGTGCCTCTCTCGGAACCGCATCGTTTCTTGCGTTGCGATGTCGTTCATCGATGACTGCAGTGTAGGGATTCGCCGCACGGAGAAAAACGCGGGAAACAAGAATTGAGTGTTCTGCAAAGTGGAATAATCGCCGGTAGCTATCGCGGGGATAGAAATAAAGCTATCGGGAAATCTTCCCCCAATATCCCGCAAACCCAGGCTGGACAAGCCTCACGGAACAATGGCCGCATTCTTGCGGCGACACGGCCCTCTCGGCACACCCATCCTTCGCTTATTTCTAGTTATCAGAAACGGGAATATCTTCCGCCCGCACAAACGCAGTCGCAGGGCGCATACGTCATGGCATGAAAAATGCTCTCCCAACAAGGCTGCGGAAACCCTGTTTCCGGCCAGGCGCATTCCGTGGCAGCCATCGTCCATTCCAGGGAGAGCCTCATGTCCGTCGTAGAAACCGCGTCACCGCTACCCGCCTCCGCGGCGCTGAATGAACACGATGCCACCTTCCGCCGCGTGGTCTGGCGCATCGTCCCCTGCGTCACGCTGATCTGGTTCCTGGCCTGGGTCGACCGCGTCAACGTCGGCTTTGCCAAGTTGACGATGATGAGCGACCTGCAATGGTCGGATGCGATCTACGGCGCCGGCGCCGGCATCTTCTTCATCGGCTACTTCCTGTTCGAGGTGCCGAGCAACATGCTGCTGCAAAAGATCGGCGCGCGCAAAACCATCATGCGCATCACCATCGGCTGGGGCGTCGTATGCATGGCAATGGCATGGGTGCAGACGCCCGGGCAGTTCTACCTGTTGCGCTTCCTGATGGGTGCCTTCGAAGCCGGCCTGCAACCGGGCGTGATCCTCTACCTCACCTACTGGCTGCCGGCGCACCGGCGCGGCAAGGCGCTGGGCCTGTTCGTCTCGGCCTCGGCGATCTCGCTGGTGGTGGGCAGCCCGCTGGCGGCCTACATCATGGAAATGAGCCAGGGCGCCTTCGGCATGCAGGGCTGGCAATGGCTGTTCATCGTCGAAGGCATTCCTTCGGTGGTCATCGGCATCGTCGCCTTCTTCATCCTGACCGACCTGCCGTCCAAGGCCAAGTGGCTCTCCGCACGCGAAAAGGAACACATCGCCGCCGAGCTGGCCGACGAAGACCGCAAGCTCGGCCCGCGCGAACACAGCTTTTTCGCCTCGCTCAGGAACGGCAAGATCTGGGTGCTGATCGCCGTGTTCTTCTGCATCATCGCCGGCAACGCGACGCTGGTGTATTACGGCCCCAGCCTGGTCAAGGAGGTCGGCTTCACCGACATCAAGGCGCTGGGCTGGGTCATGAGCGGCATCTATGCCTGCGGCTGGGGTGGGATGGTGCTCAACGGCTGGCTGTCCGACCGCCACCAGGAAGTGCGCCTGCACACCGCGGCAGCGGCGGCCATCGGCGCGGCCGGTTTGCTGCTGGCCGCGTATTTCGTCGGTGAGAAAAATGCGGCTGGCCTGATCTTTTCGCTGGCGCTGTCATCGGCCGGCACCATGGGGGCGATACCGATCTTCTGGCAGTTGCCGGGACAGTACCTGTCCGGCAGCGCCATCGCCATCGGACTGGCCGTGATCAATTCGGTAGCCAATCTCTCCGGATATTTCTCGCCGCAACTGCTGGGCTACCTGAAGACCACTACCGGCCGCTATACCCAGGGCCTGGCCGGCATCGCGCTGGTCGAACTGCTGGCGATGGTGTTAATTATTTGCTTCATTGGCAAACGGTCTATGCAGAAATAAGGCTCTTATCGGTAACATCGTTTTCTTTGGAAGCGATCTGAATCGGTTTGATGTATTGACTGTTTTAATCATGACGAAACAGTCTTATCACTGATACGGCTCAGGCGTTGACAACCAAAGATATGGCGTACTTCGTCATAGCTTATCGCTTACTTCTTTAAGTCGCTCGATTGCTGCCGTTGCCAATTCAGCGCCTGTTGCTGCAATTTCTGACTCTGGAAATATTGAGCGAAAGGATGGTAACCCGTTAGACCGTAGAGAATAGAACCAAACCCTACAGCTCCACCTGCAACTCCACCTATACCTCCTGCAGCAAATACTCCTAACAGCCCGCCAGGAACTCCTATGGGAGCAGCAGCTTCCGCTCCAGTCACAATACCTACACCAATCAAGCCCAAAGCCAATGTGCCCGCCGTTTTTGAATTGGTGACCGGATCCCTCCAGTCATTTACCTGCCCCAGAAGTATAGAACCGCTTTGCCGCATGACGGATTGCAGTTTTTCCGCACCGACCGGCGATCCCACCGACAAGAAACTCAAATTAGGATAGGTATAACCATACACTTTCCCAGCTTTCAACGCCTTATAAGCGTCCTCATTACCAGCACTGTGCATAACGATCAATGTGGGATTTCCTTTTGCATTCAACGTGTGGTAGGTATATTCATTCAGAATATCCTTGGCGCTGAAGGTATCTGGCAGGTATTCCCTGACATCGCCGGTAATGCCATGACTGTCGTTGATGATCGCCCCGACCGACTCCTTGAGTAGCCCTGCCAACAGGGCGGAACTAGCCTTGGCGACCGGTGCATGATTGTCCATGCCATTCTGAAAATACACACGCGTGTTATCGCTGGTGACGTAGTAGCCCATCACTTTTATTTCTTGGAGGTGTTCGATTCTTGCTGTTTCTGCCAATCCAAGGCTTGCTGTTGCAATTGCTGGTTTTGGAAGTATTGGGCGAAGGGATGGTAATTCTTTATACCGTAAAGAATAGATGAACCACCCACGGCTCCACCTACAGCTACACCTACAGCACCACCGATCAAGCTCGTAGCAAACACTCCCAATGGTCCAGCCGGTGTCCCCATGGGCGCTCCAATGGATATCCCGGTTTGAACACCGGTCCATACACCGGCACCCGTCACGCCCAGCGCCAAGGCACCTGCAGTCTTCGAATAAGTCACCGGATCACGCCAGTCATTGATCTGCCCCAAGAACGTAGAACCGCTTTGCCGCATAACGGATTGCAGTTTTTCCGCACTCACCGGCGATCCCACCGACAAAAAGCTCAAATTGGGATAGGTATAGCCATACACTTGCCCAGCTTTCAACGCCTTATAAGCGTCCTCATTACCAGCGCTATACATCACGATCAGAGTAGGGTTTCCTTTCGCATTCAGCTCGCGGTAGGTATATTCGTTCAGAATGTCCTTGGTAGCGAACATATTCGGCAGATATTCCTTCACGTCGCCGGACACACCATGACTGTCATTGATGATGGTGCCGACCGGTTCCTTGAGAAGCCCCGATAACAGAGCCGCACTTTCTTTAGCATCTGGTACGTGGTTATCCATACCATTCTGGAAGAACACGCGGGTTCGATTCTCAATGACGTAATGGCGCATCGCTCACTTCTTTAGATCGCTCGATTGCTGCTGTTGCCAATTGAGCGCCTGCTGCTGCAATTGCTGATTCTGGAAATATTGGGAAAATGGATGATAGTTCTTTAGTCCCATGAATGCTGTAACACCAAGACTGGCTCCAAAACTGGCTCCAAAGCCAGCACCAGCCGCACCCAAAAAGAAAATACCAAGTGATCCTGCAGGAGCGCCTGCCGCTGCTCCAACAACCCCACCATACCAAGCACCTAAAGCTGCTCCTCCAATTAAAGTGCCACCAACCACACCAACGGCCGTTTTTGAATAAGTCACAGGATCCTTCCAATCATTTACCTGCCCCAAGAACGTAGAACCGCTTTGCCGCATAACGGATTGCAGTTTTTCCGCACTCACCGGCGATCCCACCGACAAAAAGCTCAAATTGGGATAGGTATAGCCATACACTTGCCCAGCTTTCAACGCCTTATAAGCGTCCTCATTACCAGCGCTATGCATCACGATCAGCGTAGGGGTTCCTTTCGCATTCAACTCGCGATAGGTATATTCGTTCAGAATGTCCTTGGTAGCGAACATATTCGGCAGATATTCCTTCACGTCGCTGGGCACACCATGACTGTCATTGATGATGGCCCCGACCGGCTCCTTGAGAAGCCCCGATAACAGAGCCGCACTTGCTTTAGCATCGGGTACGTGATTATCCATACCATTCTGGAAGAACACGCGAGTTCCATTCGCAGTGACGTAACAATCCATGGCAATACACATTACTTCTCTTGACTCTTTTGCCAACTCAGTGCTTCCTGTTGAAACTGTTGTGTTTCGAAATATTGTGTGAATGGGTGATATTTTTTCAAACCATAGGCAATAGATCCTCCTCCAAACGTCGCTCCAATACCTCCACCAAGCAAACCCGCAGCCAATACTCCCAACAACCCACCAGGAGTTCCTATGGGCGCAGCAGCTTTCGCTCCAGTCACAATACCTATGCCGGTCAAGCTCAAAGCCAATGCACCCGCCGTTTTCGAATTGGTGACCGGATCCCTCCAGTCATTTACCTGCCCAAGAAATATAGAACCGCTTTGCCGCATGACAGATTGCAGTTTTTCCGCACCGACTGGCGATCCCACCGACAAGAAGCTCAAATTGGGATAGGTATAGCCATACACTTGCCCAGCTTTCAACGCCTTATAGGCATCCTCATTACCAGCACTGTGCATAACGATCAGCGTGGGATTTCCTTTTGCATTCAGCGTGCGATAGGTATATTCATTCAGAATATCCTTGGTAGCGAACATATTCGGAAGGTATTCCTTCACATCTCGGGGTACACCATGACTATCGTTGATGATGGCTCCGACCGGTTCTTTGAGAAGCCCTGATAACAGAGCCGCACTTGCTTTAGCATCGGGTACGTGGTTATCCATACCATTCTGGAAGAACACGCGAGTTCCATTCTCAGTGACGTAATAACTCATATCTGTGACTTTCCTTAAAGCTTCAAAATCCCTTGGTTTTGCCAAGTCATACACCTGGCTATCAACCAATTCATTAAGCTGCGATGGCGACAATACCTGTGGATATCCAATATCTTTGATTGGCTGATTCAAGATTCGCCACGCGTCCTTCTTCCCTAGCACGACCACCTTATCGTTAGGTACCTTATCCGTTCGTATTGCGTTATTGCGCCAAACGTACAAAGTATTGTTTTCCGCCTCAATCTGTCCTGCTGCGGTGGCGGTAGCGACGTTATTTCCCGTCGCAGCAATAGCTGCAATCAAACTGGTGACGGCATTCTTGCGTGCTTCTTTTTCTTCGTTGCCGAGATTGTTGCTAGAGCCAAGCAATGTACCGAGAACAGAGGAAGCACTGGCACCCATTGCACCTGCACCGCAATTGGCTCCTTGGATGGCCGCACCAGCGCAGCCAACAATGGCGTGTAATGCTGCTCTCGCCGCATCGCTACCGAGACTATCCGCAATACGTTTGACTTGTTCGGCGCCAAGGCTTTGCAGATAGTTGACCGTGGCGGCCTGTGCGAACTGACCTGCGCCACCCATGACATTGCCTGATGCTGCGGCAGTCAATGCGGTTGCGATTTTTCGATAGGTGCCTCCCGGCCCCCAATTGGATTCCAACTCATTGGCCTCCTTGCGCAGTTGCTCACGCTGGTCTTGCGTCAAGGAACTGCCTTGATCGTCTGCGGCTTTCTTCTTGGCGTCGGCTTCTTGAGCGCGGTTATGGACATAGGTATTGACCTCACGTGCTAACGCCCCGGCAATCGTAAAACCAGCCTGAATTTCCTTCTCGTTAAAGATCGGCTTAAGCGCGTTTGCGCCATCCTTATCGCTGGTAACGTCGCGGTTAATCGCCGCACTCGCCTGCTGGGCGGTCTGGCCGGTCTTTTGTTGCTGGGCCTGATCGTTGGTGATGCGAATATCGCCGCCACTGATACCCGATTGCGTGGTGCTGAAGGCACTGCCTTTAGCACTTAGCGGTATCGGAGGCGCCATAGCCAATCCGTTTTTGTCGGCAGGCAATCTGGTACCCGGCACCTGGCTTGGGCCGCTTTGGACCTTGCCTTGCTGGTCAGTACCAACGCCATTATTACCGCCGCCACCGCCGAAACTGTAGCCACCGCCCAAGTTAAGACTTTGACCTTTATAGTCGGCGCGATTCAGGATGTCTCTATATATCAATGTGCCAGTACTCAAACTATTCTTACCGTCTTGCACGGCCTGATTGGTGCTGGCGATCAGGGCACCTTTCAAATCGGTGTTGCCTTGAACCTTGACATTAAATCCATCATTGCCAGCCTTGATGCCGGATTGTTCATTGACGCTGGCGTAGCTGCTGTTGATCTTCGACTGCCCGACGTTGGCGCTGACACTGGAGGCGCCATAGCAGAAAGGTGGAAGACACAGGCTCACACCCACGCCGATACTCTGCTGTTTGCTGTTGTAGGTGCTGATATCTTGCAGGCTTTCGATGTTGAGGTCATTGCCGACCTTAGCAGTCACTTGCTTTCCGCCAGCGACGGCGCCCTTGAGATTGGTGTCGTGGCCGGAGGTAGTTTTCAATTGATTGCCGGCGACAATCAAGGTGTTTGTATGGCTGACATCACTGCCGTTGGCATTACCACGAGTGCCGGAGACACCTGCATTGATGGAGAAACCGTTTTGTGAGCCTCCGACAGAAAAGCCAATACCGATGCTAGCCGAAGAACCACTATTGGTACTGTACTGTTGGGCAATGTTGGTAGCGGAAATGAAATTGAGATCGTGCTCGGCTTCCAGGGCAATATTGCTCCCAGCGCTGATCTTGCTGCCGGCCACGGTGAGATCGCTATGATTGCCGTCACCGATAGCGGCGATAGTAACGTTGCCGCCACCAGTTACATTGGAGCCCCGCACTGTGCTGGTATGTTGCTCGCTATGGCTGTTGCTTTTGCTGGTCCCCAGAGAAATGGCAACGTTGATGCCACCAGCCGTTGCAGGATTCTGTGCGATAGCATCGGCAGCATTCACGACGGACATGCCCACAGTCGCGCCAGCCAAGATTTTCAAACGCGTATCCTTGGTTTGGCTTGACGCCTGCTTCATCTGCTGTGCTGTCTGAATGGCCGACAAGACCGGACTGGTAATCTGAAGGGAAACGCCGCTTTGCTTGAAACGCGTAGCCTGTGTAGTGTCGATCGTGTCCGCTGCCGCATTGATATCGACACGTTTGGCGATGATATTGATATCCCCTGCCGGAGCTACGACGTTGCTCCCTGTCTGCGTATAAGTCTTGCCAGCCGCAATAGCAACGTTACCGCTCGTAGAACCAACTATGCTGGCACTATTAGTCACTTGCAGACTGGTTTGATCATTCTTCAGGGAGCGGCTGCCGATGGTCACGCCAATCCCACCGCCACTAAAGACGCCCGAAGTTTTTTCTTCCTTGCTGTAGATCTGGCTGGCCGTGTTCCGGCTGGTAACGATATTGACGTTGTTCGCCGCCGCCAAATTGGTACCGCTGGTAGAGACGATATTGCTGCCCACCACATTAAGGTCCTTACCCGCCTGCACTGTCACGCTATCGCCAGATAAAGTGCTGCCGATGGCTTGCGCACCATTTTTCCGATCACGACTATGGGTGCTGTGCGAGGAGAGTACGCTGGAGGACGCCGTATAGACCTCTTGGTCGTAACGATTGTCTTGGGTGGCGGCACCAATGTTGATGCTATTGCCAGCCATCACTGCGAGTGCACCGGTAGTATTGACGTAGGCGGCCCGGCTGTTAAGGTCGTTGTTGACCACGAACGTGGCCTTGCCGCCAGTCGCAATGATGGTACCGTTGGCTTGTTCCTGCCTCTTATAGAGATGGTTCCGGTCATCGTAGGTGACGTTAATTTCTTCCTGCGTCTTGACTGCATTCAGATTCAGATTGTTGCCTGCGGCCAAGGCAGCGTCACCGCTTGCATGAATCGCAGCGGCATTGAGGTTGATGTCGCGTTGCGCCTGCAAGACGAGCGTACCGGCACCGATACCACCGGTTCGGTCCAGGCTGATCTGCATACCGTTGGCACCATTGCTGGCATTGGCCACGGTGCCGATGTTGGCATCGCGTCCAGCCAGGATGGCCACACGCTGGCCGTTGATCATCCCCGATTTGCTGTTAACGTCATTGGCAGCCGTTAGCAATGTCGTTCCGGTGGTGGCATGGCGACCTATGGTGCCCAGGTTATTGTCGATATCTCCCGCAGCATCGATAGACAGATTGGCATTGGCTTGAAGAGTGCCGGCGTTCACCAGGTTGCCGTTTATCTTGAGATCGATGTTTTCAGCGGCGATCAAGGCACCGCCAGGCCTGACATCCTGCGCGTGCAGGCGTGACAGGTAGACCACAGGCACCAGTGCCTGTTGCGTGGTGCCGTCAGATAAGAGAATGTTTTGCTCTACCAACCAGACAATGTCGCTAGTCAATTGCGCCATCTGCCCCACTGACAACGCCATCCCTGGAACAATATCGAAGGATCGTGCGAAGGCCACGCCGGCATCCATCAGGGCCCGATATTGATCTTCATTGCTGGCGTAGGTGCCAAGGGTCATGCGGCCGGTCAACCGCAAAATCTGGTCGTTGATGATCTGTTGTTCGTAGTAGCCGTCGCCCAATCGCTTTTGCGTGGATTCCGGATTCGTCGCCATACGGTTCAGCAGATAATCACTGCTGAGGAAGCTGCGGTAATTGGTAAAGGCAGGATCGGCCTCAATCAGATAGTTCGTCCCCGGCACCGTCACAGGACGATAGAGCTGGCTTGTGGGCAAAGGTACGATCTGCGGCTTGTTGTCTCCAACCGGATTGGGAACGCTGTCATGGGCAGTATTGGCCGAGGCTTTCCAGATGCCGAGGTCGAAGTGGGTGACGGGAAAATCGACGTTTGGGTAGCTGGTAATGTCCTTGTTGCATCGTTTGCTACCCATAAAGCCGCATTTCTCGGTCGTACGGTGAATCGAAACGATATCGCGGCGGACGAATATTTCTCCTTGCGGATTGGTACCGCCATTGTCAGCACCGTCGATACGGCCCGTCAGTGTTCCACCAGCCACGATCGCGCTCTTGTCGTTGGTGACCGTGCCGCCAGTGAGCAGCATGTCTCCCCGTGAAACGATCTTGCCGGGATCTGTTTGGGTCACGATGGAGCTGCGAGTGGTTTCTTTGATGTGGCGAATGGTGTAATCGTTATGACGGGACTGGTCAGCATTAACCATCAGTTTCATCACGCCGCCCTCAGGGACCAAACGCACTTCCTCGGCTGTAAACACCCGAGGATGACCGTCGATCTCATATTCCGTCCAACTGCGCGCCTTGCTGGGGTCCAGTCGAATTTCGCTGGCGAAATGGGCATTGGTATTACGCAATATGGCACTGGCGATGGAAAGTCGGCCGCCGGCATCGATGATAGCCGAGCTATTGATGATGCTGTTGGCGCGGCCGTTGGCCTTGTTGCGGCCGTCTAACACACTACCGATGGCCATATCGCCATCGCTTTTGAGCAATGCGTGCTCACGGTTGACAAGTGTCTTCGCCCCTATGTTCAGCGTATTGCGAGCAGCAATCACACCTGCCGGCATGCCGTCACCGTAGATTCCTTCATGGTCATTGATGATGCTTTGCGCGCCGAGAGCAATGTCCTGGCCGTAGATGCGGCCAGTGTTGGAGATGGCTTGGTCCGCGCGCAACAAGGTGATTTTCCCCGCGCTTATCAGGCCATCCTTGCGGATGTCGATGTTAGCGGCATGCACACTCAGATTGCCGCCGGCAGACAAGTCATTCCGATTGACGAAGTCACCGCTTGTGTTGATAGCGAGGTCACCTGCCGCGGAAATCGTTTCTCCCCGGGCATGCGTGTAATCGCTGCGTAATCCAAGGCTAACGTTATGATTGCTCTTGATGCTCCCGTCGGCATTATTGAGCGTAGTCGCATTGATGAAAAGATTGCCGCCAGACAGAATTTCTTTGCCCTGATTACCGATGGCAGTGGCGCGCAAGTCCATCGCACCACCGGAAGACAGTTTGGCTTGATTCACGATAGCTTCGCTGCTGACGATTCGCATGTTGCCAGTCGCATTTAGGTCGGCACCCAGCGTAATTTTTCCGGCACTGTCGATCTGGAAATCGCCACCCATGGCAGCCATTTTTCCATAGCTCTTCACACCGACGCCGGCTTCAGTGCCAACCATTCTGATGTGGTTGGCATACATACCACCGATGGCCGACACGTCCACTGCCACCGTCGGTGCACCTCCGCCCCCGTCAATGACCTGCACCCCTAGGTCCACATAATTAACCCGATTGGCGCCGGCCATAATGTTAAGACGATCGGCCCAAATGCCAGCGTTAACTTGCACACTGCGCGCGATCAGGTCGACCTGGCGAGTACTGCGATCGTTGAAGCCAGTTCCGCCAACCGAGATATCCCCCTGAGTCACACGAAACGCATCGAGAGAACCACTGCCGCCGAACACCGGCACACCGGTAGTTAATACTCCGCGGCTGGTGTTAATGAAGCCAAAACCATCCACCAGAATTCCATTCGGATTGGAGACCACCACATCGGCGCGCTGGCCAGCCACTTCCAGGTACCCACGCAACTGGCTTGGATTGTTACTGGTGACTTCATTGAGAATCAACCGCGCTGCATTGCCATTGCCCAGATTCGGATTGGCCGATATCCAGCCACCTTGCTGAGTCAAGGCATTGCCGGTGGCGTTGTTGAGAATGGCACCGGCCCTGTCGACGTTGAATTGCTGATATTGATTGTGCGACACGCCTGCTGCATTGGGAGCGACTATCTGTACTAGGGGCCGGCCATTGGCAGTGCTGTCGATCACAGGACGGTTCGCGCCGGCGGCATTGGAATCGGCCTTGATCGGCGACGTCTGGGCACGAACCAATATTAAAGGGTTATATGCCAGGGCAATGCTGCCCGCCAGGCACAAAAAACGGGTATTCAATCTTTTCGACCTTTTCACTTCCGAGCTCCGGATAGGGAGAGAAAGTCGAAGAGTCAGTGAATTTCCGCCGCATGCATATAGCACAAATTTGAGTCCGACAGCCTTTAAGCAAATTCTGTGTGCTTCGAAACGCATCTCCGATTTTTCCGATGGGATGTTCGCCAGCGATTCCCTAATATCCCCTCAGCCGATTCCTGCCTCCAGCTTCTTTCACTTGAGACCTTGATCTGGCGAGCTTTACATTTTTACAAAGCAACTTGCGCCGCAGGTTTCTTTTGGGACGAATATGCAGTGAATGCAATGAATGAAACCAACCAACATCATGCCAAACCTCCTCCAAAGGTCTTGTCCGTTATTCTTCTCGCCTTCCCCATGTTGTTGGCAATCAATCCGTTGTACGCACAAACACCCGACATCGAAGCACAGCACCGAGTCCAGCAAGAGGCCGATGCGCTACAACAGCGCGAACAACTTCAACGCCAAACGGAAGAGCGTCAGCGTCTTCAACAACAACCGGAAGTGAACTTGCAATCACAGGAGAGCGTGCCACCGGACGACAGATTCTTGCCCCAAGAGGCGCCGTGCTTTCCGATCAACGAGCTTCATCTCGACCTACCGACACAAATCTCGCCGAATCAACAGCGGCTAGGGGCCAGCAAGTTCCCTCAAGATCCATTCGCTTTCTTGCAACAGGCGCTAAACACGTATCACGGTCGATGCATAGGATACAAAGGCATCAATTTGATCAGTCAGCGCTTATCGGCAATGCTTCTTGCCAAAGGCTATTCGACCACACGCATCGGTGTCCCCGAACAAAAACTATCGGGCGGTGCTCTCACACTGGTTCTGATTCCAGGTGTCATCCGCTCCATCCGTTTCGCAACGGCCGACATCTCCGGAAGCTGGAAGACCGCCTTCCCGGCAAGACCGGGCGACCTTCTTAATCTACGTGATTTGGAGCAGGGCCTGGAGCAGATGAAGAGAATTTCCTCGCAGGATATCGATATGCAAATCATCCCTGGCGAGCATCCTGGTGAGAGCGATATCGTCATCAACCTTACTCGCACCAAACCGTGGCGATTGTCAGTGACGCTCGATGATAGTGGAGCGAAAGGCACCGGCCAGCTACAAGCGGGTACAAATCTGGCAATCGACAATCCGCTCGGGCTGAACGATTCTTTCAATATCGGCCTCAATACCGATGCCGACCGCAAAGGGCGGCAGCGCGGCACCACCGGCAACCAGATTTCCTACGCGATACCCTATGGTTACTGGACCTTTGGCATAGCCGGCAGCAGCTATCAATATCACCAGGAAATAGCGGGGTTGTTCCAGACCTTCACATCCAGCGGACAATCAAAAAACCTGGAAGCGAAGATCACATATCTGTTCCAACGCGACCAACAGAAGAAAAACAGCGTCCAATTCAAAGTAGGAAAACGTTGGAACCGTGCCTACATCGACAATACCGAATTGAATAACCAACGGCGCAATACGACGTTCGCCGAACTGGCATGGTTACACAGACATCACCTTGGCAACGCACAGTTAGACCTGGTCCTCGCCAACCGTTGGGGCGTTGGCTGGTTCAACGGCGACGCCGACTCACCGCTGCGACAATCCGGAGGGCCGACATTCCGATACACCTTGCAAACCATCGATGCGACACTATTGATGCCATTCAAGATCGCAAACCAGCCGTTCACCTATATAGGCACTCTACGCGGACAAACCACGCAGTCGGCACTCTATGCAACGGAACAGTTCGTGATCGGCAATCGCTATACAGTCAGAGGATTTGATGGTGATCTGAATCTCGCCGCCGAGCGTGGCTTCTTCGTTCGTAACGAGGTCGATATGCCATTAGGGAAAAGCCGTCATTCGATCTACGCCGGTCTGGATACCGGCAAGGTCTATGGCCCGAATGTGCAATATCTGCTGGGAGATAAACTGGCCGGTACCGCACTTGGCATGCGCGGTAACGTCAGTGGCCTGAGCTACGATATGTTCATCGCCTGGGCCTTGTACAAACCACAGAATTTCAAGACGAGTTCACAGACCGTCGGTTTTACGCTGTTATATCGATATTGATGATGGTGCCTTGCGCATGGATTAAGCCGCCCTTGATCGATCCAGGGTCTGGCTTTTCCAAGTTCGGGCAATGATGGAATTTCTGCCACATATTTTCGCTCGTCGAGTGCCGCTTGATCCCGTCCCTCGTCAGGACGATATCCCTACCACCTTCTCCGCAATTCCCGCTCCCAGCGGTGCCAGCAAAGCCTGCAACTCCTCCTCCCCGAACTTGACCGCCTGCGCATCGTCGCGCCCCAGCACGCCTTCGGCCAGCGCCGACTTGCGCACCTGCAGTTCCAGCAGCCGCTCTTCGATGCTGCCTTCCACCACCAGCTTGTAGACGAACACCTGCTGCGTCTGTCCCAGGCGGTGCGCGCGGGCGATGGCCTGTTCTTCCACCGCCGGGTTCCACCAGGGGTCGACCAGCACCACCGTATCGGCCGCGGTCAGGTTCAGGCCGACGCCGCCGGCCTTGAGGCTGATGAGGAACAGCGGCGCCTGCCGCGCCTGGAATTGCGCGATCACGGCGCCGCGCATGGCGGGTTCAGTGTCGCCGGTGAGCGAGAGCCACGTCAGCCCCAGTTCGCGCAGTTCGGCTTCGATCAAGGCCAGCATCGCAGTGAATTGCGAAAACACCAGGATGCGCCGCCCTTCCGCCACCAGGGCCGGCAGCATGTCGCGCAGCAGTTCTATCTTGGCGCGCTCGATGCCTTTTGGCATGCGCCCCTCTTTGAGCAGGTAAGGATCGCAGCAAACCTGGCGCAGCTTCAGCAGCGCATCCATCACCGTGACGTGCGAACCGGACAAGCCGCGGCGCAGCAGCGCGCGCCTGACTTGCTTGTCAGCGGCGATGCGCACGCTTTCATACAGCTCGCGCTGGCGGCCCTGCAATTGCAGGCGTTCGATGATCTCGGTGCGCGGCGGCAGCTCTTGCAGCACGTCTTCCTTGCGCCGGCGCAGGATGAAGGGGCGCACGCGCTGCGCCAGCAAACGCGCGCGCACGGTCTGGCCCTGCTCTTCGATGGGCTTGCGCCACAGGCGCGAGAAGCTGCGCGCATCACCGAGAAAGCCCGGCATCAGGAAATGGAACTGTGTCCACAGTTCGCCCAAGTGGTTTTCCAGCGGCGTGCCGGTCATGCAGATGCGATGGCGCGCGTGCAGCTTGCGCGCGGCAGTGGCGCTGCGCGAAGTGGCGTTCTTCACCGTCT
This sequence comes from Herbaspirillum chlorophenolicum, assembly GCF_001189955.1. Lineage (GTDB taxonomy): Bacteria > Pseudomonadota > Gammaproteobacteria > Burkholderiales > Burkholderiaceae_D > Herbaspirillum > Herbaspirillum chlorophenolicum. The sequence goes on along the minus strand of NZ_LFLT01000008.1, from coordinate 93,698 downwards.
GCGCTTCGTCCAGCACCAGCAGGTGGAAACGCAGGCGGGCCAGTTCGCCAAGGTCGCGCCACAACAGCGGATAAGTCGTCAGCACCAGGTCGGCCTCACCCATGCCAATAGACTCGATATGCCTTGCGCGCCCTTCGCCATGCAGCACCAGCACGCGCAAGGCGGGTGCGATGCGCTGTGCCTCTTGCTGCCAGTTGAACAGCAGCGACGTCGGCACCACCACCAGCGCCGGCCGGTCGAGCCTGCCGGCTTGCTTCTCGATGAGCATATGCGCCAGCACCTGGGCGGTCTTGCCCAGGCCCATGTCGTCGGCGAGGATGCCGGCCAGCCCTTGCTCGCGCAAATATTGCAGCCAGGCCACGCCTTGCAGCTGGTAGCTGCGCAGCACGATGCCCAGCCCCTCGGGTGCTTCGATGCCGCGTACCGCACCGGCCTGGCGCAAACGCTGCGCCAGCTTCAGTACGCCGGATTCTCCGCTCATGTGCCAGGGTGCACCGCCGTCCAGCCCCAGCAGCGCGCTATGGATGGCGTCCAGCCGATGGGCGTCCCAAGGCGTCAGGGTCAGCGGCCCCTCTTTGCGCTTGAGGTCGCTCAGCAAGTCGAGCAGCGCCAGCACCACGGCCTTGAGCGGCCCGGCCATGGCATCGATGCGGCGCCCGCCCGGCGCGCGCAGCGAGATCAGCGCATGGTCGTCCATCTTCTCGACCTGCCGCGCATCGGCCCAGCGCGGGTCGCGCCGCAGCAAGTCGGCCACCATCGGGCCGACATCCATGGTCTCGCCATCGACCTCGATGCCGATGGAAAGCAGCCAGCGTCCCGATGGGTCGAGGCCGTCGAATACCTCGCTTGAAAATGCACGCGGCTGCAGGGGGGCGGCTACTTCCTTGCCCAGTACTTCGCCGGTCTCGCTGCTGACGATGAAACGCCATGCGGCGACCGGCACGCTCTCGTGCGCGAAACCGGGCTTGACCACCAGTTGCCAGCCGAGCTGCTGCAGGCGCGGCGCCTGGTCGGCCCAGAAATCGCCGAATGAGGCTTCCTGCACCAGCGTCCATAACGGGCCGGCATCGTGCAGGGGATTGTGTGCACGCCATTGCAAGGCGTCTTCGCGCAGCGGCAGGAAACCCTGCTCGCGGATCAGTTCGAGGGCGGCTGTTTCGGCTTGCACATCGCGCACGATATGCGCCGGCGTATAGCCGACGTCACCCTCGTCTTCAAAACGCACCGGGGCCGGCATGCTCCAGCGTTCTGCGCCTTCGCCATAGGTCCAGTCGATCTGCGCCACCGTCACCATGCCGCCGCGCGGGCCGAACAGCCCATGCGGGCGCATGCCGAGCAAGCCATCGCCGCGCGTGAGCGTTTGCAGCGTCAGGCGCGGATGGAAACGGATGGGATAACGGGAAGTGGCGGGTTGGGAGCTCATGCGGCATCGTCGGCAAAACGAGCGCCCATTTTAACGGCTGGCGCCGTACAGCAGTGTGCCGCTTATTTTCCGGAGGCAGCCGGTGGCGTGATACAGAAGTCGAACATGGCAAAAGGCACGCGGCCCTCGCCGGTAGCCCATGCCCAGACCGCCCAGCACAACAGGCCGCACACCAGCAACAGGGCCAGCACGATATGCAGTCCTGAGGCCTTGCGCATGAATGTTTCGACGCGGTCGAAAAGTGCGGTCATGGGGAAGAGGAAAAATTGCCGGTTCGACGGAGAACCGCCATTCTATAAAATCCCGCACCTGCCCCGCAATGGGACAAATTGCCGCAGTGGCATAAAAGCAATAGACCGGAAAGGCATTGCCGGGCTGGCTACAAACAATTTCGCATTTGCAACTGCGGAATTCTTCCTTCCCGTGCGCCCTGCTCCTGCCTACCCTGTTGCCTTTTGGATGAAAAAAGGGGAACGGGCATGAACGGCGAACAACACAATCTCAAGCGGCGCCTGCTGCTGCAAGGCCTGGCTGCCGGCGCGCTGGCCGGTGGCGCGCCGCTGGTGCTGGCCGCTCAGGACAAGGTCTTGCGCATCGGCTACCAGAAGTTCAACACGCTCAATATCCTCAAAGGTACCGGCCAGCTGGAGCAAGCGCTGCAACCGCGCGGCTGGTCGGTCAAGTGGTTCGAGTTCGCGGCCGGCCCGCAACTGACCGAAGCACTCAATGCCAACGCCATCGATTTCGGCCACGCCGCCGATACGCCGTCGGTGTTCGCCAACGCCTCGGGCGTGAATGCGGTCTACCTCGGCGCGGAGCAACCGTATCCCAAGGGCATCGCCATCTTCGTGGCCCAGGATTCGCCGATCCGCACCGTCAAGGACCTCAAGGGCAAGAAGGTCGCCACCGGGCGCGGCTGGAATGTGCAGTTCCTGCTGCTCAAAGCGCTGGAAGAAGTCGGCCTCACCTACAGCGACATCGAACCGGTCTACGTCACCAACGCCGCCGATGTGCGCGCGGCGTTCCAGTCCGGCAACGTCGACGCCGCCACGCTGTGGGATCCCTTCCTGGCGGGCCAGGAGATCACGACCCGTCCGCGCATCCTGCGCGACGGCGCCGGGCTGTCCAACAACCGTACTTTCCACCTGGCCGTGCCGAAGTTCGTCGACCAGAACAAGGAGATCGTGCGCACGCTGTTCGCCGAGCTGAAGAAGGCCAACAACTGGACCCAGTCGCATCCGCAGGAAACCGCCGACCTGCTGGCGCCGCAACTGGGTGTGGACCCCAAGGTGCTGAAGCTGGCCACCGAACGCCGCAACTACACCACGGTGGCGGTCGACGCCGGTATCGTCGCAGAGCAGCAGCAGATTGCCGATGCCTTCCTCAAGCTCGGCCTGCTCAAGAGCGCAGTACGCGTGCAGGACAAGGTCTACCCTGAAGTGCTCGTGTAAGCCATGCATCTGGCCGCCTTCCTGATCGCCGGCAATGCCGCCCACAGCCAGGCGCTGTGGCGGCATCCGCAAAGCCGGCCCGGCGGCTTCCTGCAGTTGGACTATTACCGCCACATCGCGCAGACGCTGGAACGCGCCAACTTCGACCTGCTGTTCTTCGCCGACCGGCTGGCGGTATCGACGCGCTATGGCGAGAGCCATCGCCACGGCATCGCCGTCGGCGACCAGGACGCCACGCGGCTGGACCCGCTGCCCATCCTCGGCGCGCTGGCCGCCGTCACCGAACACATCGGCCTGGGCGCCACGCGCTCCACCACCTATTCGCAGCCCTACAGCCTGGCGCGCGAATTCGCCACGCTGGACCACCTTTCTGGCGGGCGCGCGGCCTGGAACGTGGTGACCTCGGTCAACCAGGGCGAGGCCGACAACTTCGGCCTGAAGGAAACGCTGCCGCACGACGTGCGCTACGACCGCGCCGACGAATTCCTCGACGTCGCCCACAAGCTGTGGCGCAGCTGGCAACCGGATGCCTTGCAACTGTCCGCCGATGGCCGCTATGCCGACGCCGGCAAGGTCGGCGCCATCGACCACGCCGGCACGCACTTCAGCGTGCGCGGCCCGCTCAACATCCCTTCGTCGCCGCAGAACAGCCCCGTGATCATCCAGGCCGGCTCCTCCGACCGCGGCCAGGACTTCGCCGCGCGCTGGGCCGAAGTGGTGTTCAACATCCAGCCCGACCTGGCGCGCATGCAGCGCTTTTACGACGACCTCAAGAGCCGTGCGGACAAGTTCGGCCGCCGTCCGCAAGACATCAAGATCCTCTCCGCCGTCATGCCCTTCGTCGGCGAGTCGTGCGCGCATGCCGAGCAATTGCGCGAACAGGCCAACGCCCTGGCCGACCCGCTGGTGGGATTGTCGACCTTGTCCAGCCACATGAACGTGGACTTCTCCGCCTACCCGCTGGATGCGCCCATCGGCGACGTGCAGGTCAGCGGCATCCAGGGCCTGTTCAAGCTGTTGAAAGAAATCTCCGCCGAGCGCCGGCTCACGCTGGCCGATGCCGGCCGCCTCTACGCGCAAGGCGTGCTGACGCCGCAAGTGGCCGGCACTGCGGCCGATATCGCCGACTGGCTGGAGCATATCGTCGAGCAGAAAGGCGCCGATGGCTTCGTCATCTCGCCCTCGCATTTGCCTTACGGCTTTGACGACTTCGCAGCCAAGGTGGTGCCGGAACTGCAGCGGCGGGGATTGTTCCGCAAGGAATATCGCGGCAGGCATTTGCGCGACCATCTGGCGCAGTGAGAGCGGGGGCGGGGCCGGATCCGTTACTATCTGTACGGATCCACCAACACTTCAATACCGCCCCATGCCCACCGCCTTGCTCATCATCGACGTCCAGCACGCCCTGTGCACCGGCCCGCAGGCCGTTGCCGAACCCCAGCGCGTGATCGCCAGCATCAACCGGCTATCGCAGCAGGCACGCGCCGCCCACGTGCCGGTCATCGTCGTGCAGCATGAAAATACCGGCGACCTGGAACATGGCAGCGAAGGCTGGCAACTGGCGCAGGGACTGGAGACCGTTCCGCAGGATGCGATGCTGCGCAAGCGCGGCTCGGATGCATTCCACCAGACCGACCTACAATCGATGCTGAAGATGCGGCACATCTCCCATCTGGTGGTGTGCGGTATGCAGACCGAGTTCTGCGTGGAATCCACCGTGCGCCGCGCATTGGCGCTGGGCTATCCGGTGACGCTGGCCGCCGATGGGCACACCACCACCGGCAACGGTGTACTGGCGCCTGCGCAAATCGTGGCCCACCACAATAAGACCTTGTCCAGCCTCGGCGCATACGGCGTGCGTGCGACCGTCACGGCCTCGCAGGACATTTCATTCTGAAGTCTCAGAAACGCTGTGCACTGAACGGCGCCAGGTCGATCTCCGGTTCCTGTCCCGCCAGCAGTTGGGCGACAATGCGCCCGGTGCGCGCCGAACACCCCAGGCCGATATGGCCGTGGCCATAGGCATGGACGATGTCGCGGCAGGCAGCGGCGTAGCCGATGCAAGGCATGCCGTCAGGCGTGCTGGGGCGGCGGCCCAGCCAGAATTTCACATCCGACGCCGGCAGCTCGCGCGGCAGCCCCGGAAACAGCTTGAGCGCGATGTCGCGCATGATCTCGCCGCGCCGCCAGTCCGGCGCTGCCTCGAAAGAGGCGAACTCGACCTGGCCGGCGATGCGCAGCCCGCCGTCCATCTGGGTGGCGATGACCTTGAATTCGGACACCATCATCGGCGTGTGCGCGGTGGCTTGCTGCGCATGGCCCGCGATGCTGGCGTGGTAGCCGCGTTCGCTCTCCAGCTGCACGCGGTCGCCGGCAGCGGCGGCCAGTTGCCTGGAACGCGCGCCGGCTGAAATCACGGCGGCGTCGCAGGCAAGCTCGCCATCCTCGGTCAGCACCGCCTTCAATCGCCCCTCTTCGATACGGAAACCGGTAGCGCGCCCCTGCACGCGGCGCGCGCCGCGTGCGCGTGCATAGGCGTCCAGCGCCTGCATGTAAGCGCCGGGGTTCCGGCAGTGGCCGGCCTCATCCACATGCACGGCAAACCCGAACACCGGATCGAGATCCGGTTCGCGCCGACGCAGCGCATCGCCTTCCAGTTCCGTCCACTGGATACCCAACTCATTTCGCACGCCCCAACCGAAAGCATCGGCCTCAAAGTGCCGGCGCGAACGGTAGACATGCAGCACCCCCGAGGTATCGATCAGATGGCCGGCGCCGGCGCGCTGCGCCACCTCCTGGTGCAGCAGCCGCGCATCGACCGCCAGCGAACGCAAAGCGCGGGCCGTGGTGCGGATACGCTCACGCCGCGCACTGGCCAGATTGCGCAGCAGCCACGGCATCAGCCTCGGCAAATAACGCCAGCGGATCGACAGCGGCCCCAGCGGGTCGGCCAGATAGCCCGGCACTTTCTTCCACATCCCCGGCTCCACCGGCGGGATCACCGAATGCGACGACAGCCAGCCGGCGTTGCCGTAGCTCGACGCCTCTTCGCTGCCGGCTTCGTTGAAATCCAGCAGCGTCACCTGCAGCCCCTGGTCGAGCGCATGGATGGCGCTCATCAGGCCGACGGCGCCGGCGCCGATGATGACGGCGTGGCGGGGAAAGGAAAACTCGGAGTCGGCCATGATGGGAAGGTAAATGCGAAGAAAATGGAATGATATGTGAAGTCTGCCACGACAGGGGATTGGGACGGCCTCGACGAGAGGCCGAACAGGTTTTAAAATCAGCGCACCCTATCCGAGGAGACCAAGAATGATCGACCACACCGGCGTTATCGTCAGCGATTTCGCAAAGAGCAAGGCGTTCTACCAAACCGCGCTGGCCGCCATCGGCTATACCCTGATCCACGAATTTCCCGCCGAGGTGACCGGCCACACCGACGTCGCCGGCTTCGGCGAGAACGGCAAGCCCGATTTCTGGATCAGCCGCGGCACGCCCAACCAGCCGCCGGTGCATGTGGCCTTCCGCGTGGACGACCGCCGGCGCGTCGATGCCTTCCATGCCGCCGCGCTGCAAGCAGGCGGGCGCGACAATGGAGCGCCGGGTATCCGGGCACATTTTCACCCTGATTACTACGGCGCGTTCGCGCTGGACCCGGACGGGCATAATGTGGAAGCGGTTTGTCACCGCCCCATGGAATCAGCTCAACCATGAGCTGATCAGTCGTGTTGTTTTTCCCAAGGAGGAAATACCCATGAACACCCTCAACACCGTCCGCCTGCACCGCGTCCTGCGCGCCAAACCCGAACGCGTCTATCGCGCCTTCCTCGATCCCGACGCCATGGTGAAATGGCTGCCGCCGCATGGCTTCACCGCCAAGGTTCACCACATGGATGCGCGCGTGGGCGGCTCGCACAAGATGTCGTTCACCAATTTCAGCACCGGCAGTTCGCACTCCTTCGGCGGCACCTATGTCGAGCTGGTGCCCAATGAGCGCATCGTCTACACCGACAAGTTCGACGATCCCAACTTGCCGGGCGAAATGAAGGTGACGGTAACGATCCGGCCCGTGCTGACCGGCAGCGAGCTCAACGTTGTACAGGAAGGAATTCCGCCGATGATTCCGCTGGAGTTCTGTTATGCCGGATGGCAGGAATCGCTGCAGTTGCTGGCGCAACTGGTGGACCCGGAGATTCCCGACGGGGCCTGACGGCCGGCCGATGCCGGGTAGCGGCGGACAGCGGGCCTCTCGGTCAACTGCCCTCGGGCGCAATGCCGAGCAGATCCACATAAGCCGATTCAATCAACTGCGAAGGTTCGATCCCCAGCTTTTGCATGATGTCTTCCGCTTCGCGGATCCCGTCCTCAATGGAGTCGCCTTCCGATAACACTACTTCAAGTTCGAGGAATTCCCCCAGCCCTTGCACCCGGTCCAGATGGATGCGGGTTCGCCCGGCAAGGAACAGGGTCCGCTGCTTGATGACCCGGCCGGATTGGCCATAGGCGAAAGACAGTACCTCGCGAAGTGCCGCAGGTTCGGCCGTGGAAGAACGGACGAAAAAGGATTCCTTGGGGCCGGCCTGATTGGTGCGGCGATAAAAAATCAATTCGCCCTTGTCGGCGGAAAACTGACGGAGCTTCAATCGCCCCGTATCGCAGCCAAAAAAGGTATCGTCCTGCGCAATTTCAATGGGCCCCTGGTCGGCAATGCCCACTACCTTGTGGAGGATGTCTTGAATGCCCAATAGGCGGGCCTTGATTTCTACGTTACGGGACATCGGCAAAATAATCCGGATGGGAAAAACCCATCATCGCCGAAAAATGTGACGAGGCCAAGACCGCAGCAAACCGTCCCCGAAGGGTGGAAAAAATCCAGCCTTCGGGGTGTTTTCATCGCGGAGCCATCAGGACGCGTTCTTGCCGTCCACAACCGCCTGCGGCGGCTGGCTCTGTTCATTCCATCCCCCGCCCAGCACCTTGTACAGCGTGATGCGATTGCTCTGCTCGGTCAGCCGCAGCGAGATCAGCGTCTGTTGCGCGCTATACAGCGAGCGTTGCGACACCAGCGTCGTCAGGTAACTGTCGATGCCATTGCGGTAACGCGCCTCCGACAGGCGATAGGATTTCTCGTTGGCTGCCGCCACCCTGGATTGCGCCTGCAAGCGCTGGTCCAGCGTAGCGCGCACCGCCAGCGCATCCGCCACTTCACGGAATGCGGTCTGGACCGCCTTCTCGTAATTGGCCACATCGATATCGCGGGTGATCTTCGCCGAGTCGAGGCTCGCGCGCAGGCTGCCGGCATTGAAGATAGGCAGGTTGATCGACGGCGCAAAACTCCACGACGCACTCCCCGGCTTGAACAGCCCGCCCAGCGTACTGCTGGCCGTACCGCCGTTGGCGGTCAGCGTGATGCTGGGGAAGAAGGCGGCGCGCGCGGCGCCGATGTCGGCATTGGCCGACTTCAGCGTGTGCTCCGCTGCCAGCACATCGGGACGGCGCAGCAGTACTTCGGACGGCAAGTCGGACGGCATCGCCAACAGTACGCTGGCGGTCTGCGGCAAGCCTTGCGGAAGCAGCGCCTCATCCAGGTCTGCGCCTACCAGCAGGCGCAGCGCGTTGATATCTTGTGCCACCTGCGCGGTGTACTGCGCGACATCGGCGCGCGCCGACTCCACGGTCGCTTCCTGGCTGGCCAGGTCGACGCCGGAGACGGTGCCGATGTCATGGCTGCGCCGGCTCAATTCATATGTACGCGACTGGCTTTGCAGCGTGTCTTGCGCCAGCTTCAGCAACTCGCGGTCGGAGGCCAGCGTCAGCCAGGCCGTGGCCACTTCTGCAACCATGCTGATATGCGTGCTGCGGCGGGTCTCGACCTGGTACTGGTAAGTTTCCAGCGCCGCATCCGAGAGGTTCTTGAGGCGGCCGAAGAAGTCCAGCTCATACGAACTGATTCCCGCCGTCACGCTCTGCTGGTGCGATACGGTGGCGCGGCCGCTGGAAGAAACCTGCGCCGGCGTGCGGCTGGCGGTGCCGCTGCCGGTGGCGGAGATCGCCGGATAGCGGTCCGCATCGGTAATGCGGTACTGCGCACGCGCCTTCTCGATATTGAGTGCGGCCACGCGCAGGTCGCGGTTATTCTCCAGCGACATGGCGATCACCTGCTGCAAACGCGGATCGAGGAAGAACTGGCGCCAGCCGATGTTGTCCGCATCGGCATTGTTCGCTGCGGCCTTGTCGCCGGCGGCGGCAACGATTTGCTTGCCGTCCACCTGTTGCGACCAGTTCGCGGGTACCGGTGCAGCTGGCTGCACATAGTCCGGCGCCAGATTGGCGCAGCCGGCCAGCGCGGTGGCCAACGCCAGCGCCATCACCGAACGCGGCAGGAAAGTCGTCTTGTTGTCAGTGCGCGCTTGCATCACACGCCCTCCTTCTGGATGAATTGGTCGTTGCCGTGGTCCCCATCGGCCTTGGTCTTGCCCTTGCGGTCCAGCCAGGAACCGATCACGAAGTAGAACAGCGGCACGAAGAAGAGGCCGAGGATAGTCGCCGATGCCATGCCGCCCAAGACACCCGTGCCGATCGCACGGCGGCTGGCCGAACCGGCGCCGGAAGCGATGGCCAGCGGCAGCACGCCCATCATGAAGGCCAGCGAGGTCATCAGGATCGGGCGCAGCCGCAGTTGCACCGCTTCCAGCGTGGCATCCCACAAGGACTTGCCGGACTCGTGCAGCTGCTTGGCGAATTCCACGATCAGGATCGCGTTCTTGGCCGACAAGCCCACCGTGGTCAGCAAGCCCACCTGGAAGTAGACGTCGTTGGTCATACCGAACAAACCGGTCAGCAGCACCGTGCCGATGATGCCCAGCGGCACCGCCAGGATCACCGCGAACGGCACCGACCAGCTTTCATACAGCGCGGCCAGGCACAGGAACACGAACAGGATCGAGATCGCATACAGCATCGGCGCCTGGTTGCCGGACAAGCGTTCCTGGTAGGAGGCGCCGGTCCATTCGAAGCCCACGCCGGCGGGCAACCTGGCCACCAGGTTCTGGACTTCCGCCATGGCATCTCCCGAACTCACGCCGGCCGCCGGCTCGCCCACGATCTCGAACGAGGACACGCCGTTATAGCGCTCCAGCAGCGACGGGCCGAAAGACCACTTGCTGGTCATGATGGCCGAGAACGGCACCATCTGGTCGGCCGAATTGCGCACATACCAGCGGTTCAGGTCTTCGGTCTGCATGCGGAAGGCGGCGTCGCCCTGCACGTAGACCTTCTTCACGCGGCCGTTGGACAGGAAGTCGTTGACATAGGTGCCGCCCATGGCCGTGGCCATGGTGTCGTTGATGTTGGCGGTCGAGATCGACAGCGCATCGGCCTTGCGGTCGTCGATAGTCACGCGCAGCTGCGGCGTGTCGTCCAGGCCGGTGGTGCGCACGTTGGCCAGGCGCGGATTCTGGCGCGCCAGCAGCAGGAACTGGTCGCGCGCCTTCACCAGCGCATCGTGGCCGACGCCGCCCACATCCTTGAGCTCAAGGTCGAAGCCGGAGCTCTGGCCCAGGCCGCGCACTGCCGGCGGATTCATCAGGAACACGCGGGCGCCGCGGATCTTGGACAGGTCGGCATTGGCGCGGCGCACCAGCTCGGTAGCCGACTGGCCGGCGCCGGTACGTGCACTCCAGTCCTTCAAGCGGATGAAGGCGCGCGCGCCGTTCTGGCTGTTGCCGCCGATGCCCGCGCCGACGATGGCCAGCACCGAGTCCACCACTTCCGGCTTGTTCATGAAGTATTCCTGCACCGTCTTCACCACCGCGGTGGTCTGCTCGGCGGTAGCGCCGGTCGGCAGCTGGATCTGCGCCATCAGCACGCCCTGGTCTTCCTCGGGCAGGAAGGAGGTGGGCAGGCGCATGAACATCACCGCCATCGCCACCACGATCAGCCCATACATCAGGAGGCCGCGCTTGCCGCGCTTCAGCAGGCCGCCCACTCCGCCGCGGTAGCGGCCCGCGTTGCGGTCGAAAGTGCGGTTGAACCAGTTGAAGAAACGGCCCTGCTGCACATGGTTGCCGGTATGCGGCTTGAGCAGCGTGGCGCATAGCGCCGGGGTCAGCGTCAATGCCACCATCACCGACAGCGCCATGGCCGAGACGATGGTGATCGAGAACTGACGATAGATCACCCCGGTCGAGCCGCCGAAGAACGCCATCGGAATGAACACCGCCGACAGCACCATGGCGATACCCACCAGCGCACCGGTGATCTCCTGCATGGACTTGCGCGTGGCCTCCTTGGGGCTGAGCTTCTCCTCGGTCATCAGGCGCTCGACGTTTTCCACCACCACGATGGCGTCATCCACCAGCAAGCCGATGGCCAGCACCAGGCCGAACATGGTGAGCGTATTGATCGAGTAGCCGAACATGGCTAGGATGCCGAACGTGCCCAGCAGCACCACCGGCACCGTGATGGCCGGAATGAAGGTGGCGCGGATGTTCTGCAGGAACAGGTACATGATCAGCACCACCAGCACGATGGCTTCGATCAGGGTCTTGACCACTTCTTCCAGCGACACCCGCACGAACGGGGTAGTGTCATAGGCGATATTGGTCTTGAGCTTCATCGAGGCCGGGAAGTAGGGCTCGAGTTCGGCCATCTTCTTCTTGACCGCATCGGCCGTGGCCAGCGCATTGGCGCCGGTGGCCAGCTGGATCGCCAGCGCCGAGGAAGGCTTGCCGTTCTGCTGCGAGGCGACCTGGTAGCTTTCGCCGCCCAGTTCCACGCGCGCCACGTCCGATAGCTTGACCACCGAACCGTCGCTGGAGGACTTGACGATGATCTGCTTGAACTCATCGGCCGTGGTCAGCTTGCTGCGCGCGGTGATGGTGGCGTTGATCTGCTGGCCGGGCACGGCCGGCAGCGCGCCGATTTCGCCGGCCGAGACTTCGGTGTTCTGCGCCTCCAGGGCGCTGGTGATGTCGGAGGGCATCAGCGCGTACTTCTGCAGCTTGGCCGGATCGAGCCAGATGCGCATGGCGTAGTTGGTGCCGAAGGCGGTGACATCGCCCACGCCTTCGACGCGGCTGATCTGGTCGGTCAGCGTGCTGCTGATGAAGTCGCCGATGTCGATGGCGGTAATGCGCGGGTCATCCGAGGTCAGCGACATCACCATCAGGATATCGGTGGAGGCCTTGGTCACCGTCACGCCGTTGTTCTGCACCGCCTGCGGCAAGCGCGCGGTGACCTGCTGCAGCTTGTTCTGCACCTGCATCTGCGCCACGTCCGGATTGGTGCCGGCGGTGAACGTCAGCGCCACGGTGGCGCTGCCGGCCGAGCTGGAGCTGGCCGACATGTATTGCAGGTTGTCCAGACCCTTCATCTGCTGCTCGATCACCTGGGTGACCGAGTCTTCCAGGGTCTTGGCCGAAGCGCCGGTGTAGGTTGCCTTGATGTTGACCTTGGGCGGGGCGATATCGGGATACTGCTCCAGCGACAGCGAGCGGATCGACATCAGGCCGCCCAGCATGATGATGATGGCGATGACCCACGCGAAGATGGGCCGGTCGATAAAGAAACGTGCCATGTGTTCCCCTTACTTCGCGCCGGCGTCGCCGCCGAGGGACGGATCGGCAGCCGCGGCGGCGGCTTCCCTGGCAAGATCCTTCTGCAGTGTGTCGGTGATGTCGATGGCGCGCGGCACATCGCCGTTGCGCACCTTCTGCAGGCCGTCGACGATCAGCTTGTCGCCGGGCTTGATGCCCTTGGTCACCCACCAGTTGTTGCCCACCGCGCGGGCCACCGTCAGCAGGCGCTGTTCGACCTTGCCGCCTTCGCCGATCACCAGCGCGGTCGCGACACCGGTCTGGTCGCGGGTGACGGCCTTTTGCGGCACCAGCAGGGCCTGCTCGTCCACGCCTTCTTCCAGTACCGCACGCACATAGGCGCCCGGCAGCAGGATGCCGTCCGGATTGGGCACTACCGCGCGCAGCGTGATCATGCCGGTGCCGGTATCGACCGACAGGCCAGAGAATTCCAGCTTGCCCGGGCGGTCATAAGTGGAACCGTCTTCCAGCAAGATCTTGACCGGCGCCGAATTCTCGCCGCTCTTCTTGATCTGTCCGCTGGCCAGCTCACGCCGCAAGCGCAGCAGCTCCACCGTCGATTGCGTCACATCCACATAGATCGGGTCGATCCGCTGCACGGTGGTCAGCGCGGTGGTCTGGCTGGCCGTCACCAGCGCACCCGGCGTCACGCTCGACTTCTCGATGCGGCCGGAAATGGGCGACAGTATCTTCGTGTATTCGAGGTTGATGGCGGCGGTCTTCACGGCCGCTTTCTGCACTTCGACGTCGGCCTGGTTCTGGCGCAGCGTACTTTGGGCGTCGTCGTTGTCCTGCTTGGCGACGGCGTCGATCTTGTCGAGTTCGGCATAGCGCTGGGCCTTCAGTTTCGAGGAAGCCAGCGTGGCTTCGGCCTTCAGCAGCGAGGCTTTGGCGCTGTCATAGGCGGCCTGGTAGCTGGCGGCGTCGATCTGGTACAGCGGCTGGCCCTGCTTGACCATCGCGCCCTCCTTGAACAGGCGCTTCTGGATGATGCCGCCCACCTGCGGGCGGATATCGGCCGCCAGGTATGCGGTGGTACGGCCCGGCAATTCGGTGGTGACTGCCTGGCGCTGGGCCTTGACCACCACGTAGCCGATCTCGGCCTGGGCCTGTGCGGGCGGCTGGCTGCCGGACTTGGAGCAGGCGGCCAGCGCGGCGGCCAGCATCAGGGCTGCGGCCAGGCGGGTCATCGCCGGCAAGCCGGGCAGGGAAACGGAACGGAATGAAGTGTTCTTGTCGGGCATCGTCGTTGACTTTCTGCCCGTCCGTTTGCTTGAAATTCTGGCAAGGTCCGGGCGAAATGAGCTATCGGACCTTGCATCATAAAAACCAAATGTGGGGGAAAATTGAGCAAAGCTTCATTTGCAACATCGTCCCCGCCAAGCGCCTTATCTTGTTAAGCTGGTACCAGTTGCATGCCCTTTGCCATCTCCTTACATCCGTTTACAGCATCGACTTCCAGCCGTGTCCAAGCTCATCCCCGATCCGATAGCGGACCTGACCGACCGCTTCTTTTACCGCGCCAACATCCGCCTGAAACTGTTCTACGCGATGCTGGCGCTGATCGTGGTGCTAATCGTGGCGATCAACGGCGCGGGGCATTACATCTTCACGCGCGACTTCCTGGGCTATCTCAACGAGCAGGCGCAGCAGCGCATGGAAGACCTTATCCCGCGCGTGGAGCAGGCCTACCGCGAGAACGGCAACTGGGATTTCATCCGCAACAATCCGCGCGCCTGGTTCGAGATGATGAAGCCCGCCATCGTCGAGCACAACGGCGCCGCCCCCGGCCCCACCTTCACGCCTTCCGACTTGACCGGCGCCACGCTGCGGTTTTCGCTGCTCGACGCCAACCGCAAGCTGGTCATCGGCTATCCCAACATCGGCCCCGACGCGCGCCTGCGCCCCCTCATGCAAGACGACGCCATTGTCGGCTGGATCGCGCAAACGCCATTTGAAAACGTGATCGGCGCAGTCGACCTGCGCTTCCAGCAGAGCCAGTTCCTGGCGCAGATCATCATCGCGGTGGTCGCCATCATGCTGGCGGCCTTCATGGTGATACGCATCTCCGGCGTGCTGCTGCGGCCCCTGACGCGCGTGGCGCGCGCCACGCACCGGCTGGCCGGCGGCGACTATGCGATCCGGGTGGAAGTCCAATCGGGCGATGAGGTCGGCCGGCTGGCGCAGGACTTCAACCAACTGGCCATGACGCTGGAACGCAACGAGAAACTGCGGCGCGAATTCATGGCCGACGTCTCGCACGAACTGCGCACGCCGCTGGGCATCCTCAACGGCCAATTGGAGGCGCTGGAAGACGGTGTACTGCAGCCCGATGAGCAGACCCTGCGCTCGCTCAAGAGCGAAGTCGACCATCTCAACAAACTGGTGGGCGACCTCTACGACCTGTCGCTGGCGGACGCCGGCGCACTCGCCTACCGCAAAGCCGACATCGACCTGGCGCCGCTGCTGCGCGACACCGTGCGCATCTATGAAGAGAGCTTCCGCAAACGCGGGCTCGATATCGTCCTGCACCTGCCTGAATCGATACCGCTGCACGCCGACGGCGCGCGCCTGCAGCAGCTATTGAACAACCTGTTCGAAAACAGCCTGCGCTACACCGACCGGGGCGGCAAGCTGGAGCTGCACTGCCGCCTGCAACAGCATCAATGGCAATTGATCCTGGACGACAGCGCGCCGGGCGTGGAGACACCCGCGCTGGCACGCCTGTTCGAGCGCTTCTTCCGGATCGAGGCTTCGCGCAACCGCGCCAGCGGCGGCGCCGGCCTGGGCCTGGCGATCTGCCGCCGCATCGTCGAAGCGCATCAAGGCACGATCAACGCCGCAGCCTCACCGCTGGGCGGCCTGCGCGTGACCATATTGCTGCCCGCGGGCTTCCCGGCGCCGGGGGAAACGGCATGAGCGACAGTTTCCAGTTCGAAGCGCCTGCCAGCGCCGAGATCCTGATCATCGAAGACGAGCCCAAGCTGGCCGAGCTGCTGCAAAAATACCTGGCCGCCGCCGGTTACAGTTCGCGCCACGTGGCCCACGGCGACGACGCAGTACCGGCGGTGCGCGCCAGATTGCCCGACCTGGTGCTGCTGGACATCATGCTGCCCGGACGCAGCGGCTGGGACATTTGCAGCGAGCTGCGCAGCTTTACCGATGTGCCGGTACTGATGCTGACCGCGCGCGTGGAAGAAAACGACCGCCTGCGCGGCCTGGAGCTGGGCGCCGACGATTACATCTGCAAGACCCCGTTCAGCCCGCGCGAGATCGTGGCGCGCGTCAAATCCATGCTCCGCCGCAACGGCCATCTGCAGCGCGTGGCAAACGATGCGCCGGCAGCCTCACCGCTGGCCATCGACGAAGCCCGCCTCCAGGCCAGCATACGCGGCGAAGTGCTGGCTCTCACTCCATTGGAATTCCGCCTGCTCAAGACCTTCGCCAGCGCGCCGGGGCAAGTGTTCTCGCGCGAACAGCTGCTCAACCACCTGCACGATGAATACCGCTCGGTCACCGACCGCGCCATCGACACCCATATCAAGAACCTGCGGCGCAAGCTGGAGCCGTTCTTCCCTGGCCACAACGCGATTCAGGCGGTGTATGGGGTCGGCTACAGCTTCGAACTGCCAGAGTAGTCACCAGACTGGCGCAAAAAAAAAGCCCGCGCCATCGAAGGCGCGGGCTTTTGCCACTGGTTAAGCGATGGCGCGCTCAGCGCCTGAGCTTGAACACGCCGACCACCTGTTGCAGGCGGCCTGCCTGGTCTTGCAGCGACTGCGCGGCGGCGGCGGCTTCTTCGACCAGTGCGGCGTTTTGCTGCGTGACCTCGTCCATCTGCGTGATGGCGCGGTTGATCTCTTCGATACCGGTGCTTTGTTCATGCGTGGCCGCAGTGATTTCGCTGACCACATCGGTCACACGCCGCACGCTGTTGACGATCTCGCTCATGGTGTTGCCGGCCTGTTCGACCAGCGCACTGCCGGCATCGACCTTGCCTACCGAGTCGTCGATCAGTTGCTTGATCTCCTTGGCGGCCGCAGCCGAACGTTGCGCCAGCGAACGCACTTCGGATGCCACCACGGCGAAGCCGCGGCCCTGTTCGCCGGCGCGCGCCGCTTCCACTGCCGCATTCAGTGCGAGGATGTTGGTCTGGAAGGCAATGCCGTCGATCACGCTGATGATGTCCACGATCTTCTTGGACGACTCGTTGATCGAGCCCATGGTCTCCACCACCTGGCCCACCACGCTGCCGCCCTGGCTGGCGATCTCGGAAGCGGACACCGCCAGCTGGTTGGCCTGGCGCGCATTGTCGGCGTTCTGCTTGACGGTGGAGGTCAGTTCTTCCATGGCCGAGGCAGTCTCTTCCAGCGACCCGGCCTGCTGCTCGGTACGCGAGGACAGGTCGAGGTTGCCGGTGGCGATTTCCTGCGAAGCATTGGAAATGGTGTCGGTGCCGGCACGCACTTCGCCGACGATCTTTTGCAGGCTGTCGTTCATGGCCTTGAGCGAATGCATCAGCTGGCCGGTTTCGTCGGTGCTGGTGGCGTGGATGTCCACCGTCAGGTCACCCTGGGCCACACGCTGCGCGACTTCGACCGCGTCGTTCAACGGCCGCGACACGATACGCGCGACGCTGATGGCCAGGCCGAAGGCGATCACCACGATCGCCGCCAGCAGGCCGCCGATCCACAGCTTGGCTGCCTGGTACATGTCGTCGGCCGCACGGTCCGAATTCGCGCTGCCAGCATCGTTGACCTTGATGATGCCGTCCAATTGCTCGTTCATCGTGCGGAACAGCTTGTTCGACTCGCCCTTGAACAAAGCCCGCGCCTCTTCTTCCTTGCCATCCGTTGCCAGCGCCTTGAGCTGCTTATCGATCTCGATATAGGCCGCGAAGGTCTTGGAGAATTGGCCGTAGATGTTTTTCTCTTCCGGCTCGGAGATCAGGCTTTCGTAGGTGGCGCGCTGCTTGGCGAGGGTGTCCAGGCGTGCTTTGATGGCCTTGTCGGCATCGTCGCGGTCACCGTCCTTGTTGGCGGTCAGCATCTGCAATTCGGAGATACGCATCCGCGGCAAGGATGCCTGGATAGTCTGCGCAGCCTTAATGCTTGGCAGCCAATTGCGCGCAATATTGGTGGAAGCCTGATTCACGGCGCCCAGTTGGAAGATGGCAACGCCCCCAAGAATCACCGTGAATACGATCACGGCGGCAAAGGAAAGAATCAGTTTCCTGGCGATTTTCAGATTGTAGAACCAGCTCATGGCACCCTCGAATTGGCGATTGATACAAAGATTGCATCTGCCATTCTATGCAGGGGTACGCTGTGCCATATCGGCAAGCACAGATGGGTTTAGCCAGCAATTACGCCCTTGAACGGATGGTTTCCCGTCGAATGACAAGGCACCGTCAGCAAGGTGTCAGCCGTGCTAACAGCACCTTATCATTGAGGCAAGATTATTCGCTGGCAACCGCGGCCGCAGCCTGGGCTTGCGGCACGGGCTGCCCCTCTCGCCGTTCATGCCAGTCGCCGCCCAGCGCCTTGAACAGGAAGACCGAGGTCAGCAGCCGCTGCCCCATCAACTGCGCCGCCTGCCGTTCGCTGTTCAACAATGCCTGCTGCGCGGTGATGACATCCAGATAAGGCGTGACGCCACCGTCGTAACGGCTGTTGGCCAGGTCCAGCACCCGGCGTGCGCTGGCGATGGCTGCCTGCGACTGGTTGTAGGCGCGGTCCAGCGAGGCGATGCCGGTGATGCCGTCTTCCACTTCCTGCATCGCGGTCAATACGGTGCGGCGGTAGGCAGCGACCGTGGCTTCGTATCCGGCCTTGGTGAAATCCACCCCGGCACGCAGGCGGCCGGCATCGAACAGGCTTTGCGTGGCCGACACGCCGAGCGACCACAATACGCTGGGCGCGTTGAACAGCGCACCCCAGTTGCGGCTGTCGACCCCATATGCAGGCTGCAGCATGAAACTCGGATAAAACGCTGCGCTGGCCACGCCGATCTGCGCGTTGGCAGCGGCCATGGCGCGTTCGGCGGAGGCGATATCGGGACGGCGCTCCAGCACGTCGGACGGTACGCCGACCGGAATCTCAGGGAAAGCGATCGCCGCAGTCGATGGCGCGATCGAGAAAGCGGGCGCCGGGGTGCCGGTCAGCGTGGCGATGGCGTGCTCGTACTGCGCGCGCTGCTTGCCGAGCACGTCGACCTGGGTCAGCGTGCTGTCGAGCAGCGCCTGCTGTTGTGCAACATCGAGGCCCGAGGTGGCGCCAAGATCGTGCCGCGAAGTCGCCAGTTCCAGTGCGCGGCGCTGCAGCGCAATGGCGCGCACCACCACATCCAGTTCGATGTCCAGTTCGCGCAGGTTGAAATAATTGCTGGCCAGTTCGGCCGTGAGCAGCAGGCGGGTGTTTTCGAAGTCGGCTGCCGACTGCTGTGCCGATGCCGCCGCGCCTTCCACCGAACGCTGCACGCGACCGAACAGGTCGAGTTCATAGCTGACGTTCAATCCCAGCGCGAAGTCGTTCTGCACCGTCGCATAGTTGGGCGAGTTGTAGTTGGTCAGCGGGCGGTTGGCGGAAATGCGCTGGCGCGCCGCGCGCGCATTGATGCCGACCTGCGGATACTGCCCGGACGACGCCACATTCAGTTGCGCGCGCGCCTGCGACAGGCGTGCTGCAGCGATCGCCAGGGTCTGGTTGCCGTCCAGCGCCTTCTCCTGCAGCGCGTTCAGCTGGGCGTCGCCGAAGCGCTCCCACCATGCGCCGCGCGCGGCGGCGTCCTGCGGCTGCATCGGGCGCCACGGCGCTTCCGGCGCCCAGGCGGCAGGCATGTCGACTTGCGGTTTCTTGTAGTCCGGCCCAACGGCGCAGCCGGCCAGCGCCAGCGCGCAGGCCAGGGCGATCAGCGTGCGGTGGGTGGTCACGATGCGGCCTTCTTCTTGTCGTCGTCGGCAGCGGCCTCTTTCTTGCCGCCGTCCTTCTTGTCCAGGGTCGGTTCAACCTGGTCGCCTTCGGCCAGCGAATCGGAAGGATTGAGGATCAGCTTTTCATTGCCGTCCAGGCCGTCGAGCACCTCGACCGTCAAACCGAAATTGCGCCCGACCTGCACCTTCTTCAGGTGCACCTTGTTCTGCGCATCCACCACGGCCACCATTGCGCCATCGCGCCGGAACATCAGGGTATCTGCCGACACCAGCAGCGTGCCGCTGGGTTTCAACGGCAGCGAAACCTGGACGAAGGCCCCGGGCAGCAAGGCGTTGTCGGCGTTGGGCAGGCTGACCTCGATCTGCATCGCACGGGTGGACGGATCGATGGAGCCGGCAGTGCGTGCGACCTTGCCTTCAAACTTGCGGCCGCGCAGCTCGGACTGGGTGACGATCACCTTCTGGCCCGGCTTGACCAGGTTGGCGTAAGACTGCGGCACGTTCACATACACCCGCAGCGGGTCGGTCTGCGACAGCACGAACAGCGAGCGGCCGGCGCCCGGGTCGATCAGGTCGCCCACATCGACGTTGCGGCGCGTGATGATGCCGGAAAATGGCGCGACGATGCGCTTGAAGCCTTCCACCTGGCGCAAACGTTCGACGTTGGCCTCGGCAGCGGCCAGGTTGGAGTTGGCTTGCGCGTAGGCGCTGCGGCGTTCGTCCAGTTCCTGTTGCGAGACCGCGTCCTTCTTGCGCAGGGCTTCCCAGCGCGCCATCGAGCTCTTGGCCAGCTCCATGCTGGACACAGCCTGCTGGCGGGCGGCCACGGCTTGCGACAGCTGCTGGTCGATTTCCGGCGTATCCAGCTCGGCCAGCAGATCGCCCTTTTTCACCTCGCTGCCGATATCTTTGTACCAGCGCTTGAGGTAGCCGGAGGAACGTGCGGCAATGGGCGACTGCACGAAGCCCTGCAGCGTGCCCGGCAGCGCCAGGGTCTGGCCTTCGGCGCTGCTCCTGGCTTCGGTGACGCGCACGAATATCTTGGCGCGCTCGGCGGTGCCGGCTTGCAGTTCGCGCGCATTGACCACGCGGCTGATGATGGTGCGTGCGGCGCCCACGGCCAAGAGAATCAGCACGACCAGCAGCACCAGCTTGGCGCGCCTGGTCATCTGCTGGCGCTTCAACAGCTCGCCCTCATCAGGCAAGGCATGGATGCCCAGTTCGGAATGGCGTTCTTGCGACATGACTCAATTCTCCTGTACGTGCCCGGCCGGCGGAATAGGCGCTCCGCGCCGCTCCGCCCGGCGGGCCAATCTCTGATGCACGCCGGCGAATACCACCGGCACGAAAAACAGCGTCGATACGGTGGCGAACAGCAGGCCGCCGATCACCGCGCGCCCCAGCGGCGCATTCTGCTCGGCGCCCTCGCCCAGGCCCAGCGCCATGGGGATCATGCCGATGATCATTGCCAGCGCCGTCATCAGCACCGGACGGATACGGGTAGCGCCGGACTCCAGCGCGGCGGCCAGCGGCGTGGCGCCCTCTTCCCTGCGCTGGCGCGCGAAGGCCACGATCAGGATACTGTTGGCGGTGGCCACCCCCATGGTCATGATGGCCCCGGTCAGCGCCGGCACCGACAATGTGGTGCCGGTAATGAACAGCATCCAGGCAATACCCGCCAGCGCCGCCGGCAAGGCCGCGATGATGATGGCGGCGTCGATCCACGACTGGAAGTTGACCACCACCAGCAGGTAGACCAGCACGATGGCCATCGCCAGCCCGACGCCCAGGCCGATGAAGGACGACTTCATGGTTTCCACCTGGCCGCGGATCACCACCTGGCTGCCGCGCGGCAGCTTGGGCTTGAGTTCCTCCACCAGTTGGCTGACCTTGCCTGCCACGTTGGCCAGGTCGGTGCCCTGCACGCTGACGAAGACATCGATGGCCGGCGAGATGTTGTAGCGCGAGGCGATCGCCATCTGGCGTCCGGCGCGCACGTCGACCAGGTTGCCCAGCAATTGCGTATTGGCGTTGGGCAGGGCGGCATTGGCTGCCGCGTTGGCGCCGGCGCCGACCGGGATGTTGAGCAGCGCGTCGAGCGAATCGACCGTGTATTGCGGCGACTGCACCGCGATGTTGTAGACCACGCCGTTGTTGGGGTTGAGCCAGAAGGCCGGCTGCGTCTGCGAACTGCCTGACAGCGCGATCAGCAGGTTCTGGCCGACATTGGATGCCGACAGGCCGAACTGCTGCAAGCGCGTGCGGTCGATGCGCAGGTCCAGCGCCGGGCCGTCCAGGCGCTGATGCACGTGGGCGTCGACGGCGCCGGGGATCTGCCGGATCTTCTTGGTCAGGTCGGCTGCCAGTTCGGCATTCCTCTCCATGTTGGGCCCGGTGAACTGCACGTCGATGGCGGCGGGCAAACCGAAGTTGAGGATCTGGGTAACGATGTCGGCCGGCTGGAAGAAGAACTCCACGCCCGGGAAACGCTTGGGCAGCTCGGCGCGCAGCAGCGCCATCAGCTCTTCGCTGGGGCGGTGGCCTTCCTTCAGCGCCATCAGCATTTCGCCGTCCAGCGTGCCGATGGTGCCGGCATTGCTATAGGAAAGGTTGATGCCGGAGTTGGGCACGCCGAGGTTGTCAAGGATGGTTTCCAGCTCGTTCTCGGGGATCAGCTCGCGGATCACGCGTTCGACCTGGTCGGCCAGGCGCGCGGTTTCTTCGATACGGGTGCCGGTGGGTGCGCGCATGTGCAGCCGCAACTGGCCGGCATCGACGCTGGGGAAAAAGTCGCGGCCGAGGAAGGGATACAACAAGCAGGACAGCATGCAGAAACCGAGGAAGCCCAGCGCGAAACGGCGCCGGTGCGACAGCAGTGAAGACAGCACCAGCGTGTAGCCGCGCCGCACGCGCTCGAAGCGGTTGTCGAAGGCGAGGTAGACGCGTTGCAGCAGGCTCTTCTTGGCGCTGTCGACCTGGCCGTGGCTGCCCATGAGCAGCATCACCAGCGTCGGCACCAGCGTGCGGGAGAGGATGTAGGAGGCCACCATCGCGAACACCACCGCTTCGGCCAGCGGCACGAACAGGAAGCGCGCCACGCCGGAGAGGAAGAACATCGGCACGAACACGATGCAGATGCACAGCGTGGAAACGAAGGCCGGCACGCCGATCTCGCCGGCGCCGACGATGATGGAGTCATGCAGCGGCTTGCCCAGGTGCATGTGGCGTTCGATGTTCTCGATGGTGACAATGGCCTGGTCCACCAGGATACCGACCGAGAGCGCCAGGCCGCCCAGCGTCATCAGGTTGAGCGTCTCGCCCAGTGCCGCCAGCGCCAGGATGGCGGCCATGATGGACAGCGGGATGGTCAGGCCGATGATCAGCGTGCTGCGCCAGTTGCCCAGGAACAGCAGCACCATCGCCGCGGTCAGGCCGGCGGCGATCAGCGCTTCGCTGATCACGCCCGCCACGGCTGCTTTCACGAACACCGACTGGTCGAACAGCGGCGTGATCTTGACGTCTTCCGGCATGGTCTGCGCGGCGACGGGCAGCATCTTGCGCAGGTTGGCGACGATATCCAGCGTGGAGGCGCCGCCGTTCTTGAGGATCGACAGCAGCACGCCGCGCGCGCCGTCCTGGCGCACCACGTTGGTCTGCGGCGAGAAGCCGTCGCGCACGTTGGCCACGTCTTTCAGGTAGATGGTGGCGCCGTTGGCGGTGCGCACCGGCAGCTCGTTCAGGCCGGCCACCGCCTCGGGCGAGCCGTTCATCTTGACCGTGTATTCGGTAGCGCCGAACTTGGCGGTGCCGGACGGCAGGATCAGGTTTTGCGTGTTGATCGCGTTGACCACGTCAATCGGCGCCAGCCCCCGCGCCTGCATGGCCTGGGTGTCGAGGTCGACCGAGATCAGGCGGCTCTTGCCGCCGTAGGGATAGGGCACGGCCACGCCGGGGATGGTGATCAGTTGCGGGCGCAGCGTCTGCACGGCGGCGTCGAACACCGCCTGCTCGGGCAGCGTGGGCGAAGACAGCGCCAGCTGCATCACCGGGATACTGGAGGCCGAATACTTGATCACCAGCGGCGGCGTGATGCCAGGCGGCATCTGGCGCAATTGCGATTGCACCGAGGCCACCACCTGCGAGATCGCCTGCTGGATGTTGGCCTTGGGCTGGAAAAACACCTTGATCACCGATACGCCGGCCAGCGATTGCGACTCGATGTGTTCGATGTCGCTCACCACCGTGGTCAGCCCGCGCTCGTTCTGGGCGGCGATGCGCAGGCCCATTTCCTGGGCCGACAGGCCGTTGTAGTTCCAGATGATGCTGACCACCGGGATATTGATTTCCGGGAAGATGTCGGTCGCCATGTTGAGCAAGGTCAACGGCGTGGCGAGGACGATCAGCATCGCCATCACGATGAAGGTGTACGGGCGGCGCAAGGCCAGCGCAACCATGTTCATGGGGTGGAACTCATTTCATCAATAGGTGTGGGCGAGCGCGCGTCGATTGTTTCCGGCTATCGCCGGATGCGTCGCGGCGTTTCGTAGACGCCCTCTTTTGCCTGCTTTTTGTCATGCGCGGCCGCGCGTATCCCCTGTGCGGCCCCGCTCCCTGATTCCAAGTCCTGATGCCTTGCCGGGGCCGCTTCCCCTTCCACTGGCTTTCGCCTGTGCACTACCTATTCTTGTTCGTGAGCAGCCTTCAGCGTCGGCTATTGTAGCGGCGCACAACAAGGCGTGCCGGCCGGCGGGCAGGAATTTTTTCTGACAGAAATGTCAGTTAGGCACGCCCACGGCGGCTGTGTCTGGCAAATGCGGGCAGGTGCAGGCAGGCTATGGCAAACTGCCTGCTGCTCCTGCCCGCAACCAACCCCAAATTCTCACAGCATGGAATTCCTGCGCAAGCGCATCGAAGCCAGCGTGCTGGCCATCAGCCGTCCGCCCGGCAGCGCCGATTTCCTCAACCCGCCCGGCGACCCCGGCCTGTTCGGCCCCGGCTCGGCCGCCTGGCAGGTGCACAGCGACGCCACCTCCATGATGATCGGCGGCGTGGCGGCGCTGCTGCTGCAGATGCTACACCCGCTGCCGCTGGCCGGCGTCTGGGACCACTCCAATTTCCAGGACGACATGCTGGGCCGCCTGCGCCGCACCGCCCAGTTCATCGCCGGCACCACCTTCGGCAGCCGCGCCGATGCCGAACGGCTGATTGCGCGCGTCAGGCAGATCCACCTGCAAGTCACCGGAACCGGGCCCGACGGCACGCCGTATTCCGCCAACGACCCGGCATTGTTGAGCTGGGTGCACACGGCTGAGGTCAGTTGTTTTTTGCGTGCCTACCTGCGCTACCGCAACCCGGATTTCCCGCTCGCCGAACAGGAGCGCTACTTCGATGAGATTGCACGCGTGGCCGAGGCATTGGGCGCGCAGGATGTGCCGCATTCACGCGCGGCAATCGACGCCTGCATCGAAACAATGCGCCCGCAACTGCGTTGCGACGACCGCACCCGCAAGACGCTGGAACTGGTATTGAACGCGCCGGCGCCCAATGCGCTGGCTCTGCCGTGGATGCGGCTGATCATGCGCGCCGGCGTCGACCTGCTGCCGGACTGGGCGCAGCAGATGCTGGGTGTGCCCCAACGCTCGCCTGCGCGCAGCGCCCTGCTGACCCGCTCGGTGGCGGTGGCCGCCCTGCCGGTGCGCTGGGCGGTACGCAACGGCTCCATCCACCTGGCGCGCCGGCGCATGGGGTTGGCGCCGTTTGGCTGATGCATCCGGCCGCGTGCGCGCAAGCTGACGCTCTCCGCCTATTTGACGCTGCGCAGGTAAGCCAGGATGTCGTCGATCTGGCGGTCGCTGCCGATGCCCCAGAAGCGCATCTTGTTGCCCGGCACCACATCGCCGGGCGCCTTCATGAACGCGCGCAGCTTGTCCTCGGTCCAGACGAAACCGGCTTTCGCCATTGCCGGCGAATATTTGTAGTCGGTGGTGGCGCCGGCGCGGCGTCCGATCACCTGGTACAACTGCGGCCCGAAGCCGCCGCGCGCGGATGGCCCGACCTGGTGGCAACTGGCGCACTTGGCGAAGGCGGCGCGGCCAGCCACCGGGTCGCCAGCGGCACAGGCCTGTTGCAATGGCAATACGAAGAAAAGAAGAAAGGCGGATGTCCCCGCCATCAGGTGTCTTTGCATCATCACGCGGCGCCCTGGGCGCCAAAATAATCCTTGTAGATTTCCACCAGCCACTCGATGAACAGCCGCACGCGCGGCGGCTGCTGGCTGTGCTGCGGATATAGCGCCAGTACCGGCACCCGCGGCGCCGTGAATTGCTGCAGCACCTGCACCAGTTCGCCGCTTTCCAGATACCGCACCATGCCAAAGCGCGGCACCTGGATCAGGCCGAACCCCTGCAAGGCACTCTGCAGATAGCATTCGGCCGTGTCCACCGCGACCCACGACGGCACCTTGATCTCATGCGTGCGGCCTTCCTCGACGAAGACGAAGGGATACTGGATGTTGTGGTTGGCCGAGAAGAAACCGACCGCCAGATGGTGCGGCAAGTCTTCCAGCCGCTTGGGCGTGCCATAGCGCGCCAGGTAAGCCGGGCTGGCGCACACGATGTCGCTGACCACCGCCAGCGGACGCGCCACCAGCGAGGAGTCGCGCGGCACGCCGATGCGCACCACGCAGTCGATGCCCTCGCCGACCAGATCGACCAGGCGGTCGCCGGCGCTGATGTTGACCTCGATGTTGGGATGGCGGGCGTGGAACTCGGCCAGCCGCGGCAGGATCACCAGCCGCGCATGCGTGCCATGCAGGCCGATGCGCAGCGAACCGGCCAGCGCGGCGGCGCGGCTGTCCATCGATGCCTCCGCATCTTCCACTTCGGCCAGGATGCGGCAGCAGCGCTCGTAGAACTTGCGGCCGTCGGGAGTGGGCTGCACATTGCGCGTGGTGCGTTCCAGAAGCCGAGTGCCGAGCCGCTCTTCCAATGCCTGCATCAGATGCGTGGCGGATGCGCGCGGGATGCCCATGACGCCGGCCGCCTTGGTGAAATTGCCCAGGTTCACGATCAGCGTGAATAGCCGGTACGACTCCAGTCTGTCCATGTGATTGTTGTGCTTGGTTGAATAGTGTTGTGGGGCGGCGCCGTCTTCCGCCATGGCTTTCCGTCTTCCATAATTTCCCTGTCGCCCAACTCATCAACAGCGGGCCAACCCACAAGACCAAAGGAAACCAGCATGAACGATATCCCAAAAACCGCCATCGTGACAGGCGCCTCGCGCGGCATCGGCCGCGCCATCGCGCAACGCCTGGCCGAGGACGGCTTTGCCATTATTGTCAATTACGCCAGCAATCACACCGAAGCGGAAGAAGTGGTGGCGCACATCCGCCAGGCCGGCGGGGCCGCAGAGGCGATCCGCGGCAATGTGGCCGATGCCGACGACATGGCGCGCCTGTTCGCCGAAGCCAGGAAAGCCTTCGGCCGCATCGATGTAGTGGTCAACAGCGCCGGCGTGATGATCAACGCGCCGGTGGCGACGCAGTCGCTGGAAGCCTTCGACAAGACCATCGCGGTCAACCTGCGCGGCAGCTTCAACGTGCTGGCCCAGGCCGCCGCCAATGTGGAGGACGGCGGCCGCATCATTGCATTGTCGACCTCGGTGCTGGGCATGGCCTTTCCGACCTATGGCCCCTATGTCGCCTCCAAGGCCGGGGTCGAGGCGCTGGTGCGCATCACCGCGGCCGAGCTGCGCGGACGCCGGGTCACGGTCAATGCCGTGGCGCCCGGGCCGGTAGCCACCGAACTGTTCTTCAACGGCAAAACCGAGGCGCAGGTCGAACACCTGCGCAAGCTGGCGCCGCTGGAACGCCTGGGCGAACCGGATGACATCGCGCGCGTGGTGTCCTTCCTGGCCGGGCCGGATGGCGCCTGGGTCAACTCGCAGGTGCTGCGCGCCAATGGCGGCTATGTGTAAGAACCTGCCGGTGCAATGAAAACGGGGTGGTCCCGGCCATCCCGTTTTTCTTTCCGGACCGCCAGTCAGTGCGCATCCGGCGGCGGCGCCTTGGGCGGTTCCACCTTGCTCATCAGCGGCACCATCAGCGTGGCTACCAGCAGGCATAGCATGATGACGAAGAAGGCGTCGGCACAGGCCTGGGTCTGTGCCTCGCGCATGGCCAGGCGCGCCAGGTTGCGCAGTGCGCCAGCCTCGTTCGCGCCGGCTTCCACACCCGCGGCCAGCAGGTTGTGCGCGCCGCCGCGCAGCATGTCGGCCATCGCCTCGTTACCGGCGTTGAGGTGTTCGGCCAGCCGCAGGAAATGCAGGTTGGTGCGGTCGTTCAAGATGGTGCCGCATACCGCGATGCCGATTGCGCCGCCCAGGTTGCGCATCAGGTTGAACAACCCGGAGGCCAGCTTCAGGCGTTCCGGCGCCAGCGAGCCCAGGGTCAGCGTCACTACCGGAGCAACGGCGAACTGCTGCGAGAAGCCGCGCAGCGCCTGCGGCAGCAGCAGCTCGCGCCAGCCCCAGTCGTGCGTGATGGGCGTGAAGTCCCACATCGACAGCGTGAAGCAGGCCAGCCCGAACATCATCAGCCAGCGCAAGTCGACCCTGCGCGCCACCATGGTGTAGAACGGGATGGCGAGGATCTGGAACAGGCCGGTGGAGAAGATCGCCAGCCCGATGTCGAGCGCCGAGAAGCCGCGCACGCGCGCCAGGAATACCGGTGTCAGGTAGATGGTGGCGAACAGGCCGATGCCGGTGACGAAGGAGAAAAAGCAGCCCAGCGCGAAGTTGCGCTGCTTGAGCGCACGCAGGTCGACCACCGGGTGGGCGTAGGTGAGGCTGCGCCAGACGAAGGCAATGCCGGCGATCGCCGCCACCCAGGCGGTGGTGCGGATCAAGTCATCGCCCATCCAGCCATAGCGCGGCCCTTCTTCCAGCGTGTACTCCAGGCAGCCGAGCGCCACCGCCAGCAGCGCCATGCCGGGATAGTCGGCGCCGCGCAGCAACGACAGGTCTGGCTTGTCGATTTTCACCATCATCGGCACCACCACGGCAACGAAGATGCCCGGCACCAGGTTGATGAAGAACAGCCAGTGCCAGGAATAGTTGCTGGTGATCCAGCCGCCGATGGTGGGCCCCAGCGTGGGCGCCAGCGAGGCTAGCGCGCCGACGGTGGCGGCGGCCAGCACGCGCTGGTTGCCCTGGAAATAGAAGAAGGCCGAGGTGAACACCATCGGGATCATCGAACCGCCGAGGAAACCCTGCAGCGCGCGGAAGGCGATCATGCTGTTGATGTCCCAGGCCAGGCCGCACAGCAGGCTGGCGATGGTGAAGCCCACCGCCGATGCCGAGAACAGCCAGCGCGTGGACATCACGCGCGAGAGCCAGCCCGACAGCGGGATGACGATGATCTCGGCGATCAGGTAACTGGTCTGCACCCAGGCGGTTTCGTCGGCGCCCGCCGAGAGGCCGCCGCCGATGTCGGCCAGCGAGGCCGACACGATCTGGATATCCAGCAGCGCGATGAACATGCCCACGCACATGGTGGCGAAGGCAAACACGCGCTGGCGGGTAGTGAGCGTGAGCCCCATGGCCGGGACGAGGACCAGAACCGGCCTGGGGACGGCTGCGGTGGCGGACGTCATGTCAGCTCCGGCCGGCGCGCTGGTCGACTTCGGCGGTCACCGACAAGCCTGGGCGCAGCTTGCCCAGACGCGCGCCCTCGCCGTCCAGTGCGATGCGCACCGGCACGCGCTGGACGATCTTGGTGAAGTTGCCGGTGGCATTCTCCGCCGGCAGTACGCTGAACTGCGCGCCGGTGGCCGGCGCCAGGCTCAGCACGTGGCCGCTGAAAGATTCGCCCGGCAGCACGTCGGCCTTAATGGTCACGGCCTGCCCTTGCTTCATGTGGGCGATCTGGCTTTCCTTGAAATTGGCATCGATCCACAGGCCCTGCGCCGGCACCACCGACAGCAACTGCGCGCCGATGGTGGCATAAGCGCCAACGCGCGCGCGGCGGTTGCCGACCACACCATCGACCGGCGCGCGCAATTCGGTATAGGCCAGGTTCAGCTCGGCCAGGCTCTTCTCCGCCTGGGCCTGTTGCAACGCCGCCTGCACCCGCTGCTTCTGCGTGGCGATCACATCCAGCTGGCGCTGCGCGGCGTTCAATGTTGCCTGTGCTTTCTGGCCGTTGGCCTGCGCCTGCTTGTAGTCGGCATCGGCCTTCTGCGCTGCCTGCAGCGACACCGCCGCCTTGGCCGACAGGTTCTGGTAGCGAGTCTGATCGTCGCGGGCGCGCGACGTCTCGGCCCCGGCAGCAGCGACACCCGCACGGCCCTGGTCGATGACCGATTCCTGCAGGCGGCGCTCCGCGTCGAGATTGGCCAGCGCCGCATCCTGCGCCGCTACCGCGGCGTTGGCCTTGGCCAGCGCGGCCCGGTAATCGCGGTCATCCAGTTTCACCAGCAGCTCGCCGGCATGCACGGCCTGGTTGTCCTTGACCAGCACGGTTTCGATATTGCCGGCCACCTTGGGTGCGATCACGGTGATGTCGCCGCCGACGTAAGCGTCATCGGTGCTTTCGATGTAGCGCCCCACCGCCAGCCAATGCGCCAGCCAGGCAACAGCCGCCGCAACGGCGATGGCCAGGATCGCGTATGTCAGCAGGGTGGATTTCTTCCTGGACGCCGGGATCGTTCCGGCGGGTTGCGCAGTGGCGCCGATGGTGCTCTGGGTGGTCATGGTGGCCTCGATGGCTGTTGGATGTGAATGCGGCCTGCCTCGTCATCCTTTCCATTGCCGCGACAGGCCTCAAATAGCAGTTGCTTTCAAAACGATAGTGAGTTTAAACTTCAAGCTATCATTTTGCAAGTAACTATCGAAAACCTGATCGACCACTTCTCCCGCTGCCGTCTCCGGCATCGGAAACAGATGAAAAGGCCAGAAGCATGAACTCCATATTCCCCTCGGGCGCCGGCCACCTGCCGGTACTCGGCGCACTGGCCGCAGCGCTGGCATTGAGCGCCTGCACAACCGGCCCGGACTACCATCGCCCCACATACCAGGACACTCCGCTGCGCAACGCCGCCTTGCTGCAACAGCGTTCCGCGCAAGCGCCGATGCCTGCGCTGGACCATTGGTGGGACGGCTTCGGCGATCCCGCGTTGAGTGACATCATCCAGCGCGTGCTGGCGCAGAATCTGGACCTGTCGGCGGCGCTGGCGCGCGTCGAACAGGCACGGGCGACCGCACGCATTGCCGGGGCCCGCCGCTCGCCCGAAGGCGAACTCAGCGGCCAGGCAGCGCGCGCGAAACAGTCGCTGCAAAGTCCGCTGGGCGAGATCGCCAGCGGCTTCCCCGGTTACCAGCGCACGCAGAACCTGTTCGAACTGGATGCCGGCGCGAGCTGGGAACTGGACCTGGCCGGCGCCTTGAAGCGCGGCGCGCAAGCTGCCGATGCCGAACTGCAGGCGGCCGAGGCGCAGCAGCTTGGCGTGCGCATATCGGTGGCGGCGGAAGCGGCGGATGCCTATTTCCGCATCCGCGGCGCGCAGGCGCGCATTGCACTGGCCGAACATCAGGTCAAGGCCAGCGCCGACCTCGGCGAGATCGTGCGGCTGCGCCTGAAGGATGGCCTGGCGAGCGTAGCCGAGATCGCCCAGGCCGATGCCCGCCTGGCGCAATCGCGCGCGGCGCTGCCGCCGCTGCGCATCGAACTGGAACGCCAGACGAATCGGCTCGATGTGTTGATGGGCGCCGCGCCCGGGACTTACGCGCAGCAACTTTCCCAGGGCGCCGACGCCAGCCGCGTGCCGGCCATCGCAGTGTCGCAAAGCAGTGTGGAACTGATGCGCCGCCGGCCCGACGTGATCGCGGCCGAGCGCAGGCTGGCCGCTTCCAATGAACGCATCGGCCAGGCGATGGCGGCGTGGTATCCCGACCTCTCGCTGTCGGCGCTGGTGGGCTTCCAAAGCCTGGGGGCGGCCGGCTTCCTGACGGCCAACAGCTTGCAGGCACAAGGGGGGCTCGGCTTGCGCTGGCGCTTGTTCGACTTCGGCCGCATCGATGCCGAGATCGCGCGCGCCAAAGGCGCCAATGCGGAAGCATTGGCGCTGTATCGCAAAAGCATGCTGACGGCGGTCGAGGATGTGGAAAACGCCATCATGGCGCTGGTGCAACTGGAACAGCAGTCACGCGATCTGGCGGCGCAGGTCGATGCCCAGCAACGCGCGCGCGGCAACGCCGAGGAAGCCTACAAGGGCGGTGTGCTGAGCCTGGCCGAAGTGCTGACCGAAGACCGCTTGCTGCTGGCGGCGCAGGATCAGATGGCGCAGGTACATGCCGACAATGCGCGGGCGGCGGTGTCGGTGTTCCGGGCGCTGGGAGGCGGTTGGTAATGAAGTGGGAGATGCCTGGGACGCTCGATGCGCCCCGGGTCAGAACCTGTTCCCGATCTCGCTCGGGAACAGGTTCTCAGGACGACACGCGCGCCCGGTACGCCTCATAGGTCTTCAGGTGCAGGTAGGCCAGCTGCAGCAGCGTGGTCTTGGCGCCCTTGGCGTCGCCGCGGCGGATCAGGTCGCCGACGATGTGGTCGGCCTCGATCCGGTTGCCGTTGCTGATATCGCGGAACATCGATGCCGTCAGCAGCGAACCATGCTCGGTCAGCACGCCGCGCGTGCGGTTGTAGAAGGTCTCGCCCGGCTTGTAGCCCTGCAGCTCGGCGATGCCGGCACATTCGGCCAGCATGCCCTCGATGAAGGCCAGGCCGCCCGGGCCCTGCAGGATATCGCCCACCGAGGCGCGCATCAGCGAGGTGGAACTGGCCAGCGTAGCCAGCATGGTCCATTTTTCCCACATCGATTGCAGGATGTTCTCGCTCAGATTGACATCGAATCCGGCGCCGGACAGGGCATCGAAGATCGCCTGCGCGCGCGCCGTGATGCCGCCGCTGCGTTCGCCGAAGGTCAGGCCGGCGACATTGTTCAGGTGCACGATGACGCCGTCGGCATCGAGCGTGCCGGCGATCACGCACTGGCCGCCCAGCACGGCGGCGGCGCCGAAACGCTGCTCCAGGATATCGAGGTGCTGCATGCCGTTCAGGAGCGGCAGGATCGCCGTCTGCTGGCCGATGGCCGGCGCCAGCGATTCGATTGCGTTCTCCAGGTCGTATGCCTTGCAGCTCAAGATCACCAGGTCATAGTGCGGGGCCAGCTCCGCGGTATCGAGCAGGCGGGCATCGCGCAGCGCAAGGTTGCCTGCCGGACTCTTCACGCGCAGGCCGTGTTCACGCAGCAGCGCGGCGCGCTGCGGTCGCACCAGGAAGCTGACGTCGCGGCCAGCCACATGCAGGCGCGCGCCGAAATAGCCGCCGACGGCGCCAGCGCCCACGATCAATATCTTCATCTTGTTCTCCTTGTGGTCTGTGCCTGCATCGCTGCTGGTGCTGGCGGCAGGCTGTTTCTTTGGCCTTGCCATTGTGGCCGCTTTCAGCTTTCCTTGCTGGCATCGTCGTGCCGCTCAAGATACAAGCGGCCCCAGCCGCGCAGGGCGGCGATCACCGGTTGCAATGCACGGCCGGCCTCGGTCAGCACGTATTCGTCGCGCGGCGGGTGTTCACGGTAACGGCGCCGTTCCATGATGCCCACATCGACCAGCGTCTGCAGACGGCGCGAAAGGATGGCGGGGGAAATGTCGAGGTTGCGGCGGAACTCTTCAAAGCGCGTCATGCCGCGCAGGGCATCGCGCACGATCAGCACGGTCCACCATTCCCCGATCAGTTGCAGCGTGCAGGCAACCGGACAGGGCTGGCCCTGCTGCGTCAGCTGGCGCGCCGCCTGTGCGGCACGCACCTGCTGGCGCGTGCCGGGCCGCCCGGCCGGGTTATCCGGCCTGGCGGCGGTGCAAGGGCGGGACTCAGCCGGCATGGTCCAGGTAACGCGCGGCGGGCCGGTTGCGCGAGAGGTTGGGGCCCAGTGCATGGCGTGCGGATGTAAGCGCGTTCCAGTCGGCAACATCCGGCAGCGAGGGGATGGTGATGGCTTCTCCCTGGTCGAACCCGGCCAGCGCGGCATCCACCATGTCATCGGCTTCCATCAGCATTTCCGGCGGCAGTTGATCGACGCTGCCGCCTGAGCGTTCCCATATCTCGGTGCGCGTGGCACCGGGCAGCACCGCTTGCACTTTCACGCCCAGCGGGCCGAGTTCCTGCTGCATCGACTGGGTAAGGTTCAGCACGTAGGCTTTGGTGCCGCTGTAGGTGCCATTGAACATTTCCGGCGCCAACGCCAGCACCGAGGCGACATTGATGATCGCGCCACTGCCGCGCTTGCCGAAGTTGGCGGCAGCCGCCGCTGCCAGTCGCGTGACCGACACCACGTTCAACTGGATCATTGCCTCGTAGCGGTCGATGTCGGCGTCGATCAGTTTGCCCTGCACCGCCATGCCGGCATTGTTGAGCAAGAGCGAGATATCGGCGTCGCCGCGCAGGCGCTGCTCAACCTTGAGCAGTTCGGGCTTGCTGGTCAGGTCGGCAGGCAGTACCTCTACCTGCACACCGTGCTTGCCCCGCAGCGTGGCCGCGACCTGCTCCAGCCGGGCGGCGTCGCGCGCAACCAATACCAGATCGTACCCGCGCGCCGCCAGACGGTCTGCGTAAGTTGCGCCGATGCCAGTCGATGCGCCGGTGATGAGGGCCTTGCCTTGTCGTTTGCTGGTGTTCATTTCGGTTCCTTGTCTGCTTCGTTCGGGGAATGTTGTCCGGTGCGGCGCGCATGTTGATGCCTGGCATCTCCTGTTGCGCCGCGACTAACTTTCATGAAGATAGTTACTATCATTATAAAAGTAACCTGGCGACTGTCAAGCCATTGCCTTTTCGAGCGGGCGTTTTCACAACGCCGGCACCGGACGGTGAAATGGGCAGGC
The DNA here is from genome assembly GCF_001189955.1 of Herbaspirillum chlorophenolicum. Classification (GTDB taxonomy): domain Bacteria; phylum Pseudomonadota; class Gammaproteobacteria; order Burkholderiales; family Burkholderiaceae_D; genus Herbaspirillum; species Herbaspirillum chlorophenolicum. Next base: position 59,366 of record NZ_LFLT01000008.1, on the reverse strand, counting down.
AGAATGCAACAAGGGCCGCCAACCTTGCGGCGCGGCCCTTGCGAAAGCGGAAGAAAATCAGTGGAAAACCGTTACGGCGCCAGCAGCATGTCGGGAATGCCGCGCACCACGCGCGTGAAGACGGCGGTACTTCCCTGGGCACGCGACACCACCAGCGCGCCGTGCAGCATCACCATCCCATCCTCGGCACGGCGCACGGCTTCAGCGGGGGCGAAGCCGGCGTCTTCCAGCACGGCGGCGATCAGTTTCACGATGTTGCCGATGTTCTGCTTGAACTGCTGCTGGAAGTAACCGGCCGCCTCGCCGATGGTGAACAGGTCGGTCAGGCAAGGCAGCGTCCCCTTGGCGTAAAAATCGCTCATGGCGGCGAAATAGCGCTTGAGGCGTTTTTCCGGCTCGGCGTCCGATGTCAGCAGGGGGATCACCTTCTCGCGCATCCACTGGCCGACAACCTCGATGGCGGCGCGTCCCATATCAACCTTGCCATTGGGAAAATAGTGGTAGAGGCTGGATTTGCCCAGGCCGGTGGCAGCCGACAGGCTGGACAGGCTGGCGCCTTCATAACCGGAGCGGCGGAATTCGGAAAGCAGGATCTGCGCGACTTCCTCGCGCGACAGGCTGGGTGCGGGCATGGCGGTTTTCTGTTGGTGCGCAACGCTGCGCCTGCATGCGCGGGCATGACGGGCGTTCGATAGAAACTGAAGCGCGGGATTCTGCCCGATTATAAGACCGCTTGGCGCGCCGGACGAGCTTGGCCCCCGCGCTTCAGAATAAAAATATTTTTCATGCCGATGATTGACAGTTGAAATTCGATCGCCTATTGTACCGATCGTTCGGTTCATTATAGTTCACAAGATTCCAACGTGCAGCAAGCACGTTTGCCGCCAGTCCACCATCCGTCGGGAGAGAAAAATGCCGCAACAGCAACCTATCCGCCTTTATGGCTTTCCACTGTCCGGCCACGCACACCGCGTGCGCCTGCTGCTATCCATGCTGGACCTGCCGCACGAAGTGGTCGATGTCGACTTGCCGCACGGCCAGCACAAGCAGCCGGAGTTCCTCGCGCTCAACCCGCGCGGCCAGATCCCGGTAATCGTCGACGGCGACATTACGCTGTATGACTCCACCGCGATCCTGGTCTACCTTGCCAAACGCTACGATGATGGGCAGTGGCTGCCGGCCGATCCGCTGGGCGCAGCGCAGGTGCAGCAATTCCTGTCGCTGGCGTCGGGAGAGATATTCGAAGGCCCCAATCGCGTGCGCCTGGTGAAACTGTTCAAGCGCGACCTCGACTATGCGCTGGCGCACCAGAAGAGCCTGGCCGTGCTGGAATTGCTCGATCGCCATCTCTCCGGCCGCGACTTCCTCGCCGCCGGCCATGCCACCATCGCCGACCTGGCTTGCTATACCTATGTTGCCCACGTACCGGAAGGCGGCGTGGATCTGGCGCCCTACCCCAATGTGCGCAACTGGATCGCACGCATCGGACAGTTGCCCGGCTTCATTCCCATGCAGCCATCACCGCACGCCATCGCCGCCTGATCGTCGCCACGAAGGAGCCTGCCATGCCATCCGACCTCCCCATCGCGGCGCCAGCGCCCGAGGCGCCGCATCAAGCCTTCCATCGCGGGGAACAGTTCGCCCAGCAGCGCGCCGGCATGCTGGAGAAGATGGCAACGGTCGGCCCGCGCGTCATCCGTGACTTCATGCCTGACCAGCACCGCGAATTCTTCGAACAGCTGCCCTTCATGGTGGTGGGTTCGGTCGATGCCGAAGGACGCCCCTGGGCTTCGATCATGACCGGCGCGCCGGGCTTCGTGCGTTCGTCCGATGAGCGCACGCTGCAAGTACGCGACCTGCATATTGCGCAGGGAGATCCCTTGCATGGCAACCTGCGGCAAGGCGCCAAGCTGGGCTTGCTCGGCATCGAACCGCACACCCGCCGGCGCAACCGCGCCAACGGCGTGGTGCAGGCGCTGTTGGAGGATGGCATGGACGTCGCCATCGAGCAGAGCTTCGGCAACTGCCCCAAGTACATCCAGGCACGCCAACCCGAACTGCTCGATGCGCATGCCCTGCCCGCCCCCGTGATCACCGACGCCTCCGCGCTCACCGCTCGGATGACGGAGATCATCCGCCGCGCCGATACATTCTTCATTGCTACTGCATTGGCGAACAATGATGCAGAAGTGCAGGGGACAGGCCGGCGCCACGGCGCCGATGTTTCGCACCGCGGCGGCAAACCCGGTTTCGTCCGGATCGATGGCGACGATACGCTGACCGTGCCGGACTTCATCGGCAACTCGTTCTTCAACACCATCGGCAACCTGCTGGTGCAGCCACGCGCCGGATTGCTGTTCGCGGATTTCAGCAGCGGCGCACTGCTTTATCTCGGAGTGACGGCACAAGTGATCTGGGAAGGGCCGGAAGTGGAATCCTTCGCGGGTGCGCAGCGGCTGCTGCGCTTTGCGGTGCAGTCGGCGCGCCTGCTGGAGAACGCGTTGCCGCTGCGGTGGAGCGAGGCGGGGTTGTCGCCTTTCCTGGAACCGATGGGTTCGTGGAATTGACGGCGCTTGCCGATACCAGCCCCTGCTTTGGCGAGAGCGACAAGCAAAAAAACAAGGGCGCTGAATCCAGCGCCCTTGTCTTGTCCATCAATTTGAAACGATCAGACCGCGCTCACATCCAGCGACGCTTCGGTCTGTTCGATCACTTCTTCCTTGGTCACGCCGGTCGCCAGCTCGATCAGCTTCAGGCCGTTCGGGGTAACGTCGATCACGCCGAGGTCGGTGATGATGCGGTTGACCACGCCCACGCCGGTCAGCGGCAGGTTGCACTCGTTGAGGATCTTCTTCGAGGTAGAACCGTCCTTGGCCTTGGCCACGTGTTCCATCAGCACCACCACGCGGCCCACGCCGGCCACCAGGTCCATCGCGCCGCCCATGCCCTTGACCATCTTGCCGGGGATCATCCAGTTGGCCAGGTCGCCCTTGCCCGAGACCTGCATCGCGCCCAGGATGGCGATGTTGATCTTGCCGCCGCGGATCATCCCGAACGAATCCGCCGAGCTGAAAAAGGACGAGCCGGGAATGGTAGTCACAGTCTGCTTGCCGGCGTTGATCAGGTCGGGGTCGACTTTATCTTCGGTCGGGAAGGGGCCAATGCCCAGCAGTCCGTTTTCGGACTGCAGCCACACTTCGATGTTGCCGGGAACGTGGTTCGCCACCAGGGTCGGCAAGCCGATGCCGAGGTTGACGTAGAAGCCGTCCTGCAATTCCTTCGCTGCGCGCGCAGCCATTTCATCTCTGGTCCAAGCCATTGCTGTCTCCTTATTTCGCCGCGCTGACGGTGCGTTGTTCGATGCGCTTTTCCGGCGTGGCGTTGACCACGATGCGGTGCACGAAAATGCCGGCGGTGTGGATCTGGTCCGGATCGAGCTGGCCGACCTCGACCAGTTCTTCCACCTCGACCACGGTGATCTTGCCGGCCATGGCGACGTTGGGATTGAAGTTGCGCGCGGTCTTGTTGAACACCAGGTTGCCGGCCTTATCGGCCTTCTGCGCCTTGACCAGCGAGATGTCGGCCACCAGCGAGCGTTCCATGACGTACTTGGCGCCATCGAATTCGCGGATTTCCTTGCCTTCGGCCACCAGCGTGCCCACGCCGGTCTTGGTGAAGAACGCCGGGATGCCGGCGCCGCCGGCGCGCAGCTTCTCGGCCAGCGTGCCTTGCGGGGTGAATTCCAGTTCCAGTTCGCCGGCCAGGTACTGGCGCTCGAACTCCTTGTTCTCGCCCACGTAGGAGGCGATCATTTTCTTGATCTGGCGGGTGGAGAGCAGCTGGCCCAGGCCAAAGCCGTCGACACCGGCGTTGTTGGAGATGGCGGTCAGGTTCTGCACGCCCGAATCACGCAGGGCGGCGATCAGCGCCTCAGGGATGCCACACAGGCCAAAGCCGCCGACCGCAATGGTCTGGCCGTCCTTGACGATGTCTTTCAACGCGGTGGCCGCGTCTGGATACACTTTGTTCACGAGTCTCCTTTCGGCTCTTGTTTTCGAGCTTAAATGCCATTAAAAAGCGCCAATCATCATAGGTCAGCGAAATAGGCCATACAATACGGTAAAAATACCTGGCGCAATGCAGCATACACCGAGCTGCAGCGCCAGGCTCGAGGGAACCCCAGGACATCCGCAGCACATCATGAGCACCCCACCGGCTATCGATTTCGAACAGGTATTCATGCATGCCCCGATCGGCATGTGCGTCTCGCATAACCGCATCATCCAGCAGGGCAACCTGGCGATGGCGGCGATGTTCGGCTATGCGGTCGAGGAACTGCGCCAGAAATCCTTCCAGGAAATCTACCCGACCGCCGACGAGTTCGAGCGCACCGGCCTGCGCCTGGTGCCCCTCCTCAACGAAAAGGGGTTTTATTCGGACGAGCGCATCATGAAGCGCGCCAGCGACGAGATGTTCTGGTGCCACGTCACCGGCCATTCGCTGGTGCTGGGCGATCCGCATGCGGCCGGCATCTGGACCTTCGAAGACGTCAGCGCCAAGCGCCCCATCGCGCCCGGCCTGACGCCGCGCGAGCGCGAGATCGCGGCGCTGCTGGTGGAAGGCAAGACCAGCAAGCTGATCGCGCGCCAGGTGGAACTGAGCCCGCGCACGGTCGAGATGCACCGCGCCCGGCTAATGCGCAAGTTCGCCGCATCCACCTCTTCCGAGCTCGTCCATAAGCTGCTCAGCATTACACCCTGAGCCGCCCGACCATCTCTCAAAACGGCTGTCCGCCGAAACGTTCCGCCAGGAAATCGAGCATCGTGCGCAAGGTCGCCGGCATGTGCTTGCGCGAGGCATACACGGCATACATGCCGAGCTGGATCGGTTCGTACTCCGGCAGCAACTGCACCAGTTGCCCGGAAGCCACCAGCGGCGCCGCCGAATAGGCCGGCATGTGGCCGATGCCCACGCCGGCCAGCACCGCCTGCAGCAACACCGTCACCTCGTTGGCGCTGATGCTGCCGCCTACCGCCACCGAGGCCGGCTTGGCGCCCTTCCCTTTACCCTCGAACTGCCACAGGCTGCGGCCGACGTAGGAGTGCGTGAGGCAATTATGCAAGGCCAGGTCTTCCACCTTCTTCGGTGTGCCGTGGCGCGCCAGGTAGTCGGGTGAAGCGCAGATCACCGAACGGCACACGGTCAGCTTGCGCGCGATCAGGTTGGGCTCCAGCCGCGTGGTCATGCGGATAGCCAGGTCGATACGTTCCTCCACCAGGTTCACCGTACGGTCCAGCGCCACCAGGTCGACCGCGACTTCCGGATAGCGGCGGCCATACTCGACCACGGCCTGCACCAGCTGGCTCTGCGTGAAGGACGTGCTGGAAGTGATGCGCAACAAACCGCGCGGCGTCTCGCCGGGCGCGTCGACGGCGTGGCGCATGTCGTCGGAAAACTCCAGCATCTGCCGGCAGCGCGGCAAGATCTCGTTGCCGGCGGGCGTCAACGAAAGCCGGCGCGTGGTCCGGTGCAGCAGGCGCGCGCCGACCCACTCCTCCAGTTCGGCCACATAGCGCGAGACCACCGGCCGCGACAGGTCGAGCTGCTGCGCCGCAGCCGAGAGGCTCCCGCCATCCACCACCGCCACGAATACTTGCATCGCCGTCAATCTGTCCATCGTGTACCCGCCTGTCGATCTGAACGTTTTTAGAAACAAACTGTAATCGATTATGCGGTTTTTCAAAAACAAAAGCGAATCTATGATGGGCACTCCTACCACCGACACGGAGCCCTTCATGAACTTCCCCACCCGCCTGCTGCGCCGCGCGCTGGCACTGGCCGCCACCGGCCTCATCGCCGCCGGCGCGCAAGCCGCCGACGCGCTCAAGCTGGACGTCTACAACCCCGGCAAGCAAGCCATCTTCCCGGTCTCCTCGGTACTGGTGACCGGCCAGCGCGACGCCATCCTGGTCGACGCCCAGTTCGGCAAGCGCGAAGCGCAACAGGTGGTGGAGAAGATCCGCGCCAGCGGCAAGAAGCTCACCACCATCTACATCAGCCACGGCGACCCGGACTTCTACTTCGGCCTGGACACCATCCACGCCGCCTATCCGGACGCGAAGATCGTCGCCACCCCGCAGACCGTGGCGCACATCCGCGCAACCGTGCAGGGCAAGCTGGCCTACTGGGGCCCCAAGCTGGGCGACAACGCCCCGGCCGCGACCATCGTCCCCGACGTGCTCAAGGGCCGCAGCCTGACGCTGGAAGGCCGCAAGCTGGACATCATGGGCCTCGACGGCCCGCAACCGGAACGCAGCTTCGTGTGGATTCCCTCGCTCAAGGCGGTGGTCGGCGGCGTCGTGGTGGACGGCAAATTGCATGTCTGGACCGCCGACACGCAAAGCCTGGCATCGCGCAAGGATTGGCTGGCCACGCTGGACCGCATCGAGAAGCTGAAACCGGCGGTGGTGGTGCCCGGCCACTTCTCGGAAGGCGCGCCGCTGGACATCGAATCGGTGCGCTTCACCCGCGGCTACCTGAAGGCCTTCGATGAAGAAGCTGCCAAGGCCGCCGATTCCGCCGCGCTGGTGGCCGCCATGAAGCAGCGCTATCCTGAACTGGGCGACAGCGCCTCGCTGGAACTCTCCGCCAAGGTCATCAAGGGTGAGATGAAGTGGCCCTGAACCGACTCCGATTTCTCTGCAGCACCCAACTCATCCAGACACTGAACCGAAAGGAAACACCATGAACATCGCCATCATCGGCGCGACCGGCAACGTCGGCAGCCGCATCCTCGAAGAAGCCCTGCGCCGCGGCCACAGCGTGATCGCCGTCGCCCGCGACGCCTCCAACATCGCAGCGCGCGCCAACATCACCGCCCGCAGCGCCGACGTCAAGGACACCGCCACATTGGCCGCCGCCATCAAGGGCGCCGACGTCGTCGTCTCCAGCGGCCGTTTCGCCAACTTCAAGGCAGCCGACCTGCTGCCCGCGGTCAAGCAAGCGGGTGTCAAGCGCATCGCTGTCGTCGGCGGCGCCGGCAGCCTGGAAATCGCACCGGGCAAGGCACTGATCGACACGCCGGAATTCCCCGCCGAATACAAGCCGGAAGCCTCGGCCGGCCGTGACTTCCTGAACGACCTGCGCAACGAGCAGGACATCGCGTGGACCTTCCTCTCCCCCTCCGCACTGTTCGTTCCGGGCGAGCGCACCGGCAAGTTCCGCCTGGGCCAGGATCAACTGCTGGTCGCAGCCGACGGCAAGAGTTCGATTTCCTATGAGGACTTCGCCATCGCCCTGCTGGACGAACTGGAACAGCCGAAGCACGTGCGCGCACGTTTCACGGTAGGCTACTGATCCCGCGATGCCATCGCATCGCGGGACGGATCGAACAAAGAATGCAAGGTTGAACGACATGAACGACACGACCGAGATGCAAGCCAATGTGCTGCACTACATCCACGACCCGTTGTGCGGCTGGTGCTACGGCGCCGCGCCGCTGGTGGCGGCAGCCCGCAAGGTGCTGCCGGTACAGGCGCACGGCGGCGGCATGATGGCGGGCCGCAACCGGCGCCAGGTCGATGCCGGATTGCGCAACTACGTGATGCCGCACGACCGCCGCATCGCGCAAATGACCGGGCAGTTTTTTGGCGAACGTTACTTCAACGGCTTGCTGACGGATACCAGCGCGGTGTTCGACTCGGCTCCGCCAATTGCTGCCGTGCTGGCCATGCAGGCACTCAAAGGAAATGATGCCGGACTGGACATGCTGGCCGCGATCCAGCGCGCGCATTACCAGGATGGCCTGCGCGTCTCCGACGCCGGCACGCTGGCTGCGCTGGCGCAGCAGCTGGGGGTGGATGCCAATGCGTTCGCGCAGGCCATGCGCAAGGTCGAAAAAGAAGAACTGGATCGCCACATCGAAGCCAGCCGCGAACTGCTGAACCATGTCGGCGGACGCGGGTTTCCCACCTTCGTGCTGCAACGCGGGGATACGCTGGAAGTGCTGGATACGGGGATGTGGCTGGGAAGGCCCGATGAATGGGCGCAGTTCCTGCGGCAGGAGACCAGTGGAAATGTTTCGGCCGACGGTCATTCATCCGTCGCGCAATGCGACATCGATGGCGGCAATTGCAGCTGACCTTGTTCACCACCGCCGTCATCCCGGCGAAAACCGGGACGACGGCGAAGATGGAATTGCTTCCCTTTATAGCGGCAATCCCAACAGCTTCAACTGCTCACGCGTCTGCGCCGCATCCACGTGATGGATGCCATGCCAACCCAGCGCCTGCGCCGCCTCGATATTCTTCTTCACATCGTCGATGAACACCAGCTCGCCCGGTTTCAGGCCGGCCAGGCGGCGCCCGTAGCGCGCCAGCGCGATCTCGTAGATGCGCGCATCGGGCTTGATGCATTTCTCTTCACCCGACACCACGATGTCCTGGAACGCGCCAAGAAAATCATAGTTGTCGCGCGCGAACGGAAAAGTCTCTGCCGACCAGTTGGTCAGGCCAAACAGCGGCACCTGCTTCGCATGCAGCTCCTTCAGCAGCGCCACGCCATCATCGAGCGGACCGCGCAGCATTTCCTTCCAGCGGTCGTAGAAGGCGCGGATCAGGCCTTCATGCTGCGGATGCTGTTTCACCAGCAACTCGGTGCCTTCCGCCAGCGAGCGCCCACCGTCCTGCTGGATATTCCATTCGGGCGAACAGATCCTGGTGAGGAAATGCAGGCGCTCTGCGTCATTGGCGATCAGGTGCTGGTAGACATGCAGCGGGCTCCAGTCGAACAGCACGCCGCCAAAGTCGAACACGACGGCGCGGATGCCGGAAGTCGGTGTGGTGATGGTCATGCGTGGCGTTCCTCGCGAATGTGGAACGGCCATTTTACTGTCCTGCCATGACGCCTGCGTGAAGAAGTGTAAGTAACTTCCCCACTACAGCGAGCGGAAGAAATCGAACAGCTCAGGCACGTCCGCATAACCCACATTGAAACGGAAGCTGGCCTTCTCCGGCGCCCCCAGGTGGAAGAAATCGCCCGGCGCCAGCCAGATGCCTTTCTGCCGCGCGCGGTCGGCGATCTCGCGCGCCGGCAGGCCGCTGCCTTCCAGCGTGGCCCAGGTGAACATGCCGCCGCGGGCGGCGGTGAACGGTGCCAGGCCCGCGTCCGCCAGCTTGGCGTTGAGCGTGGACTGGGCATTCAACAGTGTGGCGTTGAGCGTCTGCACATGGCGCCGATGATGGCCTTCGGTCAGCACGTTGTGCACCAGGCGTTCGTTGATCTCGGAATTGGTGAGCGTGAGCACCATCTTGGTATGCACGATCTGGCGCGCCAGCTCGCGCTGGCAGGCGACGTAGCCCACGCGCAGCGACGGCGCGATGGTCTTGGAATAGCTGCCCACGTAGATCACCCGCTGCAGGCCATCCAATGCGGCCAGCATGGGATCGGTGGCCTGCCCCAGTTCGCGGAAGATGTCGTCTTCCACCACCCAGAAGCCATGCCGCTCGGCCGCCTGCAGCACGCGCATGGCGCAGGCCGGCGTGTAGGACGTGCCGGTCGGGTTCTGCAGCACGCTGGTGGTGAAGAACATCTTGGGCTGGTGCGCGCGCGCCAGCGTCTCCAGCATGTCGGTGTCGACGCCGCCGGGCGTGCGCGACACGCCGATCACGTTCAGTCCGGCCAGGCGCAGCATGGCGATCAGGTTGCAGTAGCCGGGGTCGTCGATCATCACGGTATCGCCGGGCTGGGTCATGGTGCGGATCACCAGATCCAGCCCCTGCGTCGCGCCGTGCGTGGTCAGCACCTGGTCGATAGCGACATCGAGCGACCAATGGCCGAGGAACTGCGCGATCAGCTGGCGCAGCGGCGCATAGCCGAAAGGATGGCCGTAGCCGACCTGCTGCGCGCCGGGCGAACGGATGATGCGGCGCTCGGCCTGGTGCAGGCCCTCGTCGTTCAGCCATTTGCCAGGCAACCAGCCGCAGCCGGCCTTGATCGGCACGCGCTCGTCGGCGAACATTTCCGACAGCAGCCAGGCCGAATCGATCACCGGCTCATGCGGCATGAACACCGCGCGCGCACCGGACTGCCCGGCGCGCGCGGCGACGAAGAAACCCGCACCGCGCCGCGCCAGCAGCATGCCGCGCGCCACCAACTGCTCATAGGCCTCGACCACGGTGGAAGCGCCGATGCCGTGGCTCTCGGCCAGTTGCCGCACCGATGGCAGGCGCTCGCCGGAGCGCAGCTCGCCGCGCTCGATCAGCAGCGCCAACCCATCGGCCACCTGCTCCACCAGCCGGGCGGCGGTATTCCTTTGCAAATCCAGTTGCAGCGGCTCGCGCTGAAGCTTGGCCATATGCATCCTTTCGGCGTGTTGCCGGGCGACTTCATTGGTCGCCCAACTCGAGTGTTTGAGTTTTTCAAAAAAGTGTATTGCTTCCAGCAGATCCGGCCTACCGTGGCCTGATCCGTCCTTCTATCCGCCATGAATGGCTGAAATCGTCACTATTCGACATTTGCCGACGATACGGTTCGACGATCCGTACGTTGGCATTCCCGTCAAATGAATCAATACAGTTCACTCAAACAAACAATACAGTCTCAGATCAAATTGAAAAGTGTAGCTAACAATACTGCGAGTGTCTGGCAATAATCAAGCCATTCTCAACTTCGTCAACTCTCACCCTGCCACGGTGCGCCCCATGACTACTTCCGAACAGAAATCCGGCCTGTCGGCCTACTGGATGCCCTTCACCGCCAACCGCAACTTCAAGGCCAGCCCGCGCATGCTGGTCTCGGCCGAAGGCATGTACTACCGCGACGACGCCGGCAACGCCATCCTCGACGGTACCGCCGGCCTGTGGTGCGTGCCGCTGGGCCACGCCCATCCCAAGATCGTGTCGGCCGTGCAGAAGTCGGTGGCAACGCTGGACTACGCGCCCTCCTTCCAGCTCGGCCATCCGAGCGCCTTCGCACTGGCCGAGCGCCTCAAGGCGTACACCGGCAACCGCTTCGCCAACGTGTTCTACACCGGCTCCGGTTCGGAAGCGGTCGACACCGCGATCAAGATCGCGCTGGCCTACCACCGTGCACGCGGCAACGGCACCCGTACCCGCATGATCGGCCGCGAACGCGGTTACCACGGCGTGGGTTTCGGCGGCATGTCGGTGGGCGGCATCGGCGGCAACCGCAAGACCTTCAGCACCGCGCTGCTGCAAGGCGTTGACCACCTACCGCACACCCATAACCTGGAAAAGAACGCCTTCACCAAGGGCGAGCCGGAATACGGCGCCCACCTGGCCGACGAGCTGGAGCGCCTGGTCGCGCTGCACGACGCCTCAAACATCGCCGCCGTGATCGTCGAGCCGGTGGCCGGCTCGACCGGCGTGCTGGTGCCGCCCAAGGGCTACCTGAAGCGCCTGCGCGAGCTGTGCACCAAGCACGGCATCCTGCTGATCTTCGATGAAGTGATCACCGGCTTCGGCCGCCTGACCACGCCGTTCGCCTCCGATTACTTCGACGTCGATCCGGACATCTTCACCACCGCCAAGGGCCTGACCAACGGCGTAGTGCCGATGGGCGCGGTGTTCGTCAAACCGGAGATCCACGACGCTTTCATGAGCGGCCCCGACGGCATCGAACTGTTCCACGGCTACACCTATTCCGGCCACCCATTGGCCTGCGCCGCCGGCCTGGCTTCGCTGGACGTGTTCGAACAGGAAGGGGTGCTGGAAAACGCCAAGGCAGTATCTGACTACTTCCAGGACGCCGCACACGCGCTGCGCGGCCTGCCGCACGTGATCGACGTGCGCACCATCGGCCTGATCGCCGGCATCGAGCTGGCATCGATTCCGGGCAAGGTGGGTGCGCGCGCCTACGACGCCTTCGTGCGCGCCTTCAACGACGGCATCCTGATCCGCGTGACCGGCGACATCATCGCGCTGTCGCCGCCGCTGGTCATCAACAAGCAGCAAATTGACGAGCTGTTCGGCAAGCTGGCCGCGATCCTCAAGACGCTGGCCTGATCACAAATAACGGAGCAACGGGCAACAATGGAAAAGATCACCCACTACATCGGCGGCAAGCGCGTCGACACCACCAGCGGCCGCTACGCCGATGTGTTCAACCCGGCGCTGGGCGTGCCGGTAGCGCAAGTCGCGCTGGGCACGGCCGATGAAGTCGACGCTGCCGTCAAGTCCGGTGCCGCCGCCTTCGGCGCCTGGTCCAACACGCCACCGCTGACCCGCGCGCGCGTGCTGTTCCGCTTCCTGCACCTGATCCAGCAGCGCGCCGACGACTTCGCACGCATCATCGTGCGCGAACACGGCAAGACCTTCTCCGACGCACAAGGCGAAGTCGCGCGCGGCATCGAGATCGTCGAGTTCGCCGCCGGCATCCCGCAAATGCTCAAGGGCGAATACACCGACCAGATCGCGCGCGGCATCGACGCCTGGTCGATGCGCCAGCCGCTGGGCGTGGTGGCCGGCATCACGCCGTTCAACTTCCCGGCGATGGTGCCGATGTGGATGTTCCCGATCGCGATTGCCTGCGGCAACAGCTTCATCCTCAAGCCCTCCGAGCGCGATCCGTCGGCGGCGCTGCTGATCGCCGAATTGCTGCAGGAAGCCGGTTTGCCGGACGGCGTGTTCAACGTCGTGCAGGGCGACAAGGTCACCGTCGATGCGCTGCTCGATCACCCGCAGGTCAAGGCCATCAGCTTCGTCGGCTCGACCCCCATCGCCGAATACATCTATGCGCGCGGCAGTGCAAAAGGCAAGCGCGTGCAAGCCCTGGGCGGCGCCAAGAACCACATGGTGGTCATGCCCGACGCCGACATGGAACTGGCGGTCGACGCGCTGATGGGCGCGGCCTTCGGTTCGGCAGGCGAACGCTGTATGGCGATCTCGGTGGCAGTAGCCGTCGGCGCGGCCGGCGACAAGCTGGTCAATGCATTGGCCGAACGCGCGCGCAGCCTGAAGATCAACGAAGGCATGGCCCCCGGCGCCGAAATGGGTCCGGTGGTCACTGCGGCGGCGAAGGAACGCATCGAAGGCCTGATCGGCCGCGGCGTGGAAGAAGGCGCCAAGCTGGTGGTCGACGGCCGCGGCCACAAGGTAGCCGGTTTCGAGAAGGGCTTCTTCGTCGGCGGCACGCTGTTCGACCACGTCACGCCCGAGATGACCATCTACAAGGAAGAGATCTTCGGCCCGGTGCTGTGCGTGTTGCGCGCGCCCGATATCGCCAGCGCGGTGGAACTGATCAACGCGCACGAATACGGCAACGGCGTGGCGGTGTACACGCGCGATGGCGGCGTGGCGCGCGAGTTCGTGCGCCAGATCGAAGTCGGCATGGTCGGCGTGAACGTGCCGCTGCCGGTGCCGATGGCGTTCTCCAGTTTCGGCGGATGGAAGCGCAGCTTGTTTGGCGACCATCACATGTACGGCCCCGAAGGTGTGCGTTTCTATACACGTTCGAAGGCGGTCATGCAGCGCTGGCCGAATACCGCAAGCGCAGGCGCCGAGTTTGCGTTCCCGCAAATGAAATAAGAAAGCGAAAATGAAAACGGCATGAATTCTTCATGCCGTTTTTTTGTTTTTCCACGCCGCGGGAACTGCCGGTTGTTGGTGCAGGCAAGCGATGGCGGCAACACAAAATGCACCGCAATATCGATGAAAAATATTAAGCGCACAAAGGGAGGGAAAAGACGACAATCGTGATGGAGATGAACCTCTCCGGCAAACAAGAAAATCCGCATCGCCACTGCTGAACATACGGCAGGGCATGAATAACGGATGGCAGCATCGAAACAGAGACAACGCATTTCACGGCCAGGAGGAGCCCGCCATGATCGTTCGCATCATGTCATGCCCGTTCGACCTTTCTTATCCGCGTTTTCCAGACGGAGGAATACGTTCGTCCCGCCCTTGCGCGGCGTCTCGTTTCATTCGAATTTTCATTCTTGCTGGGCATGGAATTTGCGTTAAAAATCGTTGAAGTTTCGTGGATGTCACCTGTGAGTTTTTTATCCTGAGGGAGATGTGAATATGATCAGTCGTCGCGATTTTCTGAAGCTGTCCGCACTTGCCGCGCCGGGCGCGCTTACTTTCAACGATGTCTTCGCGCAAGCCGATGCGATTTCCTTCGGCTGTCCGGTGCCGATGTCGGGCCCCTTCGCCGCCAACGGCAAGTTCGCCGACATGGGCATGAAACTGGTGCTGCAGAAATACGGCAAGGTGCTCGGCAAGAACACCAGCTACGTCACGCTCGACACCGAAGGCAAGCCGGCCACCGCCGTGCGCAAGATGCAGGAGACCATCGAGAAGGGCACGCGCTTCTTCGCCGGCGGCATCCTCTCCGGTGAAGCGCTGGCCATGGGCAAGGAAGCCGACAAGGCCGGCGGTATCTTCATCACCACCGCAGGCGCCGACGAAATCACCGGCAGCGACTGCAACCGCTCCACCTTCCGCTGGTCGGTGCCGACCTTCGGCGCCATCGAGCAGACCGTGCGCCCGCTGCTGGAAAAGCTGCCCAATGCCAAGCGCTGGTACACCATCACGCCGCAATACGTATTCGGCGACGGCCTGCTGACGGCGGCCAAGAACATCTTCAAGGAAAAGGGCATCGAGCACGTCGGCAACAGCTACCACTCGCTGACCGAGAAGGAATTCTCCGGCTACCTGACCAATGCGATGGCGGCCAAGCCGGATGTGCTGCTGCTGCTGAACTTCGGTTCGCAATCGTCGGACACGCTGCGCCAGGCGGTCAGCTTCGGCATGAAGAACAACTGTACGATCCTGATGGCCTGGGCTTCGGGCCTGGAGCAGTTCGAGACGCTGGGCGCCGACATCTGCGACGGCGTCTACTTCGGCGCGCAGTACTGGCACGCGATCGACTCGCCGTTCAACAAGGAGTTCGTCAGGCTGGTCAACGACAACCTGAAGATCGACCCGAACTACAGCCTGGCCGGTTCCTACATCTGCACCAAGATCATGCTGGACGCCATCATCAAGGCCAACAGCACCGATCCCAAGGCGGTCATCGCGGCGATGGAAGGCATGAAGTACGAAGGCCTGACCGGCACCGAGGAAATCCGCAAGGGCGACCACCAGGTCATCAAGAACTACTATCTGCTCAAGGGCAAGGCAAAGTCGAAGATGGCCAACAAGAACGACTATGCGGACATCGTCTCGTCGGGCAAATCGTTCCTGCCGCTGGACAAGACGCAATGCAAGCTGTGACCGCCGTCGGCGCCGGCTGTTAAGTGATCGCGATGGCGGCCGTTCTTCATGCGGCCGCCATCTGCGAACCAAAGCATTTCCGTATCGAGGTCTCATGAATATCTATCTGCTGCAGATCGCCAACGGCATAGGCATCGGCATGCTCTACTTCCTGCTGGCGGTAGGGCTGTCCATCGTGTTCGGCCTGCTGCGCTTCGTCAATTTCTCGCACGGGGCCTTCTTCCTGCTGGGCGCCTACCTGTGCTTCCAGATCACCGACATGGGCATCGGCTTCTGGTGGTCGCTGCTGGTGGCGCCGCTGGTGGTGGGCCTGTTCGCCTGGATCGTGGAGCGCTTCGTGCTGCGGCATGTGTATGCACTGCCGCATCACTTCCATATCCTGTTCACGGTAGGTCTTGCGCTGGTGCTGCAGGAAGCCGTGATTTCGTATTGGGGGCCGCTGGGCAACAACGTCTCGCCGCCCGACATATTGCAGGGCGTGGTGATGGCCGGCGGCTTCGTCTATCCCAAGTACCGCCTGTTCGTGATTGCCGTCACCGCGGTCATGGCCATCCTCTTGTGGTGGGTGCTGGAAGGCACGCGCCTGGGTTCGATCGTGCGCGCCGGCAGCGAATCGACCGAGATGGTGTCGCTGCTGGGCCTGAACATCAACCGCATCTTCAGCCTGGTGTTCGCGCTGGGTGCGGCTACCGCCGGTCTGGCCGGGGCGCTCGCCGCGCCGATCCGCGGCGCCGACCCGTTCATGGGAGTGGAGGCGCTGGGCATTGCCTTCGTGGTGGTGGTGATTGGCGGCCTGGGCAGTTTCTGGGGAGCGCTGATCGGCGGCATCCTGGTCGGCATCGTGCAAAGCGTGATGAGCACGGTGTGGTCCGAGGGTGCACACCTGATGATCTATGTCGCCATGGCGGCGGTCATGCTGCTGCGGCCCAATGGCCTGCTCGGCCGGCCCGGCGCGGCGTGAAAGGAAGGCTGATGAAACAACTTGCGCATTTCCGCTATACCCTGCTGGCCGCCGCCGTTGCACTGCTGCTGCCGCTGTGCCTGAGTTCGGGCACGCTGGCCACCGAAGTGCTGGTGTTCGCGCTGGCAGCGCTCGGCTGCAACTTGCTGCTGGGTTATACCGGCCTGATGTCGTTCGGCCAGGGCATCTTCTTCGGTGTGGGCAGCTATACCGCCGGCGTGGTGCTGCTGCAGCTGAAAGCGCCGCTATTGGCGACGCTGGCCATGGCGGCGCTGGGCGGCGCGATGGCGGCGCTGCTGGTGGGCTGGTTCTCGATCCGCCAGCGCGGCACCTACTTCGTGATGCTGACGCTGGCCTTCGCCCAGATGTTCTACTTCCTCGCCTACACGATGAAGGATGTCACCGGCGGCGACAACGGCCTGCTCGACATCCCTCGCCCACCGCTCGCCCTGTTCGGCCAGACGCTGCTGCCGACCACCTCCTCGTGGCAGTACTACACGGTGGTGGCGATCCTGTTCGTGCTGGTGTTCTGGCTGCTGCAGCGGGTGGTCGATTCGGTATTGGGCCGCACCTTGCTGGCGGTGCGCGACAACGAGGCGCGCGCTTCGGCGGTGGGCTACGACATCCGCCTGCTCAAGCTCGCAGCCTTCGTCATCTCGGGCGCGGTGACGGGCCTGGCCGGCGGCCTGCACGCGATGATGACCGGCGTGGCGCCGCTGTCCAACATCGAGTACCACACCAGCGAGTCGATCCTGATCATGACCGTCATCGGCGGCACCGGCAACCTGTTCGCTTCGGTGCTGGGCGCCTCGTTCTACGTACTGGCCGGCAACTGGCTCTCCACCTTGTGGCCGCGCTGGCTGATGCTGCTGGGCTTCCTGCTGATCGCAGTCAGCCTGTACATGCAGAAGGGACTGTTCGGCCTGGCGATGAAACTGATTAACGCGGTGCGCCCCGCCAGGCGCGATAGTGCTGTCGAGGTGGCCGTCAAGGAGAAGCATTCATGAGCGCGCCCATCCTGCAAGCGGTTAACGTCACCAAGCGCTACGGCAAGTTCACCGCAGTCAACAGCATCACGCTGGACATCATGCCGGGCACCGTGCATTCGGTGATCGGCCCCAACGGCGCCGGCAAGACCACGCTGTTCCACACACTGACCGGAACCACGCCGATCACCGAAGGCAGCATCCGCGTCGAAGGCGAGGAAGTGGCGCACCTGCCCGGCTACAAGCGGGTCAGGAAAGGGTTGACGCGTTCGTTCCAGGTCACCAGCCTGTTCCCCAACCTGACGGTATGGGAAAACCTGCGGCTGGCCGCGCAGGGCTGCCATCCGCTGGCGGCGCTGAATCCGTGGAAGCGCGCCGAGCAGATGCATGCGGCCTGCGAGCTGGCCGACAAACTGATCGCGCGCTTGTCGCTGCAAGGCGTGGCGCGGCGCGTTTCGGCGGAACTGTCGCACGGCCAGCAGCGCCGGCTGGAAGTGGGCATGGCGATGGCCGGCCAGCCCAAGGTGATCTTCCTCGACGAGCCGACCTCGGGCATGGGCATCGACGACATCGCCGAGATGAAGCGGCTGATCCACAGCCTGCGCGACGATTACACCGTGGTGCTGATCGAGCACAACATGGATATCGTGATGGACATTTCCGACCGCATCACGGTGATGCAGCTGGGGCAGATCCTGGCGCAGGGCAAACCCGACGAGATCCGCAGCGACGAGCGCGTGCGCCGCGCCTATCTGGGCAGCATGATTACCGGAGGCAAAGCATGATCCTGCAAGTGGAAGACGTACATGGCTACTACGGCAAGAGCCACATCCTGCAGGGTGTGTCGCTGCAGGTGGATGCCGGCGAGGTAGTGACGCTGCTGGGGCGCAACGGCGCCGGCAAGACCACCACGCTCAAAAGCATCGTCGGCGTGGTGCCGCCGGCGCAGGGACGCGTGCTGTTCGAGGGCAAGCAGGTCAGCGGCTTGCCGGCCTACAAGATCGCCGCGCGCGGCGTGTGCCTGGTGCCGGAGCACCGCGGCATCTTCAAGCTGCTGACCGTCGAGGAAAACCTCAAGATGGCGGCGCGCAAGGAATCGGCCTGGGGGCTGGAAGACGTCTACAAGATCTTCCCCCGCCTGAAGGAGCGCCGCAAGAACGGCGGCGGCCAGCTCTCCGGCGGCGAGCAGCAGATGCTGGCGATCGCACGCGCGCTGATGACGCATCCCAAGGTGCTGATGCTGGATGAACCGGTGGAAGGCCTGGCGCCGGTGATCGTCGACGAGATCGTGGCGCAGATCAAGCTGATCAAGGCCACCGGGATGTCCATCATCCTGGTGGAACAGAACCTGGAAGTGTGTACGCAACTGGCTGACCGCCATTACATCGTCGAACAGGGACGCATCGCCTACAGCGGCAGCAATGCCGAGTTCCTGGCCGACGACGGCGTCAAGGATCGTTACCTGGGTGTGAACCTGGCGGCCTAAAGTCAAAACGAATTCAAGGAGTCATTCATGGATATGAAAAGCAAACCCAATCCCAAGGCCGCCGCATTACGCATCGATGGCAAGCGCCTATGGGATTCGCTGATGGAACTGGGCCGGATCGGCGGCACCGCCAAAGGCGGCGTATGCCGGCTGGCGCTGACCGACCTCGACAAGCAGGGACGCGACCTCGTCACATCCTGGGCCAAGGCCGAAGGCATGAGTGTGGTGGTCGACCAGATCGGCAACATCTTCATGCGCCGCCCCGGCCGCAACAACGCCCTGCCGCCGGTGATGACCGGCTCGCACATCGACACCCAACCGACCGGCGGCAAGTTCGACGGCAATTACGGCGTGCTGTCCGGCATCGAAGTAATCCGCACACTGAACCAGCACAAGATCGTGACCGAGGCGCCGATCGAGGTGGCGGTATGGACCAACGAGGAAGGTTCGCGCTTCGTGCCGGTGATGATGGGTTCGGGCGTGTTCTGCGGCGCCTTCACGCTGGAGCATGCGTACAACGCCACCGATGTCGACGGCAAGAAGGTGAAGGATGAACTGGCGCGCATCGGCTACATCGGCGAGCAGAAGTGCGGCGACCATCCGATCGGCGCCTACTACGAGGCGCACATCGAGCAGGGGCCGGTGCTGGAAAACGCCGACACCGTGATCGGCGTGGTGCCGGCGGTGCTGGGCCTGTCGTGGTACGACTGCACGGTGACCGGTTTCGAATCGCACGCCGGTCCGACGCCGATGGAGATTCGCAAGGATGCGCTGCAGGTCTCCACGTACATCATGCAGGAGGTAGTGGCCATCGCCAACCGCTATCCACCGTATGGCCGCGGCACGGTAGGTTCGGTGCAGGTGATACCCAACAGCCGCAACGTGATCCCGGGCCAGGTGAAGTTCTCGGTCGACCTGCGCAACGTCAGCGACGAACTGCTCAACAAGATGCACAATGACCTGCTGGCCTATATCGAAGCGACGCGCCGGAAGACCGGACTGAAGATCGATCTGGAGCGCGTGTCCTATTTCCCGCCCTGCCCCTTCCATCCGGATTGCGTGGGTAATGTACGCGATGCTGCCAGCGGCCTGGGCTACAAGACGATGGATGTGGTCTCCGGCGCCGGCCATGACGCCATCTACGCCGCGCGCCTGGCGCCGGCCGGAATGATCTTCGTGCCGTGCAAGGACGGCGTATCCCACAACGAGATTGAAGACGCCAAGCCGGAACACCTGGAAGCCGGCTGCAACGTGCTGCTGCAGGCCATGCTGGCCAGCGCCGGCATAGTCACCGAATAAGGACTGCAATGAAACCCAAGATCGTCATCGCCCGCATGAATCACGAGACCAACACGTTCTCGCCGATTCCCACCCCGCTTGAAGCCTTCTCCCCGCAGTGGGACGAGGCGGCTTATCAGGACCAGAAAGGCGCGCGCACCGCGATGGGTGCGTTCCTCGACATCGCCGAACAACTCGGCGCCGAGATCGTCACGCCGCTGGCGGCCTGGGCCAATCCCAGCGCAGCCGTTGCGGCCGATGCCTACACCGTGATGTGCGACGGCATCGTGCGCGCCATCGAGCAGGGCTGCGACGCCATCATGCTCGACCTGCACGGCGCCATGGTGGCCGAGAACGCCGATGACGGCGAAGGCGCCTTGCTCGAACGCATCCGCAAGATTGCCCCCAAGACGCCGATGGCGGTAGCGCTGGACCTGCACGGCAACGTCACACAGAAAATGGTGGACCACGCCGACGTCATCGTCAGCTTCAAGACCTATCCGCATATCGACATGGTCGAGACCGGCGAGCATGCCGGCCGCCTGCTGGTCGACCTGCTCAATGAAAAATCCCGGCCCGTGGTCGGCTGGCGCCAGCTGCCGCTGCTGTCGGCCACGCTGACCAGCAACACGTCGGCATCGGCCATGCAACGCGCGGTGGAGGCGGCCAAGGAGGCCGAGAAACGGGATGGCGTGCTGGCGGTGTCGGTGCTGGCGGGGTTCCCGCTGTCCGACTTCCGCGATGCCGGGATGTCGGTGGTGGTGGTCGCCGAGAACGACCGCGCCCTGGCCGACGCCGTGGCGGAAGAGATTGCCCGCCAGATGTGGGCCGAACGCGACGACTTCGTCTACGACAGCCTGCCGTTGATGCAATCGCTGGCGCAGGCGAAAGAACGCAGCCAGGGCGCAGGCAGCGGTCCGGTGCTGCTTCTGGACCATAGCGACAATGTGATGTCGGGCGGCACCTGCAACACCATGGATGTCCTGGAAGCGGCGCTGGCGGCCGGCCTGGAGGGCATCGCGGTGGGCCCGATCAGCGATCCGGAAGCGGTGGCGCATATGGTGGAAGCCGGTGTGGGCGCCACCATCACGCTGGCCGTGGGCAACAAGGTGCCGCTGCTCCAGCAAGGCATCACCAAGGTGCCGCCGGTGCTGACCGGCAAGGTGGCGGCCATCACCGACGGCAAGTTCACCGTGACCGGGCCGATCTATACCGGCTCGACGATACAGATGGGCCGCAGCGTGCTGTTCGATATCGGCGCGGCGAAAATCGTGGTGACGGAAGAACGCGTCGAACCCTACGACCTGGGCGTGTTTACCAGCTTCGGGCTGGACCCGGTGGCGCAGTCCTTCCTGATCCTGAAGTCGCGCATGTACTGCCGCCCGGTGTTCGTGCCGATCAGCCGCGGCCTGGTGGAATGCGACTCGGACAGCGGCGGCCCGACCAGCGCCAACTTCAAGCTGTTCCCGATCAAGAAGGTGCGCCGGCCGGTCTATCCGCTCGATACCGACATCACCTGGTAAAGCACCATGCCGCAGCCGCCAACGGCTGCGGCCACAATAAACAGGTTCCAAGGAGACCACCATCATGAACGGCGCCGCACCGGCCAGCCACGGCCAATCCAGAGCGTTGCTGGTGCTGCTGGGCATCTTGTGGGGCCTGAACTGGCCGGCGGTAAAAGTATCGCTGACGGGCGCGTCGCCCTGGGCGCTGCGCAGCATCGGCCTGGGCGCGGCGGCCTGCACGGTGTTCGCGCTGGGGCTGCTGCGCGGACACCCGCTGGCGATCCGCTCCGGACGCGAGCGCTTGCACATCGTGGTGGCGGGACTGCTCAATGTGGCGCTGTTCAATATCCTGCTGACCTTCGCGCAACTGGGCGCGGCCACTTCGCGGGTGGCCATCATCACTTATTCGATGCCGCTGTGGGCCACGCTGTTCGCACGCTTCGCGCTGGGAGAACGGCTCGATGCAATGCGCAGCAGCGGTTTGCTGCTGGGCGCTGGCGGCTTGCTGACCCTGCTGTGGCCGCTGGCCGGCGGCGGCCTTCCGCATGGGGTGCTGCTGGCGCTGGGTGCGGCGTTGTCATGGGCGGCCGGTACGGTCTATACCAAGTGGGCGCGGCTTTCGTCGGCGCCGCTGGCCATGGCCGGCTGGCAATTGCTGACCGGTGCGCTGGTGGCGCTGACGGGCCTGTTCAGTTTCGAAAGCGCACCGTATTTTCCGGCGTGGCATGCGATGCGCGGCGAGGTGATGCTGGCGCTGGGCTATCACATCCTGTTTGGCATGGCGCTGGCCCATATCATCTGGTTCTCGATCGTGGCGCGCATGCCGGCCGGCGTCGCTGCCCTGGGTACGCTGCTGGTGCCGGTGGTGGGCGTCACCGGCGCGGTGCTACTGCTGGGCGATCGCCCCACCTCTTCCGACCTGGCCGGCTTTGCGCTGATCTTTTGCGCGGCGCTGTGCGTGCTGCTGCCTCGCGGGTCGGCGGCGCAGCCGCGCACGCGCTGAGGCAATCGCCGCCCTTCCTTCCGGGCCCGGTTATTGCCGGACATCATCGCAGGCACATGCCGCCTGCATTTGCTGCAGCCGCACAGGCATATGCCTGTGTTACGCTGGATTGGTACGGCACAGTCCGTGCCGACGTCATCATCGACCCACTCCAAGCAACAAGAACAAGGGTCGCAACACAAGGGAGACAGGAATGAAAAACCTCAAGATAGGCGTACGTCTGGCCATCGGCTTCATTTCATTGCTGATGCTCATGGCGGTGATGGTGGGGATCGCGGTGTGGCGCCTGGAGAACATCGGTGACGCAACCGCGGACATGGTCAGCGTTGCCCTGAAGAAGGAGCGCGATGCCGAGCAATGGCATGCAGCGATCAAGACCAATGGCGTGCGTACTTTTGCGGTGATGAAAAGCGAGGATGCCGCTTTCCAAAAATTCTTCCAGGCCCAGATCGATACCGAATCGAACAACATCAGCAAACTGCAAAAGCGCGTCGAGTCGGCCATCGTCAGCGCCGACGAGAAACGCCTTTTCGATGAAGTCGGCAAACTGCGCGTCGCCTACCGCGATACGCGCCAGCGCATCTTCGACATGAAGGCGGCAGGCGACACCGAACGCGCGCGCGCCATGACCGACGGCGAACTGGTCAAGATGATGGATGCTTATGCCAACAGCGTGCTGCGCTACGCGGAGTTCCAGAAACAGCTGATCGATGAAGCTGCCGCCGAGATCAACAACAACTACCGTTCCGGCCGCAATCTGCTGCTGGGGCTGGGATTGATCGAACTGGTACTGGGTGCGGCGCTGGCCTGGCTGCTCACGCAAAGCATCACGCGGCCGCTGAACCAGGCGGTCAGCATCGCGCAGACCGTGGCCGCGGGCGACCTCACCTCCCATATCGCCAGCGATGCGCACGACGAGACCGGCAAGCTGCTGGCGGCGCTGCGCACCATGAACAACAACCTGCTCGATATCGTCGGCCGCGTTCGCGTGGGTACCGAAACCATCAATACCGCCTCGCGCGAGATCGCCAGCGGCAACATGGACCTGTCGGCGCGCACCGAACAGCAGGCCGGCTCGCTGGAAGAAACTGCTTCGGCCATGGAAGAACTCACTTCCACCGTCAAGCAGAACGCCGACAACGCGCGCCAGGCCAACCAGCTGGCGGCGTCGGCGTCGGAAGTCGCGCAACAGGGCGGCGATGTGGTGGGCCGCGTGGTGGCGACCATGGGCTCGATCCACGCGTCATCGCAAAAGATTGCCGACATCATCAGCGTGATCGACGGCATTGCCTTCCAGACCAATATCCTGGCCCTGAATGCCGCAGTGGAAGCAGCGCGCGCAGGGGAGCAAGGACGCGGCTTTGCGGTCGTCGCATCGGAAGTGCGCACACTGGCGCAACGCGCCGCAGCGGCGGCCAAGGAAATCAAGCAGTTGATCGACGATTCGGTGCAACAGGTGGATGACGGCAGCCGCCTGGTTGAGCAGGCCGGCAACACCATGAGCGAAGTGGTCGCCAGCGTGGCGCGCGTGACCGACATCGTGCGCGAAATCACTTCGGCCAGCCAGGAGCAAAGCGACGGCATCGAACAGGTCAACCTGGCTATCACGCATATCGACGAGGCCACGCAGCAGAATGCCGCGCTGGTGGAGCAAGCGGCAGCGGCCGCCAAGGCCATGCAGGACCAGGCAACCGCGCTGTCTGAAGCAGTGAGCGTATTTCGCCTGGAAGGTGGCACACCGGCCTTGCCGCCGCATTGATTTCCACCCTTGCGATAAAACCGGAGTGTGGTGGATCGCAACAATAAAAAACGCCGGCAATTGCCGGCGTTTTTTTCAGGATGGGAGCAAGCCCAGGCTCAAGCCTTGGCCAGTGCCTTCTCCAGCAGTTGGTGCAGCTCGGAGAATTGCGGTTCACCGACATAGCGCTTGATGATGTTGCCATCCTTGCCGATGACGAAAGTAGTCGGGGTCAGCTTGACGTCGCCAAAGGCCTGGGCCAGCTTGTCTTGCGTATCCAGCGCAACCTGGAAAGGAAGCTTGCGGGTCTCGGTGTAGTTCAGGACATAGTTCGGCGGATCGTAGCTCATTGCCACGGCGACAAAGTCCAAACCCTTGTCTTTGAATTTGTTGTAGGTCTCGATCATCTGCGGCATCTCGCCGATGCAGGTGGTGCAACTGGTGGCCCAGAAGTTGACCATCACGACCTTGCCGCGCAGGTCTTTCAACGCAACCTGCTGGCCATCGAGCCGGGTAAAGGTGACGTCAGGCGCTGCGTTGCCGGCATTCACCTTGAAATAGGCGAAGGCGGCAATGGCCGCGACCACGGCCAGGCCTGCGATCTTGATCCAAAGGCTGTTGCGTGACGCTGTTGCTTGTGCTGGCATGAGCTTGCTCCGATGACGGATTTTCCCCGGCGACGTTGCCTGGACGGCAATATCGCGGCGACAACATGCGCCGCGCGTCGAAAAAGAGAAAGGGGAAGGAAAACCCGACCATTATAATCGCGCCGGCCGATTCCTGCGGGAGGCGGCCCGGACGTGAAAACCGCCGGTTTATCCGGCGGTTTTGACTTGCATCAACAAATAGCCGGAACCGACTCAGGCGGGAGACTTGTTTTCACTAGCCGGCTTGCGCTGGTAATCCTGCAATTCTTCTTCCGTGATGTACTCGTACAGCGTCACGACCTTCTGCACACCGGAGACGCCGCTGGCGATCTTGGCGGCGAGCTGGCCTTCACGCGGAGTCACGCGGCCCATCATGTACACGATGCCACGCTCGGTGGTGACCTTGAAGGCGCTGGAATACAGCGTCTTGTCATCCACCAGGCTGGCCAGGACCTTGCTGGTGATGAGCGCGTCGCTGGAGCGCGATCCGAAGCCGGATGCCGGACCGACTTCCAGTTCGTTGAACACGGTGTCGACGTTGGAGATGGCCTTGGCTTCGCGCTCGGCGGCAACCTTGGATGCTTCATCAGGCACTTCGCCGCTGAGCAGCACCTTGCGGTTGAAGGCCGTCACGTTGACGTGCGAGCCGGCGGCCACCACGTCGGGAATACGAGTCTCTCCCTTGACCACGATCGATTTGTCTTCGGTCTGCGCCCCCAGCGTACGGCGGTCGGTGGCAGCAAAGGTGGTGGCCAGCGCACCGCCGGCAAACACCGCGAAGCAGCCTTGCAGGCTCAGGGCCAGCATGCCGCCCAGCGCCACTGCCGCCAGCGGGCGGCGCATCCGGACAAACAACGATCGTGAATCACTCATTCGCATCATCTCCAAAAAGCGCGACGTCGATACCGTCGCAAATGCAGTGCAAAGTCACCAGATGGACTTCCTGGATGCGCGCGGTACGGTCATGCGGCACACAGATGTGGACATCGGTGTCGTTCAAGGTCTTGCCGATAGTGCCGCCGCCCTTGCCGGTCAGGGCAATGACGCGCATGTCGCGCTCGTGGGCCACTTCGATGGCGGCCAGGACATTGCCCGAATTGCCCGAGGTGGAAAACGCCAGCAAGATGTCGCCCGCCTGGCCGAAGGCCTGGACTTGCTTCGAGAAAATTTCCTGGTAGCTGTAATCGTTGCCGACCGCGGTCAGGATGGACGTGTCGGTGGTCAGCGCCATGGCCGGCAACGGCAGGCGTTCACGTTCGAAACGTCCGACCAGTTCGGCCGCGAAATGCTGGCAATCGGCAGCGGATCCGCCGTTGCCGCAGGCAAGAATCTTGTTGCCATTCGACAGCGCGGTAAACATAAGTTCAATCGCCTGTTCGATCGGTTGCGCCAATACATTGGCTGCCTTCATCTTCAGGTCGGCGCTTTCCTGGAAGTGGGCAAGGATGCGGGGATTTGTCATAGTGCTTGCGATTATAGTTGAGTTGCGCGGCGCCAAGCCGGCACAAATCGTAAAGAAAAGTTTCTCGATGTCCGGGCCCATATGATACCGCCAGATGCGGCCGGATACCGCAAAAACGGCACGCAAAGGCACACCGCGGCTAGGCCTGTCAGGTCCCGGACGACAGCGAAACCATCAAAGGCGAGCCGCTTCGGCTTGCGCATTATTCCTCGATGGCATTACGCAGCCATTCCACATCCTCGCCATCGAAACTCACCACGTCGAAACGGCATGGCGGCGGCGAGGCATAGCGCTGCAGGAACAATTGGGCGGCCACGATCAGGCGGCGCTGTTTGGCGGGTGTGATGCTGGCGGCGGCGCCGCCGTGCGAGCGGCTGGCGCGGGCCCGTACTTCGATGAAGACCAGTCCGGCGCCGTCGCGCATGACCAGGTCGATCTCACCGCCCTTGCAACGGAAATTGCGTTCGATCAACTCCAGGCCGTGGCGGCGCAAATAGGCCAGCGCCGCATCCTCGGCCGCGTCGCCGGTGCGCTGGCGGCCGGTGCGTGAATCCGGCCGGTCCGGTTGGGCGCCTCCTGCAGGACGGCGCCAGCCGTCGAACATGCCCATGCGGGTTCCCTCAATACTGGTCGGCGGTCGGCACCGGCAGACCGTCCTGGAAGATCGCCTGGGTCTCCTGGCGCTGGAAGTAGGTGGCGCCGCCCCTGATCATGTTGACGTTGAGACGTCCGGTGACGCCATCGAGGTCGAAACCGGAACGCTGCTGGGCGATTTCATAAGCGATGCGGTAGGCATCGATACCCAGCGCATACAGGCGCGCCAAATCGGGATTGGGCCGGTCGTTTTCATTGCCGGTCGGCCGCGGATAGCGCGCGACCGCAATGTTGTCGGGCTGCAATTGCCAGGGAAGATCGATCAGCTTGACGCCATCCAGCTCCGGCATCTTGTCGTTTTGATTGTCGCGGTTGAGCGTAAAGGGATTGATCTGCGAGGTGCCATAAAGCGGCAGTTCGGCGCCCACCGCGCTGCGCAGTTGCACGGTCTGGCTCGCGTCAAGCGCGGCGAAGACCAGTGCCGGCTTTTCCTGCTCGATGCGCTTGGCCAGCTGGGCCAGGCCGGGCGCGCTGAGGACGTTGCCGGGCGTACTCAGCTCCAGGGTCTCGACCTGCAGCCCAAGCTGGCGCGCGCGGATCAGGAAGGAACGGGCGGCGCGTTTTTGCCACGTCACCGCGGTGGAAACCGCAAAGATCTTGCCGGGCGCTTTTTCCTTCTCGACCCAGTTGGCCACCTGGCGCGCCTCATCGTCGATGGACAAGCCGACGGTGAGCATCATCGGCGGCAATTGCGGTTCGGCTTCGCCGGGCAAGTCAGGCTGGGCCAGTGCGATGGTCGGCTTGATGACATGTCCGCTCTGGGCAACCGAGGTCACGGCGCTACGCGAGAGTGGTCCGACGAGGATATCGAATCTGGTTGAAGCATCGTCATAGGCGCGCTGCATGTCCGACACCGAGTCGCCGGTCTCGATGACGGACAACTGGATGTTTTCCTTCTGGCGCGCATAGGCCGCCAGGAAGCCCGTACGCACGGCATCGGCGGCGGCGCCAAACATGCCGCCGCGATTGGGCAGCAATAAGGCCATGCGCACCGGGACGGATGCCGGGAATGCAGCGGGTCCTGACTGGGGTGCGGCCGGATCGGCGGATGGAACCTGCTGCGAGCTCGCCTCAGCCTGTGCCAGCAGGGGTACACTGTCGGCTGTCGGGGATGCCGCCCAAACCGGCATCCATAATCCGCCCAGGCCGCCGGCCAACCCCGCCAGCGCGGCCATTTTTTTGAATCCAGTGAACATCCCGCCTCCTCCAATGAACCAGAACCCGAGCGCAGCCGCTTCCATCCTGTCGGATGCCGCACAGCAAAACTATCCGGTGTCGGCATTATATGTGCTGGCCACGCCCATCGGGAATGCCTGCGACATTACCCTGCGCGCGCTGCACGTGCTGGCCATCGCCGATGCAGTGGCGTGCGAGGATACCCGCAACACCAACCAGCTGCTGCAGCGCTACGGCCTGTCCAAGCAACTGATGGCAACCCACGAGCACAACGAGCGCGAAGCCGCCGTGAAGATCGTCGAACGCCTGCGCCAGGGCGAACGCATCGCGCTGGTGTCGGATGCCGGCACGCCGGCTGTTTCCGATCCCGGCGCACGCGTGGTCGACGCGGTACGTGCGGCCGGCTTGCAGGTGGTGCCGCTGCCGGGCGCATCGGCGGCGGTGGCGGCGCTGTCGGCATCCGGACTGGACGACCAGCGCTTCCATTTTGTCGGTTTCCTGCCATCCAAGGCACGCCAGCGCGAGACCGCATTGCAGGAACTGGCCTCGATGCAGGCGGCATTGGTATTTTACGAAGCGCCGCACCGTATCGTCGACACCGTGCAAGCCATGCTGCAGGTGTTCGGGCCGCAACGCCAGATCGTGCTGGCGCGCGAACTGACCAAGCTGTTCGAAAGCATCCACCGCTGCCCGCTCGGCGATGCGCCGGCGTGGCTGGAAGAAGATGCCAACCGCCAGCGCGGCGAGTTTGTCGTGTTGATTCAAGGTGCGCCGCCATCGGATGGCGATCAGGCCGATGCCGAGCGCATCCTGCGCATCCTGCTGGAAGAGTTGCCGGTCAAGCAAGCTGCCGCGCTCACCGCGCAGATTACAGGCCAGAAAAAAAACGCGCTGTATGAGCGCGCGCTGGAACTGAAAAACGAGGCTGGCTGACGCATACGGCAGCCAGCCTTGATACGAGCTAGTGCGCCGAGGACTTCGAGAACAGGTTCAGCACCAGCACGCCCGCCACGATCAGCCCCATGCCAATGATCGCCGCCAGATCCAGCTTCTGGCCGAACAGCACCCAGGCCGCCACCGAGATCAGCACGACCCCCAACCCGGACCAGATTGCATAGGCAATCCCGACCGGAATCGACTTGAGCGTGACGGACAGGAAGAAGAACGCCAGGCCGTAGCCTGCCACCACGACCAGCGAAGGCCACAGCCTTGAGAAACCATCGGAAGCGCGCAGCGCGGAAGTGGCGATGACTTCGGAAACGATGGCGATGCCGAGTGCAAGGTAAGGATGCATGTGCCTGCTCCGGTGCGGCGTCAGCGTTCGACCACGAACGGCGCGCCGACACTGCGCTGGCGCACCATCAACGCTGCGTTCTGCGCATCCGGGCGGGTCGCGTAGGGGCCGGCGTAGAGACGGTACAGGCCGTTCACTTGTACTGCCTGCAGGTTATCGATGATGCCCGACAGGCTCGGCATCAGCTTGTCGCGCGCCTGCAAGGCATTGGTTTCTTGGGAATAGGCGCCGAACTGCAGGTAATAACCGGCGGTCAACGGCACCGCCTGCGGCATGGCCGGCGATGGCGACGAACCGCTGGCCACCGCATTGATGATGCCGCCGCCGCCAGCCATGCCGGCGCCGTTGGCGGAGGTCGAGGTGGTGGCGTTGATCGGCTGCACTGCGGCCACCGTGGGTTGCGGCGGCAAACTCTGCGCCGTGACTGAATTGACGGCGACCGCACCGGTGCTGACACCGGCGCCGCTCTCGGCGGCGGCATTGACCGGCGCCGGCACAATGCCGTTGCGGCGGGCATCGGCCATGCGCTGCGCCTCATCGGGCAGGATGCGCTCGACTTCCAGCTCGCTGCTGCCAGAGCTGAGATAACCCAGCTTCAATGCCGCGGTATAAGAAAGGTCGATGATGCGGCTGGAATGGAACGGCCCGCGGTCATTGATGCGCACGATCACCTGCTTGCCGGTCTTCAGGTTGGTGACGCGGGCATAGGACGGGATCGGCAGCGTCGGGTGCGCGGCCGTCATCTTGTACATGTCGTACAGCTCGCCGGAAGAGGTCTTCTGGTTGTGGAATTTCTTGCCGTACCAGCTGCCGATGCCGCGCTGGATGAAGGGCTGGCTATCGGTGATCGGCACGTAGGTCTTGCCGAACACGACGTAAGGCCGGCTGGCGGCCTTGGAAACGGGCTCCACTTGCGGTTCGGCATCGGCTACGTCGAGCAGGCCGTCCGGGATATGGTCGCCCGGACCGTCATCCTTGTAGTAGCCGCCGCGACCGGAACCTGCGGCCGGCAAGGACGGCACGTTGGACGGGCGCGCAGCGCCGCTGGCCTTGGTCGGCGCCTGGGCGGTCTGGCGCGCCGGCGGCGGTGTGGTGCTGCAGGCCGCCAGCAGAACCGGCAGGGCCAGCGCCGCCGCGCGCAAAACCTTACTGTGATAGTTGAATGATATTGTCTGCATTCCCATCCCTAAGAGCGTGTATCCGGCTGGAATTTTTCGCAACGATACCAGAGTGCGTTACCGCATGGCTGACAACGCGTCAGTGCCGCAAGTTCATCCGCATGCCGATTCGATTGCCATGCCGACAACAAAACGGCTGCGCTGGATGCCGCGGATAACGCTCAAGTCTGCACCAGCTTGCGGTGGCGCTGGATGCTCATGAGGATGCCCGCCCCCAAACCCAGCGTCACCAGCGCCGTGCCGCCGTAGCTCATGAACGGCAGCGGCACGCCGACCACCGGCAGGATGCCGCTCACCATGCCCATGTTGACGAAGGCGTAGGTGAAGAAAATCATCGTGATGGCGCCGCCCAGCAGGCGCGTGAACAGCGTCGGCGCATTGGCGGTGATCATCAGGCCGCGGCCGATCAGCAGCAGGTAAAGCACCAGCAGGACAATGTTGCCGATCAGGCCGAACTCTTCCGAATAGACAGAGAAGATGAAGTCGGTCGTGCGCTCGGGAATGAATTCAAGGTGGGTCTGCGTGCCCATCAGCCAGCCCTTGCCGGTAACCCCGCCGGAACCGATGGCGATGGTCGACTGGATGATGTGGAAACCCTTGCCCAGCGGATCGGATGTCGGGTCGATCAGCATCATGACGCGCTGGCGCTGGTAATCGTGCATGAAGGACCACACCACCGGCAGGCTGGCCGCGCCGGCAATCACCAGGCTCACCAGGATCTTCCACGGCAGGCCGGCGAAAAAGATCACGTAGAAGCCGGCCGCCAGCACCAGCAGGCCCGTGCCCAGGTCGGGCTGGCGGATGATCAGGAAGCCGGGGATCAGCAGCAGCACGGCCGCCACCAGGAAGGCATCCCAGCGCAGCATGCCTTCGCGCTTCTGGAAGTACCACGCCAGCATCAGCGGCATGGCGATCTTCATGATTTCGGAGGGCTGCACCACCATGCCGATGTTGAGCCAGCGGCGCGAACCCTTCTTGATGATGCCGAACAGCGCCACCGCGATCAGCAGCGTCACCCCTATCGTATAGACCGGCACCGCCAGCCGCAGCAACAGCTGCGGCGACACGTTGGCGGCGGCCCACATGACGATGAAGGCGATCAGGATGTTGCGCAGCTGGTCTTCCACGCGGCCGGGGAAGTTCATGCCGGCCGAGTACAGGGTGACGATGCCTACCGACAGGATCAGGAACACGATCAGCGACAGCGCGCCGTCGAACACCGTCAGGTGCGGCTTGATGATTTGCCACAATGGAGGGCGTTGCAGGCTCATGTTGGCTCCTGGAGCGGGTGGTGCACTATGTCAGCCCCCGCGCCGGCATGAAGGCGGCGCGCACGGGAATGATAAACGATGCGCATGTCAGTCCTGCGGCACATCGGGCTGGGGCTGTACGATGGGCGTATTGGCGCTGTCCTCGACCGGCGTGTCGGCCGGGATATCGGCCGGCGCCACCGACTTGATCGGCTCGTTGGGGCGCTTGCCCAGGATGAAATAATCCATCGCCTTGCGCACCAGCGGCGCCGCCACACCGGCCCCCCAGCCGCCGTTCTCGACCACCGCGGCAATCGCGATGCGCGGCGCATCCGCCGGGGCGAAGCCGATGTACAGGCCGTTGTCGTGGTAGATCCGCGAGAGCTTCCGGGAATCGTACTTCTGGTTCTTGGCGATGTTGACCACCTGCGCGGTACCGGTCTTGCCGCCGGAATCGTAGGGCGCGCCCTGGAACGCCGCCCGGCCCGTCCCTTCCTTGACCACGCCGACCATCGCGCGCTTGATGAAGTCGATGTTCTCCTGCTTCAGCGGGATGCGATAGCTTTCCTTGGGTACGGTCTCGGTGCGCTCGTGGGTGACGCCATCCTCGATGATCTTCACCAGGTGGGGCTTCATCACCACGCCATTGTTGGCCAGGATCGAGGTGGCCTGCGCCAGTTGCAGCGGGGTAAAGCTGTTGTAGCCCTGGCCGATGCCCAGCGAGACGGTGTCGCCGGCGATCCAGCGTTTCTGCTCGGGCTTGCGGAAGGCGTTGCGCTTCCACTCGGTGGAAGGCAGGATGCCGCGCCGCTCGTGCTCCAGGTCGATGCCGGTAATCTGGCCGAAACCGAAGGGCTTCATGAAGTCATGGATCGCGTTCACGCCCATGTCGTTGGCCAGCATGTAGTAATAGGTATCGCAGGAGATCGCGATGGAGCGGTACATGTCGACCACGCCGTGGCCGCCTTCCTTGTCATCGCGGAAGCGGTGGTTGCCGAGGATGAAGAAGCCGGGGTCGCGGATGGAGTCCTGCGGACGGCGCTTGCCCAGCTCCAGCGCGGCCAGCGCCATGAACGGCTTGTAGGTCGAACCGGGCGAATAGGTACCTGACAGCGGCCGGTTCAGCAGCGGCCGGTCGGGTGACTTGTTGAGTTCGTCCCAGCTTTGCTGGTCGATGCCTTCAACGAACAGATTGGGGTCGTAAGACGGCTGCGAGACATAGGCCAGGATGTCGCCGGTGGCCGGATTGATCGCCACCAGCGCGCCCTTCTGGTCGCCAAAGGCTTCTTCTACTACCTTTTGCAGCTCGATGTCGATCGACAGGATCAGGTTCTTGCCGGGCGTGGCGGGCGTGCGCGAGAGCGAGCGCACCGCGCGGCCGCTGGCCGAAATCTCGACCTCCTCATAGCCGGTGGTGCCGTGCAGCTGGCTCTCGTAGCTCTTTTCCAGGCCTTCCTTGCCGATGTAGTCGGTGCCGTTGTAATTGGCCTCGTCGTCGGAGTCGGCGATGCGCTCGGCGTCGCGTTGGCTGATGCGGCCGATGTAGCCGATCACGTGGGCCGCGGTCTTGCCGTAGGGATATTGGCGGAACAGGCGCGCCTGCACTTCCACGCCGGGGAAACGATAACGCTGGGCGGTGAATTTCGCGACCTCCTCGTCGGTGAGGCGGGTGCGGATGGGGACGCTCTCGAAGTTCCTGGATTCTTCCTGCAGGCGGCGGAAGCGGCGCCGGTCGCGCTGCTGGATTTCCACCAGCGTCCCCAGCTCGTCGATCAGGTCGTCGATGTTGGTCTTGATCTTGGAAGGGGTGATTTCCAGCGTGTAGGCGGAGTAGTTGCGCGCCAGCACCACGCCGTTGCGGTCCATGATCAGGCCGCGGTTAGGGACGATGGGCACCACCGAGATGCGGTTTTCCTCGGCTTGCGCGGCGTAGGCGTCATGGCGCACCACCTGCAGCCACAGGAACCGCGCCAGCAGCAAGCTGAAGCAGATCAGCACCAGCACGCTCACGGCGAGCAGGCGCAGCCTGAACAGCTTCAGTTCGTGCGCGGTGTTCTTGAATTCGGTCATGCTGCCTGGAGCCTGTGATGATCTGTTTCAGACCGTCAGATAGGACGGTTCTCGTCGCGGTTGATCGCGCGGCGCTGCGGCGCCAGCAGCAACCAGCTCACCACCGGCCACAAGACGGCCGAGATAAAGCTCTCGCTGAAGTAAAACCAGTGCGGAAACTTGCCGGTCACCAGCAGCTGGATCACCAGCTGCACCGCCTGCGCCAGCAGCAGCAGCGGCAGCACGTGCAGCGCCTGGGTGCGCAGCGGGAACCACAGCACGCGGCGGTGGATCATGATCGCGAAGTACGACAGCAGCGTGTAGGCCAGGGCGTTTTCACCCAACAGCGTGGCCTGGTTGACATCCATCAGCAGGCCCATCAGGAAAGCCACGCTGATGCCGACCTTGCGCGGCTGGTGGATATTCCAGAACACCAGCGCCAGCGCCACGAAATCAGGCACGCCGACCATTTGCCCCCAGGGCATCAGGTTAAGCAGAAAGGCCACGACCAGGCTGAACGCAATGAACAGCGGATTGGCCGGCAACAGGATGTAATGCGGATCGTTCATCGTGCGTTTTCCTTGCCGGCAGGCTTGGCTGGAGCGGGGGCCGCAGCAGGTGCGGCAGCCGGCGGTATCACGTTGGCTGCGCCCTTGCGCTCTTCGGAGACGTTCTCCTTGGGCGTGGCGTTGGCGTCGTCGCCGCTGGAATCGCGCGTGCTGTCGCGCAAGCGGCGCTTGAACAGCTTGGCGGATTTCTCATCGACGGCTTCCGGCTCGGGGCGCGGCGGCAAATTCTGTTCAACCAGCAGGATCAGCAGCTGGCGATGGCGGTCGATACCGGCCAGCGGCTGGCAGACGATACGCGCGAAGGAGTCGGCCGAGCGGGTTTCCACCAGCGCCACGGTGGCCACCGACAGGCCGGGCGGATAGACGCCGTCGATGCCGGACGTCACCAAGGTATCGCCCTTCTGGATATCGGCGTTGGCCGGCATGAAGCGCAAGTCCAGCACGCCGGTCTGGCCGCGCCCGTAAGCCACGCTGCGCAAGCCGTTGCGCAGCACCTGCACGGGAATGGCCTGGTCCTTGTCGGTCAGCAGCGTGACCTCGGAAGTGAATGGAAACACGCGCGTGACCTGGCCGACGATACCGACATCGTCGATCACCGGCTGGCCTGGCGCCACGCCCTGCTGGGAGCCGCGGTTGAGGATGATCTTGCGGGTGAAGGGATCGCGGGCGTCGTACAGGATCTCGCCCACCAGCGACTTGACCGGCACCTTCTGCTGCATATTGAGCAGCTTGCGCAGCTGCACGTTCTCGGCGGCCAGCTGGCGCGCCTGCTGCATCAACTGGGAATTGACGATCTGCTGTTGCTGCAAGCCCCGGTTTTCCTTCTCCAGGACGGTCAGGGCGGAAAAATAGTCGGCCACGCTGGCAGCGGCGTCGCGCGGCATCATCGCCACCCTTTGGAAAGGGTAGAGCACGGTACCGATGCCCTGGCGGATCGTCCCCAGCACATGCATGCGGGCATCGACCACCAGCATCACGAGCGACAGCAGCGCGAACACGGTAACGCGCAGGCGGGCGGAGGCGCCCTGCTTGAAGAGTGGTGGGATTTCCATAATGCGTCAGGTCGAGCCCGCCCCTCCTCTTGATTGAAGCGGGTAATCCGAACCCTTCATTTCCGTAATCTCGAACAAATTCTACTTACAAGCGAAATACTCGCGAAATTAGCCACCTGCAGGAACAATCAGCCCGACCTTCCCCCTAAACGCGACGCCAAAACAATTCTGCTTTGGTGCAATTTGCCGGAACATAGGAGAAGTTCGTGAAAAAAACAGTAATTCTTTTGAGCGTCGCCCTGACTGCAATCGCCCCTCTTAGCGGATGCTCTTACTACGAGTCTTACGCCATGATGAAGGATGGCGACAAACTGCATGCTCTCCTGGGTGACGCTCCCAGCAAGAGCCATACGCTGGCCAAACTGGGACAACCGGAAGAAATCGTACCCCTGCCTAACCAGGGTGAATGCCTTCGGTACCAAGTGACTTTCGGCAAAAAGGAACCTCTGGCACTTGGTTTCGACAAGAACGGGAAATTTCTGGCAATGGATTTCGATACTTGCGCCGGCGCCATCAGCAGAAACGTATTTTCTAAAGCCGTCAGCAAATAATGCCATGCATGGCACCACCGGCTGATGGCAATGCCACCTGCCGGTGGCCTGAACTTACTCGGACGAGAAGATCGAACCCAGCTTGTCCATGCGGTCCAGTGCCATGCCGGAGCCGCGCACCACGCAGGTCAGCGGGTCTTCGGCGACGATCACCGGCAGGCCGGTCTCTTCCATCAGCAGGCGGTCCAGATCGCGCAGCAGCGCGCCGCCGCCGGTCAGCATCATGCCCTTTTCGGCGATGTCGGCGCCCAGTTCCGGCGGGGTCTGTTCCAGCGCGTTCTTGACGGCCGACACGATGTTGTTCAGCGGGTCGGTCAGCGCTTCCAGGATTTCATTGCTGGAGATGGTGAAGGAGCGCGGGATGCCTTCGGACAGGTTGCGGCCCTTGACTTCCATTTCCTTGACTTCGGAACCCGGGAAGGCGGAACCGATGGCTTTCTTGATCGCTTCGGCGGTCTGTTCGCCGATCAGCATGCCGTAGTTGCGGCGGATGTAGTTGACGATGGCTTCATCGAACTTGTCACCGCCCACGCGCACCGAACCCTTGTAGACCATGCCGCCCAGCGAGATGATGCCCACTTCGGTGGTGCCGCCGCCGATGTCGACCACCATCGAACCGGTGGCGTCGGAGACCGGCAGGCCGGAACCGATCGCGGCGGCCATCGGCTCCTCGATCAGGTAGACCTGCGAAGCGCCCGCGCCCAGTGCCGATTCGCGGATGGCGCGGCGTTCCACCTGGGTGGAGCCGCAGGGCACGCAGATGATGATGCGCGGGGAGGGGCGGAACAGCTTGGAGTCGTGCACCATGCGGATGAATTGCTTCAGCATCTGCTCGGTGACGGTGAAGTCGGCGATCACGCCGTCCTTCATCGGGCGGATCGCCTCGATGTTGCCGGGAACCTTGCCCAGCATCTGCTTGGCTTCCTTGCCGACTGCCTGGATCGTCTTCTTGCC
Organism: Herbaspirillum chlorophenolicum; assembly: GCF_001189955.1. Classification (GTDB taxonomy): domain Bacteria; phylum Pseudomonadota; class Gammaproteobacteria; order Burkholderiales; family Burkholderiaceae_D; genus Herbaspirillum; species Herbaspirillum chlorophenolicum. Next base: position 22,337 of record NZ_LFLT01000008.1, on the reverse strand, counting down.
GTTGGGGCCGCCCTGCTGGCGGATCGCCACGACCGACGGCTCGTCCAGCACGATGCCCTGGCCGCGCACGTAAATCAGCGTGTTCGCGGTGCCCAGGTCGATCGCCAGGTCGTTCGAGAAATAACTACGTAAAAATCCAAACATGAATTGTCCTGATGCGCCCGCGCGGGGCGCCTAACTTTTTTGATAGGGGAGTGTCCGTTCATGACCGCGGCGACACGAAAAACCGGCGCCGGCAAGGCATTAATCTGACATTCTACCTTATAATTCATTGGAAACCAGCAGGCACGACCGCCAAAAATTCCAGTCCGATAAGGCCATTTGGCGGGCATTTGGCAAGGATTTCCCGTCTTTTCGACTGTAAAACCGCTGCCGCCGGAGACGCGCCCGGCAAGAAGGCTTTCCGATCGCACCGGCGAACCGGAAAACCGCTTGCCTTCCAGCTTACTGTCCGCGCCGCCGGCCGCCAGTTCGTGCCAACCCCAACTCAACATCATGCAACGCGCGACGGCGCGCCTTTTCGACCATGTCTCTAGCCCTTTCCGACGTCAAACGCATCGCCAACCTGTCCCGCCTGGAGCTGACCGACGCCCAGGCCGAACAAACGCTGGACAAGCTCAACGGCATCTTTGCCCTGGTGGAGCAAATGAAGGCCGTCGACACCAGCGGCGTGGAACCGCTCTCGCACCCGATCGCCGCCATCGAGCCGGCACTGGCGCTGCGCCTGCGCGAGGATAAGGTGACCGAGCCCAACCGCCGCGAAGACTACCAGCAGCCGGCCCCCGCTACCCAGGACGGCCTCTACCTGGTACCCAAGGTCATCGAATAAGGCCGCCGCCCACTTGCGCCCCCAGGGGCGCGGCGCTCCATACGAATACGCAGATACGCAGCGAAACGATCAAACATGCACAAGCTCACCCTCAAAGAACTGTCCGCGCAACTACAGTCGCGCAAGATTTCCGCCGCCGAACTGGCGACGCTGTTCCTCGACCGCATCGAAGCCAGCGACCTCAACGCCTTCCTGCACGTCGACCGCGAACTGACCCTGGCCCAGGCCAAGGCCGCCGACGCACGGCTGGCCGGCAATGACGCCGGCCCCCTGACCGGCATCCCGATCGCGCACAAGGACATCTTCGTCACCCGCGGCTGGCGCACCACCGCCGGTTCGAAGATGCTGGAAAACTACGTGAGCCCCTTCGACGCAACCGTGGTGGAACAGTTCAACGCAGCCGGCACGGTCACGCTGGGCAAGCTGAACTGCGACGAATTCGCGATGGGTTCCGGCAATGAGAACTCCCACTACGGCCCGGTCAAGAACCCCTGGGACAAGACTGCCGTACCGGGCGGCTCCTCTGGCGGCTCGGCCGCAGCAGTCGCCGCGCGCCTGGCGCCGGCGGCCACTGCCACCGACACCGGCGGCTCGATCCGCCAACCGGCTTCGCTGTGCGGCGTGACCGGCATCAAGCCGACCTACGGCAGCGTGTCGCGCTTCGGCATGATCGCCTTCGCCTCCTCGCTCGACCAGGGCGGCCCGATCGCCAAGACTGCAGAAGACTGCGGCCTGCTGCTCAACGCCATGACCGGCTTCGACGAGCGCGACTCGACCAGCATGCAGCGGCCGCGGGAAAATTTCAATTGCGCGCTCAACAACACGCTCAAGGGCCTGCGCATCGGCGTGCCCAAGGAATTCTTCGGCGCCGGCCTGGCCGCCGATGTTGAGCAGGCCGTGCGGGCGGCGCTGGCCGAATTCGAGAAGCTGGGCGCCACACTGGTGGACATTTCGCTGCCCAAGACCGAGCTGTCGATTCCCGTGTACTACGTGATCGCTCCGGCCGAGGCATCGTCCAACCTGTCGCGCTTCGATGGCGTGCGCTACGGCCACCGCGCCGCGGACTACAAGGACCTGGCCGACATGTACAAGAAGTCGCGCGCGGAAGGCTTCGGCGACGAAGTCAAGCGCCGCATCCTGGTCGGCTCCTACGTGCTGTCGCACGGCTACTACGACGCCTACTACCTGCAGGCGCAGAAGATCCGCCGCCTGATCGCGCAGGACTTCCAGAGCGCGCTAGAGGGAGATAACCGCCAGTGCGACGTGATCATGGGCCCGGTCGCGCCGACGGTGGCCTGGGATCTGGGCGACAAGACCGACGACCCGGTCGCCAACTACCTGGCCGACATCTTCACGCTGTCGACCAGCCTGGCCGGCTTGCCGGGCATGTCGATCCCCTGCGGTTTCGGCCAGGGCGAGAAGAACGGCAAGCGTCCGGTCGGCCTGCAGATCATCGGCAAATATTTCGACGAAGCCCGCCTGCTGAACGTAGCGCACCAGTTCCAGCAAGCGACCGACTGGCACCTGCGCGAACCCGCGTAAGCCGCTCATCAACAAAGAATTCGCAAGGACAACATCATGCAGTGGGAAGTCGTCATCGGCCTCGAAACGCACACGCAGCTTTCGACCCAATCCAAGATCTTCAGCGGCAGCTCGACCCAGTTCGGCGCCGAACCCAACACCCAGGCCAGCCCGGTCGACCTGGCGCTGCCGGGCGTGCTGCCGGTATTGAACAAGGGCGCGGTCGAGCGCGCCATCCAGTTCGGCCTGGCCATCGGCGCCACCATCGCGCCGCGTTCGGTGTTCGCCCGTAAAAACTATTTCTACCCCGACCTGCCCAAGGGCTACCAGATCAGCCAGTACGAAATCCCGGTGGTGCAAGGCGGCAAGATCTCCTATGTGCTGGAGAAGGACGGCAAGAGCGAGATCAAGACCCTGCAACTGACGCGCGCGCACCTGGAAGAAGACGCCGGCAAATCGCTGCATGAAGACTACCAGGGCATGTCCGGCATCGACTTGAACCGTGCCGGCACGCCGCTCCTGGAAATTGTCACCGAGCCCGACATGCGCAGCGCTGCCGAAGCGGTGGCCTACGCCAAGGCGCTGCACTCGCTGGTGATGTGGCTGGGCATCTGCGACGGCAACATGCAGGAAGGCTCGTTCCGCTGCGACGCCAACGTCTCGGTGCGCCCGGTCGGCCAGAAGGAATACGGCACCCGCTGCGAGATCAAGAACCTGAACTCGTTCCGCTTCATGGAAGACGCGATCAACTACGAAGTGCGCCGCCAGATCGAACTGATCGAAGACGGCGGCACTGTCGTTCAAGAGACTCGCCTCTACGATCCGGACAAGAAGGAAACCCGCTCCATGCGCAGCAAGGAAGACGCGCAGGACTACCGCTACTTCCCCGACCCCGACCTGCCGCCGCTGGCCATCGCACAAGAGTGGATTGAGCGCGTCCGGGCTACCATGCCGGAATTGCCCGCCGCGATGCGCGAACGTTTCGTCAGCGACTACGCGCTGCCGGAATACGACGCCGCCGTGCTGACGCAATCGAAGGCGATGGCCGCTTATTTCGAAGCGGTAGTCGCCGCAGCCGGCAAGGATCAGGCCAAGCCTGCCGCCAACTGGCTCATGGGCGACGTCGCCTCGACACTGAACCGCGAAGACACCGACATCGTCGATGCGCCCGTCAGCGCTACGCAATTCGCGCTGCTGCTCAAGCGCATCGCCGATGGCACCATCTCCAACAAGATCGCCAAGGAAGTCTTCGGCGGCATGTGGGAAGCCAAGTCCGGCAAGGACAGCCTGGCCGACGACATCATCGAAGCCAAGGGCCTGAAGCAGATCTCCGACAGCGGCGCGCTGGAAACCATCGTCGACCAGGTGCTGGCGGCCAACGAGAAGTCGGTAGCCGAGTTCCGCGCCGGCAAGGAGCAGGCCATCAACGCCCTGATCGGCCAGGCCATGAAGGCCACCCGCGGCAAGGCCAACCCGGCGCAGCTGACCGAACTGCTGCGCAAGAAGCTGGCGGGTTGATCGTAGCCGCTGCTGCCCGGGATCGGGCCGCAGCGACAAGAAGAAAACCGCATCCGTGGATGCGGTTTTTTTTCGTCTCTCGCTATGACAAACCGTATAGGACTACTGCCCCGGCAAGCCGATCAGGAGGTCTTCGTAGAAGGCTCCCACCGGATAGCTGGGATGACGCAGCTGGATCTCCAGCACCCACAGCGCATGGCTCGGAGTGATATCCATCTCGGCCAGCTTGGCCGGGCCGAACAGCGCATGCGGGAAATCGGAGACGCGATGTCCGGCCAGGTTGCGTTCCAGCTGCCAGCCACCGCGCAAGGCCTCGGCCTGTGCAAAGTCGTACAGCTGGCGACCGCTCAGCCCGGTTTCCCATGCAGCCCGGGTGGCATCGAAAACGTCGCGCGCGGCCTGGGCGCAGGCACGGTGCAAGGCTTCGTTGCCGAAGACGAAGGTGTCCCCGAAGTCACCTTCGCAACCGTCCCAGACCGGGCCGATGTCGACCACCACGATGTCGCTCTCGCGCAGGGTGCGATCGCGCTGCACGCCCTGGCGCGGCGTGCGCACCGTGTCGTCGCCGAAGCGGATGTAGGTCGGATGCCAGGTGTGTGACGCCCCCATGTCGTGCAGGTGCCGGTCTGCCATTTCCACTGCCTCGGCGGTAGACATGCCGACCCTGAGCTTGCCGGCGATCTGCGCCACGGCGCGGATGGATTGGGCACGCGCGGTGAGCATGCCTTCCAGCGCATAGCGCGGCCCCACCCGCTCGAATACCGGGTCCAGGCTGCCCAGCGCCATCGGCGCCACGCTGGCGCCGGATGGGACGAAGGCCTCGGTCACCAGCTGTTGAGGCGACACGCCCCAATGCGTGCAAGCCTCATGCAGCGCGGCGATCATTGCCGGATTGCCACAGGCGACCAGTTGGGTAGAGGGCCACTGATGGCCACCGGCAGCAGCCAGCTCCTGCACCTGTTCACCCGAAGCGCCGTTGGCGGCGATCCAGCGCAGGCGCGGCTCACGGGCAGCCAGTGCATCCAGGAAGGCGGCATCGTAGAAATCGTCCGCCTCGGCATTGCCCCAGTAAAGCGTCACGCGCAGGTCCGGCGCGGCTTGTACATCCGCCAGTGCCGCCAGCAGGATAGGCTTGATGCCGGCATAGCCGGTACCGGTGGCCAGCAACACCAACTCCCGGGCTTTGTCTGCTGCTGCGGCTTGCCAGGTGCAGGCACCGAAGCCGCCTTCCAGCGCCAGCCGGTCGCCAGCCTGCAGGCGCGAGAGCATGCGCCCGGAAAAATGGCCGTCACGCACCTGCCGGATATGGAATTCAAGCCGGCCATCCTCCAGCTCGGGCAGGTTGGCCACCGAGAAGCAGCGGCTGCTGCCATCGTCGAGATAGAAGCGCAGGTACTGCCCCGGTCGCACCGATGGCTGTTGGCCTCCGCAAGGACGCAGCACCAGACAGGTCACGCTGGCGCTCAAGGGATGCTTCTCCAGCACCTCGGCTTCGAAGCGCAAGGCCTGCGCCGGCAGCGGCCATCCAGGGACCTCGATGCGCATATCGCTGCAGGCATGGCTCTGGCACAGCAGCATCTCGTCCTCGCCCAGCGGATAGGGCGTGCCCAAGGCCTGGTAGGGCTGGCGCCGATGGCGGCCTTCCAGCACCCGCACGCGACAGCATCCGCACTCGCCGCGCCGGCAGGAAAAGGGCAGAGAGATGCCCTGTTCCAGCGCCGCGTCGAGCAGCAGCCCGCCACCGCTGGTAAAGCCGTGCACATCATTGGCGATCGCTATCCTGTAGTGCTCCTGCATACGTTTCTCCCTTGTCCATATGCCGCAACGGCCTGTCACCGATGAACGGATTGTGCAGCTAGAATAGGACCCTCCAATACCTCCAGTTTTGAGAATTTCACATGGTCCAGATCAGACACTGGCGCCTGCTGCTCGACCTGGGCAATGCCGGTGCGGGCATCTCTTACCGCGACATCGTGTCCGGCCTGGCGCGCGCCATCGGCGATGGCCGCCTGCATCCCGGCACGGCACTGCCGGGAACCCGCGAGATGGCCGCCATGCTGGGCGTAAACCGCAAGACCGTCATCGTGGCCTATGAGGAAGCAGCCATCAAAGGCTGGCTGGTCAGCCGCGAGCGCAGCGGCACCTTTGTCAGCAGCGCCTTTGATCGTGGCGCGGTCCATGCAAGCGACACGCTCGCCGGGCGGCAGGATCGCCTGTTTGCGCCACCATTGCAGGCACTGTCCCTGCCGGCGTATTTCAACGAGCTGCCGCCGCAGGGTGCAATGCGGGACCATTGCATGATGTACTTCGACAATGGCTCGCCGGACCACCGCCTGCTGCCTCAAGCCATCCTGCACCGCCACTATCGCCGTGCCCTTCGCGAGGGCTTGCGCAATGGCCGCGTGCGCTATGGCAACCTGGAGTCGGCCAGTCAATTGCGCGTGGCCCTGGCCGCGATGCTGGGCGCCACGCGCGCGCTGGCGGTGTCGCCCTCCAACATCTGCCTGACCCAGGGCACGCAGATGGCCCTGCACCTGGCGGCCGCCGCACTGATACGGCCGGGCGATACGGTAGTGGTGGAGCGACTCAGCTATCCGCCGGCCTGGGCCATCTTCCAGGCGCTGGGCGCGCGCGTGGAAGTGGTGGATATCGATGCCCATGGCTGCCAGGTGGAACAGGTCGACACCCTGTGCCGGCATCGCCCCATCCGCTTCATCTACCTCACGCCGCACCACCAGTTCCCCAGCACGGTGAGCCTGCGCGCCGACCGCCGGGAAAAGCTGCTGGCCCTGGCGGCCCGGCATGGCTTTTCCATCATCGAGGAAGACTATGACCACGAATACCATTTCACAGGGCGCCCCTACGCGCCGCTTGCCAGCGATCCGCGGCAGCGCCATGTGATCTATGTCGGTTCGCTCTCCAAGCTGCTGGGGTCGAGCTTTCGCTGCGGCTTCGTGGTCGGCCCCGAGAACCTGGTTGCCACCCTGGAGAGCAACCAGTACCTGCTGGCCACCCACGGCGATGCCATCCTGCAGAAGATGCTGGCCGAGCTCATTGCCGATGGCGAACTGCGACGTCATGTCCGGCGCAGCAGCAAGCACTATCGCCAGCGCCAGGAAGTATTGCTGGACTGCCTGCAACGCAGCTTCGGCGACCGCATCTCCACCCGCGTTCCCGAGGGCGGACTGGCACTGTGGGTGACCTTCTGCGACGACATCGATGTCGATGCCCTGGCCCGGCAGGCGATCGGCGAGGGCTTGTTCGTGCGCAGCGGCAGCCAGTTCTCGCCGCAGGGAGAATCCATCAATGGATTGCGGCTGGGATTTGCCTCGATGTCGCCCGATGAACTGGTGCGGGCGGTGGCGCGGCTGCAGCGCGCATCGCTACGCAGCCGCCGCTAGCACTGTCACGTCCCCAGCACCAGCGGCCGCCCACGCGCCCAGCGATTGCATGACAGCGAGAAGCTCAGCGAGCTGACCTGGTGATACCAGCCTGCCGGCAGGTACAGCATCTCGCCCGGTTGCATCACACAGTCCACCAGCGCGGCCTGGCACGCCAGCGGAAAGCGTTCCAGGTCGGGATGGTCCGGATCGAAGGGCGAGCCGAACAGGATGGCATTGGCCTCGCGTGGATAGAGATATTGATCGTGATGCGGCGGCGCCAGCCAGATGCGCTTACTGCCCCAGATCTGCGTGAAGACATTGTCGTCATAGTCGCAATGCAGTGGCGTCACGGTGCCGGCCGGGCCGATCCAGAAGCGCGGCGGTCCCATCTTGTCGAAGAAGTTGGGCCAGTGGCACAGCGCATTGAGTTCACGCAATTCCAGGTTGCCGAGGTAGGGCGGCAGGTCGCCGGGGTCGCGCTCCACCTGGTCCAGGTAGTCCAGCAGCCGCATGTCCTGCATGGCCCGGTCCGGGGCGAAGGCGGTATTGATGTAGTCACCTACGCGCGCCCGTACCGCCAGTGCGCCGAAACGGGCGCGCAGCGTGGCCACCGTCAGTGTGGATAGCGGCCAGCTCGTAGCCATGCCGGTCATGATGAAGGGTAGGCCAGCGGCGGCCCGCTGACGGAACGCCGCCGTCTTCATCGGACCCAGGCGCGGGATGTCGGCCAGCACCGGCAGACGGGCGCTGGCCTGGCGGATGGCCGCGCGCATCGCGGCAATGGACTCCACGCCGCGAACCTGCGCATCGCGCCTTTCCTTGTCCTGCTTGCGTGCCGCCGCCTCCTCGGGCAACAGCGCCACCACCGCAGGGCGCGGCGGCAGCGGACGTGCGGGGCGCTGGCTGGCGTCGGCAGAGGAGTCGGAAGCGGTCTGTTTCATCGGCGCTATTGTAGCGCCGCCGGCCACAGCGGCTGTCGCCGGCAACGCTGCACGCATATCGATATGCGTTCTTGTTCCTTGTCCCCTCGTCCGGCAGGCGTTGTAATAAGTGTTTTTTGCTGCCGGAGCTGCCTGAGCGATCATGTCGCAGCCTGCAGCCATTGCCGATCATGGAGGAGCGGGCATGTCAGTTGCCACTTTGGAAAGCGCGCCGCGTGCGCACCAGCAGGTCGAGATTCGTCCATTCGGTGGACCGTTGGGGGCCGAGATCATCGGCCTGGATCTGAACCACGACGTCTCCGACGCCGAACTGGCGCGCATCCGCAGCGCCTTCGTCGAACATGGCGTGGTGGTCTTCCGCGACCAGCGCATCACGCCCGAACAGCATATTGAATTCAGCCGCCGCTTCGGCCCGCTGCAGGTGCATGTGCTCAACCGCTTCCACCTGAAGAACCATCCCGAAATCCTGATCGTCTCCAACGTGGTGGAAGACGGCAAACCGATCGGCCTGGTCGATGCCGGCGCCGACTGGCATTCGGATCTTTCCTACATGCCCAAACCCAGCCTGGGTGCGCTGCTGCATTCGCAGGAACTGCCCGCCGAGCGCGGCGACACGCTGTACGCCAATACCGCCGACGCCTGGGATACGCTGCCGGCCGCAACCAAAAAGCTGCTGGAAGGAAAGCGCGCGGTGCACTCCTACGTCTACCGCTACGAGCGTCTGCGCAAACTCTCGCCGTGGCGCGCCGAGCTGACGCAAAAGCAGATAGACGAAGTGCCACCGGTCGAGCATCCGGTGGTTACCACGCATCCCGAAAGCGGGCGCAAGATCCTGTTCGTCAGCGAAGGCTTCACTTCGCATATCGTCGGCATTCCACGCGACGAGAGCGACGCACTGCTCAAGGAACTGCATGCCCACATCACGCGGACGGAGAACGTCTATACCCATCGCTGGCAGCCGCACGACATGGTGTTCTGGGACAACCGCAGCACCCAGCATTACGCCGCCATCACGCCCCAGCACTTGCGCCGCACGTTGTACCGCACCACGGTGGAAGGCGACGTGCCGCGCTGATATTGCCGGTCCGGTCATCCATTCCCGTCATTCCGGAGAAAACCGCTGATCCCGGCTTTCTCCGGGATGACCGGCAACTAAAAATATGTTCGGATTGGCAACATTCGTTGCCTCCGAAGGAACATCCCTCCTCCCCTCGCAGTCCAATCGGTTCATCTTGCCTGTCTGGCAAGGTTGGTCGCGATCGCAATTCCGCCTGCTACACTCGCAATTGCGTGCCTGCAAACAAACCCAAAACAGGAGGCTGCAATGAGATTCCGGACTATTTTCCTCATCGTTCTGCTGGCGCTGGTCGCCATCTTCGCCGCCGTCAACTGGACCGCCTTCGTGGCGCCGACCACGCTGTCGCTGATCTACACCGATTTCCAGGCGCCGCTGGGCCTGGTCATGCTGGGCGTGACGGTGGTGCTGACGGCCTTTTTCCTGCTCTACATCCTGGCGCTGCAAACCAGCATATTGCTGGAGAGCCGGCGCCTGACCAAGCAACTGGAAACGCAACGCGACCTGGCTGACCAGGCCGAGCATTCGCGCTTCACCGACCTGCGCGGCTATCTGAAGAGCGAACTGGAGCAACTGAACCAGCGCCAGACCGAGCAACAGGCTTTGCTGGCGCAGCGGCTGGAGACCCTGCAAAAGGACATCGGCCTGCGCGTGGAGCAGACCGAGAACGCGGTGGCGGCCCAGCTCGGCGAGCTGGATGACCGGCTGCAGCGGCATAACGTGGGCGGCGCCATCCGCCCGCTCTAAAATTCCGCCGCCAGCGGCACGCCCAAGAAAAAACGGCTGCATCATCCGATGCAGCCGTTTCCATTTGGAGCGCTTGCCTGAACCCGCCAGGCCGATCCGGTCAGACGCCGTAGCGCGTGCGATACGCCGCCACAGCATCCTTGTGCTGCGTCAACCGCGCATCGCCACCGTTGGAGATGTACTCGAACAGGTCGTTCAAGTTGCCGATGGAGATGACCGGCATGCCGTATTCCCGCGCCACTTCCTGCACCGCCGAGAGCTCGGACAGTGCGTCATCCTTGCCGGAACGTTCCATACGGTCGAGTGCGATCAGCACTGCGCACGGCGTGGCGCCTGCAGCGCGAATCATGTCCACCGACTCGCGCACCGAGGTACCGGCAGAAATCACGTCGTCGATGATCACGACCTTGCCCTGCAGCTTGGCGCCGACGATGGTGCCGCCTTCGCCGTGGTCCTTGGCTTCCTTGCGGTTGAAGGCGAACGGCACATTGCGGCCCATGCCGGCCAGTGCGACCGCAGTCGCCGAGGCCAGGGTGATGCCCTTGTAGGCGGGGCCGAACAGCATGTCGTATTCGATGCCGGCGTCGGCCAGGGTCTGCGCATAGAAGCGCGCCACCTGGGCCAGGGTCGCGCCTTCGGAAAACAGGCCGGCGTTGAAGAAATAAGGCGAGGTACGGCCTGCCTTGGTGACGAATTCGCCAAAGCGCAGCACGCCGGCCGACACGGCGAATTCAATGAATTCCTGTCTCAAATTGCTCAAAATACATTCCCGGGGAAAAGTGAAGTCGAAGGCTGGCGCGCCTGATGTTTTCCAATTGGCAATTCCGGCGCGCAGCAAAATCTGACCGACATTTTAAATGAAACGCCCTATCGGTTATGCTACCGACCTTACTTTGCAGGATCAGAACATGCCAACAATCGTCTCCGCCAACCTCAACGGCATCCGCTCCGCGGCCAAGAAGGGTTTCTTCGAATGGCTGCAGAAGGAGTCGCCCGATTTCGTCTGCGTCCAGGAATTGAAGGCCCAGGCAGCCGACATGACCGAACAGTTCCTGGCCCCCGAAGGCTATGTCGGCCATTTCCACTATGCCCAGAAAAAGGGCTATTCGGGCGTGGGCGTCTACAGCAAGCGCGAGCCGGACTCGGTGCGCATCGGCTTCGGCAATACCGAATTCGACGACGAAGGACGCTATGTCGAATGCGACTTCGGCGACCTCACCGTGATTTCGCTGTACGCCCCGTCCGGCTCATCCAGCGATGAACGCCAGCAGGCCAAGTTCCGCTTCATGGAAGTGTTCCTGCCGCACCTGATGGCGCTGGAAAAGAGTGGCCGCGAGATCGTCATCTGCGGGGACTGGAACATCGCCCACAAGGAAATCGACCTGAAGAACTGGAAGAACAACCAGAAGAATTCGGGCTTCCTGCCGGAAGAACGCGCCTGGATGACCCACATCTTCGACAAGCTGGGGCTGGTCGATGTCTACCGCCTGCTGCATCCGGAAACCACCGGCGACGCCTACACCTGGTGGAGCAACCGTGGCCAGGCCTGGGCCAATAACGTGGGGTGGCGCATCGACTATCACGTGGCGACCAAGGGCATCGCCTCCACGGCAAAGAGCGCCGCGATCTACAAGGAACAGCGCTTCTCCGACCATGCGCCGTTGACGGTGGTGTACAAGTAAGCGGATGCGCTACGGCCTATAACGACGCAGGAACCCGGCATCGTTTGCACCACAAAAGAAAAAACCCTCGCCATTCACATCGCGAGGGTTTTCTCTTTGAACAGCCTGACGATTACGCGCTGGCGGCTTTCTTCGGCGTCGCCTTCTTCAGAGGCGGTTTCTTCGCCGCAGCGGGCTTCTTCGCAGCCGTAGCCTTGGTAGCCACAGCCTTCTTCACCGGCTTGGCCGTTGCCTCATCGGCGCCATCGTCTGCTTCTGCTGCAGCCGCCTTGCCCTTGGCGGGGGCCTTGGCCTTGCGCTCCTCGAACTCGAAGCTGATCTTGCCGTCCTTGCCGCGCACCAGGAAGGCCTTGAACGGCCGGCGCGTACGCTGCGAGATGAAGCCCGGCAGCAGGTCGGTCTTGCCTTCGTTCAGGAGCTTGGCCATCTGCTCGGGCAGGATCTCCTGCTGCAGGATGATGCGGCTGCTGCGGAAGTCGCAGGCCTTGGGCTTGGCCACGGTCTTTTCGCAGACGTAGGCCAGGCCCATTTCGTAGACGCCGGACGCGCACTTGGGGCAAGCGCCCAGCGGCGTCTGCTCGCTGAAATCGACCGGCTCGCCGCCCTCGCCTTCGCCGTCATTCTGGCCGAAGTCGAACTCCAGCTTGTAGTTCTTGATTTCCTCGTCGCGCGAAATCTTCAGGATGGCGGCGAACGGCCGGCCCATCTTGGAACGGAAGCCTTGCAGCGGACCGATGGTGCGGTTCTTCAGCAGCTCTTCCACTTCGGCGATTTCGAACTGGCGCCCGCCGGGTACCTTGGTCATCGAGAACTCGCACTTGGTGCAGGCAAAACGCCGGTAGTTTTCCTTGACCACGCCGCCGCAATTCGGGCAAGGCGTCTGCAGCGTCGCATAGTCGCCCGGAATGGTGTCGTTGTCGTATTCCTTGGCGCGCTTGACGATGATCTGGGTCATCTGCGCGATCTCGCGCATGAATTCCTCGCGGCTGATCTTGCCGCGCTCCATCTGCGCCAGCTTGTGTTCCCACTCGCCGGTCAGTTCGGGTTCGGTCAGTTCATCCACACCCAGGCCGTGCAACAGCGTCATCAGTTGGAAGGCCTTGGCGGTCGGCATCATTTCGCGGCCTTCGCGCAGCAGGTACTTTTCGTTCAGCAGGCCTTCGATGATGGCCGCGCGCGTGGCTGGCGTGCCCAGCCCCTTGCCTGCCATCGCTTCGCGCAGCTCGTCGGAATCGACCAGCTTGCCGGCGCCTTCCATGGCCGACAGCAGCGTGGCTTCGGTGTAGCGCGCGGGCGGCTTGGTCGCCAAACCGTTGGCCACCACCTTGTCGGTCTTGACCTTCTCGCCCGGCGCCACGGCAACCAGGTTGCCGCTGCCGTCCTTGTCCTTGTCGTCTTCCTCGACTTGCTTGCCGTAGATGGCCAGCCAGCCGGGATTGATCATGACCTTGCCTTCGCTCTTGAACTGGTGGCCCGACACTTCGGTGAAGCGCGTGGTCACCTGGAACTCTGCCGCCGGGAAGAACACCGCCATGAAGCGGCGCGTCACCAGGTCATACAGTTTCTGTTCCGGCTCCGACAGGTTCTTGGGCACCTGGGTGGTCGGGATGATGGCGAAGTGGTCGCTGATCTTGGTGTTGTCGAAGATGCGCTTGTTGGGCTTGACCCAGCCTTGCTTGAGGATCTGCTTGGAGAACTGGTGGTAATTGTTATTCTCCGAGAGCGCCTCCATCGTGTCCTTGACGGTGGCGAGGTAATCTTCCGGCAGGTGGCGCGAATCGGTACGCGGATAGGTCAGCACCTTGTGCTTTTCATACAGCGCCTGCGCCAGGCCCAGCGTGTTCTTGGCCGAGAAGCCGAAGCGCGAGTTGGCCTCGCGCTGCAGGCTGGTCAGGTCGAACAGGCCGGGGGCCATTTGCGTGGTCGGCTTGGATTCCTCGGTGACCGTGCCGACCTTGTCGCGGCAGGCCGCCACGATGGAATCCGCCGCCGCCTTCGCCCACAGGCGTTCCGGCCGCTTCTCGGGATCGGCTTCGTCCTTCTTGTGCGCCTTGTCCAGCCAGCGGCCCTTGTAGATGCCGGCGGCGCAGACGAATTCGGCGTGCACTTCCCAATAGTCGCGCGAAACGAATTTCTTGATCTTCTCTTCGCGCTCGACCACGATCGACAGGGTCGGCGTCTGCACGCGGCCCACGGTGGTCAGGTAGAAGCCGCCTTCCTTGGAGTTGAAGGCGGTCATGGCGCGCGTGCCGTTGATGCCGATCAGCCAGTCGGCCTCGCTGCGGCAGCGGGCGGCGTTGGCCAGCGGCATCATTTCTTCATCGTCGCGCAACTGCTTGAAGCCGTCGCGGATTGCGCCCGGCGTCATCGACTGCAGCCACAGGCGCTTCACCGGCTGCTTGGCCTTGGTGTATTGCGCAATCAGGCGGAAGATCAGCTCACCCTCGCGGCCCGCGTCACATGCGTTGATCAGGGTGGTCACATCCTTGCGCTTGATCAGCTTGGACAGCACCTTCAGGCGCGACTCGGTCTTGGCGATCGGGTTGAGCGCAAAGTGCGGCGGGATCATCGGCAGGTGGGCGAAGCTCCATTTGCCGCGCTTGACGTCGTACTCTTCGGGCACCGCGATTTCAAGCAGGTGGCCGACTGCCGACGACAGGACGTATTCATCGGATTCGAAATACTCATCGTGCTTGGTAAAGCCACCGAGCGTCTTCGCGATGTCGTTCGCGACAGAGGGCTTCTCGGCAATGATGAGGGTCTTGCTCATAGGTATGGGTCTCAAAAGAGAGGTCGGTTGCTGGCATTATCAGGAATGACGACGCCAATCTGGGGCCGGATGTTCCTTAAACAACGCCATGTTGCCCAAAGCACAGGAAATCTTGTTCGTGTGAGCGGCGCAGTCTGCGCGCCGCTCCTTTGATTGCTTTTGGACAACGAATATTTATATAGTAGCCAATATTGGCCTGATGCGGGGGAATGATAAGCGTGATGCAAATAAAACGGCAAGCCTGATGGCTTGCCTGAATGACTTGCACGAGAGCGGATTTGCAAGGTTTTGAATAGGGGAGTCTTGCGGGCGGCCTGCAATATTGCCTTGCCGCCAACGCAATGCATCAATGCAACAGGCGCGGTTCGCTGTCTTCCTCGTCGAGGAAAAGCTCTTCGAACATCAGGCCATCCGGTTCCTTGCCCTGACTCCAGAGCACCATGAGCACGATGACCTTGAGCTTTTCCAGCGTGATCGGCACTTCGCCGGCTGCCAGCGCGCGTTCGATGACAATCTCGCGTTGCATGCCGTCGAGCATCTTGGCCGACTCCAGGAACTGGATAAAACCAACAGCATCGGTGCCGAGGACGTCGGTCTCCTGGCGTGCGTAGATGCGCGTGCCGAAGGAAAAGGAGGTTTGCCGGGGGTAGGAATCGGCGAACTCGTGGTTGGCGACTTCAAGGTCGGTCAGCCAGCCGAGCGCCTGGGAAATTTCATCTTCTTCAAAACCTATCGCGGACAACTTCTTCACCAGCGCCTCCGGTTCGGGGCAGGCATCGGGGCGATAGTAGGTTTCGTACAAGTAAACAAGGACATCGAACATAGGTCTACTCTATCGCGAAGGGTGTGAATACACAAGTCGGCATCCCCAGTATGGCAGGATTTTTCTGACCCTGCTGCATAAATTTGCTCACTCAAGACGACGATAGCGCGCGCCCGGCAATACCTCGATACGCCCCGCCAGCTCAAGCTCCAGCAAGATGCCCGAGAGCCGCGCCGCATCCAGTTTGCAGCGCGCTCCGAGGGTATCCGTATCGACCGGATCGTGGCCCATTGCCTGCATGACAATGGCTGCTGGCGCATCGTCATCCCCGGCGCCGCGCAAGCTCTCCGATCCGGCATGTTGCCGCCCTTGCGAAACATTTCCTTGTGCTGCGAACAAGGGTGGCATCTCCTCCAGGATATCTTGCGTGGTCTCGACCAGCTTGGCACCCTAGCGGATGAGTTGATGGCACCCCTTGGCCAACGGCGAATGGATCGAGCCCGGAATCGCGAACACATCGCGCCCCTGCTCGGCTGCCATGCGCGCGGTGATCAACGAACCCGACTGCGCTGCCGCTTCCACCACCAGTACAGCCCGCGCCAGGCCTGAAATCAGGCGGTTGCGGCGCGGGAAGTTGGCCGCCAATGGCGGCATGTCGAGCGGATACTCGCTGACGATACAGCCCTCTTGCGCAATGCGTTGCGCCAATGCGCGGTTACGTTGCGGATAGTCGATGTCGATGCCGGTGCCAATCACCGCCACCGTCGAACCCGGCCCGCGCAAGCCACCGGTATGCGCTGCGGCGTCGATACCCAGCGCCAGGCCGGAGACGATGGCCAGTCCCGCATGGCTCAATTGTTCCGAGAAACGCTCGGCATGCGCCAGCCCCTGCACGGTGGCATTGCGGCTGCCGACCACCGCCAGCGCGTTGGCCTCCAGCAGCGCGATGTTGCCCTTCACGTAAAGCAGCAGCGGCGGATCGGGAATATTGAGCAAGGCGCGCGGATAGTGCGCATCGGCCAGCGTCACGATCGCATTGCCCGGCGCCTCGGCCCAGGCGAGCGTGGCGTCGATGTGGGCGCGCGCGGCTGCGGTGAGCGGCTTGCACAACGCATTGGCAATACGCGGCGTGACCAGTGTATCCAATGCCGCCCGCTCGGCACGCAGCACAAGGCCCGGCAGGCCGAAAGCACCCAGCAGCCGTCGGCCGGTTTCGCTGCCGACGCCGTCGGTCAGCGTCAGCCGCAACCATGCGTCCAGACTGGCCGGATTCCCAACCTCGGGAGGATGCGGGGGAAGAGGAAAATCATGCATATCGTTCACACAGACGTTGAATCGGAAATCAATCGGGACAGGCCGCGATGCAAACTTCATCGCCCCCTTCCAGCGGAGCGGTACCGCGTACAAGCTGCGCCACCGACGCCCGGCCGCCGGCGTGCAGGACGCGACCGGCGATATCGCCGCGGCGCCCGCATCCCGCCACGCGCAAGCACATGCCGGCATGCACGCCATCCGCCGCGCCACGGTCCAGCCCCACGACCTGGTCTACGGCCGCCAAGCGCATGCGCTCCGCACCGGACTGCATGACTACGCGTGCGGCAACAGCCTGCACGGCCCCTTGCTTCTCCTGCGGCCATGTCTGCGCATCCAGGACAATGTCCCCCGCGACGATCTCCCGGCTGCTGCTGGTAATGACCGCTTCGCCCCCTTTGCCATTCGTATCGCGACGGACGATGCGAGCGCCGCCGATCCGGAAGGCCATTCGTCCCAGTGCCGTGCCGCCATCGGAAGAGCGAAGCACCGGGCCAAGACGGTAGATCGAAACGAACCCTTCATGGGACGCGCCAACAAGGGCAATGCGCACGGCCTGGCCGGCCACGAATAACTGCGTGGCATCGCGCGCTGCCGCAGGCCCTGTTACCTTGGCAAACGGGCCGGCATCAGGATCCAGCACCATCGCCAGCGGCCGCCTGCTGTCATCCCCCACCCGTTGAGCCTGTGGCAACGGCGCCAGCACGCGGGGCCGCGGCGGCAAGACGTATTCCGGCAGCAGCGAAGAAGCAACAGACAGCGACGGCGCCAGTGCCAAAACAGCGCCTCCAAGTGCCCATCCGCCGGAAAACAGCGGGCCTGTGCTAAACTTTTTCATCGTTTCGGGAAGATCAAAATAAAGCTGGCCGTTGCCTGCAAGGCATGCGGCGATAACAGCCGGAACCGGCATGCCGCCCGGATTTGCCGGATGCCAATCCCGCCGAAGAAGGCTGGGATTCTGCCGCTGCCGCGCTTGAAGCGGCGTAATCCGGCCTTATTTAAAAGATATTCCCGATAAAAATTTTCCCGTTGCTCGCAAAATGGCGAGCAACGATGTACAAGTCGATTGCCGAGATTTCCGCGTATGGCCCTGCTCAATATCCTCCGTTACCCCGATCCGCGCCTGCATAAGGTAGCCAGCCCCGTCACCGTATTCGACGAGCGCATCAAGAAGCTGGTCGCCGACATGGCCGAAACCATGTACGCCGCGCCGGGCGTCGGCCTGGCCGCGACACAGGTCGACGTGCACGAACAAGTGATCACCATCGACGTTTCCGACGATGGCCATGAACTGCGCGTATTCATCAATCCGGAAGTGCTATGGGCCAGCGAGGAAAAGCGCGTCTACGATGAAGGCTGCCTGTCGGTGCCCGGCATCTATGACGGCGTTGAACGTCCGGCGCGCGTGAAAGTGCGAGCCTTCGACGCCGACGGCAAGCCGTTCGAAGTGGAAGCCGACGACTTGCTGGCCGTGTGCATCCAGCATGAGATGGACCACCTCAAGGGCAAGGTCTTCGTCGAATACCTGTCGCCGCTCAAGCGCAACCGCATCAAGACCAAGCTGCAGAAGGAAGAGCGCGAAATGAAGAAAAGCGCGGCCAACGGTTAAGACCAGGCGCCCGTTTCCGCTTCACGCAAAAACGCCGGACATGTCCGGCGTTTTTTATTGCCTGCGCATTCGATGCGGGCTATACGGCGACGAAACGGTAGACCCCGTCCTCGCCCAGTTGCCGCTTCAGTGCGCCGTCGTACCAGAGCTTGTGCAAATGGGCCACCGCCTCGCCCAATGCGAACGAAAGCTGGTGCGTATCCAGCGCGCGCTTGAACAGTACCGGCAGGATATCCACGCCGGTCTGGGGCGTGGCGCAGGCTTCCAGGACTTCGGCCAGCCGCAGGCGATGGTGCTCGTCAAGCTGGGCGATGCGAGTGTGCAAGCCGCGAAACGGCTTGCCGTGCGAAGGAAGCACCAAGGCATCGGCCGGCAAATGCGCATACTTCTTCAGTGAGTCGAGGAATTGCTGCACCGGATTGGATTCGGGTTCGATCGCAAACACCGAGACATTGGTCGAGATGCGCGGCAGCACCATGTCGCCGGAAATCAGCGCATTCAGTTCACCGCAGTACAGCGATACATGTTCCGGCGAATGGCCGAAGCCGGTGATGATCTCCCAATCGCGCCCGCCGATGCGCACGGTGTGTCCGTCCTGCAGCCGCACATAGGCGTATGGCACTACCGGCACCAGTTCCGAATAGTAATTGTTGCGCCCCTGCAGCGTTGCGATCGTCTCCGGATCGGCCAGGCCGTGGCGCTGGAAATGCGGCGTCGCCGCCGTACCTTCGGCGCCCGGCAAGGCCGCCGACATGACACGCGCAAACGCATAATCGCCCGCGCTCATCAGCAGCGGCGCCTGCCAGCGCCGGCACAGCCAATCGGCCAGGCCGACATGGTCCGGGTGGCAATGCGTGACCAGCACGCGCAGGATCGGCAAGCCATTCAGTTCGTCGGCGAAGATGGTTTCCCATGCTTGCTTCGTCGAATCGGTGGCGATGCCGCAATCGACCACGGTCCAGCCGCGCTGCAGGCCCTGCGGCGTTTCGACTTCATCCTCCAGCAGCCACAGGTTGATGTGGTTCAGCGCAAAGGGCAAACCCATGCGCAACCAGCGCACACCCGGCGCAACCTCCATGGTGCGGCCGGTTTCCGGCATGGCGTCGCCGAAGGCGTAGTCGAGCTGGGATTCAAGAGCATTCATGAAATACCTGACAAGATGAAACAAAAGAAAGTGGAACATGGGACGGCAAGCCATTGCCGTACTGACAACGAAACAGCCCTGCCGTCATATCCCCTGCATTTTCCGCTGGACGACGGAGCACAATATACTTTACGTTAACGTAAAGTTCCAGTTCCGGGAATGTCGATGCCGTATCCGTTCCGTGCAAAGAGACGGAATTGAGGCAAACGAATATGCCCCAACCAGCTTAACCAATATTCCCGTTCGACGCAGACCGAGCCACCATGCCCACCTACACCATCAGCGAACTGGCGGAAGAATTCGGGATCACCCCGAGGGCAATCCGTTTCTACGAGGATCATGGAATCCTCAATCCCAAACGCGAAGGCGCAGGCGGCCGCAACCGCGTCTACCCGGCGCGCGAACGCACGCGGCTCAAGCTGACGCTGCGCGGCAAGCGCCTCGGCTTCACGCTCTCGGAGATCAAGGACCTGATCGACATGTACGAGTCGCCCAAGGATACCGAGCCGCAATTGCAGCGTTTCCTGGGCGTGCTGCAACAGCACCGCGACAAGCTGGAACGCCAGCGCGAGGACCTGGAACTGACGCTGGCCGAAATCGCCGCGCATGAAGATGAATGCCGTGCGCTGCTGGAAGACGAGAGTAAAAGAACTGGTACGCCGAAATCCCGCCGCAAGGCCGCCTGAATATATCGAAGCGCACCGGAACACAGAAAAATTGACGTTAACGTCAACCAGGCCGGCACAGATCCGGCATTGAAAACGACTACCGATAATGAGGAGACAAGCATGCCCGACCTGCCAGGACTAAGCTTCAACCACGGCGAAGACATCGATGCGCTGCGCGCAGCCGTAGCCACCTTTGCCGCCGCCGAAATCGCCCCGCGCGCCGCCGAGGTCGACCGCAGCGACCAGTTCCCGATGGACCTGTGGAAGAAGCTGGGCGACCTGGGTGTGCTCGGCATCACCGCCAGCGAAGAATACGGCGGCGCCAACATGGGCTACCTGGCGCACATCGTCGCGATGGAAGAAATCTCGCGCGCATCGGCCTCGATCGGCCTGTCGTACGGTGCCCACTCCAACCTGTGCGTGAACCAGATCAAGCGCAACGGCAACGATGCGCAGAAACGGAAATACTTGCCCAAGCTGATCTCCGGCGATTTCATCGGCGCGCTGGCGATGTCGGAACCCAATGCCGGATCGGATGTGGTCAGCATGAAGCTGCGCGCCGACAAGAAGGGGGACCGCTACGTGCTCAACGGCAGCAAGATGTGGATCACCAACGGGCCGGACGCCGACGTCATGGTGGTGTACGCCAAGACCGACCTGGAAGCCGGCGCGCGCGGCATGACGGCCTTCCTGGTGGAAAAGGGCTTCAAGGGATTCTCGGTCGCGCAAAAGCTCGACAAGCTGGGCATGCGCGGCTCGCACACCGGCGAACTGGTGTTCCAGGATTGCGAAGTGCCGGAAGAAAACGTGCTGGGCGGCATCGGCCGTGGCGTCAACGTATTGATGTCGGGCCTGGACTTCGAACGCACCGTGCTTTCCGGCGGTCCGCTGGGCATCATGCAGGCTTGCATGGACGCGGTGGTACCTTACGTGCACGACCGCAAGCAGTTCGGCCAGGCCATCGGCGAATTCCAGCTGATGCAGGGCAAGCTGGCCGACATGTATTCCACCATGATGGCCTGCAAGGCCTACGTCTATGCAGTGGGCCAAGCCTGCGACCGCGCCGCCTCGCCGGAGCAGGTGCGCGCGCTGCGCAAGGACGCCGCCGGCGCCATCCTGTACTCGGCCGAAAAGGCCACCTGGATGGCCGGCGAGGCGATCCAGGCGCTGGGCGGCAACGGCTACATCAACGAATACCCGGTGGGCCGCCTGTGGCGCGACGCCAAGCTCTACGAAATCGGCGCCGGCACCAGCGAAATCCGCCGCATGCTGATCGGCCGCGAACTGTTTGCCGATACCCTCTAACCCTTTTCCCGATACCCACATCATGAGCAACCCCATCGACTTCTACTTCGACTTCAGCTCGCCCTACGGCTACTTCGGCGCCGTCGAGATCGGCAAGCTGGCGGCGAAATACGGCCGCCAGGTCAACTGGCATCCCATCCTGCTGGGACCGATCTTCAAGAACATCGGCACCAACTCGCTGGTCACCATTCCGGTCAAGGGCGAGTACTCGCGCCACGACATGGGACGCACCGCCCGCTTCCACAACATCTTCTTCAAGGAACCGGGCAACTTCCCCATCGGCACCCAGGTCGCCGCGCGCGCCGCGCTGTGGGTGCAGGAGCAGCAGCCGGCAAAGGCCGTCGATTTCATCCAGACCATCTACAGCGCCTACTTCACCGAAGACATCGACATCAGCGTACCTGCCAGCGTGCTGCGCATCGCCGGCGACCTCGGCATCGACCATGCCGCGCTGGAAGCCGCGCTCGGTACGCAGGAAATCAAGGACAAGCTGCGCCAGGCCACCGAAGACGCCATGCAGAAGGGCGTATTCGGCTCGCCCTTCGTGATCGTGGACGGCGAACCGTTCTGGGGCTTCGACCGCTTCACGCAACTGGAAGCCTTCCTGAAAAACGGGAAGATCTGATGGGCGGCAAGAACGACAAGGCCGCAGGCGGCCCCTGCCCCTGCGGCAAAGGCGCCTTCGCCACCTGCTGCGGCCGCTTCATCTCGGGCGCGGAGATCCCCGCCACGGCCGAACTGCTCATGCGCTCGCGCTACAGCGCCTATGCGCTGCGCAATGAAGCCTACCTGCGCACGACCTGGTTCCCCGACACCTTGCCGGAGGAAGAGCTGACTAGTGAAACCGACGTCAACTGGATCGGCCTGGATATCAAGAAACAGACACACACCGCCGGCACGGACGAAGCCACGGTCGAATTCGTGGCCCGCTTCAAGGTCGGCGGCAAGGCCCATCGCATGCACGAGATCAGCAACTTCGTGCGCCGGCCGGATGCGCAAGGCACACCGCGCTGGTACTACGTCGACGGCAGCTTCCCGGGCGACGCATAAGAACCTGTTCACGATCTCGCC
>NZ_LFLT01000079.1 GCF_001189955.1 Herbaspirillum chlorophenolicum | reverse complement strand
CCCCCCGGTAGCGCTGCTGCTCGAAACTGCGGTCGCGGATTTCACCCAGGCGGTTGAAAAACACTGCCCTGGCCAGCGCATTGCGCGCCTCGCCCTTGTTCAGGCCGGCATGCACGCGGCGGCGCAGTTCCACGCTTTGCAGCCAGTCCAGGATGAACAGCGTGCGCTCGATGCGGCCCAGCTCGCGGAGCGCCACGGCCAGGCCGTTCTGGCGTGGGTAGCTGCCGAGCTTTCGGAGCATCAGGGAGGCCGTCACCGTGCCCTGCTTGATCGAGGTGGCCAGCCGCAGGATTTCGTCCCAATGGGCGCGGACGTGCTTGATGTTGAGCGTGCCGCCGATCATGGGTTTCAGCGCGTCATAGGCGGCGTCGCCCTTCGGGATGTAGAGCTTGGTGTCGCCCAGGTCGCGGATGCGCGGCGCGAAGCGGAAGCCCAGGAGGTGCATCAGGGCGAAGACGTGATCGGTGAAGCCCGCCGTGTCGGTGTAATGCTCCTCGATCCGCAAGTCGGACTCGTGGTACAGCAGGCCGTCGAGCACGTAGGTCGAATCGCGCACGCCGACGTTCACGACCTTGGTGTGAAATGGCGCGTACTGGTCAGAAATGTGGGTGTAGAACGTCCGCCCTGGGCTGCTCCCGTATTTCGGGTTGATGTGGCCGGTGCTCTCGGCCTTGCTGCCGGTGCGGAAGTTCTGGCCGTCCGACGATGAGGTGGTGCCGTCGCCCCAGTGCTCGGCGAAGGGATGGCGGAACTGTGCGTTGACCAGATCGGCCAGCGCCGCCCCGTAGGTTTCGTCGCGGATGTGCCAGGCTTGCAGCCAAGCCAGCTTGGCGTAGGTCGTGCCGGGGCAAGACTCCGCCATCTTGGTCAGGCCCAGGTTGATCGCGTCGGCGAGGATCGTGGTCAGCAACAGGTTCTTGTCTTTGGCCGGGTCGCCCGATTTCAGATGCGCGAAATGCCGAGTGAAGCCCGTCCATTCGTCCACCTCCAGCAGCAGTTCGGTGATCTTGACGTGCGGCAGGATCATTGCCGTCTGGTCGATCAGCGCTTGGGCGGTGTCGGGTACCGCCGCGTCGAGCGGCGTGATCTTCAAGCCTGACTCGGTGATGATGGCGTCCGGCAGCTCGTTGGCCGTCGCCATACGGTTGACGGTGGCAAGCTGTGTTTCCAGCAGCGTCAGCCGGTCGTTCAGGTACCGGTTGCAGTCGGTGGCCACGGCCAGCGGCAATTCGCTGGCCTGCTTGAGGCTGGCGAATTTCGCGGGCGGCACCAGGTAGTCCTCGAAGTCCTTGAACTGGCGCGACCCCTGCACCCAGATGTCGCCGGAACGCAACGCGTTCTTCATCTCCGACAGCGCGCACAGTTCGTAGTAGCGCCGGTCGATGCCGGTGTCGGTCATGACCAGCTTCTGCCAGCGCGGCTTGATGAACTCGGTCGGCGCGTCGGCGGGCACCTTGCGGGCGTTGTCGCTGTTCATGCCGCGCAGCACCTCGATGGCGTCGAGCACGTCCTTCGCGGCGGGAGCGGCCCGCAGCTTGAGCACGGCAAGGAATTCCGGCGCGTAGCGGCGCAGCGTGGCGTAGCTTTCGCCGATGCGGTGCAGGAAATCGAAGTCCTCGGGCTGCGCAAGCTTCTGCGCTTCGGTGACGCTCTCGGCGAAGGCATCCCAGGACATGACGGCCTCGATGGCGGCGAACGGATCGCGGCCCGCCTGCTTGGCCTCGATCAGCGCCTGGCCGATGCGGCCGAACAACCGCACCTTGGCGTTGATCGCCTTGCCGGACGCCTGGAATTGCTGCTGATGCTTGTTCTTGGCGGCGTTGAACAGCTTGCCCAGGATGCGGTCGTGCAGGTCGATGATTTCGTCGGTGACGGTGGCCATGCCCTCGATGGCAAGCGCCACCAGGGTGGCATAGCGTCGCTGCGCCTCGAACTTGGCCAGGTCGGCGGGCGTCATCTGGCCACCCTCACGGGCGATCTTGAGCAGGCGGTTCTGGTGCACCGACCGCTCGATGCCAGAAGGCAGGTCGAGCGCCTGCCACGCTTTGAGGCGTTCGATGTGTTCCAGCATGTGCCGCGAATTCGGTTTGACGGGCGATTGGCGCAGCCAGGCCAGCCAGGTCGTTTTGCCGTTGTCCCGACGCTTGAGCAGATCGTCGAGGCGGCGGCGATGCGCGTCCGACAGCGGTTCGGCCAAGGCATCGTAGATGCGCCGGTTGGCGCGGGTGATTGCTTCGGCGCTCGCCCGCTCGACGGCGTTGAGGGCAGGCAGAATGACCGACTGCTGCCGCAGGTGCTCGATCAAGGTGCTGGCCAGCACGATGCCCTTGTCGGTCTGCAAGGCCATCTCGGTCAGCAACTGGACGGCCTGCCGGTAGTGGCCCATGGTAAAGGGCTGGAAGCCGAACACCGTTTGCAGTTCGACCAGGTGCTCGCGCCGGGTCTGCTCCCGCTGCCCGTATTCGTCCCAGCTTTCGACGCTGACCTTGAGCTGGTCGGCGACCAGTTTCAACAAGGGCGGAAACGGCGGCTCATCGACGCCCAGGATGACACCAGGAAAGCGCAGGTAACAGAGCTGCACGGCGAAGCCCAGCCGGTTGGCCGGGCCGCGCCGCTGCCGGATGATGGAGAGGTCGGTTTCGCTGAACGTGTAGTGACGGATCAACTCATCCTTGGTGTCCGGCAACGCCAGCAGGCTTTCGCGCTCGGCGGCGGACAGGATTGAACGACGTGGCATATTTACTGATCCGTTCTCAAGTATTGATACAGGGTTTCGCGACTGATTCCGAATTCACGAGCCAGCTTGGTCTTTTGCTCGCCAGCCTCGACACGTTGGCGCAGTTCGGCAATACGCTCAGACGACAGGGATTTCTTCCTGCCACGGTAGGCCCCGCGCTGCTTGGCGAGCGCGATGCCCTCGCGCTGCCGCTCGCGGATCAAGGCGCGTTCGAACTCGGCGAACGCGCCCATTACCGACAGCATCAGGTTCGCCATCGGCGAGTCCTCGCCGGTGAAGGTCAAATGCTCCTTAAGGAACTCGATGCGTACGCCGCGCTGGGTGAGGCCCTGCACCAGGCGGCGCAGGTCGTCGAGGTTGCGCGCCAGACGATCCATGCTGTGCACCACGACCGTGTCGCCTTCGCGCACGAAGGCGAGCAGCCGTTCCAGTTCGGGCCGCCGTGTGTCCTTGCCCGACGCCTTGTCGGTGAACACTTTATCCACCTGGATCTGTTCGAGCTGCCGTTCTGGGTTCTGGTCGAAGCTGCTGACGCGGACGTAACCGATGCGCTGACCGTGCAAGGTATCCTCCTGAGGGAAATGTGTCAGGAAGAAATCTATGACCCTTGACGGCGCATGTCAATCAATTCGGAAGGCAACTCTATTCTGACGATTTAGCGCCGGATGGTCTGACGCCAAGTTAGGGTATAGCTCAACTTGACGCCGCGCTCAGGCAGAGCGCACCAAGTGAAATCGCCACATCGGCGAGATCGAACGCAGGCCAGTGTGCGTCTTGCCAATGGAAATCGAGGAAATCAACTACCACACCCCGCACCATTCGGTCAGCTGCGTTGCCGATGGCCCCGGCCAGGTAGCTGAACGCCACACCGAAGTTCAGCACATGCACAAGATTGAAGAATGCGGCGTGACCTTCAGACGCGTGCCGAGCGTCATCAAGGCTTCCACGCAGAACTTGACCATTTGGTCTAATAGCGCGATCAACCCCGAGAGCAATAGCCATCGGGACCACTGCGGTGGCCGGTGGGAATGATCGGTCATGGTTTAATCAAAGAGGTCCTTCCAGAAGCTCTTCCGGTGCCCCGGTTGTCGTGGTTCATCACAATTGTCGCCGGAACGACCCCAGGCATGCCCACTGGATGGCGCAGGGCCTTGCCGCGCAACCGTCGGCTCCTGGGTCGACCGCTCGATGATCTTGTCGAGTTCGCCTCGGTCAAGCCATACCCCACGGCACTGCGGACAATAGTCGATTTCGACACCCTGGCGTTCCGCCATGACGAGTTGCACATCTTTACATACTGGACAATACATGATGATATCCTTGCCGTTTTTCAGTGTATTAACGGGGCTTAACGGTTGCCCCGCGGCTGGTGCGATGCCGTATTCCGTTCACCCAGCCAAAGAAAAAAACCGCCCGGTCACTTCCTCAGTAAGCGCAAGGCATTGCCGACCACCAGCAAACTGGCGCCCATATCAGCGAACACCGCATTGATTTACCTCGGGCTTGACTAGCTTGGTCTGATACAAGCTGGCGGTGATCAGGCAGACCGCGCCTGCGGAAATGACCACGTCGGCCAAGTTGAATGCGGGCCAGTGCGCGCTTTGCCAATGGAAGTCGAGAAAGTCCACGACCTTCCCGCGCAACAGGCGATCAGCGACGTTTCCAAGCGCACCGCCGAGGATCAGGCTGTATCCCAGTGCTTCAAGGCGTGGCAACTGCTGTTTCAGCACGCGCACCAGCCAAGCCGAGACCGCCAAACCAAGGGCGATGAAGAAATAGCGCTGCCAACCACCCGCGCCTGCCAGAAAGCTGAATGCAGCCCCCGGATTCAACACATGGACGAAATTGAAGAATGGCGTGACTTCGACCTGTTCGCCATAGGCATACGTGCGGACGACGGCGAGCTTTGCGAATTGGTCGGCGATTAAGGCGCAAACGGCCACCAGATACCAGACCAAGGCCGACGGACGGCAAGCCGTCTGCCATGCGCGAGCAACAAGCGGTATCAGCCGTCCGGCCAGAACGGTGCATCCCAATCCTAGGCACCAGCCCGCCAGCACATCAGCCGGGAAGTGCATTCCAGCAGCAATGCGCGACCATCCGACCAAGACGGCATAAAGCACCAAGCCGACGCGGGCAGGGCGACCCATCAAAGGCCAAAGCGCGCCGATAACTAACGCCGAATAGGTAGCGTGCCCGCTGGGCAGGCTGTAGTGCCGCTCACGCTCACCGATGATGCGCACTAGCTCGCCGAGGACGGCGGGCGGACGGGGAAAGTCGAGCCACAGCTTCAAGACAGTGGCGGCCAGCAAGGCCAGCAGGAAGGCGGTGCCAAAGCCAATGAGCCGATGCCGAACCGCATCGGCGCGGACTGGATTGGTTGCTGACTTCGACCACCACCACAGACCCAGCAGCATCAAGGGCGCTGCCCAGTAATTGCCCACGAAGCTGAAGAACCATACCAGCGGCCCCAGCGGAGCAGGCGTCCCCGCATTGATGGCCTGGAACAACGCAACGTTCAGACCGTACCAGTCATAGAAAATGAACTTCCAGCTCATCGGCGCAACAACCTCAAGCCATTGCCCACGACAAGCAAGCTGGCTCCCATGTCGGCAAACACGGCCATCCACATCGTCGCGTGGCCAGTGAAGGTCAGTACCAGAAACACCGCTTTGATGCCCAGTGCCAGCACGATGTTTTGCATCAGCACCTGAGCCGTCGCACGCGACAGGCGCACGAAAGTCGGAATCTTGCGCAGGTCATCGTCCATCAGGGCCACGTCCGCCGTCTCGATGGCAGTGTCGGTGCCAGCGGCTCCCATTGCAAACCCGATGTCAGCACGCGCCAACGCCGGAGCGTCGTTGATACCGTCGCCCACCATGCCGACTTTGCCAGTCTGTGCCAGTTGTTCGACCTCGCGCAGTTTGTCCTGTGGAAGCAAGTTGCCCTGTGCACGATCAATCCCGGCTTGCGTGGCAATGGCCTGCGCTGTATGCGGGTTGTCACCTGTCAACATCATGGTGTTGATACCAAGCGCATGCAGCTCGCCGATGGCGCTCCTGCTGCTGTCCTTGATGGTGTCTGCCACCGCGATCATGGCCTGCGCACCCTTTGCACTTACCAGTATTACTACAGTTTTGCCTTCGCGCTCCATCGCAGCGATGCGCTGTTCCAATTCTGGTGAGCAATGCCCCAGCTCTTCGAGCATCCGATGGTTCCCAAGGTGATAGGTCACACCGTTAATGCTGCCGCGTACGCCACGACCGGGCAGTGCAGCGAACTCAGCTACGTCGTGCAGCGCACCCCCCTCGACATTCGCTGCCTGCGCCACGGCCTTGGACACGGGGTGGTCAGAGCGAGCCGCGAGACTGGCGGCAATGCTCCGGCTGCTGGCAGGTGGCGCATCGCCCCACGCGACGAAATCGGTTTGCGCAGGTTTGCCGTGCGTGATCGTGCCAGTCTTGTCCAGTGCCAGCCAGCGCAGCTTACGGCCTTCTTCGAGATAGACGCCACCCTTGATAAGAATGCCGTGGCGCGCAGCGGCGGCCAAGCCGCTGACGATACTGACCGGCGTGGAAATCACCAACGCGCATGGGCAGGCGACGACCAGCAAAACCAGCGAGCGATAAATCCAGTCCAGCCACGCCGCGCCCATGAACAGCGGGGGAATCAGCGCGACCGCGACCGCCAAACCGAACACGGCTGGCGTATACCAGCGTGCAAACTGATCGACAAAGCGTTGAGTGGGTGCTCGGCTGCCTTGAGCAGCTTCCACCGCATGAATAATCCGGGCCAATGTGGAGTTGCTGGCCACGGCCGTAACGCGATACTCGAACGAACCGGATTCGTTGATGGTGGCTGCGAAGACCGAATCACCAGGTGCTTTGTCAACCGGCAAACTTTCGCCAGTGATCGGCGCTTGGTTGACCGTAGAGCGTCCTTCCAGCACTTCGCCATCGAGGGCGATACGCTCACCCGGCTTGACCCGAACCCGGCTGCCGATGGCGACCTGTTTGGCGTCCACTTCATGCCACGAGCCATCCGACTGCTGCACCGTAGCTTGTTCCGGGGCAAGATCGAGCAGGCCACGAATGGCGTTGCGGGCACGGTCCAGCGACTTGGCTTCGATCACTTCGGCCAGTGCAAACAGCACCATCACCATCGCCGCTTCTGGCCAGTGACCGATCAACATCGCGCCCGTGACGGCTATTGACATCAGGGCGTTCATGTTGAGGTTGCGGTTCTTGAGCGCAATCCAGCCCTTCTTGTAGGTGGAAAGGCCGCCCGTGAAGATGGCTACGAGTGCCAGAACGACGACTGACCAGTGGTTGCCGTTGTGCAGCCAGTAGACGGCTTCCGCAGCCAATGCAGCCACCAAGGAGATGCCAAGGGGCCACCAGTTGGTAGACGCGACCGGCGATCCTGCCGACGAGGAGCTGGCTTCCCCCGCATTGAGCACTTGCGCCTCGAAGTTCAGGGATTTCAGCGCGACCAATACCTCCGGTAGCGTATGGGGCGCATGACGCACGGACAGGGTGCGCTGCATCAGGTTGAAATCAAGATTGGCAATCCCGCCTATGCTGGCCAGCTTGTTGCGGATCAGCGCTTCTTCGGTTGGACAATCCATCTTGGCGATGACCAGCTTGGTGGTCTGCTCGCCAGAAGCTTTATCCGTGCGTTCGGCCTGCATGCCGATGGCCTTCAAGGCTTGCTCAACCGGAGACAACGATGGCAGTTCGTGCCGCACGGCCAAGGTGCGCTGCATGAGGTTAAAGTCAAGCCCGACAACGCCTGGCAGTTCGCCCAGCTTGCTTCTGATTAACGCTTCTTCCGTGGGGCAGTCCATGTTCTCGATACGGTAGACCGCTTGGGCCGATTCAGCCGTTAGCTGGGCTAGTGCAGTGGGCTGGCTGATCGGTACGGCCGAGCAGCCGCACCCCTTCGAACCGCAATCGCTCATGACAATTCCTTTATGTAGATTTCTATATTGCTTATTAAAGATCCTATAGCTACTATAGAGTCAAGCATTAAATGAGGATCAGAGATGGAAATCAGGATTGGTGAACTTGCCAAGCGGACAAGGTGCGAGATCGTCACCATCCGCTACTACGAGAAGGTGGGGTTATTGCCAAAGCCAGCACGCAGCGGCGGCAACTTCCGGCTCTACGGTGACGCCCACGTCGAGCGCTTGCAGTTCATCCGCCATTGCCGTTCTCTCGACATGACGCTGGGAGAAATCCGGGCATTGCTGGGACTGCGAGACAACCCCAATCAGGATTGCGGCGAGGCCAATGCGCTACTGGATGGCCATATCCAGGAGGTGGAGGCCCGCGTGAAAGCGTTGTTGCAGTTGAAGAAACACTTGGTCGTTTTGCGCGAGAAGTGCTCAGGTGCTCGCCAAGTGGATGCGTGCGGCATCCTGCAAGGGCTGACGGATTGCGCTTGTCATCCAATTTCTACCCCCGGTTTGCCAGTAGCTTGATCTGCCCAACCGCATAATTGAGCTTAGCGTGCTTTATTTTCCGTTTTCTGAGGCGACCCCTAGCTGGAGAAGAAGACCCTCAGGCCTCGGATTGCCTATTTTTTACGCGGCGTGGGCTCGGTGTCTCGCAGATGAGCGCGCAACTCGGCACTCAGGCTTTCATGGGCCTCCAGCTTTGCTTGTAGTGCTGCTCGTTCGATCTCTGCTTTCTGTAACAGCTGGGCTGCCGTCGCATTTTCTTGCTCCGCACCGGCCAGGCTGGCCTGCAACTTCTCGGTGACAGCGTTCCTGTCAGCCAACTGAGACTCCAACATCTGATTTCGGTTGGCGACCTCCTGTAGCGTGTCAAGTTTTTGCTGGAGTCGCGCGACAACACTGCGCTGATCGTAGAGAGCTTGCTGTGAATGCGACAGATCAGCGACTAGCCGCACGCCTTCCTGATTAACGCGTCTCACTTCCTCTTGTTTGACGATGGCCTCCTGCCTAAGCTGGCGCAATTCGGCCTGCAAGGTCTGAATCTGCAGCTCATGGCGCCGCAGATCCTGCTCTCTCTGTTCTTTGGTTGCCGTTCGGTAATGCTCAAGGGCCTCCCGGGCATGCTGGTGTTTTTCTTCCAAAGAGTGGTGGTGCCGCTCGTTTTCCGCAACGCGCTCATGGAGAGCGCGCACTTGCACCTCAAACGCGCGGTTTGCGGCCGTCTGCTCCTGCAGCTGAGTACGAGTTTGCTCGTGAGCTTGGACCTCATGCAGTCGGGCGGCATCGGCATTTGCCAATCGGGCGGACAAGTCAGCCCCCGTCATACGCAAGGCCTCCAGTTCAGCCTGCAGGCGGTCTGTGGTCGAATCGGCCTCAGTTTTAGCCGAGTGCACCTGCGCGTCCGCTTCGGCCTGGAGCTGCGCTGCAAGCCGTTCCACGAGGTCCTGCAAGGCCTCGCTGATAGTGCGAGACGGTACCGCAGTTGCGCCTTCTTCCTCCTCCAGTTCCTTGAGATACTTGTGAATCGTGGTTTTGGACCCGGTATTGCCCAACTCGATGCGAACAGCATCCACGGAGGGGCGTCGCCCGATGGCCAACAGGGTGTCACGTGCCTTCTTGACCTCGGATTTGTACAAGCCGGTGCGCGCCATGGGGATCCTTGTTTTTGATAATGGATTACATAATACGTATTTACATACTAAATTAGAAGGGATTTTCGATGATTGGCGTTTCCATCTACAGATT
>NZ_LFLT01000078.1 GCF_001189955.1 Herbaspirillum chlorophenolicum | reverse complement strand
TTTGCATCTGCGTTCCTTTACTTTATTGAATGCGTTTTCTGTTTCGATATGCGTGAGCCGGACGAGGCGAAAAAGCCGCTACTCAGGCACGATAGTTCTCGACGAAGGTGCTGAAGACCTGCGCCGCAACGGCGGCGTCGTCGACGGTCATGGTTTCGTCCGGATGGTGGCTGATGCCGCCGTTACCGCAGCGCACGAACAACATGGCGACGTCGGCGATGGCGGCAATCGCCATGGCGTCGTGGCCGGCGCCTGAAGGCAAGTGGCGCACCGGCCAGCCGGCAGCTTCGATGGCTTGCGCCAGGCCGCCCTGCAGGCGCGGCGCGCATGGCACGCTGGAGGCTTCATGGGTCTTGCGCAACTGGATGTCGACGCTGCGGCGCGCGGCGATGCGTTCGATTTCGGCCACCGTATCGGCCACGGCGGAGATGCGGTCGGCATCCTGCTCGGCGCGGATGTCGATGGAAAAACCGGCATTGCCCGGCACCACGTTGGCCGCGCCATTGACGACCTCCAGGATGCCCATGGTGCCCACCAGCCCCGGCTTGATGCTGCAGCGGCGCTCGATGAACAGGCCGATCTCGGCGGCGGCCATGGCAGCGTCGCGCCGCATGTGCATGGGCACCGTGCCGGCATGGCCCGCCAGCCCGCGCACTTCGGCCATGAAACGGGTGGCGCCCGAGATCGCAGTGACCACGCCCACCGGCAGGTCTTCGTTGAGCAGCAAGGGACCCTGTTCGATATGTACCTCGACAAAGGCAGCTACCGACCGCCGCGGCCAAGCCGCCTCGGCGATGCGGCCGGCATCGAAGCCGGCAGCCTGCATGGCCCCGCGCATGCTGATGCCTTCGCTATCCACGTTCCCCAGCACGGCCTGGTCGAAGGTGCCGGCAATCGCCCGGCTGCCCAGCAGCGTAGCCTTGAAGCGCACCCCCTCCTCTTCCGAGAAACCGATGATGTCGACCGGGAAGGCAAAACGCCGACCCTGGCGATTCCACTCCGCCACACAGGCCAGCGGCAACAGAATTCCGAGATTTCCGTCGTATTTGCCTGCATTGCGCACCGTGTCGAAGTGCGAACCGGTTACCATCGCCGGCGCCTGGTCATCCACGCCGGCGGCCGCTTCATAGCGGCCGATGACATTGCCGGCCTGGTCGCGACGTACCGTCATGCCCGCCTGCAGCATCCAATCCATCAGTTGTTCGGCCGCAGCCTGATGCACCGGGGTCAGGTAAGTACGCGTGAGCATGCCGCCAGCCTCGCTGTGCCGGGCCAGTTCGTCGGCCCACTGCATGGCCTGCTGGCCGCCTTGCCGGTATTGCTCTGGAACATCTTTCATCGCTGTCTCCTTGGGTGCGTCGTTTGGATGAATCAATTTTGTATATTTTTATTGTATTCAAAAATTGTATGCAATATAGTGATCTTGTTCCAGCCCATAAGAAAAAAATTTCCCGGCTGCGACAAACTTTCATAAAAAACAACATCAGGAGACAACGGTGAGCAAACTATTCAAGTCCTTGTTCGGGCAAGTGGTACTTGCCCTCATCGGCGGCATCGTGATCGGGCTGTTCTGGCCTGAATTCGGGCAAAGCCTCAAACCCTTGGGCGACGGCTTCATCAAGCTGATCAAGATGATCATCCCGGTGATCGTATTCTGCGTGGTGGTGCAGGGCATCTGCGGCGCGCGTGACCTGAAGAAGGTCGGCAGCGTAGGCGTGAAAGCGATCATCTATTTCGAAGTGGTCACCACCATTGCCCTGCTGCTGGGATTGGTGCTGGCAGTGGTGTTCCAGCCGGGCGCCGGCATGAACATCGATCCGCACAACCTCGACGCCAGCAGCCTGGGCACCTATGTGGAGAGCGCCAGCAAGGTCAAGGGCACCGGATTCACCGAGTTCATCATGAAGCTGATCCCGGCGACCGCAGTCAGTGCATTCACCTCGGGCGACGTACTGCAGGTGCTGCTGATCTCGGTCACCTTCGGCTGCGCGCTGCTGCTGATCGGCGAAAAAGGCGCACCGGTGGTGGCGCTGGTCTCATCGCTGTCGGACGCCTTCTTCAAGTGCATGTCCTTCTTCATCCGCCTGGCGCCATTGGGCGTGCTGGGCGCCATCGCCTTCACCGTCGGCAAGTACGGCATCGGCTCGCTCAAGCAACTGGGGTTCCTGGTACTGCTGTTCTACGGCGCCGTGATCTTCTTCGTGCTGGTGGTGCTGGGCGGCATCCTGCGCCTGTCGGGCCTGAGCATCTTCAAGCTGATCCGCTACCTGCGCGAAGAACTGGTGGTGGTGCTGGCCACAGCCTCCTCCGACAGCGTACTGCCGCAGATCATGAAGAAGCTGGAACACATGGGCATCAAGAAGTCCACGGTCGGCCTGGTGATCCCCACCGGCTATTCGTTCAACCTGGATGCCTTTTCCATCTACCTGACCATGGCCGCGCTGTTCATTGCCCAGGCCACCAACACACCGCTGGCCACCGGCGATTTGCTGGCCATCCTGGCCATTGCGCTGGTCACCTCCAAGGGCGCGCACGGCGTACCGGGTTCGGCCATCGTGATCCTGGCGGCGACGCTGACCACCATCCCCGCCATCCCGGTGGTCGGCCTGGTGCTGGTGCTGTCGATCGACTGGTTCATCGGCATCGCCCGCGCGCTGGGCAACCTGCTGGGCAACTGCGTGGCCACCGTGGTGATCGCTTGCGGGGAAAAGGACATCGACAAGGCACGCGCCCGCGCGGTACTCGGCGGCCAGCAACTGGCGCCGCTCCATAGCGCGCCGATGGGCAACGAACAGGTGAACGGGTAAACAATATATGGGAATGAGCATGGATGAGGCGCGAGCCAGTGGTTACAATTGGGACAAGACCACGACCAACCGCCCATCCATTCCCATGACCGATCTTGTGCCCGCCCCCGACAGTTCCGAGGCCATCGCGCGCGATATCGCCGCCAACATTGCCGAACAGCGCCTGCCGCCCGGCGCCAAGCTACCCGAAGAAGCGCTGGCGCGGGTCTACCAGGTCAGCCGCACCAAGATCCGCTCGGCACTACTGATGCTGGCCAAGGACAAGCTGGTCGACCTGGTGCCCGACAAGGGCGCCTTCGTCTGCAAACCCACGGTGGAAGAAACGCGCAACATCTTCTTCGTGCGCCGCACGCTGGAAGTGGCAATGGTCAGGGAATTCGTGGCACGCGCCACGGCGCCGGACTATGACCGGCTGGAAGCCCACCTGCAAGCGGAGCGCCAGGCGCTCAAGGACAACAACATGCAGGTGCGCTCAACCCTCTTGAGCGACTTCCACATCCTGCTGGCCAAGATCGTCGGCAACGATGTGCTGACCGACATCCTGGAAAAACTGGCCGGCCGCAGCGCGCTGATCACCATGCTGTACCAGTCCACACGCGACGCCGCCTGCTCCTCCGAAGAACACAGCGCCTTCATCGCCGCCGCCCGCGCCGGCGATGTGGAGCGTGCGGTGGAACTGATGGGGCATCATCTGCAGCACGTGGAACAGGCGCTGATGTTCGAGCCCCCTTCCGGCCCTCGCAAGGATCTGCTGCGCGAACTGCTGCTGTAAGAAGCTGTCCCTGCAGCCCATACTCGCCCGCCTCTTGCCTGTCGTCTTTACTGATTAAGAGATGGTCCGCAATCGGACATGAGCAGTCGTTCGTGATTGCTCTTGCACTGGATAGTATTGCGCATTTTCAATCATTCCCCTCGCCGGTAACACTTGCCATTAGGCGTTGAAGCAAACTAACCAGCACCTCCTTTTCTTCCTTGCTTAAGGCTGCGCACACATTCTGATCGATATCTCTCAGGAC
The DNA here is from genome assembly GCF_001189955.1 of Herbaspirillum chlorophenolicum. GTDB lineage: Bacteria > Pseudomonadota > Gammaproteobacteria > Burkholderiales > Burkholderiaceae_D > Herbaspirillum > Herbaspirillum chlorophenolicum. The sequence continues at coordinate 6,134 of NZ_LFLT01000078.1, read as the reverse complement.
AGCGCGTCCGGGTTCGAGTAACTGTCGAGCTCGATCAGTAAGAAAAATCAGACTGCTGCGCCTATCAGTCGATGACGCTTCCCGCGCGATCAGCCTATCGCGCTCCATTCGCGCTAGCAATTGCGCCATGCTGGGCTGTTCCACATTGGCCAGATCCGCCAATTCCTTTTGCGTGCGCTTGCCGCCATCCTTGAGTGCCACCAGTACAGGTAACTGGGAGCTACTGATTCCGACTTCACGCAGTCGTTCATCCGTCGGCTTCAACAATGCACGAGCCAGTCGATTTATCAGCAAAGTAGGCATTTCATGTGGACGCCAGGCTTTCGCTTTATTCATAAACATCCTTTACATAGGCACCTATTTATTATATAGATAGGCACCTATTAATATACCGGAGCCCTGAAAATGCGACAACAGCCATCCATCGCCATCATTGGTGCAGGCCCCGCTGGCCTGACTGCGGCGAACGTTTTTCATCTCCGCGGCTGGCAATGCCAGGTATTTGAGTCCGATGCATCGGCCGTATCACGTGACCAAGGAGGGTCGCTGGATCTTCATCCTGAAGACGGCCAGCTCGCCCTGAAGAAAGCAGGCTTGCTTGAGCAGTTCATGGCCGTTGCACGACATGAAGATCAAGGGCTGCGAATCATCGATGGCACAACGGGCACCCTCACCCGTGAATTCGCTCCGACAGCCGGAGCTGGAGAACGGCCGGAAATCGATCGGGATGTTCTACGTCAGCTCCTTCTGGCCCCGCTGGACGGAAACATCATCCATTGGAATTCATGTGTGCATGCCGTAGTTATCCAGCCTGACGGGCGCACCACGCTGCAATTGCAGGAGGGAGTTGCTGGACCATTTGACCTGGTCATCGGTGCGGATGGCGCATGGTCCAAAGTCCGGTTGGCATTGACGGACGCAGTGCCTGCCTATACCGGGGTTACCTTCGTCGAGCTTTGGCTCGACGATGTTGATCAAACTCACCCGGCCGCGGCAGAGCTGGTCGGTCATGGAACGATGTTCGCATTGCGTGATCAAGCCGGCATCATCGGGCAGCGCAACGGCAAGGGAAGGCTGCGTATCTATGCAGCCTTTCGCACCCGACCGGAAGAAGGTGATCGGCCTGATAAAACACTAATCAATATAAGCAGAGATGAACTACTTTCACGTTTTACCGGCTGGGCGCCTGCCCTCACCTCATTGTTGCGGGAGGCGGATCACATTGCCGCCATTCGCCCCATCATGACGCTTCCAGCCAAGAATAGCTGGCCCCATCAATCGGGCTTGACACTGATAGGAGACGCGGCGCATGTGATGCCTCCCCTGGGTACGGGGGTGAACTTAGCCATGCTTGACGCCGCTGAGCTGGCAGAAAGCTTGATCAATGCCGCAGATTGGCGCCAAGCTGTGCAAGACGCTGAACGTGCCATGCTCGACCGATCCAGTGCTATCGCAAGTCAATGTATTGAATCATTTGGAGAAATGTTCAGCCAGGAGGCACAGCAGTCGTGGATTGATCACTTTGATGCTCATCATGCCCTCCCTTCTTCCGGGACAATTCCAGCAGTATGACGTTACTGTGCTATTGCCGCCGTCTGCTTCCGGCCAGAAGCCGACATATCATTGACCAGTCATCATTCTCTGGGTTTCAATTCAGCGCCCTGTCGTCGAATCTTCTGATTCGAACCATTCAGGCCAGGAGCTGCGGTGCCTGTCGCCCGCTTCGATGCAAGGAATCAACGTCTGCGCCAGCACAGGCAACTGATTGGCAGATTTGGCAATTCGGTATTTGACACTGTGCACGCACTCCCGGTCGGCAAATTCGCAACGGTTGAGCCGGGTACCGCCACAGGGGCCGTTCGCCAGGCCTTTGGGGCATGTCTCGGGGCATACGTAGAGGGTGTCCTGCAAGCGGCAACGGCCGCAGGTATCACAGCCGACCAGCGGCCGTTTGATCGTCCGCTCGACAGCATGTAGCGCATCCGCAGCCGCACCGGCCTTCCAGATCGGCCGCGTCACGCTCCAGCCAAAGGCCCTGCTGAGCCATCCCGTGCGACTGAAGAATTGGCCATGTACCTTAGAGAGCAGCGTGTATCGCAAGCGCTCCCGGCGGGTGGCGGTGACATCGGATTGCCCCATTTCCCAGGCGCCGGTTTCGGGGAGGAAGCATACCTGGCTCGCCCCAGGCATTTGCCAACTTGCATGCCATCGTTCGATCCAGTCGGCCAGTGAGGTCATGCTGTCCCGCTGCTCGCCGATTGCCTGCTCCAACGAAAGCAGTTCGTCCAGCGTATGCACCCCGGACACATGCACTCCGGCATAACCCATCAATTGCAGGCCCACTATTTGCAGCGCCAGGCGCTCGAGACTTCGTGCATCGGCATAGGCCTGCGATACCTGTTGCTCCCGGCCCAACAGCTCGCGCATGGATTCGGTGATGACGATGCCGGGCACGGCCTCCAGGACGGCCGCGCGCTTGTCGGTCAGCCTCATCACGCAGGCCAGCATGGGTTTCATACGTACCTGGGCGCGCATCCAGGTCTGGGCTTCACTATGCTTGGCGGCGTCGAAGCCCAGTTGCAAGGTAAAGAAATCAGCGCCAGCCAAAAGCTTTTTCTGCGCCTTCAGATACTGTGCGCCGCCTTCTTCTTCGCGGTATTTGAACGGGTTCAACGCCGCGCCCAGCAGCCAGTCCGGGCAATGCTCACGGGCGATCTGCAGCGCGGGTACCGACTCCAGATAACGTACCGGCGCCTGACCAGGATAGTGGCCTGGCAAGCGGTCGCCACTGAGCAGCAACAATTGCTCCAGACCACGCACCTTCATCAACGCCATCTGGCGCAGCAAATCCGTACGTTCGCGATCCTTGCCTGAAAAATGCAGCAAGGATGAGGGCGGATCTCCCAATGCCCCTGCGCCTTCCAGGGGGCTCAGGTCCGAGCGCAGGCCAACACGATCGGCGAAGGCTGGCAATAGCGGCCAGCCTGCCAAATGCCCGCGCTGGACGATTTGCTCAAGCTCAGCCAAGCGCGAAGGGGACTGTTGAGGAACGATCTCCAGCACGCAGACGAAGCGTCCTTCGCTCAGTGCCTGTTTCAATGAACTCAAAGACGGCTCAATACCTTGTCAATCAAAGGAGCGTCGTTGTCGCGGCCTCCTGGCGATAGTGCAGAGCAACGACTGCGACGATAAGCGCTCAAACCGCGCTATGCGCGGCAATGTTGCGATATTGTCCTTTGAAATACAGCAATGGCTGTGTGGCAGCAACTTCTTTCAGATTCAACGCTTTCACTTCACCAATCACGATCAGGTGATCGCCTGCGGCGTGTTCGGCGTAAATTTCACAATCAAGCCAATGCAGGCTGCCGGCAATGATCGGATTACCCAGTGGCGATTCCTGCCATTCGATTCCGTGCCACTTGTCCGCGCCTCGCCGGGCGAATTGGTTGGAAATCTTGATTTGCTCATCCGACAGGATATTGACTGCGAATCGACCCGCCTGGCGAATTTTTGGATAGCTGGCCGAACTGGACATGACGCTGAATGACACCAGCGGCGGACTCATCGACACGCTATGGAACGACTGGCAAGTGAAGCCAATCGGCTCGCCGTCGATGTGAGATGTAATCACCGTGATGCCGGATGCGTAGTGCCCGAGCACTTCGCGAAAGCGCAATGGCTCGATAGCAGTACTGGAAATTGACATAGTAGGTACTAAATACTGGGCGCAGTTCGACAGTGTTAAAGAAGACCGGAAGTAGTCCGGCAATGTTGGCTGACTTCAGCCTTTATCAATATTGAAAGCGACTAGTCAATCAAAACCGACCACATTGCCCACTCGATTCTCCGCGTTTGGCCGTCGCGAGCAGATCACTCACGACGACCATTTTTCGCCTCAAAATTAGTTCGAGAGTTCTCGACGGACGATTTCTGCGCCTGCACTTAAAGCATTCAGCTTGCCTCTTGCCACTCCACGAGACAAGGGAGCCATGCCACAGTTGGTGCAAGGATAGAGCTTGTCGGCATCGACAAACTGGAGTGCTTTTCGCAGGGTGTTGGCGACTTCCTCGGGTGTTTCAATGGTATCGGTTGCCACATCAATGGCCCCTACCATCACTTTTTTACCTCGGATCAGCTCAATGAGATCCATTGGAACGCGAGAGTTGTGGCATTCCAGCGAGACGATATCGATACTGGATTTTTGCAGCTTGGGAAAAGCTTCTTCATATTGCCGCCACTCTGAGCCCAGCGTCTTTTTCCAATCCGTATTAGCCTTGATGCCATAGCCATAGCAAATATGGACAGCAGTTTCGCACTTCAGTCCTTCAATGGCCTTTTCCAGCGTGGCAACGCCCCAATCATTCACCTCATCAAAGAAAACATTGAATGCGGGCTCATCAAACTGGATGATATCGACACCAGCAGCCTCCAGCTCCCTGGCTTCCTGATTGAGAATCTTGGCGAATTCCCAAGCCAGTTTTTCGCGGCTTTTGTAATGGTTGTCATAAAGCGTATCGATCATCGTCATGGGACCTGGCAGAGCCCATTTGATCGGCTGCTTGGTTTGCTGACGCAAAAACCTGGCGTCTTCGACAAACACCGGCTTTCGGCGAGCCACAGCACCCATGACCGTCGGTACGCTCGCATCATAGCGGTCACGGATTCTGACGGTCTTGCGGTTCTCGAAATCGACGCCATCCAGGTGCTCAATAAACGTCGTCACAAAATGTTGACGCGTTTGTTCGCCATCACTGACGATGTCAATACCCGCGTGTTGCTGTTCCTGCAGCGACAAACGCAAGGCGTCTTGCTTGCCCTCGATCAATCCCCCATCTTGCAATTTCCAGGGTGACCAGAGAGTCTCGGGTTGTGCAAGCCAAGAGGGTTTAGGCAAGCTGCCAGCAGTTGAAGTGGGTAACAATTTTTTCACAATAGATGACCTGGTGTTTTTGATTAGTCAAAGAGGGGTGTTAGCGGACCACTGCTCAAGAATCGCCTGGTATGGTTTGATAAAGTGCTCCTCGACAAACCTTCCCTGCTCAATAGCCAGACGGCTACGTTCTTCTCGATCATAAACAATCCGGGTTAATGAATAATCCTGGTGTTTCAAGCTTGGTTGATAAGACTTTCCCGCTGCAGAATTCGCGTTGTAAATCTCAGGCCGGTAAATCTTTTGGAAGGTATCCATCGTGCTGACGGTGCCGATAAGCTCAAGATTGGTGTAGTCACCCAGCAAATCGCCGGAAAAATAAAAAGCCAGAGGTGCAGCACTATTCGGAGGCATGAAGTAGCGAACCTTCAAGCCCATTTTCTTGAAGTATTCATCAGTCAAGGAATACTCATCCTGCAGGTATTCAACGCCCAATACAGGATGCTGGTTTTCGGTCCGATGATAGGTCCTGCTACTCGAAACGCTCAGACATATAACGGGTGGCTTCTTGAAATAGTCCTTGTAGGTGCTTGAATTCACGAAGCACTTAAACAGCTTCCCGTGCAGCTCGCCAAAATGATCCGGCGTGCTGAATTTTGGCTGATTCTTGGTGTGCTCCAGCAGCAGCACGCTGAAATCGTAATCTCGCACGTAAGAGGAAAAATTATTCCCTACGATGCCCTCAATGCGTTCATCCGTTTTTCGATCGACAATATTTGTCTTCAATATTTCAATCAAAGGGAGCGCATTTCCACTGCTCTCACCATCGATATTCATCTCAACGGAAATGATGTCGAGTTTGACGGCGTAACGATCGCCTTGGGGATTGTCCCAATGCGCCAAGGCATTGAAACGATTGTCAATCATCCGGAAGGTATTACGTAAGTTCTCCTGGCGACTCTGCCCTCTGGCCAAATTAGCAAAGTTGGTTGTGATGCGCGTAGTGTCTGAAGGACGATAGTCTTCATCGAAACTAATGCTCTTGATGGCAAATGCGAACTCTTTACTCATGGTGATCCGGTACCTTAATTTCTGAGATGAAACCTGCGCCTATTTCTTGCTTCTTCAGTACTTCCCAATTTTCTTTGTTTGGCTTTTTTGATTCAGCAGTCTTGACATTGTCGATATTCGAGACGAATTTTATGCTGCGCCATCCATGAATAAAAATGAATTGATTTCATAAAACCATTAGTCATACTCATAG
>NZ_LFLT01000077.1 GCF_001189955.1 Herbaspirillum chlorophenolicum | reverse complement strand
GGTGATCGTCATCTCTTGCGGTTTCATCGACGCCGCGGTGCAGGAGTCACTGGACGCCATCGGCGAGGCGCTCAGCGAAAACGGCAAGGTGATCGTCACCGGTTGCCTGGGAGCGAAGAAGGATGCCGACGGTGACGACATCATCCAGAAGATCCACCCCAAGGTGCTGGAAGTGACCGGCCCGCATGCGGTCGGCGAAGTCATGCAGGCAGTGCACAAGCATTTGCCCAAGCCGCATGAGCCCTTCATCGACCTGGTGCCGCCGCAGGGCGTCAAGCTCACTCCCAAGCATTTTGCTTATTTGAAGATTTCCGAAGGCTGCAATCACCGCTGCAGCTTTTGCATCATCCCATCCATGCGCGGCGATTTGGTCTCGCGTCCGATTGCCGATGTCATGCTGGAAGCCGAGAACCTGTTCAAGGCCGGCGTCAAGGAACTGCTGGTGATTTCGCAAGACACCAGCGCCTACGGCGTGGACGTGAAATTCCGTACCGGTTTCTGGAACGGCAAGCCGATCAAGACCCACATGACGCAACTGGTAGGCGCGCTCGGCGAGCTGGCCGCGCAGTACGGCGCCTGGGTGCGGCTGCATTACGTTTATCCGTATCCGCACGTGGACCAGATCATCCCGCTGATGGCCGAGGGCAAGATCCTGCCGTATCTGGACGTGCCGCTGCAGCATGCGCACCCGGACGTCCTCAAGCGCATGAAGCGCCCTGCCAATGGCGAGAAGAACATCGAACGCATCCAGGCCTGGCGTGCCATGTGTCCGGACATCACGATCCGTTCCACGTTCATCTCCGGCTTCCCGGGTGAGACCGACGCCGAATTCGAATACCTGCTGGATTTCCTCAAGGAAGCCGAGATCGATCGCCTGGGCTGCTTTGCCTATTCGCCGGTGGAAGGCGCAACTGCCAATGCGCTCGACAATCCGGTGCCGGAAGAACTGCGTGAAGAACGCCGCGCCCGTGTCATGCAGTTGCAGGAAGAGATTTCCAAGAAGCGCCTGCAGGCCAAGGTTGGCAAGACGCTGCGCGTGTTGATCGATGAAGTCGATCGCAACGGTGGCATTGGCCGTACTTATTCGGATGCGCCGGAAATCGACGGCGTGGTCTATGTTAAGCCGCCGTTCGAGCCGCACCGCAAGTTGGCAGCGGGCCAGTTCGTCGATGTGCGCATTACCGCCGCCGATGCCCATGACCTTTGGGGCGCGGCCGAGTGATGGTGTCGTTTCCGGGTGGGCGCCGCCTGATCTGTGCGGCGGTGCTGTTGTCCTGTTTTAATTGCGTGTTTGCTGCTGGCGCCGACGGCAGTGCCGTTGCGCCGGCTGGTTCATTGCAGCAAAGCCTGATGGGGCATGCCGTTGTTTTGCGCGGCGATATCGATGGCCGCCAGATCCAGCTATCGCTGCAGCCGAAGAAGAACGAGGATGGGCTGGAAGGCCGTTACTTCTTTTTCGGCGGTTCGCCGGAGATTCTGGTCGCGGGCGAAGTGGAGGGCGACGATCTGGTGATGGAGGAATCGGTCAATGGCAGGGATGTATCCGGCCAATGGGAAGGACATCGCCAGGGGAACGTCATCAGCGGCACCTGGTCCAGCGCCGATGGTTCCATTACAAAGCCGTTTTCGTTGCAGCTTCCCTGAGCGGTACGCAGGCTTAGTGCACGATATGCGCCGGTTCATGATTGATCCCTGGCGCTGTGCGCCTCTTCTGGCGGCGCCGATAACACCTTCCAATTTCCTCCTCCGTTGAACGCTGCGCAGGACTTGCTGTCCGCGTATAGTGAGATTTTCCTGAGGCAGCCCTGCATCGTTGCCGCCATTTCGTCGTCAGAGGCCGATTCGTGTCAGAACAAAAAAATACCCCGCAAACCTCCCTGATCCACAGCAACTACCGTGCCCCGGATGGTTTTGAGGCTTTTCCTGTGGGCATTCATCATGCATCCACCGTGCTGTTTCCCAACGTCGAGGCAATGCGCTCGCGCGACTGGCGGGAAAAGCTGGGCTATACCTATGGCTTGCATGGCACCCCGACCAGCTTCGTGTTGGAGGCCCGGCTGGCAGAGATAGAAGGCGGCGAGTATTGCCGCGTCACGCCCAGTGGCCTGGCGGCCATCGCGATGATCAATTTCGCTTTTCTGAAAACCGGCGACGATGTGCTGCTGCCGGACAACGTCTATGGGCCCAGCAAGGATCTTGGGCAATGGTTGCAGCGCGACTTCAATATCACGGCGCGCTTCTACGATCCGATGATCGGCGCCGGCATCGCTGACCTAATTGAGCCCAATACACGCCTGGTCTGGACCGAGGCGCCTGGTTCGGTTTCGATGGAAGTGCCGGATATTCCGGCCATTTGCCGCGCCGCGCATGAAAAAGGCGTGCTGGTGGCAATCGATAATACCTGGGCGGCGGGGTTGGCGTTCAAGGCTTTCGAGCACGGCGTCGACATCGTCATGCAAGCTCTTACCAAGTATCAGTCCGGTGGTTCCGACGTCTTGATGGGCGCGGTCATCGTGCGTGACCAGGCGCTCAATGAGAGGCTGGAGCTGGCGCACATGCGCCTCGGCTTCGGTGTGGGCATGGACGACGTTTACCTGGTGCTGCGCAGCCTTTCATCGATGCGCTTGCGTTTCGAAGCGCATGACGCAGCCGCGCGCAAGGTTGCTGGCTGGCTCAAGCAACGCCCGGAGATTGTCGCCGTATTGCATCCCGCTTTTGAGGATTGTCCGGGACATGCGTTCTGGAAGCGCGATTTCACCGGCGCCGGCGGTCTCTTTTCGGTGATCTTCGATCAGCGTTTTAGTGAAGAGCAGACTGACCGCTTCGTCGATAGCTTGCGCCTGTTCAAAATAGGTTATAGCTGGGGTGGGGCGCATAGCTTGTGCGTGCCTTACCGGATGCGCGGCATGCGACGCCAGTGGGAGCGCGAAGGCCAATTGATTCGTTTCAACATCGGTCTGGAATCTCCGGAAGACCTGATCGGCGATATCGAACAAGCGCTTGCCCAAATGTAGTGTCCTGAACGGGGTATCCAACAAGGGAGGCCGTATTTCCGAGAATTTCCTTGCTTGTCATTGAAATGAAGGAAATGTTGCCTCTTTTTATCCCTTTATTCGTAATGCGAAGGTTTTAAAATCTTCCTGGTGTCATCATGTTGCGCAAACCGTGTAAGGTCTTGTAAAAAGATGCAAGTTTTAGCCTTTGCAACCTGGAACAAATCTACATTGCAGGCAATAAGCAGATGTTCGCCCTGTTGATGAGCTAGTCGTTGCCAAGCAACATAAGCAGTTCCTATGCAAATAATTTACATCTGATTTCATTTCCAGAATGGCAATTTTTTCAACAGGTTTCACTGCGGAAATTTTTTTTGTTGAAAAATTAAAAACACCCCTGAAAGTCTTCCGCCGTCTGTCTTCAAATAGCATTTAATTAATTTATTTGAAACAGAAATAGTATTTTGTAGGATAAAGTCCTACAAATTGTGCTGGGTCGAATCTGACGAAAAATACCGACCAAGTCTAATTTCCCACCTTTCTCCCCCCCCTCAGAATTGGCTGGCAGTCAAGTAAATGTAACTGACTGTAAGTAGTTTCCTTTTGAGGCGGGGTACAAATGAATACCAACGACATGATGGCGGAGATTCGCGACGCCAACTTGAGCTATCTCATGCTGGCACAGCAGATGGTTCGTTCTGATAAACCGACAGCGATTTTCCGGCTCGGTATCAGTGCTGAAATCGCGGATCTGATCGAGGGCTTGAGCAATGCCCAGATCATGAAGTTGGCCGCCACAAATATGATGCTGACGCGTTTTCGTTTCGACGACAGCGCCATTCTCGGCATGCTGACGAACTACAACAAAGACAAAAGCCTGGCCCAGTCGCATGCGGCCATTCTGATGGCTTGTCAGCCCAGCGAACAAATTTCGTAAAACAACAAGACAAGAAGAGCCGGTGCGGCTGCATGCAGTCAACGCATCGGAGGGGAAGACGTTGAGCAGGACATAAGTTGGTCTTGGAAGTTTGCAATCTGATGTCTTGCTTACAGGCGGATAGCAAGACAGAGTCGATACGAAATCATCGGGGGAGTAGCATGGCTAAGAAGAGCGTTGTCACAGAGGCGCAGGAAATTCAGTTGGCCATAGAACTGATCAATCTGGGGGCGAGGCTCCAGTTGCTGGAGTCCGAAACTTCGCTGTCACGCGAGCGGTTGCTGAAGTTGTACAAGGAATTGAAGGGTGTTTCGCCGCCGAAGGGCATGCTGCCGTTTTCGACGGACTGGTTCATTACCTGGCAGCCCAATATTCATTCGTCCCTCTTCATCAACATCCATAAATACCTGGTCGAGCATGCGCGCATCTCGGGTATCGAGGCTGTCATGAAGGCTTACAAGCTCTATCTGGAGCAGGTCGGTCCAACCGATTCGGGAGAGCCGGTGTTGTCGCTGACCCGCGCCTGGACGCTGGTGCGCTTTTTCGAAAGCAAGATGCTGATGACCACCGCCTGCAGCAAGTGCTGTGGCCATTTTGTGGTGCATCGCCTGGATCTGCATCAGGATTACCTGTGCGGGCTTTGCCATATGCCTTCGCGCGCCGGCAAGACCAAGAAGGCCAAGGACGCCGTGGTGGCGCTGGTCGAGCCCGTGATGTTGCCGGTTGCGGCATCGGCGCCGCTGGCAGCTGTCGCCTGAGCGCTTGCCCCTGTCTGGCAACCGGCAGTACGCGTACACCCGAATGAGGCCGTTCGCATAGATGTCCGCAGACCAGAATGATCCCGGGGTTCGTCGCAAGCCTTTGCTGCAGGCTCCGGCTATCCAGGCATTACTCCTTTTCTGCATTGGCCTGATCAGCGCCAATGTGCTGGACGTGCTTGCCCAGCGCGCCGGCCTTGCGCCATTTCCCCCTTTTCAGACATCGCTGCTGCATGGCGTGATTGCCGCACTGCTGGCGCGGCTACGGCGCATGGCGGCCTGGTGGTGGTTCATCCTGCTGGTGTTTCCTGCAGCCGCGCAGGGCGTGGCGTACTTGCATCTTCCTTCCTGGCTGTTCCTGGCCATCTTCCTGTTCATGCTGGTGTTGTTCTGGTCGACCTTTCGCAGCCAGGTGCCGTTCTATCCCTCCGGCCTTCCTGCATGGAATGCGGTGGCCGAACTGCTGCCGGCCGGAGGTCCGATCCGCTTCATGGATATCGGCAGCGGTTTGGGCGGCGCTGTGCTCAATCTTTCGCGGCGCCGGCCGGACAGCGAATTCACCGGCATCGAAATTGCCCCTTTGCCATGGCTGGTCAGCCGTGTGCGTGCGGCCCTGGCGGGCAACCATTGCCGTTTTATCAGGGGCGACTACCTGTTGCTCGATTTTGCCGACTACGACGTCGTGTTCGCTTACCTGTCGCCGGCGGCCATGGTCGCGCTGTGGCAGAAGGCGTCGGCGGAAATGCGCCCGGGATCCTTGCTGCTCAGTTATGAATTCCATATACCCGGAGCGCCGCCGGATATCGTGGTGCAACCGGCTGGGGATGGGCCGGTGCTGCATGGATGGCGCATATCATCGACAGCCCGGCAAGCAGTGGTGTGAACGGCCTGGAAAATAAGGCGAGACGGAACGTATTAAGTTTCCCGGTTTTCAGCCGTAAATCGAAAAGGAAGGGCGTTTTTCGGATATGTATTCCCCCATTTGCTTGAATGGAATACATGTAATCTGACGAACGTGAAAATACACTCAACGCCACTGGGACGGGAGTAGGCACTTGTTAGTCATAATTGGATATGTCGTGGTCATGGCGTCCGTCTTTGGCGGGTTTGCCATGGCTGGCGGCCACTTGGGGGCGCTGCTTCAACCAATCGAACTGCTCATGATCGGCGGTGCGGCCGGCGGTGCGTTCCTGGTCGGCAACAGCGCCAAGGCCATCAAGGCCACGCTGAAGGCGTTACCAACTGTCCTGAAAGGATCGAAGTACACCAAGGCGCTCTACATGGAGCTGATGGCGCTGCTGTTCGAAATCCTGACCAAGTCGCGTAAAGAAGGCCTGATGTCGATCGAAGGCGACATCGAAGAGCCCGAAAACAGCCCGATCTTCAGCAAGTACCCGGGCGTACTGGCAGACCATCACCTGATCGAATTCATGACCGACTACCTGCGCCTGATGGTGTCGGGCAACATGGATGCGTTCCAGATCGAAAACCTGATGGACAACGAAATCGAAACGCACCACCACGAAGGCGAAATCCCGGTGCATTGCATCGCCAAGCTGGGTGACGGCATGCCGGCCTTCGGTATCGTGGCGGCGGTGATGGGCGTGGTGCACACCATGGAGTCGGTGGGTATTCCGCCGTCCGAGCTGGGTATGCTGATTGCGCACGCGCTGGTCGGTACCTTCCTCGGTATTTTGCTGGCATATGGTTTCGTGGGGCCGCTGTCGAGCCTGCTGGAACAAAAGCTGCACGAATCGACCAAGATCTACCAGTGCGTCAAGGTCACTTTGCTGGCCAGCCTGAACGGCTATGCTCCGGCGCTTTCGATTGAATTCGGCCGCAAGGTCCTGTTCTCGACCGAACGTCCGACCTTCCTCGAGCTGGAAGAGCACGTGAAGCAGGCCCGAAGCAAGTAAGGCGAACTGAACCGGCGCACATCGATTTTGACAGCAACCACAAGCACCCAGCAGGAGTAGAGACATGGCCGACGAAGGGCTACGTCCCATTATCGTAAAACGGATCAAGAAGGGCGGCGGCGGCCACCACGGTGGCGCCTGGAAGATCGCATACGCCGACTTCGTGACCGCGATGATGGCGTTTTTCCTGCTGATGTGGCTGTTGGGATCGACCGCCAAGGGCGATCTGAACGGTATTGCAGAATATTTCAAGACCCCTCTCAAGGTGGCCATGGCCGGCGGCTCCGGCAGCGGTGACGCCAATACCGTCCTGCCCGGCGGCGGCAAGGACCTGACCCGCCAGGAAGGCCAGTTGCGCAGGGGCGAGAATGATGTCGTCACGCGCCGCCAGACCTTGAAGGAGGCGCAGCAGGAGCTGGAACGCGCCGAGCGCTCTCGCCTGGAACAACTCAAACAGCGCATCGAAAAGGCGATAGACTCCAATCCGACCCTGAAACAGTTCAAGAACCAGCTGCTGATCGATATCACGTCGGAAGGCCTGCGTATCCAGATCGTCGACGAAAAGAACCGTCCGATGTTTGCGCTGGCCAGTGCCCAATTGCAGCCTTACACCAGGGAAATCCTGCACGAGATCGGTAAAACGCTGAACGACGTGCCCAACAAGATCAGTTTGTCCGGCCACACCGATGCCACGCCATATTCCAGCGGCGAGAAGGGATACAGCAATTGGGAGCTGTCGGCCGACCGCGCCAACGCTTCTCGTCGCGAACTGATTCTGGGCGGCATGGATGAGTCCAAGGTGTTGCGCGTGGTGGGTTTGTCTTCTGCGGTATTGCTGGACAAGGAAGATCCATTTAACCCAATCAACCGCCGTATCAGTATCATCGTGATGAACAAGAAAGCAGAAGAAATGGTGGAAAAAGATAGCGGTTCGCTCAACGTTTCCACCGACGATGATGTACAAGAAGGCTTGATCGGCCCTGCCAAGAATTGACGGGATGTTTAACTGACCACGGGGAAGAGGGCGGGAAATGCCGACACAGACAATGCTGCAGGAGTTGAAACGCCTGCTGCTCGACACAGCTAGCGGAGGCAGCCGTCAATTGACGGAAGTAGAGTCGGATCTGGTTCAGACCAACATCCTTCTGGGGGAGGCCATCGGCAAGCTTGGCGGGAGCTTCATGGACCTGCACCGCTCGGTACAGGCGCAGCAGCAGATCCTCGAAGGCCTGATGAATGGCGGCGAGACGCTGACCGCAGAGAGTATCGAGAAGCTCAAGCAAACGCAGAGTGCGGTCAGCCAGCATGTGAATGCCGCGGTAACGGGGCTGCAATTCCAGGACATGACCAGCCAATTGCTGGAGCGTATCGTGCGGCGAGTGATCGGCCTGCGTGAAGCATTGGGCGTATTGAGCGCCAACAGTTTTGAAATCTTGCCCGAACAGGGGCAGACGGATCAGGAGCTGGAGAACCTGCTGGCCAATACCGTGAACTCCATGGAAGAACGGTTGACCATGCTGGAGCATGGCCTGTGGAAGGCCGTGCGGCAGACTCGGATGGAAAGTGGCGATATCGAGTTGTTTTAAGGCCGCTAACAAAATCCCGATGGCAAGGCGCGCTGGCGCAGGCAGTATGGACGTACTGCAAGCAAGCGCAACGCCGGCAGCGGTATTTCGTTAGCGGCTCTTGGGCCGATCCGCATGGCTTGCCGCGAGAGTGCGACAAGGTTGAACTAGGTCATCTTGGGGCACCGGCGGCAATGCGGTTGGTGGCAATGGTGCGGCATAATCCGATATCGCGATTGATGTCCGTAATTGAAGAAACAGGGAGTAACAATGTCCAAAACGATTCTCGCAGTAGACGATTCCGGATCTCTGCGTCAGATGGTGGTATTCAGTCTGAAGGCTGCGGGTTACAGCGTCACCGAGGCGGTGGATGGCGTGGATGCACTGGAAAAGGCGAAGGTGCAGACCTTTGACCTAGTGCTGACCGACCAGAACATGCCGCGCATGGATGGCTTGACGCTGATTCGTTCCTTGCGTGAACTGACCAGCTACCAGCGCGTACCCATTTTGATGCTGACTACCGAGTTCAGCGACGAAATGAAGTCCAAGGGCAAGGCTGCCGGCGCCAACGGCTGGCTGGTCAAGCCTTTCGACCCGCAGCGCTTGACCGAGGTCGTCAAGAAAGTGATCGGCTGAATTTTCAGAATAAGAACAACACGTACCGCATTCGTGACGGAGCCCAGGCATGAGCATTGATATGAGCCAGTTTTTCCAGGTGTTTTTCGACGAGGCCGAAGAAGGTCTCGCCGAAATGGAAAAGCTTTTGTTGGCCGTCAATGTCGCGTCGCCGGATCCCGAGGATCTGAACGCGATTTTCCGTGCCGCCCATTCCATCAAAGGTGGTTCGTCGACCTTTGGCCTGACTGATATTGCCGAGGTTACGCACGTATTGGAGTCGCTCCTGGATCGTATCCGCCAGGGCCAGATGGCGCTGACCGGCGAGCATGTGGATGCTTTCCTGGCCGCCAAGGATGTACTCAAGTCCATGCTGGACGGCCACAAGCACGGCGCTGCGGTCGACCTGGATGCGGCGGGTGACGTACGCATGCTGCTCGAGGCGCTATCGCAGGGCAAGAGCTCTGCGCCGGCCGGCGCGGCATCCGGTACATCGGCCGGGGCCGGCGGCATGTGCCGCTATCGCATCGAGATGCCGGCCATCGTCGACAAGGATGCGGAAGCGTTGGCCGATGAACTGGCCATGCTGGGCAAGATCGAGAAATCCAAGTCGCCGGAAGGGCGCTGGATTTTCATTCTGGACACCGCTGAACCCATCGATGACGTGGTTGCCATCTGCGCCTTCATCGTCAACGTTGCGGACTTGAAGATTTCGCAGGCAGTCGGTCCGGTCAGCTCCAAGGAAGAGGAGCAAGGCTACGGTTTCTTCGATAACTTCACCACCCAAGAGCAGCGCGAGCGTACCCGGGGCTATGGTTTCCTCGATAACCATACGGCCATCGAAGACAAGGAGCGCGCGCAGGGTTACGGTTTCTTTGCCCCTTTCGTCCCATTGGACCTTTCTGCCAAGAAGGCCGAGCCGGAACCTGAGTTGCATCAACATCCGGACGAAGCGCCACTGTCGATCACCGAGAGTGCCGCGCACGAGAAAAAGGCTGCCAAGGGCGGCGGCGCGGCGGCAGGCCATGAGTCATCGTCAATCCGCGTCAGCGTGGAAAAAGTCGACCAGCTCATCAACCTGGTCGGCGAGCTGGTGATCACCCAGGCCATGATCGAACAGCGTGTCGGCAAGCTCGACCCGATGACGCATGAACACCTGCTCAACAGCGTCAGCCAGCTGAGCCGCAACACACGCGACTTGCAGGAATCGGTGATGTCGATCCGCATGATGCCGATGGATTACGTGTTTTCGCGCTTTCCGCGCATGGTGCGCGACCTGGCGGCCAAGTTGGGCAAGCGGGTCGAGTTCGTTACGC
>NZ_LFLT01000076.1 GCF_001189955.1 Herbaspirillum chlorophenolicum | reverse complement strand
GGAGTCATTTACAGAGAATCGCCTCGGAACGGGTCACTTGAACCGGGGTTAAATCTAAGGTGACTAGCTTTTACGCAGCGTGTGCGTCCGCGGCGTCCGAGTTAAATCAAATGACAGCACTAAGTATGTAGAACCGTCTGTAGAGTGCTTGCGGACGCGGGTTCGATTCCCGCCGCCTCCATACCTCTTTAGCAACATTACCTTGAGGAAATTCGTCATCGTGACGAATTTTGGCCCACTTTTGTGGGCCACCTCGAGCGTAGTGGGCATTCACTTTTCCGTATTAAAAAGACATTCGTTTAACGTCGGGACATTGCTTCCGAGGAATGTTTTCGCGCTTGCCTTAATACAATAAATGGCAGAGAAAAAGCCATTAATGCGCACAAATTTTCACCTTTATTTCATAGAGAAAAAGAAGAGAAATAACCTATCGACCCTAGGTAACGGTTCGATTCCCGCCGCCTCCACCATTTACCCTTCCGATGGTGTTCAAGGAAGTTCAGAAAACCGCCTAAACCCCGCATGGTTAGGCGGTTTTTTGTTTTCTGGCGTTCAAGGTCGTCATGAGAGGCCACAGTTGGCTAGACATCAACGACACGAAATCCTTACACTCCGTCCACTCATCCCTCCCTCGCATCTCCCCTCAGTATCCCGCGACCCGCCTAGGAAAAAAGCTGCCCCCTCCATCTTGCACAGCGCGCCGCGGGCAAGTGTTTTTCCTCTTATCGATTTCTCTTATAATTCGCGACATGTTCAATAGTGCTCCTGCCAAAGACCAATAAGAGGAGCAACGCCGACGCGCCTCACCCCAAAGACAATAAGTTCTTATTCCGGCAACCCACCAGATGAGTTCACAGAACATACCCGACCGCCTCAATGCGATGAGCAAGATCGAAGCCATCTTCATCGAGCATCATGGCTGGCTGCGCACGCGCCTGCGGCGCAGCGTGGGCGACACGTTCGCGGCGGACGATGTAGCGTCTGAAACCTTCACGCAATTACTGAGCTCGCCGCCTCCGCAGGAAGTGCGCGAGCCGCGCGCCCTGTTGACGACGATTTCACGCCGCATCGTCTACGAACTGTGGCGCCGGCGCGACCTGGAGGAAGCTTGCCTGCAAGCGCTGGCCCATGCGGCAGGCGATGCACAGGCGATTTCGCCGGAAGACCAGTTGCAATTGCTGCAAGCCCTGCATGCCATAGACCGCGCCCTGGCGGGATTGTCGGCCAAGGAGTGCGCCGCATTCCTGCTCTACAAGCTCGATGGCCTGACCTACCAGGCCATCGGCGAACAATTGCGCATCACCCCCAGCGTGGCCCGGCGCCATGTCGCCAAGGGACTGCTGCAGTGCTACAAGGCTGCAGGTTTCGAGCCACTGGGCCAGGTTGCATGAAGACCGATGAACAGATCGTGGAGCAGGCCATCGAGTGGATGCTGCAACTGGAGCAAGGCGACTTGCCTGCCACCGAACGCGCCGCCTTCGAGCGCTGGAAGGCAGCCGATCCACGGCATTCCACGGCCTATGCCAACCTGACGCAATCGGTACGGCAATTCGATGTCCCGCGCAAAGTCGGCGCCGCCCCCGCCATCTTGCGCAACACGCTGCAACAGAAAAGCAAGCGCCGCAAGACCCTCAAGCGTATCGCCGCCTTGGCGGGCCTTACCGTCGGTGCAGGCGCCCTGCTGGATCAGTTCACCCCCGTGGGCGGGCTGACTGCCGACCTGCACACCAGCACCGGTGAACGTCGCCGTACCATCCTGGCCGATGGCAGCGTGGTCACGCTCAACGCACGCAGCTCGGCCGACCACCTGATCCTGCCTTCGCTGCGACAGATCCGCCTGTTCGCCGGTGAGATCCAGGTCCAGGTGGCCGCGCAAGGTGCATTGCCCTTCTCCATCGATACCGCACACGGCAGCGTAAGCCTGCCGGCCGGCACCCTCATGTTGCGCTATCAGGAGCTGCGCACCGACATCGTGGCGCTGCAGGCGGCGCCATCGCTGACCACTCGCAACGGTACCCGCGCCGAGCTAGCATCGGGCCAGCGTACCTGGTTCGACCAGGACAGCATCGCTTCCCCGCACCAGATCAACGGTGGCGAGAATTCCTGGGTCGATGGCTACTACACTGCCTCCGACACTCCACTGGCCGAGGTGGTGGCAGCCCTGCGGCCCTATCGCAAGGGCATCCTGCGCCTCGATCCGGCGGTGGCGCAATTGCGTATCAGCGGCACTTTCCCGCTGGACGACACCGACCGCGTCCTGTCGGCGCTAGCCAGTGCCCTGCCCATTGCGGTCACCCGGGTCAGCCCCTACTGGGTAAGCATTTCCTCTCGCGCCTGAACGCCATCCCGCCGAACATGCGATATCGAAGCATCGCCTGCCTGATGGCGTACTGCCTGGCCGCCGTCGTGCCGGCTGCTGCTGCGCCTGTCGCCCATGCGGCGACTACAAACCAGGTCCAGCCGGAGCCTGCGCTCTTCGATTTCCAGGTGCCGGCCGGTCCGATAGAAAGCGCGCTGGCAGCCATCGCCCATGTCGCTGGCGGAATCGTGCTGTTCGATCCCGCCGTGGTGGCCTCGCTTGATTGCGCCGGGGTGCATGGCAGGCTCACTCTGGAAGCGGCGCTGCGCAAGGCGCTCGCCAACAGTCCCCTGGAACTGGTCGCGCATCCCGATGGTTCCTTCGGCGTGCGCCGTTCCGTTCCGGAAACGCCACGCGCCAGCGAGCTGACCACCATCGACGCCTATAACCCGCCACTGCCGCCCGTGCTCAGGACGGGCACCCCCGGCGTCGGCGACACCAGCCACGGCTATCTGGATTCGGGTTTCCTGGCTACTAGCAGCCAGCTTGCCACCCGCCACGAGCAATCCTTGTCATTGCTGCCGGTGTCGATACAGGAAATCACCAACAGCGTCATCGAAAGCCGGCAGTCGAAGTCAGTGGTGGATAGCCTGCAGAACATCAGTTCGGTCGCCTATAGCCGTGGCGATGGCATCGATCAGGCCGGCACGCTCTACGTGCGCAGCTTCATCGCCCCGGTCATGCGGGACGGCTGGGCCGACCTGGTGTCGCTGACCAACGTGACCAATGGCCGGGTCTCGGGATCGCGCGCCATCACCTCGCTGGATGTGCCGGCGGCCGCCATCGAGCGTGTCGAAGTCCTGGGCGGGGCCGACTCCATCATCGTCGGCGGCCCGATGGAACCGGGCGGATCGGTCAATATCGTGACCAAGCAACCGGTGGCCGATGCGATACGGGAATGGACGCTTGAGATCGACAATCGCGGCCACCGGCGTAGCGCACTCGACCTGGGCGGCAGCCTGACGGAAGACCGCGCATGGACCTATCGCACCATTATCTCGGCCGTGCATGACAAGCGCACCCTGGACGGCTACGACGGCGAGCGCGAGTTTTACCTTGCCCCTTCCATCGGTTACAAGGATGCCGATACCTCCTTCGTGGCCGGTTTCAGCTACCATGTGGCGCGTACCCCATTCGGCGGCTACCAGAGCGCCATGCTGACCGACAAAGGCCCCGGCCCCGATATCCGCACCGCCCCCTGGGGTCTGCCCGACGATCACAGCCATGCCACCAAGACCGACTTGTTCTATACCTGGGAACAAGCCTTGGGTGCAGGCTGGCGCCTGAACAGCAAGGCCCGCTTCAGCAGCCTGCGCTACACCGCCTCGGGCTATAGCAGTTGCATCCCGGTGGATCTGGACGAAGGCACGGGCGTCTGCGCAACCGACCAGTCGCTGCTGCACAGTGACAGCGCCAGCATCGATAACAACCTGTCGCTGAGGGTCTCCAGCGGCGAATGGCAACACACGTTGATGGCCGGTGCGAGCTTCTCACGGACACGCTTGAAGAGCTACAGCGATGCCGACGACGCCACCGCTATCGTCATCGTCCCCTGGCCGCCATCCAGAACCGTGCTGCCGCCCGTCGGCGGCGCGCGCAGCCTGATCAACGACAACGATGCGATCTATACCTCCAACCTGTATCTGCAGGACCAGATCACATGGCGGCGCTGGCACCTGCTGGCCAATGTCGGTTATGAGCAGGAGCGCAACAACTTCTCCTCCGATACCGACATGAACGGTGTGTCCCACGACACCTCGCCGCCGCGCAACGCACCGGTCTACAATATCGGCGTGGCCTACCGCCTGGCCGACTCTGCAACGATCTATGCCAATTCCTTCCGCAGCTTCACGCCCGGCCAGCTTTTGCTGGACTCTACCCTCAACGGCGGCAGGCCCGGCATCAACATCGCGCCTGCCACGACCGGCAAATCAACTGAAGTCGGCATCAAGCTCGAATTGCTGGACAAGCGCGCCATCTTCACGGCGGCCCTGTACCGGGCCACCCATACCAACGTTCTGCAATTCGTCTTCCCCGATACCAGCTCGCCTTTCAACCGCTATGTGCTGCTGCCCTCGGCGGTCAGCCAGGGCCTGGAACTGAGCCTGTCGGGTCGCCTTGCGCGCGGCTGGAACCTGACCGCCAGCTACAGCTACAGCCTCTTCCATCCGGCCCCGAGCCAGGACGAGGACAGCCGGCTGGCGCAGTTCCCGCATCATCGGGCCAGCGTCTGGAGCACCTACGACCTGCAGTCCGAAGGCTGGCGCGGCTGGGGATTCGGGCTGGGCATGACCGTGCGCAGCAGCTACATGGCCTTCAGCGACGCCGACTCTCAGGTGCGCATTCCCGGCCAAGCCCGTACCGACGCCAGCCTCTACTACCGCTCCCGCTCGAGCCGCACCACTCTGGGCATCCGCAATTTGTTCGACCGCCGGCTCTACAGCGACTTCGCCACCACCACCATCGGTGTGGAACCCGCGCGCACGGTGACGCTGACCCATATCGTGGAGTTCTAGCCTCCCGGTTCGGCGCGGTCGCCAAATTAAATTTGTAACAGACCGTCATTTTGGCCAGCTCGTTGCACAAGCAAGACAGAGAGACAGATTTCTTCTCTGTTTATCGTGCAAGGAGCTGCGACCACCATGACTTCCACCAGTTTCATCCATTCCCGCGGTATCTACTGGCTGCTGCCGGATACCCAGGGGCCTTTGCTGGCCTGCCTGTGCCTGTTGCTGTTTGCGCTGGGTTTTTACCTGGTGTGGCCGGGCATCGCGCGCTGCTATCGCCAGGTGCGCGTGACTGCCGACTGGTTCACGCGCGCCACGGCGCCCCGGCCGCGCAACCCGACGGCAGGACTCCCGGTGAGCCTGTACAGCGCCCCGGATCGGCAGCGCTCAGGAATGTCGCGGCTGGCCCGGCGCATCAAACTCTGCATCCGCGGTCTCATTCATCCGCGCCAGACGCGACGCTGGCTGGACTTCTGGAACCTCACGTCCACCCACGTGACGCTGGCGATCGCCACTCCACGACTGTTGCAGAAGATCTATCGCCCCTACCAGTCGCTGCACCTGCGCCACCCCGAGCGCCTGGATATCCTGACCAGCCACTACGACTTCATCATCCGCCAAGGCCTGGCGCCGCTGGTGCTGCAGGCATCCCGGCAACGGATTCCCATCGGACTCTTCAACGGCAAGTCGGGCGACCCGTATGAGGTGCGGCTGGCCGCTATCGATAGCCTGGACCGCGAAGGCGAACTGGCGCTGCACCTCTATCGCAACGACCAGCACCTGTTCTCCACCGCCTTCACCTTCTATCGCCAACAGGGCCTCTGGTGCATCGGCATCGGCTGCCTGCAAGGGCCGGGCGGCGCCGACAGCCGCGAACACGTGCGCCGCGCCACGCGCGACATGTTCGGCCTGCGCCCCAAGGCCCTGATGATCCGCCTGGTGCGTGCCATCGGTGCCGGCTACGGCTGCGCGCGCATGGTGCTGGTCAGCAATCACAATCGGGTCTCCAACCATCGCTGCAAGCGTGACCGGGTTCATGCCGACTATGACGCATTCTGGCTGGAGCTCGGCGCCGCACAACGCGGCGACGGCGACTACGAGTTGTCTTGCGAAGAACCGACACCCACCGACATCAACGAACTCCCCTCGCGCAAGCGCGCAGAAGCCCGTCATCGCCTGGCGCTGACGCAACAGGCCGCGCAGGAAATCGGTCGCGTAATGGTTCGCCTAAAGAAGCCATAAGCCTTTCTGACAGCACTGCAACGACCATTCAATGGAGAGGAACCATCATGAGTTTTCAACAGGGGCTCAGCGGCCTGCATGGCGCAAGCAGGCATCTGGAAGTCATCGGCAACAACGTCGCCAATGCCAGCACCGTCGGCTTCAAGCAAAGCCAGGTACAGTTTTCCGATGCCTACGCCAACTCCATGAATCGCTCCGGCAACTCACCGGTCGGCATCGGCGTAACCATTGCCAACGTCGCCCAGGCCTTCACCCAAGGCAATATCGCCACCACCAACAATGCGCTGGACGTGGCCATCAATGGCGACGGCTTCTTCCGCATGGTGGCCAGTCTTGCCGACCAGTCGCCGCGCTATGGCCGCAATGGACAGTTTCAGCTCAACAAGAATGGTTATCTGATCAACCCCAGCATGAACGGCGCCTACCTCACCGGCTATCCGGCCGGTGCCAGCGGCGGCGATCCGGTTCCGCTAAAGATCGACACTGCCACGCTGCCGGCCGCCGCGACCTCGCGTATCGCCACCAAGGTCAACCTCGATTCGCGCAAGAGCGTGCCCGCCATCAGCCCCTTCGATCCGGCCAATCCCAACAGCTACAATAATTCCACCGGCGCCACTGTCTACGACAGCCTTGGCAATCCGTATTCGTTGCAGGCCTATTACGTCAAAGGCACACCGGCGGGTTCGCCACCGAGTACCACCTGGTCGGTGTACGCCACCCTCGATGGAAAGCCGCTCACCGGCCCGCCGCCCGGCACGGCGCCGCAACTGGTGGGCACGCTGGCCTTCGACGCCACCGGCGCCTTGACCGCGAGCACAGGGATGTCGCTCAATCTCGCCGGCCTGGCCAAGGGAGGGGGTACCTTCCCAGGCCCAATCACGCTGAACTATGCCGGATCGACCCAGACCGGATCGGCCTTCGCCAACCTGGCGCAAAGCCAGGATGGCATGCCTTCCGGCACGCTATCCAGTTTCACCATCGGCAAGAATGGCAGCATCATCGGCGCCTATAGCAACCAGCAGACCCGTGTCATGGGACAGGTGGCGCTGGTCAACTTCGCCAATCCGCATGGCCTGCAGGCGCTGGGCAACAACCTTTATCAAGCCACGGCCGCAGCAGGTACGCCGATGGTGGGCACGCCAACCACCGGCTCCTTCGGCAGCCTGCAGGGACGCGCGGTGGAGCAGTCCAACGTGGATCTGACAGCCGAACTGGTCAACATGATCGTCACGCAGCGCGTCTATCAGGCCAACTCCCAGACCATCAAGGTGCAGGACACCGTGCTGCAAACCCTGGTCAGCCTGCGCTGAGGACTATGCCCATGGAATCTGTTGCCGGCGATCGCTCCATGAACGCTTCCGACGCGTCGCCCAGCCCCTCGCCTGGCGCGGTGCTGAGCATGCCCATCGATCCTGCGACACGCGACCTGATCGATGCCGCGCTGAACACGGTCATGGAAAGCGCCGCCGCCGATGCCAGCCTGAGCATGGGCACTCTGGGCCGCTGCGCCGATTACGCGCTGGTCGGCGCGCGTGTCTTGAGTCTATTGCTGAACCGTCCCTACGTCGCCGTCTCCGGCGGGGAAATCATCGACTGCGGCGATGGACTCTATGTGGTGCTATTCCCTAGCCGCGACGCGCGCCGCCGGGCGCGCAAGCTGTCGGATCTGAAGGATTACCATTGCTGGATCGAAGCGCTCCACTCCATGCCCGATGGCAGTCATCGGCTGGAATCCATCGATTTCACGGCCCGCCATGATCGCCTGGTCGCCGACATGTTCGACATCCCTTACACCCGGCAGGATGGACGCGACTACCTGTGGGAGTGGCATGACCGTATCCCCGAGGTACCGATGCAAGCGCGTCATCAGCTTGCAGCCAACGGCAGGAACGGCGACTGGATGTGGACGGACAAGAATTGCCTGCGTTTGCTCAGGCTCTATGAGGAGGAGCACGACAGTCTCCTCAATACGCTGGCTGGAAAAGTCCTGCATGCCCTCGCGGATGCGATGCAGGCTCGCGCCACAGCGATACCCGTTGCCGCGGCAGGATCTTCAAAGCCCCAGTGGGCGGAGATCGGTTAGCCCGGCCAAATCTCGGACCTGCCTCGCCAGCGGCGTTGTCGCAGACGGCGATGATGAAGTCCATCCTGACAGTATCCGTTGCCGCGCACGCATCCCAATTCTTGCTGCGAAGATCGCACGGCGGATAACCCATGGCATGGCTCTGCTCCAGCGCCAATGAATTGACGGCGCCAGCATGATGACTGTCTGCGCTGCAGGTCTTGAAGCGGTCTTCACCCAAGTATCCAGCAGCGCCTCAGCCATGCTGCTGCGGGCCAAATTGCCGGTGCAAGGAAAAAGAACGTTATAGGTCTTCTCTTGGTGATGGCCGGCTCACGGCATCCATCAGTCCTTCGACATCCCGGAGCATCTCAAAAAAACCGCTGTTCTCCCCGGAGACAGCGTTTTTTGTTCGTGGAGACTCTATCGGATTCGTTGACATTAGCTTTTTCAAGCCAAATCAATCCAAGAACGGCCAAGTGCTATCACTCCATTTCCCTCTCCCTCAGTTGCAAGCGGCATTACATTTTGAATATGGGAAACCCCGGATACAATCTCGTCCGCCAAATTCACCCCGTTCCCCGTCCCAACAAAATGAAAAAGAAGCTACCGGGGCACTTTTCTTTACAGGAAAATTATTAAAAACAGCGATCAGTTATTCATTTTTCATAGTTTGATAGACTGAAGCACCAAATTCTGGTGCAACCGTCAACTGTTGCCTTATGGCATTAAAATATTGGCCGATATTTATGGGGCGTCGCCTTCCACCGTTAGATTTACTAGTTAGCTTCGAGGCTGCAGCACGGCAATTGAGTTTCTCAAAAGCTGGAGAAGAAATCCATGTCACTCAATCCGCAATCAGCCGGCAGGTCAAGAAACTGGAAGAGTCGCTGGGGTTCGCTCTGTTTGAGCGATTGCACCGGGAGTTAAAGCTCACAGAGCAAGGGCAGATCTTGTACGAAACAGTCCAGGATTCGCTGGAATCACTCGCCAGAACCGTCGCGAATTTGAAGCAGGAAAAGTCGCTGTGCCGTGTCAAAGTGTCAACCAACAATCCATTTTCCGCATTATGGCTGGTCCCCAAACTGGCGGATTTCCGAAGCGCTCATCCGGAAATTGAACTGGACATCGATTCAAACAATCGCCTGGTCGATCTCAAGCAGGACATTTTCAATGTCGCAATCCGATATACCACTCTCGAGTCCGTTAAAGAAAAAGACTACTTGTATTTATCCGGAGAAGATATTTTCCCGGTGTGCAGTCCGGCCTTCCTGAAGAAAATGGGAACTGACGCCGGGAATATCGAAAGCCTGCGATTTCATACACTGCTTCATTTAAACGATCCCAAAAACGCATGGCCCTGGTTGCAATGGGCAAACTGGCTTGAGTCAGCCGGCTATGCCCCCGCAGTAGGAAAAGGATATCGTTTCAGCCATGTCGACCAGATGATCCAGGCCGCGACCATAGGGCAAGGTATTGCATTGGGAAGCTCCCCGTTGGTCGATGCGCTGCTGGAACAAGGCCTTCTTGTGGCGCCGTTCGCAACATCCATCAGTAGTCCACGATCGTTCATCGCCTGCTTCGGTCCGCGAAAAGACGAATCGACAATGGCGTTTATCAACTGGGTTCAAGCGACAATTAATGCCTCGCGCTCCCGACGACAGAAGCCAGTTCGAGGCTGATTGAATCTGCTGCGGACACCCTGGTCAAAGAACGTATGCGCTTTCCATAGTCCGAACTGTACAGTCTTGCCACGAACACCTTGGCAACGCTGGCGACGGACTCCATCCGGGTTGGATTCATATGTGCGCGCAAATCGGTTTCAACATGCACGAGGCCATCGCTCGTTTTTTGCGCGCATGACTTCATCGCCTGGATCAGCGCTTCTTCGTCTCCGATACCCTTAAATACGTCTTCGGGCCATGTCCCCAAGGCGGGGTCATCGGGAACCACAAGTGCCTTGACCCGCGGCCAGTTCATCTCGCGAAGCAAAGTTTCCGTTTCTGGCGCCTCCAGGTCGGGGAGAACTCGCCCCTTCACAAACGAAGTGCCCGTATTGGTTAAATGTTCAACGCACGAAAAATCGGCCTGCAGGTCAACAAACGAAAGAAGCTCAACATTGTGTGCACCGGGGAACAGTTCCTGGCATGGCCTGTATGACCCTTCACTGGCAACTGCCCGGGGTATCCCTGTCACAAGGCAAGCCCGTCTTGCTTTCTCCAACACGGCGTCAATGGCGGTTTCTTTTCGGCGGGGGTGCCCCGGAAAAATTCCCCCTGCCGCCGTCTCTTAAACAACACGCGGGGGAGACCTTAGTTCCCCGGGCGCCCACAAAGAGGCCAGAACACATTTCTTTCCCCACCATGGGGGGGGTCCGCCAGGGGGACCCGCGACAAGCACGCGCACCA
>NZ_LFLT01000075.1 GCF_001189955.1 Herbaspirillum chlorophenolicum | reverse complement strand
GATATCTACCAATATCGCAAAGCTTCCTATGTACAAGTTGCTGGAAGATCGATTGCACGAATCAATAAAAGTGCATACTAAGATTCGCATCATGCGGGCCATGAGTGCTCTTCAGAGCGATGGGATATCTCTCGATCTCTGGCGAATCCAACGTGTCGCAGGACTTAAGTGTGTCGACGCTGAAAGTTTGAATTTCATAGAAGATTGTATCTTACGAAACCGATCGAAGTGAGGCTCATCACCATTATCTCTCATATGCCGCCGGTTCCAGTCCTTTTAGGAAGCTCACATAGGTACTCATAGCGCGCTTTCCTATATCGATCTACAAGCGTTGGCAGGTTGTCGATCACTTCCTGAATGAGTTCTAGTCTGTCGTTAGTGATATTAAAGTTCATATCATGTGCCACGGTCCATTTCGTTACCTTCCTGTTGGCATAGGTAATTTTCTCTATGGTGCGAATGATATGGCGCTCCATCACGATCCTTTGACACTCGACTTTAAGCTTCTGGAGCCTGCTGCTTTTACATATCGTGTCTCTTACGACTCCTTCTGCCAGGCCAGTGTTTGAGGTGAAAGACCGATATGTGAGTCGTATCTCATTGGGGGGGGCTTTGCATCATTTCGATCATTGCCTTTTCGATGATTGCGACGCGTTGCTCAAGGTCGACCCTCATAGATGGCTTTCTTGCCTTCCTCGTGTAGACAGAGTCTAACCATTTTTCGTCACGGATCCGTGCCCGTATATAGGCAGGAAAACCTGAAATGGAATAACCACCACTCTTCTTCAAGTAGCCAAGAATAGATTCTCTATCCTCTTTGATCGAAGTTAGTTTCCGCTTATGCTTTTTCCCAGGGAGATTTTCAATCCATTCGTAATCGTGAATTCGAATAAATTCATATGCTCTTCGACATTGGCACGGATGCTTGTGGGGATATTTTTCAATATATTCTTCAAGAATTTTCTTTGCATGATCAACTGACGACAGCTTTTCGTAGAGGCGATGGGGAGACTCGCCGAAGGAATTTTTACTTTCTATCTTAGCTATACCTTCTGTTGCTTCATCATAGGAAATGTTAAGTGCGACCAGCGCAGCAGAAACTTCCCAAGCACGAAGCTGATGTAGGCTTGTTCTGAAATTCCATGCGATGCGAATCCCAGGTTTTGAACCCCATGTGCTTTGAAGGAGCGCATGAAGTCCCCGCACGTCATTGGTTTTCGATAGAAGATACGTAGCCATTTGACTCATATCTCCAGTTTGGTCGCCATCAGAAATGGCAAATTGGGAGAAGACGGCGAGTTGGTAGAGCTTGTCGGAGCGGCGACGCATCTCCTTTCCAACTAGCCTTAGGTCGGCTCCGCATTCACAGAATTTATGCAATGGAGCGATGAGTCGACTTGTCCGGACACCGAATTTCATCCCGCATGAATGGCACCCATCGAGAAGCACGGTTGCGTGAATCGGGCAAACGAAGACGTTCGGAATTTGGTGAACGGTATGCCAAAATGGCTCGCCATGCTGGTCGGTGTCATCTGCTATGCATTGTGGGCAATAGCGCGGCGCACTAACATGGGCAGCGGCGGGAGCCCGATGATCACCAAACCTGTCCAAGAAGGGGCGGGTTGAGAGTTGCTTTTCGGCTTCAGACTGGCTGAGTCCCAAATATTGCAATAGTGTGCTCGTGCTTGGGCTGCAAGGACTCAAATCGAAGACCCGATAGGAGATTGCAGCTTCAATCGAAAGACTGCGCAATAACGACTCCCAAATCCCCGGGGTATTGTGTAGTCTTAATCTGGCAAACTAGGATCCGCATATCTCGCCTGGATAAAAATGAGATTTGTAAGGAAGGATTACGTTCGTCACTCGGAGAATTGACTAATCTGCAAAGGGCGCATGGTATCGCAATGTATGTAACCTAGATACTCTTGACTTTAATGATATGCATGCGAATTCCTTGTGCTGTAAGTCGGTTGAATTGCATTGAAATCTGATAACCATCTAGCCGTCCTCTCTTCGGCCAGGCCGAGGAATAAAGTCACGGTACGAATCCGAACTTTATCGAGGAGGACGTCATGTTATTTTGTGGCATTGATCTTCATTCCAACAACTGCCTTGTGGTCGTTTCCGATGACGCTGACAAGGTCGTGTATTCCAAGCGACTACCGAATGAGCTCGCAACGATATGTGCCGCGCTGAGCCCCTATCAGCAGGAACTGTTTGGCGTAGTCGTCGAATCTACTTACAACTGGTACTGGCTGGTTGACGGGCTGATGGCCGCAGGCCATTCAATACACTTGGCCAACACGACGGCGATTAAACAATACGACGGCCTCAAG
Source organism: Herbaspirillum chlorophenolicum (assembly GCF_001189955.1). Lineage (GTDB taxonomy): Bacteria > Pseudomonadota > Gammaproteobacteria > Burkholderiales > Burkholderiaceae_D > Herbaspirillum > Herbaspirillum chlorophenolicum. The sequence goes on along the minus strand of NZ_LFLT01000075.1, from coordinate 9,110 downwards.
CACCGGGGTGACGAATCCGATGCACGTCATCTCGCACACGTTATTCGGCTTGGTTTGCTGCCGGAACGTCACATCATGCCCAAAGCTGATCGCGCATTTCGCGACCTTGCGCGCCGGCGCATGCAGTTAGGCGGGCAAAGGACGTCTCAGATCGTTTCGATCGAGACGAGCATGGCCAGTACATGGGTCCCGCAATTTCTGGCAACAGCGTCAAAGAGCTGACCTCAGATGATATCGATGCGATGCCGATTGGACCGACAGAGACGCTAGGCATGAAAGCAAGCCTCGCGGTGATGCAAGCGCTCTAGGTGCAAATAGATGGAATCGAAGCGACGTTGTCAAAGCACTGCCGGCGCGATAAGGATTGCCGCTGCTGTGCTCTGTAGCAGGCGTCGGACCGATCTTGGCAACTTTCATTTTGCTGGAAACTGGCGATATCGGTCGATTTGTCGTCGCGGGGAATTACGCATCGTATTGTCGCTGCGTCGGCAGCGTCCATGTCTCCAACGGAAAGAATAAGGGCGAAGGCAATACCAAGAACGGCAACCACTTTCTCGCATGGGCATATGTCGAGCCAGCGAATTTTGCGATACGTTACTGCGAAGCCGCCCGTAAATTTTATCAACGAAAGAAAGCCAAACGAAACGGCATAGTGGCCATCAAAGCGGTGGCCCACAAGCTCGCACGTGCTTGCTTCCACATGCTGAAGACTGGCGAGAAGTTTTCTGTGGAGCGATGCTTCACATAATGTTTGGCAACGACCGGCGAGCCAGCAAGTGGGTTGGATAAAGAGCCATCCAAACTGATTGGACGCTGCGCCGTTTGCCATCGCTGTTGCTGTAGCAGGAAATGATTCGTCCGGATTGTGAGCTTGGAGTCGCTAAGCGGCAGCCAGAGAACTGCCCTTCAATTGGACGCAGGACGGAACCGAGATGCTTCTGGGGCAGCTACGCTGCCAGGGCGGGATAGCTATACGTATTTTCGCTTGATCCACATGGGTGACTGGTGCGATTCACGCAACCACACGACGAAGCGCAGGGCGCGATCCATTGCTGCGACAACCACCATAGCGATGGACTGTAACCGATCGCTGAACATCGCGAGGATCTAATTTGTATTCTTGACAGTGGACGGCTAATGGGTAACCCACTGGGGCAGTATTCGATGCAACATCTCACCATATGGAATGATCGTCAGCTCTCTCCCTCGTTGCTATATCTCTCAGGAGCGGCAAAATATCGTGCGTCAGTATAGAAGGTTTCATTAAATCGTTAATAACGTCGACCACGCGCTCAGATTCAAAAACATCATTATCAAGTCCTTGCAAATATTCAATATTTCGATAACAATGGAATGATTGAATAATTCGATGGATCCTGATGATGGAAACCAAACGCGTCATTTCTGCGCTGGCCGCACTAGCACAAGAGTCCCGCCTGGCAATCTTCCGCTTTCTCATTCAGGTCGGCAATGAAGGAATTGCTGCCAGCAAGATTGGCGAGCATCTCGGCATCGCTCCGTCGTCACTCTCTTTCCATCTGAAAGAGCTTACGCACGCTTCATTAGTCGTTTCGCGCCAGGATGGACGGTTTGTCATCTACGCCGCGAATTTCGACATGATGAATCAGGTGTTGGGCTTTCTTACAGAAAATTGCTGTGGAGGCAACATTTGTTCTCCTGCCAGCGAATGTCACGAAACGGAAGGATCGGCGACTTAAGCTGTCGTCCGTCAATCCCGTAACTTCACCTACCAATAGGATCTTCTATGAGCGCCAATCAAGTCGACAAAACCTACAACGTTCTCTTCCTGTGCACTGGCAACTCCGCACGTAGCATCATGGCGGAAGCCCTGCTCAATACCATGGGTAAAGGTCGGTTCAATGCTTACAGCGCCGGTAGTCAACCAGGTGGAACAGTGAACCCGTTGGCTGTCGAACAAATTAAGAGCACCGGCTATCCCGTGGAAAAACTGCGCAGCAAAAGCTGGGATGAGTTTGCCGCTCCAGGCGCTCCGAAGATGGATTTCATCATTACCGTCTGCGACAACGCTGCCGGCGAGGTATGCCCGATCTGGCCCGGGCAACCGATTTCCGCTCACTGGGGTTTTGAAGATCCAGCAGCCGCAACAGGAACCGATGAGGAAAAACGCGCCGTGTTTTCCAAGGTCGCTCGTCAAATCACTACGCGTGTGAATATTTTTAACAGCTTGCCATTCCACACGCTTGAGAAGACAGCGATCAAGCGCGAGATGGATGCCATTGGCGCCAGCCAAGTCTAGTCGTCTATACGGAAGGAGTGCGAGTCGGTTTCCGGCTCGCCTCCCTCACGCTTCAATTCGCTCGGCGTCGCCGGACAGTCAATACATTCAAGGATAAAAACAACGTGCTCACCGCATTCATCATTTTCTTGCTGACTCTCGTTTTTGTTATCTGGCAGCCGCGCGGGCTCGGTATTGGTTGGAGTGCGTGCGTGGGCGCCTTGGTTGCTTTGGCATTCGGCGTCATTCAATTGTCCGATATCCCTGTGGTATGGCATATCGTGTGGAATGCGACTGGGACGTTCATTGCCATCATTATCATCAGCTTGTTGCTGGATAAAGCAGGATTCTTCGAGTGGGCTGCGCTGCATGTTGCGCGCTGGGGCGGCGGTAACGGACGCAAGCTATTTGTCCTTCTGGTTTTGCTTGGTGCTGCGGTCTCTGCCTTGTTCGCCAACGACGGCGCCGCGCTGATCCTCACTCCTATTGTGATCGCGATGTTGCTGGCGCTGCGCTTTTCGCCGCAGGCCACGCTGGCATTCGTGATGGCCGCCGGCTTCATTGCCGATACGGCAAGCCTGCCGCTAGTCGTGTCGAATCTGGTCAATATCGTCTCGGCCGACTTCTTCAAAATCGGCTTCTCGCAGTACGCGGCTGTCATGATCCCGGTCGACATCGTTGCAGTCATCATGACTCTGCTGGTGTTGTTTTTGTATTTTCGACGCGACATTCCTGTCGACTACGACCTCAAGCAGCTCAAGAAACCAACGGATGCTATCCATGATCGAGCAACCTTCATCGCCGGCTGGTGGGTTCTGGGGCTGTTGCTCATCGGCTTCTTTTGGCTTGAAAGCCTGGGCGTGCCGATCAGCGCCGTCGCTGCGGTAGGTGCCTTGATTTTGTTGGTAATTGCTGCAAAGGGCCATGTCATCTCCACACGGGAAGTGATCAAAGGTGCACCGTGGCAAATCGTCTTTTTCTCGCTGGGTATGTATCTGGTGGTCTATGGGCTGCGCAACGCCGGGTTGACGAACTATCTCACCGGTCTATTGAATGGCTTCGCTCAACATGGCGTCTGGGGCGCAGCGATTGGTACAGGCTTCCTGACGGCGTTCTTGTCCTCGATCATGAATAATATGCCGACGGTGCTGGTCGGTGCATTATCGATTGACGCTGCGACAGCACAAGGTGTCGTCAAGGAAGCCATGATCTACGCCAATGTCATTGGCAGCGATCTGGGACCGAAGATCACGCCGATCGGTAGTCTGGCCACTTTGCTCTGGCTGCACGTACTCGATAAAAAGAGCATCCACATCTCCTGGGGCTATTACTTCCGAGTGGGGGCGATGCTCACAATCCCTGTCCTGCTGGTGACGCTGGCTGCGCTGGCTTTGAGATTGAGCTTTTAAGCATGGATACCGCGGCCCGTAAGCCTGCATGGCTGATTCCGTCTCTCGGTCTGACCCAAATTGTGGGATGGGGCTCGATGTTCTACGCTTATGGTGTACTCATGCAGCCTATGCAGTTAGAGCTGCAAGCTTCCAAGCCTGTGATCGTTGGCGCCTATTCGCTGGCGCTCCTGATTTCGGGACTGCTGTCGACGCTGGCCGGAAGCATCATTGATCGCGTGGGCGGTCGTTTGTTGATGGGGGCCGGAACGGTATTGGCCACCATAATGTTGGCCTTGCTTTCCACAGTGCATAGCGTGACCGGTCTCTACTTGATCTGGGCCGGCATTGGGGTGGCGATGAGCGCTACGCTCTATCAGCCAGCGTTTGCGGTCATCACCCAGATCTTTGAAGGCGGTTTCAGACGTGCGATCACCATGCTGACGCTCTTCGGCGGTTTCGCCAGCACCGTGTCATGGCCGTTGACGCAATGGCTCCTGGAGCAGTACGGATGGCGCGAAACATGGATGATTTACGCGGTAGCCAATCTTGTTATTTGCCTGCCGATCCATGCTTTACTGCCTCGTGCGGCTAGTATTAAAGCAAAGGCCAAAGATCCCGCTGCAAGCGTCGGCCTTGCGGCAGTACTGCGCGAGCCAAGCTTTTATCTCATTACTGCAGCAGTCACGTTGAACGCGTTAGTGTTCTCGGCGATGTCGCTGCACCTGATCTCCATTCTTCATGACCGCGGCATGTCGGCGTACTACGCGGCGGGCATCGGGGCATTGATAGGGCCAATGCAGGTGCTGGGCCGGATTTTAGAAGCGACGTTCGGCAAGAATGCCACGACCAGGCAAATTGGACTCATCGCGATTTTCCTGCTACCTGTGGCCCTCATTTTGTTGTTCGCGCCTGCTGAGTGGCTGCTTATCTACGGTTTGTTCGCTGCTATGTATGGTGTGGGTAATGGCGTCATGACGATCGTCAGAGGTGCATTGCCGGCAGAGCTCTATGGCCGTGAAGCGTATGGTGCCATCAGCGGCGCCATGGCTACACCGGTGACCATCGCCTTTGCGGCGGGTCCATTCGTTGCCTCTCTTCTCTACGCCATCGGCGGCGGCTATCCGGGCGCCATCGTGGCGCTGATTGGTATTGCCAGCCTTGGTGCTGTGCTGTTTTTTTATGCTACGGCGCATCCACGCCACGACACAGTTTCGTCTACCAACTAGGAAATCATTATGACCACCACGATCTATCACAACCCTGCCTGCGGCACGTCCCGTAATACGCTTGCTTTGATCCGCAACAGCGGCGAAGAGCCCATCGTGATCGAGTATCTTCAAAATCCACCGTCGCGTGACACCTTGATCCAACTCATCAAGGATGCAGGTCTGACTGTGCGCGAAGCGATTCGCCAAAAAGGGACGCCGTACGCAGAGCTTGGCCTGGACAATCCTGCGCTGACAGACGAGCAACTGCTCGATGCCATGCTAGCGCATCCGATCTTGATCAATCGCCCGTTTGTCGTGACTTCCAAAGGCACGCTGCTGTGCCGCCCCTCCGAAGCAGTACTGGATATCTTGCCGAATCCTCAAAAGGGGCCATTTACGAAGGAAGACGGGGAGGTTGTCATCAACGCGGAGGGCCAACGTGTCACGTCAGCTAAATGATCTTCCCAACGTCGCTGCAAATCTGTTCAAGGCCCCAGCAGCGGCAGATTTCGCCAACGTTGCCACGTCGGCGCACGCACCTCGGTTCTTGTTACTGTATGGTTCTGTCCGTGAACGCTCCTATAGCCGTTTGCTGACAATGGAGGCCGCACGCCTCCTCGAAGCAATGGGCGGTGAAGTCAAAATCTTCGATCCGCGTGGCTTGCCACTGCCGGACAGTGAGCCAGAAACACATCCAAAAGTACAGGAACTGCGTGAATTGGCTATGTGGTCCGAAGGGATGGTGTGGTGCTCGCCAGAGCGTCACGGGGCCATGACCGGCATCATGAAGGCACAAATTGATTGGATTCCTTTGACGCAAGGCGCCGTTCGCCCTACTCAAGGTAAAACACTGGCCGTCATGGAAGTCTCAGGTGGGTCGCAGTCCTTCAACGCTGTCAATCAAATGCGGGTTCTCGGCCGATGGATGCGGATGATCACCATCCCTAACCAATCCTCTGTTGCCAAGGCATTTCTCGAATTTGAAGAAAATGGGCGGATGAAGCCCTCGTCTTACTATGAGCGTGTGGTGGATGTAATGGAGGAGTTGTTCAAATTTACTCTGCTGACGCGCGACGTTTCTCCGTTCCTGGTTGACCGCTATAGCGAGCGTCGGGAATCTGCTGAAGAACTCGCCAAACGCGTCAACATTCGTTCGATCTGACGAGAACGGCCACGGCCGCCAGTTCGCAAACACCTATACCCATCTTTGTCAGAAAGAACTAATGCAATCTGATGGAAACATAGCTGCGAATGTTGACGTTGTCATTGTCGGAGGTGGGCAGGCGGCATTGGCCACAGCTTACTTCTTGCGGCGCACGTCCTTGTCGGTCGTACTGCTCGATGCGGAACAAAGTCCTGGTGGCGCATGGCTGCACGGATGGGATTCTCTGCGACTATTTTCTTCTGCTACATGGAGTTCCTTACCGGGATGGCAAATGCCCGCGTCCGAGAATGCTCCTCCATCACGTGATGACGTCATCGGTTACCTCGCTAAATACGAACAAAGATATTCCTTGCCGGTGACGAGACCCGTTTGGGTTGAGTCGATGCAAGCAGTTGATGATCGGATTATGGTTGCGGCGAAGGATAGGCAATGGCGTGCAAAGGTAGTTGTAAGTGCAACCGGCAACTGGCGTAATCCATTTATCCCTGAATTATCTGGAGCACATAATTTCGCCGGTCTACAGATCCATTCGGCTCATTACACGTCGCCGGCGGAGTTTGCAGGCAAGCGCGTAATCGTAGTAGGTGGCGGCAACTCCGGCGCGCAAATCTTTGCAGAGATCAGCGAGGTTTCTCAGGCAATTTGGGCGACGATGACGGAACCTCGCTTCTTGCCAGACGATATAGATGGGCAGGCACTTTTTGAACAGGCAACAGCACGTTTGAAGGCAATTCAAGCAGGACAACCTCCGCCTGTTACCGGTAGCCTCGGGGATATTGTAATGGTCCCATCGGTCAAGGCTGCGCGCGATCGAGGTGTTTTGCGGGCCACACGAATGTTTGAACGATTGACGAAGTCGGGAGTGGCTTGGCCCGACAATTCGGAATCTGACGTCGATGCGATTATCTGGTGTACAGGCTTTCGGCCTGCATTAGATCATCTCACAGGACTAAACGTGATCAACGCGAATGGGCGTGTAGATGTTGACGGAACACACTCTACGAAGGAACCAAGGCTTTGGCTGGTTGGCTATGGAGAATGGACTGGATTGGCTTCAGCGACGATTATTGGTGTAACGCGTACGGCACGTAGTACAGCGATGGAAGTTGCTGATTTTCTGAAGGGCTGACCAACAAACCAATAGTCTAGCTTATGCGGATGTTGCCGCAGTATCGGCGCCTTCGTGAACGCAAATTTGGCAGGGTTCGCCATTACAACAGTTTTCCGTCAGAAAGTGCAATAAACCATTCATGACCGAGAAATCTGGTTGATAGAACACGAACCGGCCTTTCGAGACCGAGGTCAGCAAGCCTGCGTACACCAGCTCTTTCAAATGGAAAGACAAGGTAGCACCAGGAATGCCGAGCCGATCGCGCAGCTCTCCGGTTGAACAACCCTCCGGACCCAGTTCGACTAAATGGCGATATATATCCAGACGGGATTCTTGAGCAAGAGCGCTCAATAGCTTTACTGCGTTTTTGGAGCCTATATCAGTCATCTCTGTCTGTCGATCGGGTGTGATTAAAACGAGTTATTTCCATAGTTCTGCAAGTATTCTATCCCGGATCCCATAGAAGCTGACAATAGGTGCCATATGTCATGTCTTTGTCATAAATGCCACCTATCATTTCGATAATTCTAGATATATTATATTTCTAGATTAATGGTGACTTAACTAAAGGATGGAAGGAAATTATGAAAATTACTTCGCTGTTCCGCCAAGGCTTGCTGGTCGCGGCATTGACGGTCTCCATGGGTACTATTGCTACCGCAGCTGAAATTACCGGTGCCGGTTCTACATTCGTCTATCCAATTCTCGCGAAATGGTCCACTGACTACAACAAGATGACGGGAGACCGCATCAACTATCAATCGATTGGGTCTGGTGGCGGCATCGCTCAAATTAAGGCATCGACTGTCACTTTCGGCGCCAGCGATAAACCACTATCTCCGAAAGAGCTGAGCGAAGTTGGTCTCGGACAATTTCCGCTAGTCATCGGCGGCGTTGTTCCCGTCGTCAATTTGGATGGCGTCGTCCCGGGCTCGCTGAAATTTACCGGCCCGATTCTGGCGGACATCTACTTGGGAAAAATCACTAAGTGGAATGACCCTGCCCTGGTGAAGATCAATACAAATATCAAACTGCCAGATGCAAAAATCACTGTCGTTCATCGCTCGGACGGTTCGGGCACTACCTTTAATTGGGTCAACTATCTTTCCAAGGTCAGCACTGAATGGAAGGATAAGGTTGGTGAAGGCACTTCAGTTGCGTGGCCGTTGGGTGTTGGTGGTAAAGGAAATGAAGGCGTTGCTGCTTACGTCTCTCAACTGAAGAATTCGATCGGATACGTCGAGTATGCGTACGTGAAGCAAAACAAGATGAACTTTGCCCAAGTGCAAAACAAGGCGGGCAAATTCGTGTCTCCTGATGCTGATTCGTTTCAATCCGCTGCCGCCTATGCAGACTGGAGCAAGGTTCAAGATTTCGACTTCGTGATCACGGACGCCCCAGGTGACAAGTCGTTCCCTATCTCGGCAACAACATTTGTTCTCCTTTATAAGCAAGCGAAGAATCCCGAACAGCAAAAGGCCGCGTTCACCTTCTTCAAATGGGCATTGGAGCGTGGCGGTCCGCAAGCCGATGAGTTGGACTATGTGCCATTGCCATCCGCTCTGGTGAAACAGATCGAAGCGTACTGGGCGAAGAATTTTAACTTCGGCTCCTAATTAGTGTGCCGGCTGGCAGCAATGCCAGCCGCCGCTAGTATGCACACCCTCTATCAGTAGCCCCTATGTCAACTCCCAAACAACTTCCTTTGGTTACTCCTGACATCAGCAATACGACCTCTGGCCGTGCGTCGAAAAAGGTCATTCGCAAACGTCTGCTAAGCGACCATAACGCTGATCGCCTATTTCATGGGATTGCGGGCTTTGCCGGCTATTTTGTATTGGCACTTCTCTTCGCCGCCGCCGCCTCCATGGCATGGGGCGGCAGGACGGCTTTTGATGCCTTTGGATGGAATTTTGTAACCGGTACGGAGTGGGATGCCGTCAATAAAAAGTTCGCGGCCTTTGTGCCCATTTACGGC
>NZ_LFLT01000074.1 GCF_001189955.1 Herbaspirillum chlorophenolicum | reverse complement strand
GGACTTTGTAATGAATACACCACCCTCTCCCGCCCCCCGCGCCGCCGTCAAGGCCGTGCTGTTCGACCTCGACGACACCCTGTGGGCGATCGAACCGGTGCTGGTGCGCGCCGAAGGCCTGCTCTACGAATGGCTGCGCCAGCATGCCCCCAAGGTCACCGCCAGCCATACCGTGGCTTCGCTGCGCGAACGCCGCATGGCCCTGATGCAGACCGATCCGCTTTACCGCATCGACTTGTGGAAGCTGCGCCATGCCGCGCTGACGGAAGTGTTCCGCGAGCACGGCGAAGACCTGGCGCTGGTGGACGACGCCATGGCGCTGTTTTCCGAGGCGCGCAGTACGGTCGCGCTGTTCGACGATGTCGAGCCAGCCTTGCAGCGCCTGAAAGCCAAACTGACGCTGGGTACGGTCTCCAACGGTTTCGCCGACCTGGAGCGCATCGGGCTGGCGAACCATTTCGGCGTCTCCATCGCGGCGCACCGCTTCGGCCGCGCCAAGCCCGATGCCGCCATCTTCCACGCCGCCTGCGAAGCGCTGAGCGTGGCTCCGGCCGAAACCGTCTACGTCGGCGACGACCTGCAACTGGACGTGCAAGGCGCCCAGCAGGCGGGCTTGCGTGCAGTGTGGATGAACCGCTTCGGCCGCGAACTGCCGGCAGGCATCGTGCCCGACGCCGTCTGCCGCGACCTGCATGAGCTGCACCTGTGGCTGGACGCCCAGACCGCGCCGCAGGCATGACATGCTGCGGCCTTGAACAGGTTATTGCGCCGTCCTCCGTGCCATAACGGACTTTTCCACCGATAAGTCGTTAGAATACGACGTATGCAACTCGATAACCGCGCACGCACTCTGCTCAAGGCGCTGGTCGAACGGTACATCGCCGACGGCCAGCCTGTGGGTTCGCGCGCCCTATCGAAATTGTCCGGCCTGGAATTGTCGCCGGCCACCATCCGCAACATCATGGCCGACCTCGAAGAGATGGGATTCGTCGCCAGCCCGCACACCTCGGCCGGCCGCGTGCCGACGCCACGCGGCTACCGCATGTTCGTCGACACCCTACTGACGGTGGAAACGATCAACGAAAGCGCGCTGGAAGGACGCCTGCAGAATCGCCTGCAGAGTTCCTCGCAGCAAAAGATCATCACCAACGCCGCCCAGGTGCTGTCCTCGCTGTCGCAGTTCGCCGGCGTGGTCATGACGCCCAAGCGCGAATCGGTGTTCCAGCAGATCGAGTTCCTGCGCCTGTCGGAAAAGCGCATCCTGCTGGTGATCGTCGACCAGGGCGGCGACGTGCAGAACCGCATGCTGCTCACCGAGGTCGATTACACGCCCAGCCAATTGGTCCAGGCGGCCAACCATATCAACCAGCATTACGCCGGCCAGTCCTTCGACCAGGTGCGGCTGCGCCTGCAAGGCGAACTGCGCCAGCTGCGCGACGACATGACGGTGCTGATGCAGGCCGCGGTCGAAGCCGGCAGCGACGCCATGAGCGAGGACGCCGACAGCAACGTGGTGATCTCCGGCGAGCGCAACCTGCTGTCGGTGACCGACCTGTCTTCCAACATGAATTCGCTGCGCCAGCTGTTCGACATGTTCGAACAGAAAACCGGCTTGCTGCAATTGCTGGATGTCTCCAGCAAAGCCACCGGCGTGCAGATCTTCATCGGCGGCGAATCGCAACTGATGCCGATGGACGACATGAGCATCGTCACCGCGCCTTACGAGGTGAATGGCCGCATCGTCGGCACGCTGGGCGTGATCGGCCCGACCCGCATGGCCTATGAACGCGTGATCCCGATCGTCGACATCACGGCCAAGCTGCTCTCCAGCGCGCTGAGCCAGCACTGACGGCAGGGAATATCCAGCCATTTGCAGGCGTTCCGATGCCGGAAACAAGAAAGCCACGTGGATCCACGTGGCTTTTTCATTTTCTTGCTGCTGTAAAAACAGGAAAAAGCTTGCTGCCTTCACCTGCGATACATCAATTATTTCTTGATTTTCTTGCAGTTCTTGCAATGACCATAGAGCGCCAAGGCATGGTCGGCAATCTCGAAACCATGTTCCTGGGCAATCTTCACCTGGCGCTTTTCGATTTCGGCGTCGAAGAATTCTTCGACCTTGCCGCAGTCCAGGCAGACCAGGTGGTCGTGGTGCGAACCCTCGTTGAGCTCGAACACGGCCTTGCCGGTCTCGAAGTGGTTACGCTGCAGCAGGCCCGCCTGTTCGAACTGGGTCAGCACACGATAGACAGTGGCCAGGCCGACATCGAGATTGTCGGACAGCAACTGTTTGTAGACATCTTCAGCGCTCAGGTGGCGCACGGACGTGTTCTGGAAGATCTCCAGAATCTTCAGGCGGGGCAGGGTCGCCTTCAGGCCGCTTGCTTTGAGTTCGGATGGATTATTAGGCATGGTTAGTTAATTTCCCGGTTATCTGCTTTATCATATAGTGTTTTAGGCCTATGGCTCAACCCGGTTGACATCTTTATGCGAATGCTTTCCCGAATGAAGTCCCATTCCCTCATTGCCGTGCTCGGCATGTTTGCAGCGCTGACCGTCGCGCTGTCCGGCTGTTCCTCGACCAAGGCGCCGGAACAGGCAGCCGCCGCAACCGACACATCGGGTGTGAAGGTGTCCGGCAAGAGCAACAGCCTGTTCGGCTTCCTCAAGCCCTATCGCATCGATATCCAGCAAGGCAACTTCGTTTCCAAGGAAATGGTCGCCCAAGTGCGCCCCGGCCTGACGCGCGACCAGGTGCGCTTCGTACTGGGCACGCCGCTGCTGAACGACATGTTCCACTCCAACCGCTGGGATTATGACTTCCGCCTGGCCAAAGGCAATGGTGAAATCATGTCCAGCCGCGTCTCGGTGTTCTTCAAGGATGACCTGGTGGAGCACGTCGATGGCGGTGAAAACCTGCCCACCGAAAGCGAATACCTGACGCTGATCACCAATGCCAAAGTAGGCGCCAAGGCGGCATTCACCAATAATAGCGACGTCAAGCCGGCCTCGCCTGAAGCCCCCTCGTCCGCCAAACAATAACCACCGAAGCTGATTCATGACCGCACTGAAAATCGCGGTAGCCGGCGCCTCCGGGCGCATGGGCCGCATGCTGATCGAAGCCATCCTCGGCGCTGACGACCTGACCCTGTCAGGTGCGCTGGACACTCCATCGTCCCCCGCCATCGGCACCGATGCCGGCATCTTCCTGGGCAAGTCCACCGGCGTGAAGATCGAATCCGACCTGGCTCTCGGCCTGGCCGGCGCCGACGTGCTGATCGACTTCACCCGCCCTGAGGGTACGCTGAAACACCTGGAATACTGCGCCGCGCATGGCGTCAAGGTGGTAATTGGCACCACCGGCTTCGAGCAGCCGGGCAAGGACGCCATTGCCGCCGCCGCGCAAAAGACCGCCATCATGGCCGCACCGAACATGAGCGTGGGCGTGAACGTGACGCTCAAGCTGCTGGAAATGGCCGCCAAGAACTTCTCGCACGGCTACGATATCGAGATCGTCGAAGCGCACCACCGCCACAAGGTCGACGCCCCCTCCGGCACCGCGCTGAAGATGGGCGAAGTGATCGCCGACGCGCTGGGCAAGAAGCTCGACGACGTCGCCGTCTATGCCCGCGAAGGCGTGACCGGCGAACGCGATCCCTCCTCGATCGGTTTCGCCACCGTGCGCGGCGGCGACATCATCGGCGACCACACGGTGCTGTTCGCCGGCATCGGCGAGCGCATCGAGATCTCGCACAAGTCCTCCAGCCGCGTCTCGTACGCCATGGGCAGCCTGCGCGCCGCACGCTTTCTGGCCAGCAAGCAGACCGGCTTGTACGACATGCAAGATGTGCTGGGCTTCAAGTAAGCCCGCGAGGATGCAATGACCGAGATTCGCTGCCGCACCTGCCGGGTCCGGCAGCGAATTTTTTTGTGAAACGACGATCCAAGTTTGTCCCATCCGCCGCAGCGGCGCCTGCCATGCGGCCTTTTTTCTGATCATCCAAGAGACTGACCATATGGAATCCAATGTCGGATTTGCCCATTATTGGGCGCAAGGCGATGCCGTTTCGCACACCGTGGCTTACTTGCTGCTGCTGATGTCGGTGGCCAGTTGGTTCTATATCCTGTCCAAGGCCTGGGCGGCCTGGCGCATCCGCCGCGGCAGCAACGCGCTGGAGCAGTTCTGGCAGGCGCCTTCGCTGCCGGATGCCATCTCCGCGATGCAGGGCGCGGACAGCGAACTGATCTACACCCCGATGGCCGAACGGGCCGCCGACGCCGCCGACCTCGGCACGCGCCAGCAGTCGGCGCCGTCACTCAATGCCACCACCGACCGTGACGAACTGATCACCCGCACATTGCGGCGCGAGATCAACCGCGTCTCGGCGCGCCTGGAACGCGGCCTGACGCTGCTGGCCTCGGTCGGGTCAACCGCGCCCTTCGTCGGCCTGTTCGGCACCGTCTGGGGCATCTACCACGCGCTGGCGGCGGTATCCGCCAGCGGCACGGTGCAGATCGACAAGGTAGCCGGCCCCGTGGGCGAAGCGCTGATCATGACCGCGCTGGGCCTGGTGGTGGCGATCCCCGCCGTGCTGGCCTACAACGCCTTCACCCGCATCAACCGCGTGGTGCTGGCCGAGCTGGATGGCTTCGCCCACGACCTGCACGCCTACCTTACCACCGGCGAACGCGTCGGCGGCGTGCGCAAATAAGCAGCGAAGGAGAACGCAATGAGTTTCGGCGGCTTCAACGACAACCAGCATTCGGCCCCGATGGCCGACATCAACGTCACACCCATGGTGGACGTGATGCTGGTCTTGCTGGTGATCTTCATCATCTCGGCGCCGCTGTTCACGCACGCGCTCAAGCTCGACCTGCCCACCGCGCAATCGGCGCCGGCGCCGGAAAAACCGGAGACCGTCACCGTCGGCATCGACGCCGCCGGCAAGCTGTACTGGAACGACCAACCGGTCAGCGCCGAAGAAATGGACGCGCGCATGGCCGCCGCAGCAGTCAAGCAACCGCAGCCCGACATGCAACTGCGCGCCGACAAATCCACCCGTTATGAAACCATTGCCGAAGTCATGTCCGCCGCGCAAGGCGCCGGCCTGACCAAGCTCGGCTTCGTCACCGATCCCAAACCCGGCACGACCAAAACAGCAGGCAAGTAATCCATGGCAACCGTACAACTCGCGGGCGACCGCATCACCGACTGGGACAGCTTCCATACCGAAAGCGCGCAAGCCTTCGGCTTCCCGGACTTCTACGGCCGCAACATGGATGCCTGGGTCGATTGCCTCTCTTACCTGCGCGATGAGGATGGCATGACCCGATTCCACCTCAAGCCCAAGGAAGTCCTGCGTATCGAAATCAGCGGCAGCAAGGAACTGCATGAACGGCTGCCGGACCTGGTCGAGGATGTGGAATTCTGCTGCACGGCGATCAACGACCGCTGCGAGGATTATGACGAATTGCCGATGCTAGAGCTGGTTTGGAAGTGAGATAGAGCGCCGGACCACACTGAGTCCTGACTTTCCGGCGCAGTTGGATATCAGTCAATCAATTCGTCCCCATCGTAAAACGGATAAGGCCCCTCAAACTCCCCCACAAAGGCAGTATGGCTGACCAGGCTATGCGACGCCTCATCCCACCAATGCAACTGGAACCCCGGCGGCTCCATCACAAAGCATGACGCCGCCTGCGGATCCAGATCCAGTTGCACCTGATGCGACACCCCCGGGCAGGTAGAAGCCAGCGTCCCGCCGAAGCGCCGCTGGATAGCGCGGTGCAAATGCCCGCACAGCACGCGCTCGACCTGAGGATGCTTGCGCACCACCGCCTCCAGCGCCTGCACGTCGGCCCGGGCCAGGCCGATGTCGTCCATGTGGCCGATGCCGGTGGCGAATGGCGGATGGTGCATCACGATCACGGTCGGCTTGTGCGGCTGGGCCGCCAACACGTCATCCAGCCAGCGCAGGCTGGCCGATGCCAGCTCGCCCTTGCTCGAACGCGGGATCACCGTATCCAATGCAACGATACGGATGGGATGGTCGTCGATCACATACTCGATGCGCTCACCGCCCTGAAGCAGGTAAGGATGGTCGGGAAACGCCTCGCGCAAGGCATGGCGCTCATCGTGGTTACCCGGCAGCAGGTAATACGGCATGGCCAACGGCGCCAGCAGCTTGCGCAGAAACGCATATTCCGACGGCTTGCCGAAATCGACCAGGTCGCCGGTCAGCACCAGCGCATCGGGTTTCTGCCTGAGCTTGTTGACCTGCGCCACACAGCGGCGCAGGCTCTCTGCGGTATCGACCACGCGATATGATTTCTTGCCATCGGTCTTGATGTGCAAGTCGGAGAGTTGCCCCAGGATCATGCTGCCTCCTTGCCGGCCGGAACCTTCACCAAGGCCGCGGCCGGTACATTCAGCGCGACGCTCTGGCCCGGTTGCCACAGCCCGCGCTTGCTGGTTTCCACGATCACCGGGCGGCCGGTGCCGATATCGATCTCGAAACGCGTGCGGTCGCCCATGAAGAAGGTGTTGACGATAGTGCCGCGCAGCGTATCGCCGGCGGCGTCCTCAGCCTCCAGCACCTGTACATCTTCCGGACGGAACATGGCGGTCGCCGGCTGGCCATCGGCTACATTATCCGGCAATGGCAGGCTGCCTGCCGGTAACTGCAAGCGCCCGCCGGCGGCAATGCCATCGACCTGGTTCATGGCGCCGATGAACTCGGCCACGAAGGCGTTGGCCGGACAGTAGTAAATATCCTGCGGACTGCCGATCTGCGAAATCTTGCCGCGCTCCATGACCACGATGCGGTCGCCCAGCGCCATCGCTTCGCCCTGGTCGTGGGTGACGTAGACGGCGGTAATGCCGAGCTTGCGCAGCAACTGGTTCAGGTCGCTGCGCACCGCTTCGCGCAGCTTGGCGTCGAGCGCGGTCAGCGGTTCGTCCAGCAGCAGCACCTTGGGTTCCACCGCCAGGGCGCGCGCCAGCGCCACGCGCTGTTTCTGGCCGCCGGACAACTGGTCGACGCGGCGGTGCGACAAGCCCTGCAGGTGCACCATCTCCAATAGTTTCTCCACGCGCTCGGCACGTTCCTGGGCAGCGATCTTGCGGATCTTCATGCCGTAGGCGATGTTCTCGCCCACCGTCATGTTGGGGAACAGCGCGTAATTCTGGAACACCATGCCGACGCCGCGCTTCTCGATGGGCAAGTCGGTAACGTCATCGTCACCAAACATCACGCGCCCGCCCTGGTCGGGAAACTCCAGGCCGGCAATCATGCGCAGCGTAGTGGTCTTGCCGCAGCCCGACGGGCCCAGCAGCACCAGCGTCTCGCCGGGACGGATTTCAAGGTCAAGCGGCTGCAGCGCGCGCGTGCCGTTCTCAAAGGATTTGGCACATTGCGTCAGCCGGATCGAAACTGGTTGCTTCATAAACTTGCTCTCTTGCGTGTCGCCTGGGTCACCCACTGCATGCCGATGAGCAGCGGAATGATCATGAAAAAGAAAATCAGGGTGTAAGCCGAACCGACTTCCAGCCGCATCGAGGCGTAGGCATCGGCCAGCCCTACCGGCAGGGTCATGGTCAGCGGCGTATGCAGCATCCAGGTGATGTTGAATTCGCCGATGGACAGCGTCACCACCATCAGCGCACCGGCCAGGATGCCGGACATGACGTTGGGGATGACGATGCCGAAAAAGCGCCGCATCATGCCGGCACCGAGGCTGGCTGCCGCCTCTTCCAGCAACGCCAGTTGCGAGGACTGCATGACCGCCAGCACCGGACGTACCATGAACGGCAAGGTGAACAGCACATGCCCCACCAGGATGAACACCAGGCTGGCGCGGAAGGCGCGGAACTGGCCATAGGCCATGATCAACGCCAACGCGGTGGCCAGCCCCGGCACTGCCACCGGCATCATCAGCAGTTCCTCGATGGCGCGTGCGATGCGGCTGTTGCCGCCCTTGTAGCGCGCCAGCATGTAGGCCAGCGGCACACCGACAACCGCCGTGACCACAAGGCAGGCCAATGCAATGAAGATGGAACGCCAGATGGTGGGCTGGTACATCTCCCACACCTGCGCCACCCAGCGCAGCGTGAAGCCGCTGGAAATACCGACGAAGAAATTCTCGGTCACGCCGGCCAGCATGGACAGCAGCACCGGCACGATCAGGAAGGCGCACACCAGCAGCGTGAAGGCCAGTTGCAGGTAGAAGCGCGAGCTACGTTTCATCATGGCCTCCTCATGCCGCCGCGGCCACGCCATTGCCGGTCAGCGAACGCGCCAAGGCCAGTGCCAGCCAGGTGATCACACCCAGCACGATGGACAGCGACGCGGCGGCGGCGAAATTGGCATAGCCGGTGAATTCGTTATAGATGGTCATCGGCAGCACGTCGATATTGGCCGCCAGCGTGAACGCGGTGCCGAAGGCGCCGACGCTGGTGGCGAAACAGATCGCACCCGACGAGATCAGGGCTGGCAACAGCGCCGGCAGCACCACGTGCAGCAGCACTTGCCAAGGCTTGGCGCCCAGCGATCGGGCGGCTTCTTCCAGCGAAGGATCGAGCTTTTCGGCACCGGCCACCACGGTCAGGATCACGCGGGGGATCGAGAAATACAAGTAGCCCAGAAACAGCCCCGACAACGAATATGCGAACACCAGCGACTGGCCGAACAGCCAGTCGGTGAAGACACCGATCAATCCCTGGCGGCCGGCCAGCATGATCACCATGAAGCCAACCACCACGCCGGGAAACGCCAGCGGGAACGTCAGCATGGCCAGCAGCAGGGATTGCCCGGGAAAACGGTTGCGCTGCAGGAACAGGCCGACGAACACCGAGATCGCCAACGTGGCGGCAGTGACCGCTGCCGACAACACCAGCGTCGACACCAGGCTGGCGAAGTAATGGCGGTTGGTCAGCACCGCGAGATAGGCCATCGCGCCATCCGGCCCGGAAGCCCCCACGCCGAGAAGGCGCACCATGGGCAGCAGCCAGAAGGCGCAGAACAAGGTCATCCCCGGCACGGCGAACCAGAGCCAGATACCGTTGCCGCTGCGCCGTGTCCGGCCTGATGCCGCCATCGCCTGTCCTGCAGCTTGCATCAGCGCACTTCCGCCATGTAGCGCTCGCCGAACTTGCGCTGCGCTTCTGCCATCTTGCCGTAGTCCACCGACTTGGCGCGGGCGTATTCCGCCGCCGGCAGGAAGCGCGACTCGGCTTCCTTGGACATGGCCGATGCACGCACCGGACGCAGGTAGGCATTGGCCCAGATCGCCTGGCCCTGGTCGGACAGCAGGAAGTCCAGCACCTTCTTGGCCTCGGCCTGGTGCGGCGCATTCTTCACCAGCGACACCACGTAAGGCACGGTCACGGTGCCTTCGGCGGGGATCACGAAGGCGACGTTGGATTTGTCCTTGTACTTGGCGCGGTAAGCGTCGAAGTCATAGCCCAGCAGGATGGGGATCTCGCCCGAGATCAGGCGCGCATACGAGGTCTGCTTGGGAACGATGGGCTGGTTCTTCTGCAGGTTCTTGAAGTAGGCGATGGCTGGCGAGAAGTCGTCCAGCGAACCGCCCAACGCCTGGTTGATCGCCACCGCGCCGACATAGCCGACGAAGGCCGACGCCGGATCGAGGTAGCCGATCAGGCCCTTGTACTCCGGCTTTTGCAGATCGGCCCAGGACTTGGGCACCGGCTTGCCCTTCAGGGCATCGACGTTGACCATGATGCCCATGGTGCCGGAATGGATGGTGAACCAGTAGCCGTCCGGATCCTTCAGGCCGTTGGGGATGTCGTTCCAGTTGGCGGGCTTGTAGGGCGCGACCAGATCCTTGCCCTTGGCCTCGATGCCGAAGGAGACGCCAAGGTAGGTGAAGTCGGCCACCGGGCTGGCCTTCTCGGCCGTCAGCTGCGCCAGGGCCTGGCCGCTGTTCTTGTTGTCCGGCGGCACGGTGATGCCGGTCTTGTCCTTGATGGCCTTGATCTGGGCGGCCCAGTCGGCCCATTCCGGCGGACAGTTGTAGCAGATCGCGGTCTGTGCAGACGCGGCGACGGAAGCCGACAGCAGCAAAGCGCCGGCGACGGTTTGAACAACACGTTTCAGGAACATGTCAGGTCCTCTCTTAATAGGTTGAACGACAAAGACAAAGGCGCTACGAAAATACAAACAACAAGGGCTCAGGACTGATCCGGCGACGCGGCCGATCCGCCCGCCCTCACCACATGCGGCAACACGTGCCGCATACCGCCGGCAGACGCCGCATGCGCATCGCCACCGGCAATAACGCCGCGCTCGATCGCGGCCACCAGCGTACGCAAGGCGACGTCGCCGATCTGCTCCGAAGGCTGCACCACGCTGGCCAGCACCGGCTCCATCAGGGCTCCCACGGGAATGCCGTCGAAACCCATCACCGAGATGTCTTGCGGCACGCGCAGGCCCAGCGCGCGCAGGTCGCGCATGGCGCTCATGGCCAGCAGGTCGTTGGAACAGAACAAGGCGGTGGGACGCTGGGCCGGGTCGGCCATCATCTGCTGATAGTCGGTCGCTGCAGTCAACGTGTGGCGCTCCACTTCGATGGCGGACAGCGGGTCCAGCCCGGCCATCCGCATCGCATCCAGATAACCGTAATAGCGCTGGATCGCCCGGTCCGAAGCATTGAAGCGGCCCGACAGCATCTGGATGCGCCGATGCCCCAGCCGGATCAGGTGCGTCACGGCGTCGCAGGCGGCGGCCCGGTTGTCGACCGACACAGATACCCGCGTGCACGGCGGCTCTCCCGGCACGGGTTGCGCCAGTTGGTTGTAGGTCAGCACAAAGGGAATCTTCTCGCGCTCCAGCAAGTCGAGCGTGGCGTTGGCGCCGGCATCGGCCACCGTCAGGATGACGCCGTCCACGCGATGGCTCAACAGCAGCTCCACCGCGGCCGACTCGTCATGGGGCAAGTATTCGGTGGTAGTGAACATCACCGAGTAATCAAGCTCGCGCGCGGCCAGTTCGATGCCTTGCAGGCATTGGGCGAACACCGTGTTCGACAGGGTCGGCACCACCACGCCCACGGTGCGCGAATTGCCGGCGCGCAGGTTGCGTCCGTTGAAGTTGGGACGGAAGCCAAGCTGCTCGATGCTGCGATGGATCTTCTCGGCAGTCTCGGCGCTCACCGAACCGGGCTTGTTCAACAGGCGCGAAACGGTGGCGATAGAGACGCCGGCCAGATTGGCTACTTGCTTGATGGATGGTCGCACGGGAATCGCTCGATGGCATGAAAACGATTACATCGTGCCAGCTGATTATTACGGCCTTATGACCATGCTGCCCCGAGAAAGACCTTGTGGAAATTGCATTTCTCACAACATCCATGGGCAACACAATTAAATGCATCGACTTCTCATCAATCTGATTTTTGAGACTTTTCTCATATAAACGCGAGAGTCAAATAGGCAAACTGACGTCACTGCATCAAGCAAACGAAGTCGGCAACAGCGCGATGCACATGAATCCAACTCCATATCGAATCGAGGAAAATCATGCAAAACGTCATCGCCCGCTCCGCTTTCATCGCCATCGCCGCCCTGGCCTCTGCGGCCGCCTCGGCCGGCCCCACTACCGAACTGAAGGTCACCGGCGTGATCAAGCCGGTTGCCTGCACCCCCACCATCGGCGCCGGTTCGGCCGTGGTCGACTACGGCAACATCGCCGCCGGCTCCCTGGCCACAGGCGCCAACAAGGTTCTCGACACCAAGGAAGTGCCGTTCTCGATTACCTGCGAAGCCCCGGTCAAGATGGCA
>NZ_LFLT01000073.1 GCF_001189955.1 Herbaspirillum chlorophenolicum | reverse complement strand
GAAATACGCACCTGTGCGTGCCGTGCCCAAGTGCCGCAACGCCACCACGAACAGCGTTAGGCTGACGCCGTAGGAAAGAAAGCCTAGAAGCATGGTTCCGGCCAAGACGGAGGGACTTGGCAAATGGGCGCCCACTGCCACGGCAAGCGTCAGGTTGGTAAGCCCCGCGAAAATTCCCTTCATGCTTGCAACCCAGGAGCCGTCCGTCGACGAGACCTTCCGTGTGAGATTGTTATCAACACCCCAAGAAAAGCATGCCGCGAGAATCGCCAATGCGGGCCAGAGTTGGACCTTGTCTAGTTCTGGCGGAACGCTCAGAACAACGGCACCAATCACTATAGCCACCATACCAAGGGCAATGCGTCGGTCAAAATTCTCCTTGAAAGCAAACCAAGCCAGCAGCGCAGTGAAGACTCCTTCTGCATTCAGTAACAATGACGCTGTTGATGCCGGTGCCGCGGTGAGCCCCATCATCAGAAGCACTGGCGCTATGACTCCGCCGAAGACAATTGCACCAGCCAACCAACCTATCTCATTTCTTGGCAAAGATACCTTTTTAGCGCCAACGGACTTTCTGTAGATGAAGAGGCCCACACCTGAGCCAATGTACAAGAAAGCAGCAATCATCCACGGTGAGTTTCCCTCAAGCAACGACTTAGCGAGCGGAGTAGCTGCACCAAAGAGCAGTGCCGCAGTCAACGCTGCCTTTACGCCGGGGGCGGAGATGGTTTTCCACAACTTCATCGCTATCTCATTTCTCGATTTAATGTGCCGTTCTCTTTCTTCGGACCGACGATTTAACCGAAGAATGGGACTGCCACAGCGAAGGTGACCGTAAGCGCAAGGATCGCAGCGAAAGTCGGCACAATTATGGCTCCCTTCCAGCCATCATAGACCTCCCAGTCTGTTCTTAACCCGACTAGCCACACCAATGCGAACATTGAAATCCAGATCGCCAAAAGAACGGGAACGAAAATCCATTCATGATCGTTCATACCGTCGAGCTGCGCGGTTGCCTGGAAAAAGGTGGCGAGCAACAGTAGAAGTGCTCCAAGCCGATACCAGAACGCAGAATATTCATTTATAGAAGGCTGTCCCTGCTCCTGCTTCTTCTTCGCGGCTTCCAAGACACCTATTCCGCCAAAGAGCCCTCCAAACGAAGCAAACACAAATGGCATATAGGCCAACAATGCTTTGATTGCATTCCCCTGAGGATCCGTGCAACGAATAAGCATTCCCTCTTTGTCTGTGCATGGCATCTCATATCCTCGCCACACCAAAAGTCCCCCCAGTAGGATGACTACGATAAAACCTACGTTCAGCCAACATGGACTTTTCTTGAAAAAATGATCCCTCATTACCCTCCCTTGGTTTCTGCTTTTCGGAACGAACCACGCCGAAATTCAACTAGTGCCCGCTATAGAAAAAATGCTTTATTTCACCGCAACTATGAATGAAATAATGCCCGCTAGTGCGGGCATTTTTATCACAAGAGCACCTTCAAATTGGATACAAGGAATCTACCATTCCCATTGCCTCTTGTCGTCCGCAGGTCAACGCCTGCTGCGGAGACGCTTGGAATGTTTGGTGGTCACAACGTTGCATTTGCCCATCAATGGTAATTCGCCACAGCCAGCCGTCCGCAAATAGCGGCTGTACCGCCTCCACTTGAACTACTCGCTCCTTGTACAAAAACTGTTCCTGAGGCATTCGCTATTCCATCTAAATATTTTTCTTCTTCTAAAATGCCAAAAGACTAGGATTAGTGCAGTACCAAATTAACAATACGGGAGGAAAAATGGCTGAAGACGCAGCTGCGGCGTACGCACTCATCAAAGAACAAGGTATTCAAATTGCTCAGATGGCGAAACTTTTAGAAAGCCACATTGCCATCCGAGAAGCCCACAGTACAATCCTTCAGTCGCTTATTCCGTTCGTAAAGGACAACCCAGACTTTCGACGCATAGTGACAGATGTACACACAGTACGTTTGTCATCTCATCTCGAACGAGACGTTAGCAATGACTTCATCGAAAGGTACACCGAGGCAGTGAACGCTCTTCTACCCTCCGAATTAAGATTTCCAGCGCCCTCAGTGGAGTTCTGACCATCTAACCATTTTGCTCCAAGCAATGACGTAGTCTGCGACATAGGTAGTTTTTTCCGCGGATTTCATGAGGACGCGGCAACAAAATCCCCCCAGAGTTCCGTGATTTCGGGGGGAAATGGAACCTGGGGGGCCGGCCTTATCAGGGGGAATTCGGCCACTTTCCAGCATCAGCACCATAAAAATACGATTGACGCGACTAATCCAATTCTGTGAAAAGGTGCAAAAATCAGGGCCAATTCTGACTTAATTTCACACAAGGTTTTCCTGCTCTCCGCACCTAGCCACTTTCTTCTGGATGGAACAACGCCGACGAAGAATCAATCAACAAAATTTTTACTCATTTTGGCAATCATGGGGCAATGTTTGGCGGCCGCTTCACCGAGGAGAACATGAATGCTAGGCCATCCTGCCCCTTAGCTCCGATGAACACTATTTCCGTGTTTCCGTCCACTTGTCGGAAATTTCCCGTGAGGTGCTGCGGAGGTATAGCGTTATGCGGCGAAACAAACCAAGGAGTAATTGATGTTGGGTATGAGCCTGTAGGAACGTAGGAAGGCAAAGGAATTTTGTTCTGGTTTTCCGAAAAAAACTCGGCCTCCGCGTGAAATTTGAATGCTTGATTTTCCTTAGATGCCCAGAGGATGACACCTAGGACGTCAGCCCCCACGGTCGACTCTTTGCGTGCCGTCTTCTTGGTCGCTTGAATCATATCTGTCCAGCACATCCCTAAGCTGGGCGGCCCACCTCGTTCGAGCAAGTCAATACCCAGCGTAGATCCGATGCTGTAGCACAATGTTTCCGACTTTAGCTCGACAGCTTTCTCTACACTTACTTTCCTGCCGCGAACTGTTCGATTGAGATGGGCTTGAAAATTTAATAGCTTCTTCTTCCGTTCATATACTCCGGCGATGCTTATTTCGAGACCATATCCCTGAAAATTCGCCAGATGGATATTTGCCACAGCATTGCGAATGAAGCGGATTAGCTCTAAAGCTTTGAGATGATGCAGTCTGACTCCGTCGTCGGATCTGAAAGGTGCGATGCGTCCATCTTCATCCCGAGGGAGCCTCCTTCCGTAAAGAACTTCTGCGAGCCATTCATCTGTAGGCACATTGTTTATAAACGCTGCGCCTGCGAATCCAATCACTGCTATTCCGTCCGCCGCTTTGAAGATGATGGTTTTGTTTGCGCGGCGATCAAAAGGAATAATATTTTTCTCTTTTGTCTTCCAGGTGACCAGTCTGTCGCTAGTTTGAAGAGCGACATTTGCGAAGGTCTTGGTAAAAATTAGTGTCATATTTGCCTCAAAAACATTTGTTGTGATGAGGCACCCTATCGCTTAGCTGGTCTTGGTGCCGATATCTAGTCAACTCTTGACTCTAGCTCGCGAACAGTCTGCCCCGCAATAAGTTGCGATAGTTGAAACATAATTCCTTCCTATGCGTGCTTCTGTATTTACCAGTTCAGCGATCCCATCGATGAATACTTCACCGATGGGATCGCATGTGATTGCGCAGGAAGGAGCGAACGCCTCAGAAAATGCCTGATAAACCGAAGGCTTTTAATGCCCTATGATTTGATCCCATCATATCGAGAGCTCGGGCGCTCTGAGGATAGCTATGAAATACCTCTTTCACTGGTCTCTTCACCTCTTTTCCGCGATAGGAATTTTGCTGGTTCCAGTAGTGATCATTGTGCTGAAGCGTAGGAAAGCTGCTCTCGCGAGAATGGCGGAACTGGATGCCGAACGAATCATTTCGGATTTACTACAAAAGCGGCGAAAATAAGCAGTTTTCTCAATTTTCCGAGTAGCGAGATTCCGTTTCGAACGGACTTCTACACAGCCTTTTCGCTCCTCGCAAAAAAACGGTGTTGCCCGCTAAGGCAACACCGTATCAAGTACTGCTCCTCTCAAGACCATCTATACGTCACATTTAGAACTTGTGACGGAGGCCCACGCGAATTACGTTTTGAGTCGAGTCGTCCATCGGCGCGATGTTGCCGGCGCCGTTCAGCACGCCAGGATTGGTCACGTTGGAAGCGCGCAGGTTGCTCCACAGCGCGTACACGTCGGTGCGCTTGGACAGGAAGTAGTCCACGCCCAGGTTGAACTGGGTGACCTTGCCCGAATTCGACAGGGTGCTACCGGCTGCGCGGTTGAAATCCATGCGGTTATAGATCACGCTGGCCAGCAGATGCAGGTTTTGATTCAGCGTGTAATCCACACCGATGTCGAAGATGTTGGCCTTGCGAGCGGCGCCGACAGATGGCAACGCGGCGGCAGAGTTACCCAGAGCTTGGCGCTTACCTTGCGACCAGGCGCCATACAGCTTTGCCGGACCAAACTGGTAGCTGGTACCGATGGTGAAAGTCTTGACGTCAGTGTTGCCAGGCTGGAAGCCGTTCGACGCGTTGGTCAGCTTCGACTGGTAGTAACCGGCTCCGATGCCGAAAGCACCGTTGCTGTAGTTACCACCGATGCCGTAGGCTTGGCCAGCCGACGTTTGACCTGCTTGCTCACCGAAAGCGTAGTACAGGCTGCCGGTGAAGCCGCTCAGGTTGGCGGTATCGAAGCGGACAGAGTTATCGTTACGACCGGTCGAGGTGCGGTCCAGGTTGTCGGCGTGCGCGCCCTTCTGGCCGTTTTGACCGAAAGATTGGGCCGAAGTGTATCTGGAGCCAATCTCGTCCAGGAAGTCAGCTTGACGGCCCACGGTGACAGTACCGAAGGAGCCTTGCAGACCGACGACCGACTTACGATCGAACAGGCGAGTCGAGTCGCCCATGCCGCCAGTGTCGGCGTTGAATCCATTCTCCAGCACGAACAACGCTTTCAGACCGCCGCCCAGATCTTCCACGCCCTTGAAACCGATGCGCGAGCTGGACAAGCTACCCGATTCGAGGCCGAAGCGCGAACCATTGCTGGTGCCAACGGCGTTTTTGACGTTCGAGCTGTACGACAGACTGGTATCAACGATACCGTAGATGGTGACGCTGCTTTGTGCGTGTGCGACGGATGCACCCAGGCCGAGGAGGGCAAGTGCGATAACCTTCTTATTCATATAACTCCCGATAGTTAAAAATCGTGATCGCGAGCAAGTCGTGCCCGCTGATCACCACAATCAGGCATTGAGTATCCCCGCCCACGCAAGGACACTTCGTGCCGGATATTTCTGGCGTAGCGCTACTTATCTCGTAGCGTTTTGGCCTTCAGGAGTTATTCGGCAGAACTATTTCTTATGAGTACATTACTTGGTGGCAATCATTTGTTATGACGACTTACGGCTATATTTTTTCGCTAGCCTAAAGATACGCTCAATCAAATAAAGGCTTATCAAGTTATAGCTACACACATAAAAAACATAATTCGCTGTACACCATCCGCATCGAGAGCAATGAGAGCCATAGTCTAAGCGTGAGTTATACCGACGTCTTCGATTGTGATTGTCGATTGCATATTTCAATGATGGTGGGCACCTAGTTCGTGTGAAGTGGACCCTTCTAGTTCAGCTGATCTGGACAACAGAATTCTTCTACGTAACAGACACTGTGACGCGCTTGCCAGCCCTGGTTAGCAGATTCACTAGCGAGTCAATGGAGAACTCTATTCCGTTCCTGTTGATTACGTCCGAAACACGTTGGCGAGTTATGCCCAAGATTTTGGCAGTATCAGCTTGCACCAGGTTGTTGGCTTCGATCCAAGCCGCCAGTTCGGTGATCAACTGATCCTGGAGGGTACGTTTCAACGAGATAAGTTGTTGAGAGTTGGCCTTCAGCTTGGCCGCTTCTTCTGGCGCAAATCCCAAGTCGGCGAACACATTGCCGTCTGCAGGCGTCGTTTGTATTGACTTGGTCTCGATGGCCATCTTTTCTCCCCTCTTCGATAAGAGCGTATCCAGATTTTCGTGTGCCCACGATCTCGCCTATCGCTGGGTACGCCTAGTTATACCTTGCCGTCAATGGCCGTGCGACAGAGATCCTGCGGCCGGATAACCATCGTATGCCGATTTCCAGCAAGTGCAACGGCTGACCAGTTCGCGGAGGGCGTAATTCGACAGACAATCTCGCATGAAATTTATGCTATAAAGTAAATAAGACGAATATCTTTATCTTATTCAATAAAATGCGAATTGGTGAACAGCTTCAACAACGTCGCGCAACTCTTGGCAAAACGCTGCAGAGCATTGCGGATCTGACGGCGATGAGCTTGCCACAAGTGAGCAACGTGATGACCGGCAAGGTCGATTCACGGATCAGTACCGTTGAGGCGCTGGCCGATGCAATGGACGCCACCTATGTGCTCGTCCCAAAGCACCTCTTGCCCGAAATCCAGCGGTTGTTGTCCGGAAAGGCCATTGGCCCAGATGACGTACCGACAGCCGCAGAAAGAATTCTGGCCGCAAAATGAGCATTGCTCCAGCATCGCGTTACCTGGAGGTGTGGCTCCACGAGTTGCATGTCGGCTGGCTATGCGAGGCGGATCGGGTCACTCGCTTCGTTGCCACAGAACAGTACGGCATGGATGCACAACGCTCTACTTTGTCATTCTCGATGACGGTTCCGGGGGCGGACCAAATCACTCGCCAGATACTGACGAACCAATATGATCCAGCGATATATCGGGAGCGCCGGGATTTGCCGCCTTTCTTCGCGGGCTTGATGCCGGAAGGCACACTGCGTAGCCGATTGGCGGCCACCCGCACGGACGCTGGCGACATGGACGCCTTTGGAATCCTGGCTGCGGCCGGAGAGGACCTTCCCGGGGCGGTAAGGGTCGTGCCAGCAGATTTACACCGTCTTTCCCCTACCGCTCTGCAGTACAAGCATGTACGAGGTGGGGCGACTGCACCTGAAGGTGCATTTCCAGGCGCGGCCTCGTTATCCGGTGTTCAGGACAAGCTTGCGTTGTCCGTGCTTCCGGGATGGCAGCAATATGGGGTGCCTTCCAAGGGAAAACTGACAAATGTGATCGCCAAGTTGCCGCGGCCGGAAGATGACTCTCAAGTGATGAACGAGTACGTCTGCATGAAGCTTGCCTCGCTGGCAGGCGTAGAAATCGCCCCGTGCAAGCTCGTATCAATGAGCGATTTACGCGATCACCCAGATCTCGTTGCCGAGTTGGGCGCGTCAACGCAGACGCTGCTCTTGGATCGATTTGATCGTGGTACTACCGGCCCGATACACATGGAGGATGCTTGCCAGCTGCTGACTCTCATGCCTGCGCAAAAATATTCCGGCCTTGATCAAATTACGACCTTCATTCGCATCTTGGATCGCTTCGGGCAACGGGGCATTGAAGATATCCGTCAGTTCTTCATTAGGCTGGCCGTCAATACACTGATCGGAAATGCCGACGCGCATTTGAAAAATTTCAGCGTCCTCTATCGCAATCGCTCACATCCAGAACTTTCGCCCGCCTACGACATTGTTTGCACCGCCGCTCTACCTGGATACAAAGGGTTCAGTAAGAACGTGGCAATTGATCGCACACAGCAGAGTGAAACACTGGAGACCTACATTACTCTCGCCACAAAAGCGGGCCTAGCCGGACGTATTGCGAAAGCAGCCGTGCGATTTGCGGTCGGTAAAGCTCAAGAAACATGGCTCAATGCCATGTCCGACATGGAGGTGCCAGACATGGTTAGGCAAACCATCGAGCACCGTCTGGCGGTTCTGCCCTTAGCTAAGGTTTGGATGCGATCTTAGATCATTCCTCGGGGGCCGCGTACTTGTATGTCTGCAGGAAATTTAGGATGTATTCCGTATCTAGAGCTTTGGGGGAAACATCCTTTTGATATTGGTGCCGATAAAATCCTGCTGTAACTCCGTGATCGCCCAGGGCTTCATTCAGCTTCGCGTCCATATTTCGTCCCTTATGGTTCGCAACCATCTCCATTGAAGCGGCAATATAGACTTCAGGCGATGAGGAGACATCACTCAATACGATGGAGCGGAAGCCTGTCTCGGTTTTTCGGCACTCTATCTCTATCCAATAGTGAAGTTGGCCATCCACGACGACGCGCAGAACCAGGGCAGTTCGGTAGGTGCGACGGCGTCGGCCGTCGTCATCTAGGCCCTGATCAATGTAGCGCCAGCAGCGCGCGGGAGGCCGACTTTGCTCTGCGGATCCTTCGGGGAAGAAGAATTGCCACACGTCTAGCTCACCACGGCGGCCGGCGCGTTTTCCTGATGCTCCAGACTCGACGGAGACGTCCGCTATTTTCTTCTCGGCGCGGAGTGTTAAGAAAGCCGTCATGACTTGTCCAAAACGTTTCTCTGCGTCCCTGATCACGACCTCTGCGGCACCTTGATCAACAGCATCGCCCTTATTTCTGAGCTCTCCCATGGATACTTTGTCCACAGGTCGCGATTCTTTTGGAGGTGTCTTGGGACCGTAGGTTTTGCTGCTCTTCTTCGGCATCTTTTCAAGCTTAGGGCCATTACCGAGGAACGACATTTCGGCTGAGATAACGTCGGTCGGCGTTGTGGACGAGTCGGCGTCATGATTGTTGTCAACCTCGATTGGCTTCTGTTCCTTCGACGTCACCACTTCGACTTGTGAAAAGGGTCTCGGCGCGTCAGTTGCGATCGGTGATGGGCTACGCTCATTGTTGTTGGTTCGTCCATGAAGAATGGTCGGGATCCAACTGGGCCATGAGTGTTTAACGATTTCGGTTACCAGGAATTTGGAGCGGACAACCTTTTGATTGTTTTCATCATAGAAGGTCCATTCACGTAGTTTGAAGCCACGCACCTGTACTCGAACATCCTCGGATTCTTTGAAGGGAAGGCGCGCACTGGCGTACCAATTGGGCTTCGTGTCGTAATGGCGCCGCTGAGCGAGAGCGAGGGAGTAGATTTCAGTGGCGCGAGTACGAGCATATTCGTCATGATAGTAAAGCGCCGCCCAACAGGCATATTGGTCTTTCACCTTGGTCTGAAGAACGATGCCCCATTTTCCATCAGCGGTAATTTCCGTTTTCTGACCCGATTCCAGATTCTCCTCGTCTGACAAGATGGTGTACATCCTTTCTGGCCAACTGCCATGGCTAAAAGCATTGGCAAAGATAGTCTGCATACCATAGAACGCCTTAAACATCGTCATCCGGGGAATGATGAAAGAGGTATTTTCTCGCTCAATCACCAAACATTTGGAGTGTTTCATCTGAAAGGGAACTACCGAGTACTCGAACTTGTTCAGGAGCCTGTACGGTCCCCAAGTCCAATTTGCGGGCGGCGGAATCGACTGTCCTAGCGTGAATTCTTCTAGACCTACTTCGCCACCAGGGATCGAAAAGGTCGCCGAGGCTGAAGGTAGATCGCCAATGTGTTCTTGGTTGTGAAATACAGCTCCGATATGCAAGGCCGGAAGCAGACCAGCGAGGACGACAGGATGTCGTTGCATTACTTCCGGCTCAGGGTCCCCCTTTGAGCGCTGTCCCAAGACGGTTAATAGCGCATCATCTTTGAGCCGAGATAGCTCTGTGGCCTTTGAAATGGGGAGCTTTTGCAGTATCACCTTGACCGATGCGGAGTCGGTGCCCAAATGAGGGAGCGTGAATTCGTCAATCCATTTAACAAACCAAAAGCGGCCGTCTACGGGAAATTCCAGGATTTTCGCGGGAAGTGGCATGTAGTTCCGTGTGGAAATAGATGCCGTAGAGCATATCTCAGTCGCGCTTATTTGTGTTTAGTCGCCCCAATTGTTGGAAATGACAGCCGCCGCCTACCAGCGCCACGGCCGAGGCGGTGTGATGCGGTGTGCGATAGGGGCGCTGCTTCCAGCGCGAAACGTCGAAACCGGCGCCCAGCGACTGCACCGCGGCCGCTTCCAGCGCCTGTTCATCGCTCATGGGCGGAAGGATGCCGGGAAAGCGCGCGGCCAGCATCGATTTTCCGGTGCCGGGCGGCCCTACCAGCAGCAGGCTGTGGCCGCCGGCGGCAGCGATCTCCAGCGCACGTTTGGCCTGCAGCTGGCCTTTGACGTCGCTGAAGTCGGGCCAGATGCTTGGACGGGGGCAGTGTACGGCGCGGTGCCGCGCCAGCCGGTGCTGTTCGTCGCGGGAGGAGAAATGTGCGCAGACATCCAGCAGCGAGTGCGCCGGGAGGATGGTGGCATCCATCACCAGGGCAGCCTCATCGGCGTTGGCGGCCGGCAAGATGAAGCCGCGCCTGGCTTGCGCGTCGCTGTCGGCATGATGCATGGCATATGTCATGGCCAGTGCGCCGCGAATGGGCCGCAGTTCGCCCGATAGCGAGAGTTCTCCCGCGAATTCATATTGGTCGAAGCTGTCGCCGGGGATTTGTCCCGACGCGGCCAGGATGCCCAGCGCAATGGGCAAATCGAAACGGCCGGACTCCTTGGGCAGGTCGGCTGGCGCCAGGTTGACGGTTGACGTCGATGTAGTATGGATTGTATGAGCAAGGTTAAGGAATTCCCTATATTCTGAGCCTTGTATGATCCATTGACATCGATCCTCTACCTGGCATGAGCAATGTAATCAACGTTCGCTACAAGATTGCCGTAAAGACAACAGTCAGAGGGCGAACCTACTACGCCGAGCTACCCATCTCGCTGCGTGAACTGCATATCCCACGAAAAAGTTGGATCGCCGAGCAATTGCATATACTGCAAGCTCAGTCAGAGGTCGCGGCCCTTCTAAGACATGACATCGATTGTTATTTGACTGTCATAAAAATGCTCGCGCAGAATGAAGCGGGCCTCGAAATGCTCTCTTTACCTGCAAATAAGGTGGGGCGGCATGTACTCTACCGATTGTTCTCACTCGAAGAACAGCTTCTGCATCCAACTGATCGTACCGACGAAGGAAAGTCGAAAGTTTCTTCTTCGTTCAGGAAGTGCGTTATTGATCTCGCTCAAGAGCAAAAATTAAAAGACGACGAGATAACACGCAGGTCTATCGGTTTTCAATCAAGTCTGACGGGACGCGCAGGACCACGTTCTCTAATTAGCGATGTAACGGACAAGTCACTAGATCCTGATCTAGCTGCGCCAATTAGCGCCTTGTCCCACAAGGATGCCAAAGATCTAGTCGTGAAAACCCGAGAACGTCTTGAGTACGACTTGGTGACTATTCAAGATGCTTGCGTTCGGGAATTGGAAACGTGTAAAGCTATTAGAGAACGTTTGATTGCACTTGGAAAGACGAAGTGCTCCCGAGGAATGGTGAATCTAGTCGCGGACATGCTCTCGGCCGAAAAGTACCCTTTGAAGGGACATCAAGCGGCTGTCGGCGAACTGTCTACGGATATGCTCTTTGCCGGCTATCAAAAGGTTATCGCGCGTGATGGGTTGGCCAAAGTTGAACGACCCTATTCCCCAGTATTTTGGAAGAACAAGAACCGCCTCGAAGATTTTCTGGGCGCAGGTGAAAAGCACCTTGTTGGGCCAGGATCTCGAATTCACTATTTACCCTATCGGATGATAGCTCCAGAGCTCGTCGCTGCTTTTGTGCTGCTTTTGAGCTATACGGCCTGGAACGGCCACACTTTGCAAGCGATGGGTGCAGACGATGTGGTTGTCAAAGGGGATTGGGTAACGCTGAAGGGATACAAGGGGAAGATCGACAGCTTTGTTACCGATGCTCACCTCGATATCAAGCAGCCCGGCCTGAAGTTGGCAATTGATCTCATTCTGTGGAATAGGAAACAGCTAATAAAGCTAGGTTTTTTGCCTAAGAACTCCCAGCTCCTTTGGTGTACATGGAGTACCTATTACGGGCCTATTGAGTTTCAGTACGTTGGTTTTCAAGATGGTCTGAAGAAATTTCAAAAAGCTTACTCCTTACCGTCCTTCAGTCTTGACCAAGTCAGGCCTCAGGTAATGGCCTATGAATCGCTGAAAGGGAAGAATCCCGACCACGTTCGGCAACTTGCTTCGCACAAAAAGCTGTCGACCACGGGACATTACCTTGACCAAATTTTAATGCGGAGTCTGAATTCCGCCATTAACTTGGAATTCCAACGGCGAATGGAAAACACCGTTATTTTCCGTTTGGCTGAAAAGGACAGTGCTTTCGAGCCACTCGTACGAATGAAGCATGTGGATCTTCGGCTCTTGACTCCACTGGGCGACGGGAGCAGCTGTCGGAACCCAGCCGAACCTCCTGATGAGGAGTTCATGATCGGGAATATGTGTGATGGAAACAGATGCCACGTGGGTGAAGGCTGCGAAAACAGAATGGTGGTCATCGATATGGAGAATTTGGCGGCCCTCATCCGAAAGCGGCGTTTCTATCGAATGAATTGGCGGCGTCTCGAAGCTAAAAATAGCGC
>NZ_LFLT01000072.1 GCF_001189955.1 Herbaspirillum chlorophenolicum | reverse complement strand
GTTGTCCGGCGTAACCCTGATGAAGGGGGGCAGCTCGGGCGGGGGCGGAGAAAAATCGTCTGCGCACCAAGAAGAAGGTGGCCATAAGGACAATGAGCACCACGGCGAAGACAAAAGTAGCGAGCATAAGGACTCCGCCGAGCATGGTGATGGCGAGCACCACAGCGCCGCACCCAGCAAGGGGCCGCATGGAGGCTCGCTCTTTAAGGTAGGCGCTTCATCCTTCGAAGTATTGCTGTCTGAGAGCGATGGCGCCCTGGTGGTCTATCCCTATCAATCTGATACACCACTTTCCCCTACTGTCGTGAAGTTGGCGGCAACGCTGACCCGACCAGGAAAGACGGCTGAGAAGTTGGAGTTCCAGGTAGAGAAGGACTCTCTGAAGGCGACTACGCCGGTCGAAGAGCCGCATCTGTTTGACATCAAGTTCGACGCATCGACCCCCGCTGGCTCGCACCAGTTCACCCTTTCCAAAGAGGAGGGGAAGATCGAGTTGAACAAGGAGCAGATGGCATCGGCTGGCATTCAGGTAAAGACGGCCGGCGCGATGAAGATGAACAGCAGTTTGCAGCTGCCGGGTGAAATCCGATTCAACGAAGATCGCACCGCCCACGTCGTCCCCCAAGTCGCCGGTATCGTGGAATCCGTTTCTGCGAACCTCGGCCAGAAGGTGAAAAAGGGGCAGGTACTGGCTGTAGTCATCAGTAGCGCTATTTCGGAACAGCGCTCGGAGTTGTTGAACGCTGAGCAGCGCCTCGCCCTGGCAAAGACCGCTTATCAGCGAGAAAAGGGCCTGTGGGAGCAGAAGATCTCTGCTGAACAAGACTATCTGCAAGCACAGACAACGCTGCACGAAGCAGAAGTCGCAGTGCGCAACGCGCAGCAAAAACTTCGTGCTATCGGAGCTTCGCCTTCTTCGGGTGGTTTGAATCGCTACGAAATTCGTGCGCCCTTCGATGGCACGGTGGTCGAAAAGCACCTGGGTCTTGGTGAAGCGGTACGAGAAGACGCAAATGCGTTCTTGATTTCTGACCTCTCCAGCGTGTGGGCAGAGATCATCGTTACGCCCAAGGACATGCAGATCGTGCGTGTAGGCGAAAAGGTCGTTGTACGCGCCACCGCCTTTGACTCGAGCGCCAGCGGGAAGATCTCTTACGTTGGATCCCTGATCGGTGAGCAAAGCCGAACCGCGAAAGCTCATGTCGTTCTGCCCAACAAAGATGACAGCTGGCGTCCAGGTCTGTTCGTGAACGTTGAAGTCGTTTCGGACGAAGGCCAAGTGCCGGTGGCCGTGGCTGCTGATGCAATCCAGACCGTCGATGAAAAGAGCGTCGTGTTCGTGCGCATGCCAGGTGGATTCGCAGCGCAGGAGGTCACGCTCGGCCGCTCCAATGGGAAGTTCGTGGAGATCAAGTCCGGTCTGGACGCAGGTGTCGAATATGCCGCTACCGGAAGCTTCGCCATTAAGGCTGAGTTGGGTAAGGGCACCGCAGAACACGGCCATTAAATCTGGCGTTTTCGAGAAAGACGACAATCATGTTTGAACGAATTATTCGCTTCGCCATCGAGCATCGATGGCTGGTCCTGCTCGCGGTGCTCGGGATGGGCGCATATGGTGTGTACAGCTATCAGAAGCTGCCCATCGATGCGGTACCGGATATCACTAATGTGCAGGTGCAGATCAACACGGCCGCACCAGGCTATTCTCCATTGGAGACCGAGCAGCGTATTAGCTATCCGATCGAGACAGTAATGTCCGGCCTGCCCAATCTGGAGCAGGTCCGATCCATGTCGCGCTACGGCCTGTCTCAGGTTATCGTGGTGTTCAAGGACGGCACCGACATCTACTTTGCCCGCCAGCTCGTTAATGAACGCATTCAGCAGGCAAGAAGCCAGCTTCCGTCAGGGATCGACCCTGGAATGGGGCCTATTTCGACGGGTCTTGGCGAAATCTACCTGTGGACGGTCGAGGCCAAGGACGACGCGCGAAAGGCGGACGGAACGCCCTATACGGCCACGGACCTGCGAGAGATCCAAGATTGGGTCATCAAGCCCCAATTGCGCTTGGTTCCGGGCGTCACCGAAATCAACACCATCGGTGGCTATGCCAAGGAATACCTGATCGCTCCTTCGGCTGAGAAGCTGGCGTCCTATGGCTTGACAATGGATAGCATCGTCAAGGCTGTAGAGAAGAATAACAACAACGTCGGTGCCGGCTATATTGAGCGCCGCGGCGAGCAATACCTGATTCGTGCGCCAGGGCAGGTGGGCTCTATCGAGGACATCAGCAACATCATCCTCTCCAACGTGAAAGGTATCCCCATCCGTGTGCGCGATGTCGCCAACGTAGACATCGGTAAGGAGTTGCGTACGGGTGCTGCGACCGAGAACGGTCGTGAGGTGGTGCTGGGTACGGTCTTCATGCTGATCGGCGAGAACAGCCGTAAGGTTTCGCAAGCGGTCGACAAGAAGATGCAGGAAATCAACCGTACGCTGCCCCAAGGCGTTGAAGCTGTCACAGTCTACGATCGTACCGTTCTGGTCGACAAGGCGATTGCAACGGTGAAGAAGAACCTGGTCGAAGGTGCACTCCTGGTGGTGGCGGTGCTGTTTGTCTTCCTGGGGAACATCCGGGCGGCGATCATCACGGCAACCGTGATTCCGTTGGCCATGCTCTTTACCTTCACCGGTATGGTGTCCAATAAGGTGAGCGCAAACTTGCTCAGCTTAGGCGCACTCGACTTCGGCATCATCATTGACGGCGCCGTCGTGATCGTGGAGAACTGCGTCCGGCGACTGGCTCATGCACAGGAACACCACGGTCGCACATTGACTCGCAGCGAACGATTCCATGAAGTTTTCGCTGCGGCCAAGGAAGCTCGCCGGCCGCTGCTGTTCGGCCAGATCATTATTATGATCGTCTACCTGCCGATGTTTGCTCTGACCGGCGTCGAAGGAAAGATGTTTACGCCGATGGCATTTACGGTCGTTGCAGCCCTGATCGGCGCAATGATTCTGTCGGTGACCTTCATTCCTGCAGCTATCGCTCTGTTCATCGGCGAAAAGGTCGCTGAAAAAGAGAACTTCATCATGGTGGGGGCGAAGCGGCTGTACGAGCCGATGCTGAAGGTCATCATGGAGAACAAGGCAGTGGTTCTGACCTTTGCCGCTGCACTGATCGTCGTTTGCGGCGTGGTGGCTACCCGTCTGGGGTCAGAGTTCGTGCCTAGCCTGAATGAAGGTGATATCGCCATTCAGGCACTCCGTATTCCTGGCACCAGTCTGACGCAGTCCATCGAAATGCAAAAGACGATCGAGAAGACGCTGAAGAAGAAATTCCCGGAGGTAGAGCGAGTCTTTGCTCGTTCTGGTACGGCAGAAGTTGCGTCCGATCCGATGCCGCCTAACATTTCTGATGGCTACATCATGCTGAAGCCCGAGGCTCAGTGGCCTGAGCCGAAGCGAACGCACGCGGAGCTGTTGACTGCTATCCAGGAAGAAGTTTCGAAGATTCCAGGCAATAACTACGAGTTCTCGCAGCCAATTCAGTTGCGCTTCAATGAGCTGATCTCGGGTGTTCGAAGCGACGTGGCGGTGAAGATCTTCGGCGACGACATGAACGTGCTCAACGAGACCGCTGGCAAGATTTCGGCTGTCTTAGAGAAGATTCCAGGCGCCACCGAGGTGAAGATCGAGCAAACGACCGGCTTGCCGATGTTGACCGTCAACATCGATCGCCAGAAGACCGCGCGTTATGGTCTGAATGTCTCCGACATTCAGGACACGATTGCCACGGCCATTGGCGGTAAGGAAGCCGGAACCCTGTTCCAGGGCGACCGTCGATTCGGTATTGTCGTCCGTCTGCCTGATAACTCTCGGACGGACCTGGAAGCCATCCGCCGGTTGCCAATAGCGTTGCCGCTGCAGGACGGAAACACCAGGACCAGCTATGTTCCGTTGGGTGAGGTTGCTGCGCTGGACATCGCCCCGGGGCCGAACCAGATTAGCCGAGAGGATGGTAAGCGCCGTATTGTGGTTAGCGCCAACGTCCGTGGCCGAGATCTGGGTGGCTTCGTTGCAGATGCAGAGCGCCAGCTGCAGGCCCAAGTCAAGATCCCCACTGGCTATTGGACCACCTGGGGCGGGCAGTTTGAGAACTTGCAGTCTGCTACGCAGCGTCTTCAGATCGTGATTCCGGTGGCCTTGTTGATGGTCTTCGTGCTGCTGTTTGTCATGTTCAACAACGCTAAGGACGGTATGTTGGTGTTCACGGGTATCCCATTCGCGCTCACCGGGGGCATTCTTGCTCTGGCGCTGCGCGATATTCCGATGTCGATTTCGGCAGCAGTTGGTTTCATCGCGTTGTCAGGGGTGGCGGTGCTGAACGGTTTGGTGATGATTTCCTTCATTCGTAGTTTGCGTGAAGAAGGTCGGTCGCTGGATCAGGCCATTCATGAAGGGGCGATGACGCGTCTTCGTCCAGTTCTGATGACCGCGCTGGTTGCGTCGCTGGGCTTTGTTCCGATGGCACTGGCTACTGGAACGGGCGCAGAAGTACAACGTCCGCTGGCGACTGTTGTTATCGGCGGCATTCTGTCTTCGACCGCGTTGACGCTGCTGGTGTTGCCGCTGCTGTATAAGTTGGCACATAACAAGGACGAAGATGAGGCACCGGCAGAAACCGGAACACGTCGACCGTTCTGGAAGTTCTGGGTAAAACGTTCTTCTACCGCAAACTAAGAGGAAAAAATGGGACAAGGACATTCGCACGTTCCTCCGCAAGGAGGTAATGAAAGGGCGCTGAAGATCGCACTGGCCCTGACGTCGACGTTTCTGATTGCAGAGGCCGTTGCGGGTGTTCTTACCCAAAGCCTTGCGTTGATCTCCGACGCTGCACACATGCTTACAGACAGTGCAGCGTTGGCGATCGCTCTATTCGCAATCCGGATCGGCAAGCGACCGGCAGATGCGAAGCGCACTTTTGGTTATGCACGTTACGAGATCCTGGCCGCGCTTTTCAATGCGGTTATGCTCTTCGCAGTGGCAATCTACATCCTGGTCGAGGCATACAAGAGATTTACGTCACCTCCAGAGATTCAGTCGGGGGCTATGCTTGTAGTGGCCGTTCTGGGGCTGATTATTAATTTGATCAGCATGCGCATGTTGACGTCGCGAAAAGATGAAAGCCTGAACGTTAAAGGGGCGTATCTGGAAGTATGGAGCGACATGCTGGGATCGGTGGGCGTCATCGCAGGTGCGCTGATCATCCGATTCACCGGTTGGGATTGGGTAGATACCGTCATCGCCGTAGCGATCGGTCTGTGGGTGCTGCCGCGTACATGGACGTTGCTGAAAGAGAGTATCAACGTTTTGCTGGAGGCAACACCTGCACACGTGAATCCCGACGAAATCCAGGAAGCAATCCTGGGAGTTGAAGGAGCTCAATCAATTCACGATCTTCACATCTGGTCCATCTCGAACGACAAGGTGAGTTTGACTGCTCACGTTGTCTACGACCCCCGCACATACAACATCGAAGTACTCGGAAAGATCCGTAAGTTGTTAGCTGAAAAATTCGACATTCATCACGTCACCATTCAATTGGAAGACCTGCCATGCGAGCAGGCGGCTGAACAGCACACCTTTTCTCCGATCGGTAAGGAGGACGAAAATGATCATCAACACTAGCCGTTGGCTCAAACTATCATTGATAGCCACATTAGCAACTTTGATTTCTGCTTGTGCGACCCCCGCACGTGACACCGTGCCGTGTACGATACAGCAGCAGCACGCGCGTTGTGTCGCGGTTCCGGTGCATGACGATGAGCATGAAGATGAGGCCAAGGCGCTGACGCCGGCGCCGGAGGGATTCGGCTATCTCTACATAACGAGGCCATATGCGCAGCAGCGTAGCGTCAAGGCTAAGTTGTTTGTGAATGATGTATTTCTTGCGGAGCTTGGGCCGAAGAGCTTTGCTCGCATCAAGATTCGGCAAGGGGTGTACCGGATCAGGATCACCGCCGAAAAAACCGAAGACGTCTTTATTTCGGTAGGAATGAAGAAGGAGACGTTCTTGGAATATCAAATTGCAGAGCACTTCTTTTCGACGGAACCCAGTATCAAGCTGGTTAGCAAGGAGCGAGCGAAAGAAAGCATGCAACCACTTGATATGGTGGTTTCACGGAACGACTGAAATCGCGAGGAGTTAAAGAGGGAGGACGCATTAATGCGTCCTTTTTTTTTGGATCCAAAATTATTACGCAATCGTAATAATTTAGTTCGATTTTGGTAATTGGTGCCTCTCTACAATGAACTCATCGTCAAAACGATATTTCACCCCAAAGGAGGTTCACCATGAAGTTCAATTTTTCCAAGGCCGCAATTGCCGCAACCCTGCTGATGTCCTTCGCCGGCGCCAATGCCATCGCTCAAGTCGCAGACCCGTTTGGCACTCCCGCCAATAGCGCGATGCCGGAGCGCGAAATCGCCATGAGCAATTCGACCAAGTACGTCAACGTCGCTCAGGGCGAAGTCGTGAAGTTCGTCTCGCACGGCAAGAGCTTCACCTGGAAGTTCGATACCTTCGGCATGCAGCCGTTCTCGTTCTCGAAGATCGCCCCGCAAGGCTTTGACGGAGCCAACGCAACCGTCTACCTGGGCACCAACCCGCTGTACCGCGGCCATTGATCGGGGGGCTTGCCGATATTGGCAAAGACTATTCTGATACCGCTGCAGTGCGCAGTATCAGGACGGCCCGTAGTCCAGGATGGTTGTTCGAGAGTTCCAAGGAACCACCATGTAGTCTAGCGACAGACGCCACCAGGCTGAGGCCCAAGCCGACGCCTGGTGTTGATCTGCTAGCATCGCCGCGATAGAAGCGTTGCTGCACTTTGGGCAATTCAGTATCAGGAATGCCGGGACCATTGTCGCTCACACGTACCAATAGGCGGCCGTCGTCGAGCTGTACACAGCTCAGTGTTACCTTCCCGCCGATCGGGATAAATTTCAGAGCGTTATCGATCAGATTGGCCACGGCTTGTGCCAACAGCAAAGCATCGCCTTTTATGTGCAGTGGGCCAGAGGGGCGATGATCAATAATCTTTCCGGTGGACTCTGCCAGTGGCCGGTAAAATTCGCAGACATCCGCAACGACCGCCGCTGCATTCATGGTGGAGAAGCCCGCTCTTCTAGCACCAGTGTCGATTTCGACTAGCCGCAGTAGGGCATTAAAAATTGAGATGACGCGGTCGACGTCTTCGATAGCCCCTTCAATTTCCTCGGAGTTTTTTTCCTGTCGAGCAAGATCTTCCAAGCGGGAACGTAGTTCTGCCAATGGTGTTCGTAGATCATGGGCAATCGAGTTAGATGCGTTGATGACCCCCTTCATCAGTTGCTCAATCTGATCCAACATGAGATTCGCGGTCTTAGCCAGGCTTGCCAATTCGCTTTCGCCGCCATGATGTGGCAAGCGGTGCGTGAAATCTCCCTGCACGATGGCCGTAGCAGCCTGATCGATGTCTTTGACCTTGGCAAGAAGGCTACGTCGAATCGCAACGCCGCCTACTATTCCGAGAAGAATAATGATGGTCCCGGAAGCCGCAAGGCCGCCGATGAACATATTTTCGAGTAACCGGTATCTGTTAATGTCGTGAGCGACCAGCAGATGAAATCGGCCATTCAGGATGAGATGTCTGGCAAGGATCCGGGTATTGCTGCCATTGATGTCGACGACAAACCTCCCGCTGGAGGCGACCGTACTGATTTCAGTTGGCCAGGAGGGAAGATTGCCCGCCAGGCGCTGCATGTTCTGGTCGGTCAGCAGAACAATGTCTTCGGAGCCGCCGGGGATCGCCCCAACCCGGGAATCGATCCGCTTGCTCAACGCATCAACTCCTTCTTCGTCATACACGCGCTGCAATCTCTCGCTGTCAGCGTGCAGGATATGGCGCCAGTCCTGCTCGACAAATTCCTGCCATGCATACCAAAGTGGTGTGGCAAAGGCAGCAAGCGCCAAGAGGCTGAATACGACGTAGCAGCTGGCGACAGTTCGAGCGGAGAACTTAAAGAGCCTATTCATCGGTAAGCATGTAGCCGGCGTTTCGAATAGTCTTGAGCATGGGCGGCAGTGAGTCGATATCTAGTTTCTGCCGTAACTTGCTGATGTGCACGTCGACCACGTTGGTCTGCGGATCAAAATCGTAATCCCAGACATTCTCTAAGAGCATCGTGCGTGTGACCACTTTGTTCGCATGACGCATCAGATACTCGAGAAGGTGAAATTCCCGCGGTTGAAGCAATATTGCCTTTCCGTCCCGGTAGACCTTGTGCTTCATGATGTCCATGTGCAAGTTACCGACCACGAGATACGTTCTCTCGGTCAGCTCCCTGGATCTCCGGATGATAGCTTCCACACGGGCCAATAGTTCACCAAACGAGAACGGCTTGATCAGGTAATCGTCTCCGCCACTCTGCAGTCCTTTAATCCGATCATCGACCTCTGCCATGGCGCTGAGAATCAAGATCGGAACGTTATTGCCCGTTTTTCGAAGAGCTTCAATGATACTCAGTCCGTCGATGCCTCCCGGAAGCATGC
This sequence comes from Herbaspirillum chlorophenolicum, assembly GCF_001189955.1. GTDB lineage: Bacteria > Pseudomonadota > Gammaproteobacteria > Burkholderiales > Burkholderiaceae_D > Herbaspirillum > Herbaspirillum chlorophenolicum. The sequence continues at coordinate 4,373 of NZ_LFLT01000072.1, read as the reverse complement.
GGTCCATGATGATGGCTTCGTAAGGTGTGCTTGCGGCAAGCAGCATCCCGTCACGACCGTTGTCGGCGTGATGGACCTCGTATCCTGACTCAGAGAGTCCTTTTTTTAGGAATAGCGCTACGCGCTCGTTGTCTTCGACGATCAGCAGTTTTATCGCCGTCATGTTTCTAACGCAGAAAATTAACCCAGTCTTTGAGAGTGCAGCGGACGCATTTCTATGCAGACCAGACGAATCCAGAAACGCTGCAAGACTGGTGAGATTTGTTGAGGGGGGCATGGAAAAAAGGGAGATTGAATCTCTACTTTTCTATCCAATGCGTAGCTGGAAAACTGTACCACGCCATCAAAAATTAGCCGATGACTCCGCGGAAATATTTGAAAATAATTTGATGGAAAAGAAAAAAGGCTTGCGTGGGCAAGCCTTTCTTTTACCGATCCAACATCGCGACCAACCCGCGATGTCGGTGGTGAGTATTGCTTAGAACTTGTGACGAACGCCCACAGCCACCAGAGTCTGGCTGGCATCAGCGCCGCCGGTAGCAGCATTGCCGGTCGCATCGCCATACACGCCGCTGTTGGCCATGTCCGAAGCACGGATGTTAGCCAGGAACGCGTACAGGTCGGTGCGCTTGGACAGCCAGTAGTCGGTGCCCAGGCTGATTTGAGTCAGCTTGCCCTTGGAGGACGAGTTGAAGTCAGCACGGGTGTGAGTGACGGCGCCCAGCAGCTTCAGATTCGGGGTCAGGGAGTAGGCGGTACCGACTTCATAGATGTCGGCCTTGTTCGCGGAACCCAGGGTCTTGGACGGCAGAGCGGTCGGGCTGGCGGTGTTCAGATCTTGCTTCACGCGGTTGTAGTTTGCATACACGCGGGCCGGGCCGAATTGATAGCTGGCTGCAACGTTCAGCACCTTAGCTGCGCTGTTGCCGGAGTTGTTGACGTCGCCAGCGTTGGTTGTGCCGATCAGCAGCGAAGTGTCGGCCGGGGTTGCGCCTTGCTTCGATTGGAAGTAGTTGATACCCAGACCCAGCGGGCCATTGTCGTACTTGCCGCCGATGCCGAATGCTTGGCCAGCCGAAGTGCGGCCAGCCTGTTCGCCGAAGCCGTAGAACAGGTTGCCGGTGAAGCCGCCCATGTTGTTGGTGGTGTAGCTCACGGAGTTGTTGCTACGGGTACCTTCCAGGCGGTCCAGGTTATGGCCAACGGAGCCGGTCATGAAGCCGAAGTCGGCAACAGAGGTCAGGTAAGAGATGGAGTCAGCGAAGTCGGTTTGACGACCCAGCAGGACGGTACCGAAGCCGCCGGCCAGACCGACGACGGACTTACGACGGAACAGAGTGTTGGTAGTCTTGGAGTCATCCAGGGCGCCGGTGTCGTTCTTGAAGCCGGTTTCCAGATTGAAGACGGCGCTCAGACCGCCACCCAGATCTTCAACACCCTTGAAGCCGATACGCGAACCTTGAATCACCGCGGAGTTCACGCCGAACTTGCTGCCGGTGCCGTTAGCAGTGCCGTTGACAGCCTTGCTGGTGTACACGACGCCAGTATCGATAATGCCGTAGATGGTAACGGAGGAGGTTTGCGCCTGAGCAGCGCCGGCGAACGCGCCGAGCACAGCCAGTGCGAGCAACGATTTCTTCATGTGTCTTCCTTCTAAAATGGTCTTGAGAATCCGCACGTTTGACGGATGTTTGAACATTACGTGTTCCTCTTTTCTACCAACAGCGCGTTTGTAAATATAAAAAAAAGTCTGGTTTTGGTCGGGCGATTGATTCTGGATTTGTTGTATTTCTTCATCTGTCGAATTTGCTTCGGAGTTTCATAGGGTGGCTCGCCATATGAATGTGGCAGCAGCGCTATCCGAAAAAAAGCCGGCAACAACATGCGTTGGTGCCGGCCAAAAAAGAAACCACCCAAATCAAAACCGAGCGGAATCAGGGAGAGTTACACTAGGTCCGCGATGATGTTCCTCAATCGATATTGACGCTGGCGATAATTACCTTCTGGACCATCGAAGCTTGAATTTACGTCGGCAAACAGGCGTGAAATTAAGTCCAATGTCACGCGTTGTTCGGCATTTTCGATCAAGATCAGGCGCCTTTTGCTGCGAGCATGGAGTTTGCTAATGTCGACTTCGATGCAATGGCCCCAGTCTGCGTGGCGCACATCTACGAGCACGGCCTCGGATTTGGAAAGCTTAAAAGCAGCGGCCAGATCAATTCTGGCTGAGAGGAATGGATGAGACTTCCTTAATTTAGTCGTCAGCGATTTAGCGATTTCAACGGCCCATGTTTCGGAACTGTTTTTTGCAGAAAATCTTGAGGCGGCTATCAAGGCTTCGTGATGACCTTGATCGGCCGCTTTTTTCCACCAAGAGAGTGCGTGGATGTCATGCATCGGACCATCGCGTCGAGTACGCCAGAGATACTGACCGTAGTCGAATTGAGCCTGTGCAAATCCCATCTCGGCACTGCGGTTTAAATATTGGCGAGATAGAGAGAGATTGCGTTGGAAGTACTCTGCCTTGGCGTAAATCATTGAGAGCCCGTGCCATGCTTCGGCAACATCTCCCTTACCGGCAGCATTGAGCCAAGGGACCGCGGCTAAATAGTTCGCCTGCCCGTGTGCGGGGAATATCCGTTGACAACCGTGGTCGAGGCGCGCGTGGAGCATCCCAAGTCGGTATTGCGCTTCATGATTATTTGAAAGAGCAGCAAGCTCCAACAGTCTTCTGGCATATGAGAGATCGGATACTTTGCGCTCCAACAAGAGCTGAGATTGCCTCAGGAGTAAGGTAACCTCATTTTCGGATAGCGAAAGTAATGCGCACTGGGGAGAGGGATCGCGAAGATAGCGAAGCTGCGCCTCATGATCCTTAAGTAGGCACTTGATCATCGGCGCGGCGTTCTCGGAAAAACCGACGTAGTCACCTGCCTTCCAGTACTTCTCCAGTAACGAGTATTGGGCTTCTGTCACGCCGGCTAGCGCTGCTTGCCTGGTCCAATGTTCTTTGGCTTCTTTCAACGGCGGCGCCAGATGAATTTGATCGCCGGCGCCATGGTGCTGGTCATCTTCGAGTTGCGCAAGATGCTTGGCGAGAAGCCATTGGGCCTCATGATTATTTCGCTCAGCTAGCTGCTTCAGTACGTTGACCGCCTTGTCTTTGGCCTTATGACCAAAATGACTGGAATTCTCAAGTACTAAACGTGAGAACACTATGCCAGCTTCGAGTACGCCGGAATCGAATGCGCGTTCATACCATGCCACCGCCTCATAGGGGCGCGACATTGTGCTGCGCACTAGATCATATGGAACGGCGCGACCTATCATCGTCCAGGCCTCGGTCAGGCCTTGTCTGGCCGCTCGTTCCAACCAGTAGAATGCAGTTTCAGTACTCTGCGGAAGGCTGCCGTTGCCCAAGTAGTAGCGGGTTCCTATGGCCAACTGTGCGTCGGCAACACCAGTTCGAGCGGCTTTAAGAATGGCAAGGTCGTCGCGGGCCGCCATTTTATCGACCACCCACGGGATCGTCGTTTGGGCGAGAAAGTGTTTGCGGCGATGACATCATGCTGCTCCGTGTATGTTCATAGGGAACGTGCTCGGAGAACTAGATTTGCACCTTGCGATGATGAATCTTTGCGTAGAAAATCATCAACCTGGCAGTCACAAATCGACGATCAGGAGCACCGATTTTTCAACGGATGTTAGCCAGCGATGGTGATCTGCGAATGCCTTTGGAAGATTAAATGTTGTTAATGTAAATGGCCGGAAAGCCGCTATAAATATAGGTTTTATCGAAGATTTCCCTCTATGAAATTAAGCTTGGAAGCAGATTGAGTCTGACTTGATGGTGATTTCAGTGAATTTTTTTTGAAGATTAACGATCCTTAATAATTGGGCGATGAAGAGGCCGATTTTGAGTCGTAAAGTCAGCACGTAATGAGGCACATCTGCCACAGCTGGTTCTGCTTCAGAATGACTAGGTTGGAGAAAAATTTGTAATTTTTAGTCGTATTGGCCTATGCTCCCGCGTTCGAAATTTCGAGAAATTACGAGGCGGCGGATGCAGCGGAATCTACCGGCCGGAAAGTGGCCTGTCAGGTCTTAGAGGAGTTGAATGAACAAGTTTTTGCAGTCGATACACGACAATCTGCCCCAGTGGATGGCTGATTGGTTTGATGTTTTGGTGCCGGCCGCGGAAGTGGCCTTGATCATGATCGGCGCCTTAGCCATCATGAGAATTGCAAAGCTGCTGATCGGTCGGGTAGGTCGTACATACGGCCTACCCGGGAAGGCCGCAGCTCTTACGCAAAGGGTTCTTGGATTCTTTGTCTATGGAGGCGCCATTCTCTGGGCATTGGAGCGCCTGGGGG
>NZ_LFLT01000071.1 GCF_001189955.1 Herbaspirillum chlorophenolicum | reverse complement strand
GCGCTGTCTACAACACCAACCTCGGCTCCATCGGCACGTTCAACAATAACGGCGCCATCGACGGCGGCGTCGCCGGCATCTACAACGGTGGCGGCATCATCGGTGTGATCAACAACACCGGCACGATCAACGGCAGCTACGGCATCTATAACACCAGCGCCGGCACCATCGGCACGCTGGGCAACAGCGGCACGATCAGCGCCATCCGCAATGAGGGCACGATCGCAGGAGGCGCGACCGCCATTGCCAACACGGGCACGATTGGCGCACTCACCAACACCGGCACAATTGGCGGCGTCCAAGGCATCTGGAACGACAGCAACGGCACGATTGGCACACTGAGTAACGCCGGTACTATCAGCGGCACCCTTCTTGGCATCTACAACAGCGGCCGTGTCGACATGCTGAGCAACAGCGGCACCATCAACGGCCGCGATTACGGCGTCGCCAACTTTGGCGCAATGGGGACGCTGGACAACAGCGGCAGCATCAGCGGTGCGAACCATGGCGGCATCATGAATACAAGCATGATCGATACGCTAAACAACAGCGGCATCGTCAGCAGCGGCTTGAACGGCATCTTGAACAGCGGGACGATCAACACGCTGATCAATAGCCGCGCCATCAGCGGAGGTACTTACGGCATTTACAACAGCGGCACAATCGGCGCGTTGAGCAATAGCGGTACGATCAGCGGTGGCAACATCGACATCTTCAACCTCGGTACGATTGGTGCGCTCAGTAATAGCGGCACGATCGGTGGCAACAATGGCATCACCAACAACAATACGATTGTCACGCTGGACAATAGCGGCACCATCAGCGGCAGTAACTATGCGCTTTATAATTCATCCAGCGGAACACTGGGCGTTATCACCAACACCGGCATCATTGCCGGCCAGATCTATAACGGTTCAGGCAACGACCTGACCATCAAAGGCGGCACCGGCGCCACCTTTGGTACGCTGACCGGCTACAGCGGTGGAGTGGGTGTGATCACCAATACTGGATCCAACCTCATCTTCGGTTCCGGCAATCTGCTGCTCAACGACAATATCAATGTCGGCACCAATACGGTGAGCAACCTTGCCAGTAGCCTGCAAGTCAACAATCACCTCACCATCACCGGCAATTACAATCAGAGCAGCGCGGCGGCCTTGCTCATCGGCGTGGCCGATAACGCGACAGCCGCCGGTAGTTTCAGCACCGATGGCGGCTATGGCTATCTCTATGTGACCGGCAACACCACGATAGCCTCCGGATCGGCGATCACCCTGAACAAGACAGGCGGCAGCTACGCCTTTGCCCAAGGCCAACGCTATGTGGTGGTGATCACCGCCGGTACGGCCGCCTACAATGCCAACAGCCTGATCTATTCAGCAACCGGTTTCAGCGGCACAGTAACAGGAACATCGGTCACCGACGGCGGCAACACCGGATTGATGCTGACCCTGGTTGGCGGCGGCTCTTCCGCTCCAGGCAACGGCGGTTCGTCCTCCAGCCCGGTCAACTTTGCCAGCACCTACAATGCCGTGTCGGCGCTGAATGGGCTGTTTAATTATGGCGGCACCAATGCCAGCCTACTGAACACCTTCAATGCCGCCGCTGCGTTAGGCTCTACTGCAGCCGCCAATAGCGCGGGGGCGCAACTGAGTCCGATCGCCAATGTGTCCTCTGTGACCCGGTCTGCGGCGGCTTCCTCGGTCGAAGTGATCAATCAGGTGGCAGCTCACGTCAACGACCTGCGCGCAGCACAAGCCAGTGGCGCCAGCGGTGTGGCCACCGGCGAGAGTCCGGCCAATCTGGCATTCTGGGGACAAGCCTTTGGCGGCAGAGCCAACCAGGGGCAACGCGATAATGTCAGCGGCTATCATTCCAATTACAAAGGATTGCTGCTGGGGGCGGATACGCTGGCCGATGAATACTGGCGCCTGGGCGGCCTGCTCAGTTATGCCAATACCGCCGTGAGCAATACCGGAGACAACGTCGGCAGTTCTGCGCATGCCGAGTCTTACGGGGTGATGGGTTATGCCGGTTACACCGCCGAGCGTTATTACCTGGACTTTTCGGCGGGGGTTACCTCGCATCGTTACAACACGGTACGTGCGATCGACTTTACCGGCTTCTCAGGTACAGCCTTGGGCCAGTTCAACGGCAGCCAATATGTGGCTTCGGTACGTGGCGGCTATCCGATCAAGATCGATGCCATCATCCCGGACGCGACCTTGACGCCCATTGCGGGACTGACCTACAGCAACCTGCGCCAGAACGGCTACAGGGAAACCGGCGGCAATGGCGCGGCCTTGAATGTGGGCGCGGCCGGCAGTACATCGCTCAAGAGCGAACTGGGGGCCAAGCTGGAGCGCTCATTCTCCAGCCAATATGGAGAGGTCGTACCGTCGGCGCAACTGGGCTGGCGTCACGAGTTTCACAAGAACGCCCAGCAATTGGTGTCCAACTATGTGAACGATACTTCCGGCACCACCAGTTTTACGACACAGGGCGCCACTGCAAACAGCGATACCGGAGTAGTGGCATTGGCACTGACGCTGGTGCGCAATAAGAACCTGACGGTGTCTGCGCGCTATACCGTGGAAGCAGCATCGGGCTATACGGGACAAACGGCAGATGTGCGCTTACGGTACCAGTTTTAAGATTGTTGTTGGTCAATGACGTGGTTCGCAAGATCCATCGATGCTGGCAATGCAGGCAAGTAAAAAATGGCGCATGTGGATGAGACACATGCGCCATTGTTCATTGAATCAAGTGACCGCTCTATGCATGTATCTCGCGGTTTTCTGACGATACTTGACCTTTCGCCACAGCCGGTGCCGTTTCCCGCATCGACAGTGCGCACAGCATCGAGATCACCCCCAGCGACGAGAACATCAGGGCAGGGCCGATCCAGCCGGTCACGCCGTAGAGCAGGGTAGCGATCATCGGCAGCAGGCCGGCTACCAGCGAGGCTCCGTTGTAGCCCAGCGAGATGCCGGAGGATCGTACGTTGGCCGGGAACTGCTCGGAAAACCAGCTCGACTCCACGGCGAAGATCGGGTCGTGGCTGAACAGCAGCGACAGCGCGACCGCAGTGATGACCATGATCACGGCGCCGGTATTGATCAGCATGAACATGGGAATGCCGAAGGCGATCGTGAACAACGCGCCCAGCATGAATACCGGACGGCGGCCGATCTTGTCGCTCAGGGCGCCGTAGATCAGGTGGCTCACCAGGCCCAGGGCCGAGCCGATCAGCGTTCCCCAAAGCACCTGCTTGGTGGTGGCGACTTGAGCCAGTACCACGTACGACAGCATGAAGCTGGTGGTGATGTAGTAGCCGCCGGTCTCGGCCAGGCGCGCGCCGATGATCTTGAGGATGGAGCGCCAGTCATTGCGGATCACTTCCAGCGCCGGCTGCTTGACCAGCTTCTGCTCGGCCTTGGCGGCCTCGAATTCAGGCGACTCTTCCACGTTCAGGCGGATGAACATGCCGATGGCCACCATCACGAAGGACACCAGGAAGGGCGCACGCCACACCCAGTCGCCCTCGAACAGTTCGGCCGACAACAGGAAAGCGCCGTTGGCCAGCAGCAGGCCCATCGGGATGCCGATCTGCGGCACCGCGCCGAAGTAGCCGCGGCGTTCCGGCGGGGCATGCTCGCACGCCATCAGGACCGCGCCGCCCCATTCCGCGCCGAAGCCGATTCCCTGCACCATGCGCAACACGATCAGCAGGATCGGTGCAATCACGCCGGCCTGCGCATAGGTCGGGAGCGCCCCGATCAGCACGGTGGCCATGCCCATGGCCACCAGCGACCACAACAACACTGCCTTGCGGCCGACGCGGTCGCCGTAATGGCCGGCCAGATAGCCGCCCAGCGGACGCATCAGGAAGCCGATAGCCAGCGTGGCGAAGGATGCCAGGATGCCGATCAGCGGCTCCTTGGTGTGGAAGAACACCTGGCCGAAATACGCGGCGGCGGCGGTCCCGTAGATGAAGAAGTCGTAGCTCTCTACGGCCGAGCCGATCATGGAAGCAAAGGCGACCTTGTTCGCCTTGCCCCCGCGTGCCTGGGGATTGCTCATTGTCTTGTCTCTCTAGTTGATTGTTCTGCTGTAAAGGGTGGGGCTGCGTGACGGCCCCGGAGTTTCCGCCTACTTCCAGGTTTCGATGACACGGCTGTCATCGCGCTGTCCCAGGCCGGCCTCGGCCGCCTGGCGGTACCTGGCGTTGGCGATGGACAACAGCGGCACCTGGGCGCCGCATTCTTGCGCCGCGGCTGCGACCAGGTCGCTGTCCTTGACGAAGATGTTGATGGAGCTGGTGACCTCGACATCGGTGCCGGCCAGCATGCGCGGACCGCGGTCCGAGAGCATCCAGGAGCCGCCGGCGCCGTTCTCGACCAGTTCCAGCACGGCCGCCTGGTCCAGGCCCAGCGAACGCGCCAGGTTCAGGGCCTCGGCTGCAGCGACGATGTGGACCGAGCACAGGTGCTGGTTGACCACCTTGATGGCCTGGCCATCGCCCAGTTGGCTGCCGGTCACGCGGACGGTTCCCATGGCCTCCAGCACCGGCCGCATGGCGTCGATGTCTTTCAGGTCGCCGGAAGAGAAGATCACCAGCTTGCCGGTCTTGGCGCGGGCGACGCCGCCGGTCACCGGCGCATCCACCACTGTTGCGCCGGCGGCCCGCAGGCGTTCGCCTTGTTCGCGCACACTGGCCGGGCCGACGGTGGACATGATGATCCAGGTCTGGCCGGCGACATCCTTCGTGCTGTCGACCACGGCAGCCAACTGCTGCGGCGTGGCCACCATCACCACCACCGCCTGTGCGCGGGGCGCTTCGGCAAAAGAGGCGACCGCTTCGATGCCGCTGTCGGCGGCGCGGACGCGGTTGGATTCCACCACTTCGACACCAGTCACGCTATAGCCGGCCTGTTTGATCTGCAAGGCCATGGGCAAGCCGATGGCGCCCACGCCGATGAAGGTAACGTTCATGATGCTCCTCTCTGTTCTTATTTCAGCCAGGTCTTGATGTTCTCGACCAGCACGGTAGTCGAGATGCCGTAGCGATCGTGCAGCGTGGGCAGGGCACCGGCATCAAGGAACCGGTCGGGCAGCGCCACGTGGCGGAATTCCGGCATGACGCGCGCCATCACCAGCGCGCGGGTGACGGCCTCGCCCAGGCCGCCGATCACGCTGTGGTTCTCGGCGACGATCACCAGCCGGCCCGGACGGCGGCACTGCTCGATAATCGCTGCTTCGTCCAGCGGCTTGATGGTCGGCACGTGCAGCACGCCTACGCTGGCCGAGCCGTCGTCGAGTACCTTGGCCGCTTCCAGCGCGCGCATGGTCATCAGGCCGGAGGAGATGATCAGGACATCCTTGCCGTCGCGCAGCATCTTGGCCTTGCCGAGTTCGAACTTGTAGTTGTATTCATCCAGCACCGCCGGCACCTTGCCGCGCAGCAGGCGCATGTAGACCGGCCCGTTGTGCGCGGCGATGGCCGGCACTGCCTGTTCAATCTCCAGCGCATCGCAGGGATCGATCACGGTCATGTTGGGAATGGCGCGCATCATCGCCAGGTCTTCGGTGGCCTGGTGGCTGGGGCCGTAGCCGGTAGTCAGTCCGGGCAGCGCGGCGCAGATCTTCACGTTCAGGTTTTCTTCGGCGATCACCTGGTGGATGAAGTCATAGGCGCGGCGCGTGGCAAACACGGCATAGGTCGTGGCGAACGGTATGAAGCCTTCCTTGGCCATGCCGCCGGCGGCGCCCATCAGCAGCTGCTCGGCCATGCCCATCTGGAAATAGCGCTTGGGAAAAGCCTGCGCGAAGATGTGCAGGTCGGTGTACTTGGACAGGTCGGCGGTCATGCCGACGATGTTCTGGCGACGCTCCGCCTCGGCCACCAGCGCATGGCCGAACGGCGCCGGACGGGTTGGCTGGTCGTCGCCGGCGATCGAGGCGATCATCGCCGAGGTCGTCAGGCGCGGCTTCTTTTCAGTGACGGCGTTCATCAACGGTCTCCCTTCGCATAGTGTTCGTCGAGCACCGCGATGGCTTGCTGCCATTCCTCAGGCTCTACCCGGATAAAGTGATTCTTTTCGCGCACCTCGAGGAAGGGCACGCCACGACCCATCAGCGTGTCGCACAGGATCACGCGCGGCTTGGCATCGGCCAGCGTGCGGCAGCGGTCGAAGGCGTCAACCACTGCCTGCAGGTCGTTGCCGTTGACGCGCTCGACGTGCCAGCCGAAAGAGAGCCACTTGTCGGCCAGCGGCTCGAAACCGAGGATGTCGTTGGAATTGCCGTCCGCCTGCTGGCGGTTGATGTCGACCAGGTTGATCAGGTTGGACAGGCCGTGGTGAGCGGCCGACAGGGCGGCTTCCCACACCGCGCCTTCGTCGAGTTCGCCGTCGGACATCGAGTTATAGACAAAGGCCGGGTTGTTCTTCAGGCGCAGCCCCAGCGCCATGCCGACCGCAATCGTCAGCCCCTGGCCCAGCGAACCGCCGGAGATTTCCATGCCGGGCGTATAGGTCGCCATGCCGGACATGGGCAGCCGGCTGTCGTCGGAGCCGTAGGTTTCCAGTTCGTCTTCGGAGAGGATGCCGGCTTCGATCAGCGCGGCATAGTACGCGATGGCGTAGTGGCCGTGCGAGAGCAGGAAGCGGTCGCGGCCTTCCCATTCCGGCTCTTCCGGACGATAGGTCATGGAATGGCAGAAGGCGGTGGCGAGCACGTCGGACCAGCCGAGCGCCTGACCGATGTAGCCCTGGCCCTGGACTTCGCCCATGCGCAGGGCGTAGCGGCGGATACGGTAGGCGCGGTGCGCGAGTGTTGCCAATGCCGAGTCGTGTATCGGCCCGGCGATCGCCGAGGTCGTCATGAATGTCTCCTGTAGGAAGCGGGTTAGGTCACTGCTGGCCCAACGTTCTTGTGTGTGCAATTCACCAATCGGTGAGCCCGCGGGAATCGGTGCTAATGTAGCGGGGGTTTTTCACCCGTACAAAAGAAAAAAACTCAGCATTTAATGAATCGGATTCACGAATGAATACTTTCCGCAAGGTGCCGCTTCCTTATGTCCGGATCTTTGAAGTGGCAGGGCGAACCCTCTCATTTGCAGCCGCGGCACAGGAATTGAGTATCACGCCGAGCGCGGTCAGCCACTCGATACGCAAGCTGGAAGAGATGATTGAGGTCAAGCTCTTTCAGCGCAGCACAAGGGAAGTCAGGCTCACGCGCGAAGGCATGCAATTGCTTGAACATATACAGCGCGGTATCGATGAGATGCAGCGCGGTTTTGCGCTGGTGACCAATGAAGCGCGCAGTCCCTTGCGGCTGCATTCGGCCCCCAGCTTCGCAACCCAGTGGTTATTGCCGCGCCTGGCGGGATTCGTGCGGGAGCATCCCGACATCGACCTGCAGGTCTCGGCGAGCACGGAATATGCGCGCTTTGATGATGATTTCGATCTGGATATCGTGTATGGCGATCCGCACTCTTCACCGCATGAATTCATCCCGCTGGCAGTGGAAGGCCTGGCTCCGCTTTGCTCGCCTGACATGGCAACGATGATTTCCACGCCGCAGGATCTATACAGGCTTCCCCTCATCCAGTGTGCGGTGCAGCGGTTCCAGTGGAAAGGATGGTTTGAAGCCAATGACCTGGTGGCGCCGGCCCATTACGGCTTGCGCTTTGACCGCAGCTCGATGGCGATCGTGGCGGCAGTAGATGGCCTTGGCGTTGTCCTGGAGTCGACATTAATGGCCGAACGGGAGCTGGCGACAGGCAAATTGGTCAGGCCGTTATCGGGTACGCGCGAGGTGGAATATATCGGCCATTACCTGGCATATCCAAGGCGTTCGCATCACCATGAAGCGTTCGACACGTTTAAGGAGTGGCTGCTGAATCAATTGGGCATAGCCGATAGGTAATGGCCATCTCAACCAGCTTGCCACCAACGACCGGTTTTCGAGGCGGGGCAGGGGGCGACGGAATGGGCTAGACTCAGCCCCCTTTCTTGAACGTGGAGCAAACATCGTGCCGGCCAACCGCACACTTTCCGAGTCCTTGCTGAGCAAAATCACGCTCGCCCGCTTCCTCGAATTATCCGCCAAGCGCTTCCAGCAGTATGTGGCCGAGTTGGAGCAGTCGCAGGACTTCATCGCTCTGCGTCCGCTCATCTCGATCGACGCCTTGCCGGGTACCCGATTTCTCGATGGTACCGGGCAGGGACGCGCAACACATTTACTGAATCTGCGCCGCGACTCGGACCAACTTGGTTTTCAGTACCAGTCTTGCTACTTCACGCGCCAGTACGCGCTCAAAGATGGGGCGCCGGCCGCGGACTGGCCCGGACCAGTCAGGCGCTTATGGCATAAGCTGCGCCTGGTCAACACCCGCAATCTGCTGACGCACGCATTGATCCAGGTAGTCGTGCATGCCCAGCGGAAGTACCTGCTGTCGAACGATATCGCCGATCTGGTGCAATACACGCAACAGGCGGCAGCCGACGATATGGCGCGGCTGCCTGATACGCAAGGCATCGTCTGCGAGGCCAGCCGGATATCGCGGCTCGCATGCCATCTCTGCTTGCTCACGGGAGAAGGGCAGGGAATTCCCTTGGCACGGCTCTTCGTCAATTCGCGGCAGCGCAACCAATACTTGCTGGACAGCCTGATCAAGGCGGAGGCCCTGAGCCTGTTCCAAGGATATCGCGGCAAATTGCTGACCGATGACGACCTGGCGGTGATCTTGAACAACGTGCATCAGTTAGGAATATCGCGCCGCTCCATCACAAATGCACGGCATTCGCTGGCCATCCCGGACCATCGGGAGCGCCACAAGCATATGCCATACGTGGCCGCCACATCGGGATTTTCCCGGCTGCGGCCGCTGCGGCTTGAGCTGCTCGACTGTTCCATACCCGCCAAGGCCGGCGTGTATGAAATCCGGCTGCGCGACACGGAGCCGCTCAAAGACCCGCTAACGGTACTTCCGTCGCACAACCCCATTCTGTACATCGGTTCTTCGCTCAACCTGAAAAAACGTTTACGGGAACACCTGACCGGCAACAGCAATAACAATGAACTCTATGAGCAGCTATCCCAAGGCAATGCGGAGGTCCGTTTCAAGCTATATGAGGCGCCGCGCTGGATAGAACGCAATCTGTACCAGACCTTCGTCGAGACGTTCGGCGCCAGTCCGTCCTGCAATAGGATCAGCCCTTGAATTCAGTTAAAATGCAAATTCTGCACTTAAGTAGCAGTTAAACTGGCCGCATTAAAAAGGCCTGACCAGAGCGAGTTCCCCACAGGGATCACTCGTAAATTGCCTTTGCAGCCACCACGCATACCGATCACGGTGATTCCCATGCAAATGGAAAATTCCTTGCGCAAGCAAGCAAGCAAGCAAGCAAGCCGGACGCTTAGCGCCGCCTGAAAATACGCCTGATTTCGTCCACGGCCGTGGCTGGCGCCGTGTACTCGCTATTCGCAATCCGTTTTCCCATCCCCCCTAGCACGTCGCCTCAGACTGCTTTGAGCAAAGCAGCCGCATTCGCATAAACCTAGCCACAAATACTGGGCCGACGCGGTGAGAACCGTGTTCCCTAAGTACGTCTTTTAGAACTGAGTGCTAATACCGGGGGTAATAATGAATTGGTTTGCAAATCTGAAAGTGAGCAGCAAATTGGTCGGGGGCTTCCTGATCGTCGCCTTCATCGGTGCCGTCATCGGTACCATGGGCATTCTTAAGGCCGGCCAGATCAATGGCATGGCGACCCAGATGTACGAGAAGGAAGTGGTCGGCCTGCGCCATGCCGCGCAAGCCAACATCGATCTCAGTGGCGCAAGCCGGGCCATCCGCAGCGCGATACTGTCCGACACGCCTGAAGAACGGGACGCCAACCTGCGAGATCTCGACACACGCCTGGCCAGGGCCGCCTCCGCCTTGACAGCGGCCGAACAGCTCTTTTACACCACGGAAGGCAAGCTGCTCGTCGAAAATACCCGCAAGGCTTTTCTCGACTACCAGAGCGCAATCAAAGACACCGAAAAACAGTTGCGCAGCGAATCCATCAGCGACAAGCGCGAATCGACATCGCAGTTGTTCTCCGTCGTTCGTCCGCTGGCCAACACGGCCGAGAAGATGATGGTGCAGATGATGGAGGCCAAGAAAAGCAATGCCGACGCACTTAACAACGAGACTGACATCATCTACGGCAACATCAAGCTGCTCCTGATCGGATTGACGATGGGCGGGGTGCTGCTGGGCATCCTGATTGGGCTGTTCATCTCGCGCAGCCTGACCCGGCAGCTCGGCGGCGAGCCCAAGGACGTGGCCGCCGTGGCGGTTGCCGTTTCGTCGGGCGACCTCTGCACCCAGATCGATACGCGAAACGCCCGCGCAGGCAGCATTGTCAGCGCCATGCACCTGATGCAGACCTCACTTCGCAAAATGGTGCAGGCAGTACGCAACAGCAGCGAGAGCATCGCTACCGGCTCGCGCCAGATCGCCACCGGCAATCTGGATCTTTCATCGCGCACGGAAGAACAGGCCAGCTCGCTCGAAGAGACCGCATCCTCCATGGAAGAACTGACCTCGACCGTCAAGCAGAACGTGGCCAATGCCCGTCAGGCCAACCAGATGGCCTCCGAGTCTTCCTCGGTCGCGCTCAAGGGCGGTGAAGTAGTCGCCGAGGTGGTCAATACGATGGGGGCCATCAATGAATCGTCCAAGAAGATCGTGGACATCATCAGCGTGATTGATGGCATCGCCTTCCAGACCAACATTCTCGCGCTCAATGCCGCAGTCGAGGCGGCCCGCGCAGGCGAGCAGGGCCGTGGTTTTGCCGTGGTGGCCAGCGAGGTGCGCAATCTGGCCCAGCGCTCGGCGGCGGCCGCCAAGGAAATCAAAGTGCTGATCGAGGACTCGGTCGACAAGGTCGAGGTCGGAACCCGTCTTGCCGACGAGGCGGGAGTGACCATGAACGAAATCGTGCACAACGCGCAAAAGGTGACCGACATCATCGGGGAAATCAGCCTGGCCAGCCAGGAACAGGCTTCAGGCATCGAGCAGATCAACCAGGCCAGCTCGTTAGCGCAGATTGTCAGCGTTTTCAAGCTGGATGAGACGGAGATCAGGCAGTTCGATTCTGCTGCGCTGCCGTCTTCAGCCGGCCCGCGCGCAGTGGGGGAGGCCGGGGCAACCCGTGCCAGGGCTTTGCCGCGCAAGATCGCGTCGATAAAAGAAGAGGAGTGGGCGGCATTCTGAACCTGAGTGCCGACCGTTGACCGCCACAATGGGCTGACTGCTCATTGTGGCGTGTTGAACATGCAGTCCGGTTGAATTGTCGCTGGGGAATTTCTCAATGTTTGTTGATACCATCGTTCGCCTGGCCGGGACATCTGCAATCTGGATTTTGTTGCGAGGGGGTACGGAAAGGACGCAATGCTGAACCGGACAGATGCCGGACTGTCGAGACGCGGCTATCGCTGGGCCATCTATACCATCCTTTTTCTGGTGATGGGGGCGGGCATCACCCTCTCGCACGTCATGTCCAATGCGGCCAGCGCCATCCACCGCGCCGCCCAGCCATCGGTCTCCGACGCTCTCTCCGAGAGCCGTCCGCACGACCTTCCAGCCTTGCTGGAGCGGCACGAGTTGATCGGACACTATGTCGATCGCATCGCCAAGCTGGTCTACTGGTTCGACCTGCTGGCGCTGGGTACGGCCGTTATCTTGCTCTATCACGTTTGGGTGCGCTTTCGCGTGGAAGACAGATTGGCCCATCAGGCATCGCATGAACCGCTCACCGGATTAGGCCATCGCCGCGCCTTCGAGCAGCGGCTGGCAAACCTCCATGGCGCACCCCATTCGCTGCTGTTGGCGAGCATAGAGCGCTTCGATCGCATTTCCTCGGCCTACGGCCACGAGTTTGCCGATCATCTGACCATCGGCATTTCCGCCAGACTCAGCAAGGTGGCCAGGCAATTCGAGGCTGACGTCTTCCGTCTGGATGGCGGCGGCTTCCTGCTCTTGTACCGTCACGAACTCGGCTCGCCGCGCTTCAACGATGCGGTCGCCGCCTTGCGCGAGCAAATGACGGTGCCATTTGTCCATCGCGCGCACGAAGTATTCCCTCTGTTGAGCCTGGGCGCAGCGGAATATCCTCGCCACGGCTCCACACCCGCGCAGTTGCTGCGCAACGTGGTCGCCGCATCCCAATCGGCGCGCCGATTGGGAAATGGCCTGCTGGTGACGTACTCGGAAGAATTGAATGCGCAGGCCGAACGCCGCCTTGACCTGGAAGCGCAGATC
Organism: Herbaspirillum chlorophenolicum; assembly: GCF_001189955.1. Classification (GTDB taxonomy): domain Bacteria; phylum Pseudomonadota; class Gammaproteobacteria; order Burkholderiales; family Burkholderiaceae_D; genus Herbaspirillum; species Herbaspirillum chlorophenolicum. Next base: position 740 of record NZ_LFLT01000071.1, on the reverse strand, counting down.
GTGCGAGCAGTGGAGCGCAATGAGTTACTGCTTCACTTCCAGCCGCAGCAGCGCTTGTCGGATGGCAGCTTGTCCGGCTTTGAGGCGCTTTTGCGATGGCGCCGCAATGGCCTGCTGGTGTCCCCGATGGAGTTTATCCCGGCCGCCGAGGAATCCGGCCAGGTAGTCGCGATTGGCGACTGGGTGCTTGAAGAGGCCTGCCGGCAGATTCGCCGCCTGCAAGAAAACAATACGCCGACATCGGTCGCGGTCAATATCTCCCCACGCCAGTTCCTGCATCCCAGCTTCGCTGCCAAGATCGAAGACTTGCTGTCGAAAACCGGTATCGACGCATCGCTGCTGGAGCTTGAAATCACGGAGGGGGCGGTAATGGAACAGACCGAGAGCGCCATCGGATTGTTGAAACATCTGCGCGGACTTGGATTGAAGCTGGCGATAGACGATTTTGGTACGGGCTACTCCAGCCTCGGGTATTTGAAGCGCTTTCCGATTGATAAATTGAAGATCGACCAATCTTTCATCAGGCAATTGGGGCATACCACGCAAGATGCCGCGATCGTTCGTGCGGTGATTGATCTTGGATGCAATCTGGAGATGTGCGTGACGGCCGAAGGCGTGGAAACACTGGCTCAGCGGGAATGGCTGCAACGGGCTGGCTGCGACCAGATCCAGGGCTATCTTTATGGAAAACCGATGCCGGCAACCGAGGCATTGGCGTTTGCGCGTGCCAGGTGGGTGGC
>NZ_LFLT01000070.1 GCF_001189955.1 Herbaspirillum chlorophenolicum | reverse complement strand
GGGCTGCTCATTATGTCCACCGTGGCCAAGCACTTTACCGACCAGGACGAACAGTTGCTAGAAAAGGAGCTTGAGCTCATCCGCATGGTAGTCAACGAGCGCGGTGCCGGTGCCATCACCAGTACGTTCGGCGAAGCATTGCACAACCACCCGGGCTTTTTCGTTCACATCAGCTCGATCGACGGCCGGCCTATGTATTCGACCCTTGCCGACGCGACCCAGCCAATCCTGGCGGCAGCCAAACGTGTAGCCAGCGGTCATTCGTTCTCCGTCGACGCAGGCCAGCATCAGGAATTTCAGGCCATTAAAGCCTACTTGAAAGACGACAAAAGCAGCGAGCAGCTGCAAGTCATTGTTGCGGTCGATACGGAAATCCATGACCACTTCATGCGCAATTTCCAGACGACGTTGATTTTGTATGTGGCGGGATCCGCGGTGATTGTGGTCTTGCTCAGCTGGTGGGCCGCCCGGCGTGGCTTAGCTCCGCTACGAGCGATGTCGGACAAAGTGCAAGCCGTCTCTTCGCATAACTTTGGGGAACGCATGCCCATCGAGACGTTGCCGGTTGAAATCGCCGACCTAGCGGCCAAGCTGAACGCCATGTTGGAACGTCTTCAGCAAGATTTCCATCGCATCACCAACTTTTCGACCGATATCGCCCACGAGCTGCGCACGCCTATCACCAACTTGCTCACGCAAACGGATGTGGTCTTGACCCAGCAGCGCACCAATGAGGCCTACCGGGACACACTTTCCTCGAATGCCGAGGAATTGCAGCGGCTGGCCAGAACCATTTCCGACATGCTGTTCCTGGCCCAGACGGAAAACGGTATCAGCCTGCCCAGCTATGAGCCGCTCAAGCTCCAGGAGGAAATTACCGAGCTTTTAGACTTCTATGATGCCTTGGCAGAAGAAAAAGGCGTGAATCTGCAGTTGACGGGCGATGCCATCGTCCGGGGGGATCGCTTGATGGTCCGCCGCGCGTTGAGCAACCTGATCTCCAATGCCATGCGCTACACGCCAGCGGCTGGAAGCATCGCGGTATCGATCGCCAGGTCTGACGGCGACGTGCTGGTAGCCGTCGAGAATGACGGCCCGGAGATCCCGGCGGAGCATCTTCCTCACTTGTTTGATCGGTTCTACCGAGCAGACAAGTCTCGCACCAAGCTTGATACCGATTCCGCTGGACTTAGGCTTATCCATCACGCAGGCTATTATGCGGGCCCACCAAGGGGACGTCACCGTACACTCGTCACAGGGAAAACGCGCTTCACGCTGCGATTCCCTAATATGACGTTCTAGCAGCGTCTCCAGTGCTGTCCCGACGATCTAAGCGATGGTTTCGCCTGCAGAGGCCGGAGGCAGTTCACGAAAAGCGTAGCAATTTGCCCTGGCGTCATTGAGGGCGTGGTGCTCGGGCAGCTCATTCTGCTTGTGGAACTCGTACCGCAATAGCTCATTGATACGGTCAGCAACAAGCCGGCGGCGACACCATGGCGGCACCCATCCATCCAACACATCGTAGAAGAGATCCCAATCCGTCTGGTAGTCGTAGCAAATGAAGACTTCTTGGTCCTTCGGCCGTACCAGCCTGAGCCAATTGGTCATCTGCAGGTAGAGTTCATCCTTGGTCATTTCCGCATGTGGTGCGTATCCCAAGAGCGGAAGGACGGCGGCCTTGACGAATTCGCTGCATTCCCGAACCTCGTAGGGAAGCTCGGCGTAAAACTCCTCGCCGCTTTGTGCGACCAGGCCGATGCTGATCAACTGCGGATCGAGAAAATCGGTGAACTCGGTGTCGATGAATACGTTGAATGACATCCTCTGGTCCTTTACGAAACAACCGCGCTGGCTTGACGCTGGTCCGCGAGCGGGGCATGTCCCAATACCCATGGCATCAGCTTAGCGATATTGACGGCATCATCGAGTCCACGATGATGCTGCCCCTCCAAAGGGATGCCGGTCAGCGTACAGGCTCGAACCATGCCCACCTCCTTGCCGATGCGCTGTGTCTTCGCAAAGAGTCGCTTGGCATTCTGATGCGGCATGAACAAAGGCATAGCAATCCCATGGCGCTGGGAATCCCTGGTGAGCTGTTTGTGATCGTAGTTTCCCCAGCTCATCCAGACAGTTTCCGTTGACGCCACGTCGTTGACGAAGGCTTGAAGCGCTCGGGCTGCGACAGGAAAAAGAGGAGCCTGATCGACTTCTTCTTGCGTGATCCCGATCAATTGCTTGCAAAATGGCGTAAGAACCGGCCGCGCCAGCGGCCTAACCAGATGCTGGAACCGTTCAAGCACCACGCCACCTTCGGTGACCCAGCAGGCACCGATTTCAATAATTTCCATCTCTTCCGGCGGGATGCTGCCGTCATCCGAACAGGTCGCTTCCAGGTCGACTACGAGAATTCTGGTCACTTGATCCTCTTGATTTTTGGGTGAATCAATGTGGAAGACAATTTCGCATGCGAAATTCGCTGCCCTTTAGTGACTAAAGGGGAGTCACCGCAGTGGTAACTTGATCCGGCTCAATTTTGAGCTACCTGATAGCTATCAGGTAGCTGCGAAATTTTTGCAGCTGAATTTGCGGCTGATGCGCGTGGAAAATATTCGGCCGTTCATCGAGCGCGATGGCCGGGTGGTGACCGCAATCGCGCCGTCATGAATGGACAGGAATACCCGTTGGCCAATCTTCCAGTCCGTCAACGCCTTCGGCCATGAGACTTTGCCGCCGCGTCCGAGGATGGTTGAGAAGGTTTGACGTCTTTTCATATAAACCAAGGCTATTCAATAGAGCTTTTTTGACCAGCGTCGATCACGTTCTGCGGCATTTCGTTCCACCGGTTATAACATCTCGTGCACACAATTTATTCATGTCGTGATTTGCGTTGGTTCACAGAAGTAGCAACGCGCACGAATGTGAAAACTTGCCATTGACAACCATTCAGCGCCTGATGCAATGTCCCGTTGCTGGCTCGAAAAGCGGTTTATAGCTAGCGCGACACGCTGGTTGCTGGAGTCAATTATCTAGCGCATTCCTTAGCGTACAGTTTTTACCGTTTTCCACATCGGTGAAAATTTTCAAACGAGAATCGCCAGTTAGTATCGTCCGCTCAGGAGAGGTCGCTACAAGTCTTTTCATGCCGCAAGCAGAGTCTACTTCCCGCCTTAGAGGAATTCACTGACATGCCACGACGCTCCATTCTTTCAGCCGCTGAACAGGCGAGCCTGATTACCCTCCCTGCGTCACAAGACGAGTTGATTCAGCACTATACGCTCAGCGACACCGATCTGGCCCTGATCCGTCAACGTCGAGGCGAGGCCAACCGGCTCGGCTTCGCCGTCCAGCTCTGTATGTTGCGGTTTCCGGGATATGCGTTCGGCAATGACCGGGAGGTGCCAGCTCATGTGGTGCAGTGGGTCGCCCGTCAAGTGCGAGCAAATCCTGACTCTTGGGGCGATTACGCTCAGAGAGATACCACGCGTAGAGAACACCTTCAGGAGCTGCGAAGCTATCTGGCAGTACGTCCGTTCGGGCTCGCGGATTATCGGTTCCTCGTCCATCAAATGACAGACTTGGCGACGCAGACAGATAAGGCCGTCGTCCTTGCTGCCAACGCATTACAACAGCTGCGTAATCGCAGCGTAATGCTACCTGCAGTATCTGTGATCGACCGGATATGCGCGGAGGGTATCAGTCGCGCGAACAAGAGGATTTACCGTACTTTGACAGAGCCGCTCTCTGATATCCATCGACGCAGCTTGGACGCGCTGCTGACAAACCGCCCCGGCACCGGCGTGACGATGTTGTCTTGGCTTCGGCAATCACCTCGAAAACCGAATTCCCGGTTCATGATGGAGCACATCGAACGGCTTAAAGCGTTCCAAGCGCTGAATCTGCCAGAGGGGATCGGTCGTTACGTCCATCAGAATCGCTTACTCAAGATAGCGCGTGAAGGCGGTCAGATGGTGCCGCGCGACTTGTCCAGATTCGAAGATCAACGGCGTTACGCCACTCTGGTAGCTCTTGCCATCGAGGGGATGGCGACCGTGACCGATGAAATAGTGGATCTTCACGACCGCATCCTCATGCGCCTGTTTAATGCGGCCAAAAACAAACACCAGCAGCGGTTCCATCAGCAGGGTAAGGCCATCAACGAAAAAATCTTGTTGTACACCCGCATCGGCAAGGCACTGGTAGAAGCAAAGCTGGCAGGCATGGACCCGTATGACGCGATCGAGGCCGTATTGCCGTGGGATGAATTTGCCAAAAGCATCGATGAGGCCGCGCATCTTGCACAGCCTGAGTCATTCGATCATCTTTATTTGATGGGAGAACATTTCTATACCTTGCGTCGCTATACCCCAGAATTTCTGGATGTATTGGAGCTCCGGGCCGCGCCAGCCGCGCAGAGCGTTCTCGACGCGATTGAGGTGGTGAAAGAGATGAACCTCAAGGGTGCCAGGAAGGTGCCCGAAAATGCTCCAGTCGACTTTATCAAAGCACGCTGGCGCCCCTTGGTCCTAACAGACGATGGAATCGATCGTCGCTTCTACGAAATGTGCGTCCTTGTGGAATTGAAGAATTCTTTGCGCTCCGGGGACATTTGGGTCAGGGGCTCTCGCCAGTTCAGAGATTTTGAAGACTATCTTCTGCCGGTCGAAAAATTTACTGCCATGCGACGGAATGCAGGACTTCCATTGGCGATCGAGCCGGATTGCGATCGCTACCTGACAAGCCGTCTGGCACTTCTCCAGGAGCAGCTGGAAAAGGTGAATGATCTGGCACTTGCGCAGGAACTGCCCGACGCCATCATTACAGATTCCGGACTAAAAATCACCCCGCTTGATGCAGCAGTACCCGAGTCCGCCCAGGCGCTGATCGATCAAGCAAGCGCGATCCTACCTCGGGTAAAGATTACTGAATTACTCATGGAGGTTGATGACTGGACGGGTTTTACCCGGCATTTCACCCACCTGAAGTCCGGCGAGGTCACAAAAGATCGTACGCTATTACTCTCTGCTATCTTGGCAGACGCAATTAACTTGGGCCTGAACAAGATGGCCGACTCCACGCCTGGCACGACCTACGCCAAGCTCTCGTGGTTACAAGCTTGGCATATACGGGATGAGACCTATACGGCCGGGCTGGCCGAATTAACCAATGCTCAATTGCGCAATCCCTTCGCAGCGAACTGGGGTAGTGGGACGACATCATCTTCCGATGCTCAGCGATTTCGCGCCGGCGGGAAGGCTGAAAGCACAGGGCATGTCAACCCAAAATACGGTACCGAACCAGGACACCTTTTCTATACCCATGTTACCGACCAATATTCGCCGTTCTACGGCAAGCCTATCAGCGTCGGCGTGCGCGACTCGACTTACGTTCTTGATGGCTTGCTTTACCACGAGTCAGAACTCCGCATTGAGGAGCATTACACAGATACCGCTGGCTTTACGGATCATGTCTTTGCATTGATGCATTTGCTCGGATTTAAGTTTGCGCCACGAATTCGAGATCTGGCGGATACCAAGCTGTATGTGCCATCAAGAGAGCAGGACTACCATGCGTTAAGGACGATGATCGGAGGGACGCTTAACATTAAGCATCTACGTGCCCATTGGGACGAAGTATTGCGGCTCGCTACGTCAATCAAGCAGGGTTCCGTGACTGCCTCCTTGATGATCCGCAAGCTCGGTAGCTATCCTCGCCAAAACGGACTTGCTATTGCCTTGCGGGAATTCGGGAGAATTGAACGGACGCTATTTATTCTGGAGTGGCTTCAGGATGTCGAGCTGCGCCGCAGAGTACATGCCGGCCTAAATAAGGGCGAGGCCAGAAATGCCTTGGCACGCGCCGTCTTCTTCAATCGTCTGGGGGAGATCCGCGACCGCAACTATGAGCAGCAGCGTTACCGTGCAAGCGGCCTGACGCTCGTCACTAGCGCCATTGTGCTTTGGAATACCGTCTATCTGGAACGCGTCATTGAGGCGTTGCGAGCGCAAGGAAAGGATATTGACGATGCACTGTTGTCATTCTTGTCACCGCTGGGCTGGGAGCACATCAATCTGACTGGAGACTATCTCTGGCGGCAAAGCAAACGATTGGAAATAGGGCAGTATCGGCCTTTGCGAAATGCCGAAAAGCCTTAGCGTACACTTTTTTCCGTTTCCTCAATTTCCCCCTTCTTCATGGAGAACACCCATATAAACTCCACACCCGGTTGTTGAACAAAAGGCGGTGCCAGCCGCCGACCATGTGCAGAAGTTTAGCTAAACTCGCCGCCCGCGTCAAGCGTTTTAGCGGCTAAAAATGGGCGCGTGATCTTCTTTCTTGGCGTTCAACCTGGCCGCGTCAGCGGCACTCATGAAGAACGTCATCAGCGGGCCGACCGTGCGGCTCGAACCGTTGGCAAAGCACACGTCGAACTGACCGCCGGCGGTGTGCGGATCGACGCCTTCCACCAGTCGCCAGGGGTCAAGGCCCCATTCCTCGGATTGCGCGCTGTACCAATAGGCCGGCGCATCGCCGTTCAAGTCGCTGGCCGCGTACTCGCGCACCAGGACGGCCACCCGGCCGGTGTTCGGCTCCACGAATCCCGGCGGGTAGGGTAGGGTCTGTTTTTTCATGTCAAAGCCCCTTCGGCTTGTAGATCGAAACGAAGTAGGTGATCGCGGTCAGCACCGCGAAGTACGCCAGGAACGACCAACCGGCATACACGCCAGGCGTGTTCCAGTGGTAGAGCATCCGCACGAACTGGAAGAAGGTGGCAATCGACAGCACCCACTTGAGGATCGGCCAGACCAGCACGGTCGCCACCCATACGAACTTGACCAGGCCGGCCAGCAGGCCAGCACCGGGGGCCTTGTTGGGGGCAGCAGACGCGGCGGCAGGCTCCACCGGCGCGGGCGCGGCGGGCTGCTCGATCTCCTTGGGGAACTTGATGATGTTGGACATAGCTTGACCCTCCACGCGCTTACGTGTTGAATGCTGGGTGCTCCCACTCGGAAGCATGGTTACGGTGTGCCAGCACCAGGCCAAGCGCCCCGGATCACTCCGGGGCGTTCCTCCACCTGGGGCCGCCCTTGATCTTGCCTCGGCTCACGCAATACTCCTTCTTGGCGTCCTCGATAGGCCCGGCCGTTGCCGACCGGGCCATGTGCTCTTACCAGCCGGCCCGGCGCTTGGCCTGCTCGACGGCTTCCATCGACCAATGGCCCTTGGCCTGCCCCTCCAGGGAGCATCCGGCGAAGTACGCCTTGCCGCGCAGTTCCTCGGCTTTGCACACCAGCTCGGCCGCCTCGGCCATCATGGCCGCGATCTCGTCACGGCGGGCCGGGAAGTCGGTCGCTGCCGCGCCCTCCAGCTCGTCAATCCAGGGCATAATCTTGTTGTCGCTCATCGGACTTTCTCCGGTAGTTGACCTGGGCAATGTGCCCGGCCTTCAAGTGCTATATTAGGGCAAAATGCCCTAGCCTGTCAAGCACTTTAGCTAAACTTTTTTCGCTTTACCGGAATCCGAAGGCTAAACTTTAGCCGCTAAAACCTTTCCCTTGGCGTCAATCCTCTTTCCAGATCACGCCCAGCCCGGCCTGGTCGCACAGGATCGCCCATGCCGCATAGGGAATCGGGGTGTCCTCGCCGATCCAGCGGCGGATCGTGCGGTCGCCCTTCGCGCCCAGCCCCAGCGCCTTCGCGGCCTTGCTGCCGCTGAACCCGGCCAGGCGCAGCACCTCTCGGACTTCCTCGCCGGTCGGTTGCGCCCAGCGTTCGGCCGGCTTCAAGCACTCCAGCCGGATATTGGCGTCGTTCGTCATTCGTTCGTTCTCCTGGTCAAGTGATAAGCCGCAACTGGTCGAAGCCGTAGATCGACTGGATGCAGCTCGGGTCTGAATCGACCACGCGCCGGCCTGCGCGATTGGTCTTGTACGTTACCGGCCTGTCGTCGTGCGCCCACACCTGGCGGGTGTCGGGATGCACCTTCACGATGATGATGCGCTTGCCGATGTAGCGGTCGAAAACCGGGTGATGGACGCTCACGATCTCGCACCGCTGGCCGGGCTTGAACTCCACCAGGTCGGCCGGGCCTCCATCGCCATTCCTGGCGATGCTGCAGGTTGCCGCGCTCGCTCGCGGCATCGTTGTTTCCGGCGATACAGGCCCGCCCTCGCCCGGCTCGGCATCGTCGGCTTTGACGATGCTGCAGGTCATCGTCGTTTCTGGCGATGCGGGATCTCGCTCCGGGCCTGCGCCGGTGATTTTTCCCTTGGCGTCCAACCCGGCGGCCCTGGCCGCCTTGATCCTGGTCGCGGCCTCGGCCGCCCAGCGCCTGGCGATGAAGGCCCGATGCGAGGGCAGCACCACATCGACCAGGACGAACCCCGGCGGCACCAGGACGGTCGCCGGTGCGCGCCGCGCCGGCGGCTCCAAGCCGGCCAGCCAAGCGGGCAGGGGAGCATCGGCCAGGCGGTCGCGGTAGCTGGCCTCGACCATCACCGGGCGCTTCTTCTCGGCTCGCTGCGCAGCCAGGATGCCGCGCGCAACCTCGTCCACCGTCATGCAGCCCTGCGCCGTGTCGAAGTGCGAGCGGTAGCCCGTTTCGGAGATAAACGGCCTGTCCAGGTCGATGACGTGGAACTGGAAGTGGGCACCCAGCGGCCCGCCGTAGCCGGCCTCGTACTCCACCAGGGCGCGCATGTCGCCATCCGCGACCAGGAACTGGCCGCGCTGGCCCCACAAGGGCACGTCGCCAGGCACCGCCGCGCAATGGCGCTCGATGACCTGGCCGGGCGCGTCGTGGTCGGCCATGCTGCCCACGTGCGTTCCGCCGTTCATCTTCCAGATGACGGCCTCGTATCGGTCGCTGGCCGCCTCGGCGGCCGCACCGTCACCGCGCATGATCGCCGCGTCGATCTCCACCACGGCCGCCACGGCGGCGGCCAGCAGCTCGTCGCGGTCGGTGGGCAGCTCGGCCAGCAGCTCGGCCGCCGGCGCGTTCCAGTCCTGGCCCGGCTGGGCCGGCGTCTTGCGTTTCTTCGCCATCGGCCGGCCCCTCAAGTGTCAGCACGCCGCCACGCGATCACGTCGCGGGCTTCGTAGCCGTGGCGCTTGCAGTCGTCGCAGAATCCCGAGCTGAACCCCTTGTGGTTCGTGCCGATCCATGCGGCCGGCTTGCCGCATTCGTGGCCGTAGGTGCCCGGCTCGGCGTTGTGGCACTTGCCGTCCGTCGCGTAGCTGTTCGTCGGTGCCTGGGGAGCGTTGTTCCTGGTCATGGTCGCCTCCTGGAAGCCCCGGCCGAAGCCGGGGCCGCCCCTCATCAGTCAATAGCCCGGTAGATCGCGGCCGCCTCGGCGTGGCTGGCTGCGAAGCCGCGCAGGAAGTGATAGCGGTCGATCAGGGCATCGCCGGCGTCCGTGTCGGCGGCCTCGGCCGCGAGCTGACCCAGCGCGAACAGGGTTGCGACAATGCCGGCGGCGTCGGCCGACAACTCGCCTCGGAAGCCGTTGCCGTCCACCTCGATCTCCAGGCGGTCGGCCAGGTCGGGGGCCATGTAAAAACCGCCGTCCGACAAGGTGTAGTAGTGCCAATACGCGCCGCTGTAGCGTTCGCAGAGCCGGCGAAGCCAGGCATACACCAGGGCCTCGCCGCGCATCATCAGACGCGGGCCGAAGTAGGCGGGCAGGAAGTCGAGGCGCTGGGCCTCGGCGACCAGGGAAGCGGTAACGGGTTGCTCTTGGGTGTTCATCGGACTTTCTCCGGTAGTTGACCTGGGCGAAATGCCCGGCCTTCAAGTGCTATATTAGGGCAAAATGTCCTAATCGTCAAGCACTTTAGCTAAACGTTTTAGCCGCTAAACCTTGCCCTTTCCCTTGGCGTGCATTACAATGTAATTCACGAACCCAACCGGAGAACCAATCATGGCTGCAAACCAGCTCGTACAAACGCGCATCGACGGCGCGATCAAGGAAGAAGCGGCGGCCGTCCTGGCCGCGATGGGCCTTACCGTGTCCGACGCGGTGCGGCTGCTGCTCACGAAGGTGGCCCAGGACAAGGCGCTGCCCTTCGAGCCGCTGATTCCGAACGCCACCACCATCGAGGCGATGAAGGAAGCCCGCAAGGGCAAGCTGCCGCGCTTCGCCACCGTCAACGATCTGATGGCCGATCTGCATGCGGCAGATTGAGCGCACCGGCCAGTTCAAGCGCGACTACAAGCGCGAGGCGAAAGGGCAGCACCGGGCCACGCTCGACGCCGACCTGGTGCCCGTCCTGGTCGCGCTCGCCGACGACCAGCCGCTGGAACCTCGGCACCGCGACCACGCGCTGACCGGGGACTGGAAGGATCACCGGGATTGCCACGTCAAGCCCGACCTGGTGCTGATCTACCAGAAGCCCGACGCCGACACGCTGCGCCTGGTGCGCCTCGGCTCTCACTCCGAACTCGGCTTGTGATCGGCGCGGGCCTGGCCCCGCGTCTCACGTTTCATTGACACTTGAGGGGCGCTTTCCGCGCCACCGGCCGAGCTGGCCGACCCCCTTCCTTGGCGTAAAACCTGCGGCGGTGGAGTTGCTGCGATGCTTGAGGATCGCGCGGCCGGTCGAACCGCGGCGACCTGGTTGGGGAGTGTGAGGGGGCTTTGCCCCCTCGCAAGCTCTCGAACTTACTGCCTTCCGCCAGGCGCTTGCGCCTGGCTCTCCTAAGCCGTAGCGCCGAAGGCGCTCCATTGTGGGGTGAGGCCGCAAGGCGGCCGAGGGGCGTAGCCCCTGGGGGGATGGGAGGCCGCTTGCGGCCGGGTGGGATCGAGAAGGGGGGTTTCCCCCCTTCGGCGGCCGGTCATGCTGCGCGGTAGCTTGGGCCGTGTTGCCGTTTTTTTCGCCAGCCTCTGGTTAAAACTACCTGGTTATATAAAAAGGTTATAAAGACGGTTAAAAACCTGGTTAGCATGACCGAAAAACGCGCGTAAACCGTTGTCACGCCAAGGAAAAGCGCGAAGAGGCCGCCCCTCAAGTGTCAATGGATAAGCCCCCCATGTGTCAATACGCTGCCCCTCAAGTGTCAAGAACCGCGCCCCTCAAGTGTCAGTAGGGCCGCCCCTCAAGTGTCAATACCGGGGCAGGGTTCCTAACAGGGTTATCCACAACTTCGGTGGATAACTCCATGCCGATCAGGCACTTAGGCCGCCTCGGCGGCCGCCTGGACGGCTCGACCAGGCCGAAATCGGCCGCTGCCCCCCAAGTGTCAACATCGCGCCGGCCCCGCTGCCCCTCAAGTGTCAACGTCAGGGCTGCGCCGGCCGGCCTCGGCCGACTTGTCCCGAAACTGTCCACAACGGCCGCGCCGGTGGGGCAGGGCAGGGAAGGCCCCGGAAACGGGCCAGGAAGGCCCGTCAGGGCCGCAAAGCCCAGCGGCGAGGGCCACCGGCCCGGTGAGCGTCGGGAAGGCGCTGGAAGCCCGCCAGGGGCGAGACGGGCGGCTCTGCCGCCTGGCTCGATGCGCAGCACGACATAGCCGGTTCTCGCGGCCGCCGGCCGGGAGAATCCCCCGCAGCTCGGCCCCTCAAGTGTCAAAGGGTGGATCTCATCGTCAGAAGCGGCGATGCGAGATCCAGCGCCGGCGTCGGCCGTCATCGTCGGAACTGGCGATGGGGCCCTCGGTTCATCGTCAAAGGTGGCGATGGTCGACCGTGGCCAGGACGTGGCCAGCCTCGCCGGAAGTGACGATGCTGCAGCTCGACGTGCGCGAGCTGGTGCGCGGTACTGCCTGGGGTCGCCTCAGAAAACGGAAAATAAAGCACGCTAAGCCGGTTGCAGCGGTCGTAGCGGCCTGAACTTGCCCGCGCCGATCTTGGCGCTGCTGCGCCAGAGGTAATCGCCGGTGAGGTTGATGTGCTCCCAACCGAGCGGCGACAGGTACTGCAACAGCGCGTCATCAACGGCATGGCCGTTGCCACGCAGCGCGTGCGCAGCCCGTTCCAGATAGACCGTGTTCCACAACACGACGGCAGCCGTTACCAGATTGAGGCCGCTAGCCCGGTAGGGGTCTCCTCGTTTTCAGTGCAATAAGTGACGGTACGAAAAGCTAGCACTGGCGCGGAGGTGGTGTTGGTAGATCGTTGATTTCATTGACTTTCCTGTTCACTTTCAAATCTGCGATTCGTGGCGTCAAACCGTGGTCGGTTTCATCCATTGGTGCCAGTTATCGATGCATTTGGCCGCGAAGGCAGGATTTGGTCAGCATAGCGGTCAACCGGGAAGCGAAACACACCCCGCAAGTTGATGCTCTCCAGCCTGGTGGGCGCAATCTTCCCGATCAGTTCCGGTGGAATGACCTGGCGGCGGTTCGACCAGCGATCCAGGACCGCCTGCATCTGTGAGGTATTCCACGCCATCACGATGTTGGCCATCAGGCTCAACGCATCGGCCACAGCCTGCATTTCATCGACACGTTTGGCCTGCGCCGGGCTGATCCGGCCGGTATAAATGGCGCGCTTGAGGGCGTTAACAGCCTCGCCCCGATTGAGCACCCGGCGCAACTCGTTCCTGAAAGCGTCCTTGACAAAGTAGTCAGCCAAAAACGCCGTACGCAGCAACCGCCCCAATTGCACGCCAGCCTCATAGATTGGATCGCCCTGGGCGGCAGAACCGAACCGCGCAAGAGCTGCCACCGCACTGGCATGTCCGCTCATGACCGAGGCTGCCAGGTGCACCAGACTATCCCAATGCTTTTCGATCAAAGCGACGTCGACATTGGCTTCGCACACCGCAGCGATTTCTGCGGGCACTTTGGTGCCGCGTGGCACAAAGAGGTGGCGCTGTTTGAGTTCCTTCAACCGCGGGCAAAGATCAAAACCAAGCAAACGGGCATGTGACATGGCAAAGTCGGTGTAGCCATGGGTATCCACAGCAAGCTGGCTGGTCTCCAGCTTTTCTTGGCGGATGACACCTTCAATGGCCACGCCCGCCTGGCGCTCATTGAGCACAAAGGGCTGCGCATGGAAGATGCCCCACCGGTCTTTTACATGGGAGTAGATTCCAATGGAAGGTGTGTTGCGCCGAGGATCAAGCCGGGCTTGCCACACCCGTTTGGTGGTCTCCATGCTCATCATGTCAGAAGATGCCAAATCGGACCGCCCCCAGGTGGCGGCAATCGGGTGTCGCTGCATGAATTCCAGCACAGCCTGGCAGGCCTGGCTCAGACGCCGTTCGTCCCGCGCCCAGCGCA